>CAZNRX010000031.1:0-5959 GCA_964575455.1 uncultured Anaerolineales bacterium | reverse complement strand
TCGGCCTCATCCTCTGCCACGGCCTGGGGAGCCTCCTCTGGTTCGGCTTCTTCCTCTTCCTCTACCGTCTCAGGGGCTTCCTCCGGTTCGGCCTCATCCTCTGCCACGGCCTGGGGAGCCTCCTCTGGTTCGGCTTCTTCCTTTTCCTCTACCGTCTCAGGGGCTTCCTCCGGTTCGGCCTCGTCCTCTGCTACGGCCTGGGGAGCCTCCTCTGGTTCGGCTTCTTCCTCTTCTTCTACCGTCTCAGGGGCTTCCTCCGGTTCGGCCTCGTCCTCTGCCACAGCCTGGGGAGCTTCCTCTGGCTCTGCTTCCTCGGCGGATGGCTCTTCGACCACCTCCTCTGCGGCCGGGGCCTCTTCTTCGACGGCTTCTTCCTCTGCGACCTCCTCCGCTTCAGGGGCGGCGGCCTCTTCCTCCTCTTCAACCGCGATCTTATTCTCCGCCATCCAGCGCTCCCACTGATCCCGATGAACCTGTCGGGCGCTCAGGGTGATGCGCTGCTTGTGCGTGTCGATACCGATGATCTTCACCAGCACCCGCTGACCCGTGTTGAGGATCTCCGTGGGGCTAAGCTGGGAAGCGCCGGTCATCTCGCTGACGTGCAGGAGCCCCTCCACGCCCAGGCCCAACTCGACGAAGGCGCCGAAATCGAGCACGCGGCTGACCTTCCCCTCGACCAGCTCTCCCACTTCGTAGTGATCGGCCACCTGAGACCAGGGGTTCGGCTTCAGGCGCTTGAGGCTGAGCGCGATGCGGGTGCGGTCCCAGTCCAGATTGAGGACGTAGACCTCCACTTCGTCGCCTACCTCGACGATCTCGCGTGGATCGTCGACCTGCTTCCAGGAGAGCTCTGAGATGTGGATGAGGCCATCCGCTCCACCCAGATCCACGAAGGCGCCGAAATCCGTGATGCCTGTGACCGTGCCCGTGACGGTCTCGCCCTCGGTCAGCTCCTCCATGACGCGCTTGCGCTGGATCTTCTGCCAGGCTCGGCGCGCTTGACGCTGTGATAGGATCAAGCGGCGGCGATGACGATCGACCTCGATGATCTTGAGCCCTACTTCGTCCCCTACCATATCGGCCAGACGCTCACGGCGCTCTTCTCCCTTGAGGCCCCTGGGCATGCCCACCGTGTGAGACGCGGGGATGAACCCGCGGATCCTGCCGAAGGGCACGAGAAGGCCGCCACGGTTGAAGCCAGATACCGTGCCTTCGTAGAGCTCCCCTTCTTCCATCATCCGCTCGGCCCTGCGCCAATCCTCCCGCACCAAGGCCTGGTAGATGGACAGAATGAGACGCCCCTCGTCGTCCTGGGGCTTTCTCACCGTCACTGTGACTTCGTCCCCAGGTTGGATGCTCTCGCGTGTCTCGTCATCCAAGCGGTCTAGGTCGCCGGCTGGGACGATGCCGTCGCGCTTGAATCCGGCGTCCACGATCGCCCCGCGGTCACCAATCTCAATGACGATGCCAGTGTGGACGTCCCCCCGCTTGGGCAGTTGGTAATCGTACTCGCCCTCGCTGAGGTACTCCTCAAACTGATCCATCATGGTTGAGACAGCTTCTTCCTGGTCGGCAGCTTCTTCGTTGGTTGGTAGGGTTTCCTCATTCATCGGCTTAACTCTTGCTCCTATATCAGTTACTTAACCCTCGCAAAAAACCCGGCTTGCCTGCCATCCAATAGCGCGCAGACAACGCCGGGTTCGGGGACCTCGGACATCAACTGGATGCAAAGCGGAATCACTACCCTCTGCGCACCTCCAAGGATGTTAAGGCCGGTTCGCCAAAGCGAAGGCTTGCGAACGCTTATTCTATCACGTCACAAGGGAATGTCAAATCACCCGACGATACTCTCCCCACCGTCCACGGGGATGACCGCGCCGCTGATCCAGGTGATCTCCGGGTCGGCCAGCATGACTAGTGTCGTTGCCACGTCTTCGGGGGTCGTGAGGCGGCCGCCAGGGTTCCGCCTCAACGCCTCCTCCATGTACGCTTGGTGGCCCGGTATGGCCCGTAGCGCTGGCGTGTCGGTCACCCCGGGGCGCAGGCAGTTCACAGCGATGCCGCGGCTCCCCAGCTCCAACGTCAGCTGTCGCATGTGACTCTCGAGTGCGGCCTTGGCTGCTGAGACCGCGCCGTAGTTGGGAGCCATGCGTTCGGCACCTCCGCTGGAGAGCGCATAGACCCGGCTGCCGCGTGGCAGCAGGTCACGTCGCACCAGGTCCTGCACCCAGTAGACGAGCGTGTGCGCCATGACCCGGAGCGTCATCTCCATCTGGGACTCGCTCACTGCCTCGTCGGGGTCCTCGGCGATGAAGGGAAGGAGGCTCCCAAAGGCGAGCGAATGGAGCATGAAGTGGATACCCTCGGCCGGGCCTTCTGCTAGCCTCTCCTCGATCTGATCCAGCACGCGACCCCGCTTGCGGGCTGAAGCCGCGTTGGTGTTGAAGAAGACGGCCTCGCCTCCGGCCGCCTCGATGTCGGCGATGACCTCGTTCGCGCGCGGCAGCCGCGAGCGCGGGTCGAGGTGGACCCCGAAGACGTTCATCCCCGCTTCGGCCAGCGCTCGCGAGGTGGCTGCACCAAATCCACTGGATGCGCCCAGAACGAGGGCCCATCGTCCTTCTAGTTGTTCCCTACTCATTGTCACCTCCAATTGCCTTGCACGTTTGTTGTCATTCACGTATCATAACCCGCCACGGTCGCTTTCGATACGCCCTTGTCCATATGGCGGGAATCCGGTAACATGCTGCGGGATGGATCAGGTCACCGTTCATAAGCTCGATCATGCCGGACGCGAGGTCATCTCCTATCCAGGAGAGGTTCTGCATCGGAGTGACGACACCATCGTGCTCCGCACCGCCTGGGATCGAGAGCCGCTCGACCTCGGCTTTGTGGTTCTTGAGCCAGATGATCGCTGGACCGAGACCTTCTACGCCGATCGCTGGTACAATGTCTTCGAGATTCGGGCCGGCGATGGCCGCCTGAAGGGATGGTACTGCAACGTGACGCGCCCGGCTCGTATCTCCGAGAACGAGGTCGCCGCCCAGGACCTGGCATTTGATCTATGGGTGGAGCCCAATGGGGAGATGAAGGTCCTGGACGAGGACGAGTTCGCCGAGCTGACCCTATCCCCGGAGGCGAGAAGGAGGGCGCGGGAGGCCCTGGCCGAGCTGAGAGCCAAGGCCGAGGCCGGCAGCGCCCCTTTCGATGGCGAAACCGCAGACGGATAGCCCCTCTCGGTCACGCACGAAGGCGTCTTCCCGATGGGGCCTCTCCTACCGGGTGGCCCTAAGCATACTGCCCACCAGGTGGCTGCCCATGATGGCCAGGCCGTCCGTCGGCATGTAGTGGGCGGCGGTGTCCTCGAAGAGCACGCGCGCCTGTGAGGGGAACTCCTCGTCCCCCTGCCAGTAGACGACGGCCGCGCGTATCCTCGGCAGCAGGGCGAAGGCGTAACCGGCGTCGCCGATGGTCTCCACGTGCTCGCTGTCCATGCTCTCGGCGGCGCGCCGGAACGCCTCAATGCCTCCCTGCAGCTGCCGCACCAGGCGGATGCCCGTGTACCCGCGGAAAGCTTGGACGTAGAACATCCCGTCCGGGAGCTCTCGAAAGCCGATCCAGCGGCGGGAGGGGGTCGTGCCGTCGGCGGTGACCATATAGGTGAGGATCAGGCTCTGGATGAAGGAGGAGGGGGCCTCTTCATCTCTGGCGCGGCGCACGGTGAAGTCCTCGGCAGAGATGATGTATTCTTGCCAGAAGAAGGACAGCCGGAAGTCTCCGTCGGCGTCCTGATCGCATCCCGTGAGCATCGCGAGCTTGCTTGGCCGCCGGCGCTGCAGGGAGCTCTTCGCTTCCGCGACCACCGGCGCCAGCCGGTCAATCCATTCCTTCAACTGGGGCGTCGTCTCGGCTTTCTGTAACACGTTGTCGGCTTTTTGTAGCATGGGATTAGCCTGCGGCGGCATTGGCCTTGGCCGTCTCGATCAGCTCAAGGAATTCGTCCCACTCCTCACCAAAGAGATGGAGCGTGATCAGACCTAGCTCCAGGTGGTAGGTGGTCTCCCCATCCGGTTCCTCGGCCAGCCAGATCTCGAAGTTCTTCGTTTCACTTAGCGTCTCGATGGTCGGTTCTTTCATGGTTCTCCTTTGCGTGCTAGCGTCCCAGAGACACGGTCTGGTCCCCGGCGCTGAGTCTTGTCAACGGGCTGCCGCTTTCGATCTATCGGTGGCCTGCGCTGCTCGAGTCTGAGCTTTTGGTGTACTGTTTCTTCGCTTGCTCAACCTTCTTGTGGAGATGCTCCAGCGCTGCGGCTCCCACCTGCTTGACCGTGGTCGGCTTGGGCTCGGCGGGCGTCTCCTCCTGATCCTCCCTCGATGGGGGGAAGGGGTCGCGGTCGTACAGGCGGTTGAGGAGGTAGGCTCCCACCACCTTGAAGGTGGCCAGCGTTGGGGCAGCCAGTAGGATGCCCAGGATGCCAGCCAGCTGACCCCCCGCCAGAATGCCGATCATCACCGCGAGCGGGTGGACGTTCAGGTTGCGCCCCAGAATGCGCGGTACGAAGAAGTTGTTCTCAATCAGCTGGAGCACCAGGTAGATCGCGGCCACCAGCACGGCGAACCAGAAGTTGCGCAGCGGTATGAACATGGAGCCCCGTATCAAGGCCAGCAGGACGGCCGGCACGGCGGCGATGTAGGGGCCGATGTTCGGCACGAGCTCCATGATGCCAGCGAACAGCCCCAGGGCCCACGCGTAGGGCAGTCCGATTGCGGTATCGACCACGGCGGTGGCCACCGCCATGGCTGTTCCCAGAACCAGTTGCCCCCGCAGGAAGGCGTTCCAGACCTGGGCGATCTCCATCCGCAGTCGACTGACGTCCTGGCGATACCTGGGGGGCGCCAGCTGCTCAACCTGCTCCGAGATGCGGTGGGCGTCCCGCACCAGGTAGAAGGCGACGACCAGCACAAAGATGACCCAGAACGCGCCCGAAGCGATACCGAGCACGAGATCCAGCGTCCCCTGCGCGATGGTTTCCACCAAGCGGCGCAACGATGCACTCAGCTCTCGGTAGACGTCGCTGAGATCGAACTCAAATCCGGCGATCTCAATCGGCCGAGCGAAGAAAGCGCCAATGTCGCTGATGATCTGTTTGAGATCGAGCTGCAGCGAGAGGATGGTCCGTGTGACGCTCGGCACCGCGGTCACCGGAGCGGCAAGGGTGCCCAACAGTGCCAGGCACAACACCAGGAAGAGCAGGCCGGTGGCCAGGCTGCGGTGCATCCCAACGCGACGGTCGAGAAAATCGACGATTGGGTTAAGGATGAAGGCCAGCAGGAAGGCGATGACGAGTGGGCGCAGGAGCGTGCGAAACTGGTAGACCACAAGTGCCAGAAACAGGAGGACAATAAGGCCCACAGTCCGCTTGGTGCCCCTGTCCCAGCGGTGGTAAGGGTCCTTACGGTAGACCTCGGTCTCCTCGTGAATGGAATCGCTTGCCATACCTCTTCTCCCCTTATGGCGCAAGCATCATAGATGGCCTTCTAGTATCGTCATTATAGCACGCCTTGCCGCAAAGACCAACCCTGACGCTCCAGGAGCACTTGTTTTAGCTTTTGCAGAAATACGCAGATTGGCACACTTCTGTGAATCGTTCATTTGAGCAAGTTGAACGCGCCGTTTGCTGCGTCATAATGCATGATGCTCGATCTAGCGCAAGAGAAACCGACGAACAGATCTGCACGACGCCGTCGGAGTTTAGTAGGTTGCAGTGGACCCAACCAGGTGAGTTACGATTTAGTGACATGCCTTTGCATTGTGCCAGCTCTTGGTGCGATGAAGATGCAGAGACGGTGTGCTTCGGCGCTAGACTGCTATTTTTTGTTGCGTAAATATCATCAAGAAGCGTGAATAACTTGCTGCAAGCAGCTGATGACACTGCAAGTCCTAAAACAAGTGCTCCTG
>CAZNRX010000030.1:0-47471 GCA_964575455.1 uncultured Anaerolineales bacterium | reverse complement strand
CCTGGAGAGTCAAAAAGTGTCAATCTAACTTCCCGGAGTTCTGAACCATGCCGAATACTGCTACTTCAAAGCGTTGGTAGCAGCCTGATTCTACAATCAAAACCAGCATCCGTCAAATCAAAGAAGCTCCCACCTTGGCGGCAGGCGGGGGCTTGCAGGCATCGCTATTGACTGTCTAGACCCAGCCGCGTAGCTTGCACGCCTCCGCCACGCGACCGACGGCGACGATGTAGGCGCCCATCCGGTTCTTCACGTTGTACTGCTGTGCTGTGTTGTGCACCGTGTGGAACGCCGCGGTCATCTTCTTATCCAGACGTTGGTAGACAGTCTCTTTTTCCCAGTAGTAGTCGTACGCGTTCTGCACCTGCTCGAAGTAAGAGACGGTCACGCCACCGGCGTTGCACAAGAAGTCCGGTATCACGTAGATACCGTTATCATACATGATGTCGTCGGCCTCAGGCGTAGTGGGGCCGTTTGCGAACTCGGCCACGATGCTCGCCTTGATGTCGCCCGCGTTGGAGCCCGTGATCTGATTCTCAAGCGCCGCCGGGATCACCACGGTGACGTCGAGCTCAAGGAGCTCATCGTTGCTGATGTTCTCGGCGCCGGGGAAGTCGATCACCGAGCCCGTTTCCTGTTTGTGTGCCTTCACCGCCTCGGCGTCGAGGCCATCCGCGTCGTAGATGCCGCCGCTGGAGTCGGAGACCGCGACGACCTTGAGACCCAACAGCTCCTCTCCCAGGCTGTGGGCGAAGGAGCCCGCGTTGCCGTAGCCCTGGACTGCAGCGGTGGCGCCCTCTAGCTTGATGTCGAGCGCTTTGCCGGCCTCACGAATGGCGAACATGCCGCCGCGAGCGGTAGCATCACCGCGGCCCCTGGAGCCGCCCAGCGGAACGGGCTTGCCGGTGATGACGCCCGGCACGTTATACCCGCGCAGGAAGGAGTACTCGTCCATCATCCAGGCCATAATCTGTGGGTTGGTGTAGACATCCGGAGCGGGCACGTCGGTCTCCTCGCCGATGATTCTCCCCACCTGGCGTATATAGGCGCGGCTCAGTCGCTCCAGCTCCCTCTGGGACATCTCCTTGGGGTTGCAGATCACGCCGCCCTTCCCCCCGCCAAGGGGTAGGTCGACGACCGCCGTCTTCCACGTCATCCAGGCTGCCAAGGCGCGCACGGTGTTGACGGTCTCCTCAGGATGGAAACGGAGCCCGCCCTTCGTCGGTCCGAGGGCGTCGTTGTACTGGACGCGGAAGCCGCGGAAGATCTTCACGCTTCCATCGTCCATATGCACGGGAAGTGTGACGTGAAGCTCACGCAGGGGCCAGCGCAGGAGCTCGTGTGTCGCCGCGTCCAGATCCATGATCTCGGCGGCTTCGTCCAACTGCTGCTGCGCGATGGCGAACGGGTTTCGTTCAGACATGAAGTTATCCTCCGTCTAGATGTGTAAGTGCTTTACAGCCGAAGGGACGTTCGGCTGTGCCATTGAACATCTCAAGAGCCGCGTTGGCGTGCCTCCGGTTCTTGGTGCATCCCACAGACCTGGTTGCAGGCACTGCCTGCTCTCGCGCGGCTGTTGATCGCTCGACCTAACAATGTCGAGGCTAGCCTTGGTCCACAAGCGCTAGCCTCGTCTGGCCTCCAGCTGATTGCTCAGCAGTTCTCGGGCCAACTGAGGATTTGCCTTGCCTCGGGTGGCCCTCATGATTCGTCCGATGAACCAGCCCATAACTTGTTTCTTCCCGCTCAGGTACTCCTCGACCTGCTCGGGATGCTGATCCAGCACTTGCGTCACGATCTCCTGGAGCCTTTCGGCGTCCGAGATCTGTGCCAGGCCACGCTCTGCCACGATGCTCTGGGCATCGCGCCCGCTGGCAAACATCTCTTGCAGCACGTCCTTCCCGGTGCTCTGGTTGATGGTGCCCTTCTCCACCAGGGCGATCAGCTCCGCCAGCGCTCTTGGCGAGGTCTCGATCTCGTCTATGGGGTGATCAGCCGCCTTCATCAGGCGGAACAGCTCGCCCGTGATCCAGTTGGCAGCATCCTTTGGGGTGGCGCCTGCTTCGACGACGCGCTCGAAGTAGTCGGCCACCTCCTTATCGCGGCTGACGCTCCAGCCGAGCAGCAGCCCCGCGTCATAGTCGCTCAGGCCATACTGGGCCATGAACCGAGCTCGTTTTGCCCGGGGCAGCTCCGGTAATTGGCTCTGCAGCTCCTCCACCCTCTCGCGGCTGATCTCCAGAGGCGGGATGTCGGGTTCGGGGAAGTAGCGGTAATCCTGGGCGAACTCCTTGCCTCGTTGAGGCACCGTTACGCCGTCGACCTCGTTCCAACCCATCGTCTGCTGCTCGATCTTCCCGCCGCTTTCCAGGACGGCGATTTGATGGTCGATCTCATAGCTGATCGACTCATAGAGCGCGCGGAATGAGTTGAGGTTCTTGACCTCGTGGCGCGCCCCCAGCTCCTGAGATCCGATGGGGCGCACGCTCACGTTCGCCTCGAAGCGCATCACGCCCCTTTCCATGTTGCCTGAGTTGACGCCGAGGTAGACCAGGATGTCGCGCAGGGCCTCTCCATAGGCGCGCGCCTCCCTGGCCGAGTGCATATCCGGCTCGGAGACGATCTCCAGCAGCGGCACGCCGGCGCGGTTCAGGTCGACCTTGCTGACACCGTCCTCGTGGTAGAGCTTCCCTGCGTCCTCCTCCAGATGGGCGCGCCGAATGCGTACCTTTTGCTCGATCTCGTCCCCGTCGGATGCCACGCTGAACGTCACGTAGCCGTCGACGGCGATAGGGAGGGCATACTGGGAGATCTGGTACCCTTTAGGGAGGTCGGGATAGAAGTACGACTTGCGGGCGAATCGATTGAGCGGCGGGATGTCGCAGTGAAGCGCCAGGCCGGTCTGGATGGCAATCTCGACCACGCGCTGGTTGACCACCGGCAACACGCCCGGCATGGCAGTACAGACCGGGCAGACGTAGCTGTTGGGCTCCAGATCCCCGGTGTCCTCCGTGACGGGACATCCACAGAACATCTTGGACGCCGTGTGGATCTGGGCGTGGACTTCTAAGCCGATGACGGGTTCGTAGCGCGTCACGTCTCTAATCCGCCTCCACCCGCAGACAGGCAGACCTTGCCCCGCCTGCAGCGTTGTGAGCCACGCTAACCATCAGAACGTTTCCTACCAACCTTTTCTTCCTCACTAGCATTATAGCCCATTTCGCGCTCTGTGCCACACCGTCTGGATGTCTAACCGTGCCGCCGCATGAACCGCTGCAGCCGTTCCAGGGCCTGCTCGATCTTCTCGTATGCCGTGGCGTAGGAGCAACGCACATATCCCTTGCCGGCCGCACCGAAGGCGCTCCCGGGGACGACGGCCACCCGCTCCTCGTGGAGCAGGTTCTCCGCGAACTGGTTGTCGTCCATGCCTGTGACCTCGATGGAGGGGAAGGCGTAGAAAGCGCCTTGCGGCTCAAAGCAGTCCAGGCCAAGCTCGTTGAGCCCGTCCACGATCAAGCGGCGCCGCCGATCGTACTCGGCCACCATCTCTTGCACGAACGGCTCTCCTTCTCTCAGGGCTGCCAGCGCTCCGTACTGAGAGACGGTCGGAGCACACATGATGGTGTACTGATGGATCTTTCGCAGCTGCCCGAGAATCTCGGCCGGGGCGGCGATGTATCCGATGCGCCAGCCCGTCATGGCGTAGGCCTTGGAGAACCCTTGCAGCAGGATGGTGCGGCTGTACATGCCGGGCAGGCTGGGGAAGCAGACGTGTTCGGTGTCATAGACGAGCCGGTCATAGATCTCGTCGGAGATAACGAGCAGATCGTGCTGCTTGGCGACGGCGGCGATCTCGTTCAGACGTTCGCGGCTCATCACCGCGCCGGTTGGGTTGTTGGGGTAGCCAATCAGCAGCGCCTTGGTGCGCGGCGTGATGACCGCTGAGATCTCCTCGGCTGTGATCTGGAAGTTGTTCTCCACCCTGGTGGGCACGATGACGGGCTTGCCCCCGGCGAAGGTAACCTCCGGCGCGTAGGAGACGAAGCAGGGTTCGGGGACGATGCATTCGTCGCCTGGATCGAGGGTGGCGGCCAGCGCCAGATAGAGTGCCTCGGAGACCCCAACCGTGACGAGAATCTCGCTGGCCGGATTGTAGGTCTGCTCGTACCGGGTGTCCAGGTGTTCGGCGATCGCGCGTCGCAGTGCCATCAGGCCCGAGTTCGAGCTGTAGTGAGTCTCGCCGCGCTTCAACGATTCGATGCCGGCTTGAATGATGGGCTCCGGTGTGGTGAAGTCGGGCTCGCCGATGCCGAGGCTGATGACGTTCTCCATCGTGGCGGCGATATCGAAGAAGCGGCGAATTCCGGATGGGGCGACGTCTTTGATGCGTTCTGAGACGAGATTGCTGACGCGGTGCATTGAGAGGCCTCCGTGCTCTGTGTTCTGTTTCGTGTGATCTGTAGCGGCTACGTCACGTCTTGAGGACTAGATCCGTGCGCTCGCCCGACACCAACTCCGCGGCGCCCCGGAAGCGTCCGTCGACGAGGTGCGGGATGAGGGCGATGCTCTATCAATCATGGATCGCTCACGCTCCGTCTTTTCCTCGCCTGAGCAGCCAGATGCCCAGAGCGCTGGCGGTCACCATCGCAGCCAATCCAACGGCGGCCATTGCGACTGTCCTTCTCTCCATCCCTGGCATGACAGCGCCCCGCAGCCCGGCCTCGGCGCCGTACTCGGTGAACAGACGGCCCCACTTCGTCTCCAGGGCTCTCTCCACGCGTTCCCGCCCCACGAACGGATACCAGTAGACGTTGTGGTAGAAATTGCTGGCGAAGTAGGACCAGGGCACCAATGGCGAGCGGAGCAGCAGACCCTCCAGGGGTTTCAGTGGGCCGTGATAGATCGCCTTCTGGCCCCGGCTGGCGAAGGTGTCCTCCTGTACGAAGCCCCAGTCCTGGGCCATGGCCCAGGACTGGTCCTCGCCCACGATCTCGATCTGCCCGGGATCGCCGACGCCGAGCCCTAGGTCATGCGCGATGCGGATGAAGGGGATCTCCAGCGGATCAAACCCCTGTAGGTGAGCGGACATGGCGTCGATGGCCACCTGATCGGTGGAGGCGAGCAGGATGTCCTTCTCGTGCCAGCGCATGGCACGTGGGCCGGGACCGTCGCCGGCGAACGTGCCGTCCATCACGGCGAAGAGCCCAGGGTGGATGTCCTGCTGAATCATCAGCAGGTCGACCAGCGTCTTGTGGATGTCCGCGTGTGTCCAGTGTCGCTTCCGTCCCAGCAGCCCGCCGAAGGCGTTCTTCATCGCTCCCGTGATCGTTGTGAACACGTGCGTCTTCACCGTGGGAAGCTGAACGATGTTCCGCCCAATCAGCAGCTCGGGGATGTAGACCCCCTCTGGGTAGATCTTGTCCAGCACCAGGAACGGCTCGGGGGGCTCGTAGCGAACCCAGTTGTACTGCGGTTCGAAGAGGTGGGCGTTGCGGATGCCGTACGTATCGACGACGAACTTGTGCTTGTTGTTTCGCTCACCTACGTGGGCGTCGACTACGACCGTGTCGTTGTGCCCTGCGATCAGGTTCTCGTACCCGGCAGCCCGGAGCCCCCGTATCACCCCCTCCAACTGCCAGGGAGCGGTTGAACAGGCGGGGTACCACGTCTGCCAGGAGATGTTGATCTTGAGAATCGTCTCCTTATCCTGCGGCAGGGCGTCACGAACGCCCGCCAGATCCATCAGCCGCGCGTAGTCCTCCAGCACGGTCTCTGGACTGGTCTTGAGGATCGCCACCTTGCCTCGTCCAGGAAATTCCTTGGTCATCTTTCCTCCGATGTTGCGACTGTCACGAATGACGCAGGTCAGAGCGTCAATGAAAGGGTCGCCCGGCCTTCACCAGGCGAAGCTGACAATGCTGTAGGGAATGCTCCCATCACAAGCGATTGTACCACGCTTCAGCATGAGGTCAACGATGCCTGACACAGGGCGACGCTGCCGCCTCTACACGACCCTAGGCACGCGGGCCAATATCTCGGAGACGACCTCGTAGTTGATGGTCTCAAGCCAATCGGCGACCTGGTTGGCCGTGATCTCATCGTCCCCTTGGCGGCCGATGAGCACCACTTCGTCCCCCACCCGCACGTCCGGGATGTGATTGACGCTGATCATGGTCTGATCCATGCACACCCTGCCCACGATCGGGGCGCGCTGCCCGCGGACCAACACCGCGTGCCAACGTGTGGGGGCGCGGCGAAAGCCATCCGCGTAGCCCACCGGAATGACGGCGATGGTCTCCTCCTGGGTGGTCTGATACGTGTTGCCATAGCTCACGTAGCTGCCGGCCGGCAGCGTCTTAACCTGGGCCACGCTCGTCTTCCAGGTCAGGGCCGGGCGAGAGCCCGGGGGAAGCGGCACGTGAGGTGACGGCTGAAGCCCATACATAGCCAGGCCCACGCGCACCATGTCGAAGTGAGACTCCGGCAGGCGCAGGGTGGCCGATGAATTGGCGCAGTGCACCTTTCGGAAAGTGACGTTGGTCTCTTCCAGACGGCCCAGAACGTCGCGGAACCGGTTGAGCTGCCAGCGCGTGTAAGCGAGATCCTCCTCGTCGGCCACCGAGAAGTGGGTGAAGATCCCCTCTAGGTCGAGGTGAGGGAGGTGACGGGCCTTCCTCACGAACGAGGGGACGTGATCCGGCAGCAGCCCCAGGCGGCCCATGCCGGTGTCCACCTTGATGTGAACGTGGGCTGTGCGACGAAGCTCCTCGGCGGCTCGGCTGTAGAGGCGGGCCACGTCAGCGTCGTAGACGGTCAGCGTGACGTTGTGAAGCAGTGCTTCCTTGGCCAGCCAGGCGGGCGTATACCCCAGAACCAGGATCGGTGCGTCTATCCCCGCGTTCCGCAGCCTGATCGCTTCGTTGACCGATGCGACGCCGCAGAAGGATGCTCCGTTGTTGAGGGCGGTGCGAGCTGTCTTGACAGCGCCGTGCCCGTACGCGTCGGCCTTGAGCACGGCCAAGATGTCCACCGACGGACCGACCAGCTCCTTGATCTGGCGGACGTTGTGAGCCACGGCCTCCAGGTCGACCTCCAGCCAGGTGGGCCGGCTCGGACGCACGGCCTGCACCTTGAGCCCCTTCAGCCGGCGCACCAGGTGCACGCTGTCCGCCGGGTCACGGAGCAGCCGCTCCACCACGCGCTCCATGTGGGTCTCGACGTCTCCCTTCACCAGCACAACGTCTCCGGACGTCAGGCGGGGCGTCAGCTTTCTGACCACGTCTTGCACTGTGTGGGTGATGATGATCCGGTCACGGCGTAGGCCTGCCTCTTCGGCTCGCTCGGCTGTCCAGACCGCTCTCTCTCCCTTGGTGATCAGTAGATCGACGGAGTCGGCGGCAGCCTCGCCGACCTCTCGATGTCCCTCGACGGTGTAGCTACCCAGCTGAGCCATATCGCCCAGGATCGCGATGCGGCGCCGGGCCGGGTAATCCGCCAGGGTGGATAACGCCTGCAGAGCGCTGGCCGGGTTCGACCCGGCGGATCCGTCGAGTAGGACGGAGTCGTTGACCCCCTTCAAGGTTCGCAGTCGGCCTGGTCCAGGGCGTAAGCCCTCCATGGCGTTCAAGATGTCGCCCCATGGGACGTGATAGCTCATGCCCACGGCGATCGCTGCCAGGATCGTGTAGGCTTGATGACGGCCCAGTAGATGGCTGCGAACCTCCGATTTCGCCGGGTAGCCGGGGATACCCAGGCCGGTGGCGCCCGGGAGGTGGACCGCCAGGTCAAGCCCTTCGGAGCTGGGACGCAGGTTGGAGGCGACGACGTCCGCGTCGGGGCTCAGGCCGTACGTGATCACGTCTGCCCCTGTGTTCTCCCGCATCGCCTGCACACGCTGGTCGTCGTAGTTGAGGATGGCCACGCCGGTGGAAGGGAGGCTCTCGATCAGTTGACCCTTCTCCCTAGCGATCTCCTCCAGGCTGTCCAAGTAGGCCAGGTGAGCGCAGTCGACGGAGGTGACGACGCCCGTTCGGGGACCGATCAGCTCGGTCATAGCGGCGATCTCGCCGAAGGCGTGAGCCGCCACCTCCAGCACCGCCACGTCGTGCTTGGACGTGAGCTTTTCCAGGGAGAGTGGCAGGCCGAAGGCGTTGCTCAGCCCCGGGGGATTGGAGAAGACCTCGTAACGGGAGGAGAGGACGGCAGAGATAGCTCGGCAGACGTCGGTCTTGCCCGTGGACCCGGTGACGGCTATCCTCTCGGGCTCGTGCTTGTGCAGCACGTGTCTGGCCCAGTCCGTGAGCGCGATGCGCGTGTCGGGCACCACGATGCAGGGGACGGTGGGGTTCAGGGGCGGAAACTGGCAGAGGACGCCGCCAGCGCCCTGCGCGATCGCTTCAGCAACGTAGTCATGTCCGTCGCCCCCCTCGGTCTTGACGGCGACGAACAGCTCTCCGGGGGTGAGCCGCTGGGAGTTGTAGCAGAACGCCGGGAACGTAGTGGGCCGAGAAGCTCCCACCAGCTGGGCGCCCGTCGCTTTGAGAAGATCGTCCAGGTGAATCATGATTGTTGCAGGGTTCGATTATAGCATCACGAGATAGCGATGGCAAACATGTGTCCTTTCGTTGTCCTTTCGTCCACCCTGTGCTATCATTCCTATGGTCTCGTTCGCTATGGTGGTGCGACGCCGTGGTCAGCACGGCGTGATGGAGCCGGTAGAGGAGGCATAGCTATGCCGACCAATCTTCCTCCCGACTACTTCAAGATTGAAGAGGAGTTTCGGAGGGCGAGGTCGAATGAGGAGAAGATCGCCCTTCTGCAGGAGATGATGAGCGTCGTGCCCAAGCACAAGGGCACGGACAGGCTGCGCGCGGATCTGCGCAAGAAGCTTGCTGCCCTCAAGCGGGCGCCCAAGGCGCGGAAGGCCGTGGCCCGCTACGAGTCCCCCTACCACATCGAGCGGGAGGGCGCCGGGCAGGTGGTGCTGGTGGGAACGCCCAACACGGGCAAGTCGGCGCTTCTGAGGGCGCTGACGAACGCCGAGCCCGAGGTGGCCCCCTATCCCTTCACCACCTGGACCCCCCGGCCCGGCATGATGCGGTTTGAGAACGTGCAGATCCAGTTGATCGACACCCCGCCGTTGAACGAAGAGCACGTCGAGCACGAGATGATGAACCTGATCCGCAGGGTCGACCTGATCCTGCTCGTTCTGGATCTGCAGGGATACCCGATCCAGGCGTTTGAGGATGCGCTGGCCCTTCTTGAGGAGTATCGGATCGCGCCTCTCCATCGCCGGGAGGCCCAGGGTGATGAGAGAGGGTGGGCCTTCAAGCCGTTCCTGGTGCTGGTGAACAAGAGCGACGAGCCAAGCGACGACGAGGACGTGGCAGTGCTCGGCGAGCTTCTGGGCGAAGAATGGACGCTGCTCCCGGTGTCGGCCGAGACCGGGCGGAACCTGGATCGCATGAGGCGCGCCGTGTTCGACCTGCTGGAGATCATGCGCGTCTATTCGAAGCCTCCGGGGGAGGAGCCGGATCGGAGCGCACCGTTTGTGCTGGAGAAGGGCAGCACCGTGGAGACGTTCGCCGCGAAGGTGCATGGCGATTTTCTCAAGACGCTCAAGACGGCCCGCATCTGGGGCACGGACGTCTACGACGGGCAGATGGTGGGGCGGGACCACGTGCTGCAAGATGGCGACGTGGTGGAGCTGCGGACCTAGGGCAGCGGGCGGCTCGCCCTAGCCCCCGAGAAACGAAAGCGCCTCCAGCCGGCTCGGCGGTGCAAGGTCGAGGTCGGCGGCGTAGGGCTTCCCCTCAGCGTAGTGCGTCAGACGAAAGAACTCACCGGCCTTCCCCAAGTTCGCGGTCATGGCTTTGTTCCTCCTCTCAGCTCCAGACATAGGCAGGCGCCGCGCTAGGCCGTCTCCTCCGGACGTCTCGGCGCTTCGGCCAGCGAGAGGTCGAGCCCGACTCGACTGTAGCGCCAGCGCACCCACAGGATCGTCAATACGGTTCCCAGCACCATTGCTCCCAGCCCCAGAAGCCCGGCCTCGGGGCCGAACGCACCTCCGGTCCACAGATTGGGGCCGCCCTGCTTAATGCCGATGAAGGTGGCCGAGCGAAAGTCGGCGCCGCTCACAGGGAAGCCGAAGACGTTGCCCTGGAAGAAGTTCCACGTGATGTGGAGCGCGATGGGGATCGCCAGCTCCCCGGTCAGCAGGTAGCCCATGCCCAGGAAGATGCCGGCAAAGGCGATGTTCAACGTGCTGCGGGCGCTGGCGTTTGGATTGCGTGCGTGAAGGATACCGAAGACGGCCGAGGAGAGCAGCGTCGCGATCACGATGGCGGCCCGGGGGCCGATCACCTTCCACGTCAGCCCTTCGGCCAGGTTCTGGAGCTGGTAGCCGCGGCTGAAAAGCTCTTCATAGAACCCCACTGCCAGGAAGATCACCAGGGGCAGCAGGATGGCGGAAAGGAACCCGGCCTGCGGCTGCCTGGTCACGAGGGTGCCTGTCACGGTCACCCATCCGGCGGCCAGCTCGACCAGGAAGATGAGGAGCATGAGGACCGCGCCCAGCACCAGGCCAAAGGCGAAGTCGATCCACCAATCGCGGTCGAGGTGGAAGCCGAAGTCGGCGAAAGGCCGCCGATCCAGGAAGCGCCCGGATAGCCAGATGCTGACCGTCAATGCCAGGCCCAGGCCGATGCTGGACAGCGTCATAGGCAGCGGATTCTCCATGATGAACTGTTGCACGACCCCCGGATCGGAAAGTTGGTCCGGTGAGATGCCCTCCTGGGTCATGAGCATCCCTACGGCCAGAAATCCAACGGCGCCCTCAACGATGATCGCGACGACGCCGAAGATGATGAGTTGGATGATCAGGCGCCAGAGCGTGCGTAGGCGCCGTTGATCGCCGTTCCAGAAGATATCCTTGATGAACTGCATGCACAGCCTCCTATGACGTTGTCGGCGTTGTTATGACGAGTCTTTGACCCGGTGTCGATGAGCCCAGAGCGTCAGCTGATGGGCGTCTCAAAGGGCAGCTCCGCTCCTAGCTGCACAACCTGGGTGGGGTAGGGCAGGTCGATCTCCTCTCGCTCTGCCGCTTCGTTGATCGCCTCCACGACGTCGGAGTGTACGCCGAACAGATTGTCTGTCTGCTGATTGACCCAGAACCTGGCTGCCATGTTCATGGTCGCGTCGCCCAGCTCCTCCGTGAGGATCTCTGGCGCTGGCTCCTCCTGCACCCCGTCGGTGTTCTGGATCGCCTCCAAGAAGATCTCTCTGGCGCGACCCACGTCCTCCCCGTAGCCGAGCCCGATCATCACCGTGCGGCGACGGAGGGGAAGCTCGGAGTAGTTGACGATCGGGTTGGAGTAGACGTCGAGGTTCGGGATGATCTCCATCACACCGCCCCACGTCTTGATGACGGTGTCTCGCACCCTGATCTCCATCACGGTGCCAGCGTGGCCGGCCACCTCCACGGCATCGCCGATGCTGAACGGCTGCCGCATCAGGATCAGCAGCCCGGCGATGAAGTTGCGCGCGATATCCTGAAGCGCGAAGCCGATGGTGAAGCCGACGATGCCCAGGCCAGCCAGCAGGCTGGTGACGTCGATGCCCGGTATCTGATTCGCGGCGGTCAACAGGCCCAGGGTCAGCACGGTCCAGCGGGCCACCCGGGCTATGAGTTCCTGCTTCTCGGGGTCCTCAACCTGGTCCTTGAGACTCTGCTTGACCGTGCGCTTCACCATTTTGGCGAGAAACAGCGAAGCGATGGAGATGCCGAGCGCGACGAGGTAGCTCGGTAGGTTCTCTATGAACGCGTCCACTAGGTCGAGAAGCGATGATGTCATGCTTGTCTCTTTTGCTCCTCAGCGTACCCACAGAGCGCAATGGCCCGGGGGCCGGTGTGAACGCCTAGCACCGGTCCGGTGATGTCGATCAGCAGCTCGGCGGGCGCGTAGTCTCTTTCGATGCGCTCCGCGATTCGCTCGGCGTCCCGCGGGGCATCGCCGTGCATGATAGCGATGTGCATTGTGCTCTCGGTGTCAAGCTGCTCGAAGAAGCGGTCGTAGAGCGTGCTCAGCCCACGCTTGCGGGTGCGGACGCGGCCGGCGGCTTCCACCTTTCCCGAGTCGTGGTCGACATAGACCAACGGCTTGACGTTCAGCAGGGATCCGATGAGCCTGGTCGCTCCGCCGATGCGTCCACCTTTGTACAGGTACTCCATGGTATCCAGAGAGACGTAAAGAGCCACTGTTTGTCGGGCTCCTTCGGCTGCCTGGAGCATGGCGCTGGCATCGCCGCCGCTCTCGCGGGCCCGGGCGGCGGCCAGGACCTGCCAGCCCAGGCCCATGGTAGTCTGTTTCGAATCGAAGACGTGGACGGGATGGTCGATCATTGTCCCGGCCTGGTTGGCGGATTGGAAGGCACCGCTCAGCTCGCTGCTGATGGAGACGACCACGATCTCCTCCGCACCTGCCTCTACCGCCTTCTCGTAGGTCGCCAGGAATCCCTCCGGCGTCGGGTGCGACGTGGTCGGGTACTCTGGATCCTCTGTCAGCCGCCGATAGAACGCTCTTGGCTCCATGTCGACGCAGTCTCGAAACGTCTCATCCCCCCAGATGACGTGCAGGGGGACGACGGTAATGTCGTACTGCTCGATCAGCGTACGGGGAACGTCACACGTGCTGTCGGTGATCAATGCAATCTGGTGCTTGCTCATCTCGCTCCTGTAGTGATTGTGCGCTTTGGCACATGAAACGGCGTCTCATGCGTCGACGGGCATTGGTGGGAGTTCAAGAGCCTGGAGTCGGCGTCTTGCCTCTTGAATCTGGGCCGTGGGTGCCGTGGCGGATACTCGGACGTATCCCTCACCCCCCGGTCCGAAGAAGGAGCCAGGGGCCACGGCGATGCCCGTTGCCTCCAACAGCGTTGTGGCGAAGCTCTCTGACGTCCACCCCGCGGGCGTGTCTCCTGTGTCGCCTCCCGGGATCCTTGTCCAGAGGTAGAGGGTGGCCTGGGGGCAGGGGGGCTCCAGCCCTATACCGTGTAGTGCCTCTGCCAGGAGCGCCAGCCTCTCCTGGTAGACTTGGTTGCGATCGGCCAGCCAGCCGCGATCGACGGAGAGTGCCTCAATGGCCGCCTCCTGCAGCGGCCGGAAGATGCCGGAATCGATGTTCGACTTGACCTGGGCCAGCGCTTTCAGCGCCTGAGCGTTGCCCACCGCCATCCCCACCCGCCACCCGGCCATGTTGGCCGTCTTGGAGAGGGAGTTGAACTCCACTGCTACGTCCAAGGCGCCGGGTACTTGGAGCAGGCTTGGGGCTTCGTAGCCACCGTAGGTGACGTCCACGTACGGCGCGTCGTGGCAGAGCAGCAGGTCGTGCTGGCGGGCGAACTCGACGGCGCGGGCGAGGACGTCGAGGTCCGCCGTGGCGCCGGTCGGGTTGTTGGGGTAGTTCAGCCAGATCAACGTCGCTGAGCCCGCCACCTGCAGGGAGATGGCGTCGAGATCGGGCAGAAAGTCGTGTTCCGGGAGCAGGGGGAAGGTGTAGACCTCGGCACCGGCCAGGATAGCGCCGCGGGCGTAGGGCGCGTAGCAGGGATCGGGCACCAGCGCCAGATCGCCCGGGCCCAGGTAGGCCAGGGATAGGTTGATCAGCCCTTCCTTCGACCCGATCAGGGGCAGAACCTCGTTTTCGGGGTCGAGCCGCACGCCGAACCGCTTATCATAGTAGGCGGCGATGGCCCGTCGCAGGGCAGGAATGCCTCGATAGCCGGGGTAGCCGTGACCATCAGGCCGGCGCGCCGCACGGCAGAGCGTCTGGATGACGTCGTCCGGCGGCGGCATGTCCGGGTTGCCGATGTCGAGACGAATCACGTCGAGGCCGTGTCGACGGGCCGCCGCGACGTGCTCGGCCCAGCGGGCGAAGGGGTAAGGAGGGAGATGGGACAGACGCTCGGCGTGTTTCATGAGGAACCCTCGTGTGCGTCCTGTGCGTTCTCCTCGATATGGTCAAGAAGGGCCATCAGGCCAAGCAGGTAGCTGCGCCAGCCGAAGCCGCTGATCTGCCCCACGCAGACAGGGGCGATGAGCGACTCGCGGCGGAACGGTTCCCGGGCGTGGATGTTGGAGAGGTGCACTTCGACCGCAGGGAGCGCCACCGCCGCCAGGGCGTCCCGCAGGGCCACGCTGGTGTGCGTAAGGCCGGCCGGGTTGACCAGCACGCCGTCGACGTGGTCCTTGGCCTCGTGCAGCGAGTCGATCATCACCCCTTCGTGATTCGACTGCACGATGTGCATACCCGCGTCTCGCTCGCGAGCAGCCTCACGTAGGGCGGCGTTGATCTCCCTGAGGGTCACCCGACCGTACGTCTGGGGCTCGCGATGACCGAGCAGGTTGAGGTTGGGGCCGTGCAGCACCAGGATGTGCGCCTGGGATTTCTTCATCCTACCTTGCCTCCAGATCCTGTTCTCATTTTGCGCTCCCAATTGTACCACAGAGTGGGCGTCACAAAAGCGCACTACAGTGCCCGGGCGTGGTCGTCCGTCGAACCGCTGGCACCCATCTCCCTCAGGATGGAGAGCACCAGCTGTTTCGGCACCTCCTCGCTGATCGTGACGCGGCCAATAGCGAGCGGCAGGATCCAGCGAAGCGCATCACCACGGCGTTTCTTGTCGTGGGCCATCGCTTGCCAGATCTGGCCTGCCTGGAGCGGGACCTGACCTGCGAGTGTGCAGCGCACCGGCAGATGCCAGGCGCTGAGCGCGGCCTCGACCCGCTCCGCCAGCTCTTGCTCCGCCCGTCCCAGCTTGACGGCGATGCGCGCGGCGGTCACCATGCCGATGCTCACTGCCTCGCCGTGGCGGAGCTCGAAGCCGCTCAGCTTCTCCATCGCGTGACCGACCGTGTGACCCAGGTTGAGCACGGCGCGGCGGCCCCGCTCGTAGGGGTCCTGTTCGACGACCTCGACCTTGACGCGCAGGGCACGGGCGATCTGATTGGAGGACAATGGGGTATGAACGGCCGGAGCCATCGCCACGATTTTTCTCGGGCCTTCTTCCACTCTTGCACACGGGCCATCCTCCAGATCGATGAAGAGATCCGGCGCGCCGATGATGCCGTGTTTGATCACCTCTGCCATTCCAGAGCGGATCTCGGCCTCCTCCAGCGTGGACAGGACGGCGGGATCGACGATCACGACGGCTGGCTGCTTGAAGGCGCCGACCAGGTTCTTGCCCTGGGGCAGGTCGACGCCGGTCTTGCCGCCCACGCTGGCGTCGACCATGGAGAGCAGGGTGGTGGGCACCTGGGCGAAACGAACGCCGCGCATAAAGCTGGCCGCGGCGAAACCTGCGATGTCCCCGGTGATGCCGCCGCCCAGAGAGAGCACCAGGCCGCTGCGGTCGAGTCCCCCGACGAGGAACTCGTCGTAGAGCGACGCGATGGTGGCAAGGGTCTTGTAGCGCTCGCCGTCCGGGATGACGCAGGTGAAGGGACGGAGGCATGCTGCGGACAGGCTCTCCGCGGCCCGCGCGGCGTAGAGGGGGGCGACCACGTCGTTGGAGACGAGGGCCACGCGGGTGCCGGCGGGGACCGATGCAGCCCGCAGTGCCCCGCCCACGTGATCCAGCAGCCCGGCGCCGATGTGGATGTCGTACGCCCCGCCGGGATAGCGGACCGGGAGCGTGCGGGCCTCGGCGAGCGCCATGACGCGGTCGACAACGTCCTCGACTGAGAGCCCGCTGGTGTCGACGTGCCAGGGGAGGGCGGCGTAGGCGTCGTGGCGAGCCGCCAGCAGCCGCTCGATCTCGGCGCGGGGGTCGTCCACATCGAGCAAGGGCCGTCCCTCATCGTCACCGACGCGCTGGAGGATCTGGTTCACGTCGGCGTGCAGGCAGATGACGGTGTTCCCCTTCAGCATGCGAGCGCGACTCTGGGGGTCGATCAGCGCCCCGCCGCCCGTGGCGATCACCTGGCCGTCCCGCCCGCTCAGCTCCTGGCACAGCGCTGTTTCCATGGCCCGAAAGGCCGGCTCGCCGTCCTCGGCGAAGATGCGGGGAATCGGCTTACCAGCCTGAGCCTCGATCTCGGCGTCCATGTCGACGAAGGGCCGATCCAGCTTCCGTGCGACCTCTCGCGCGACGACGCTCTTGCCGGTGCCCATGAAGCCTGTGATGATCAGGTTGTGCATAGATGCTCCTTCATCTCCTCCAGGCTGTCCCCCCCGATCTTCTCAATCAGCGCGTCAGCCAGGGTCCAGGCGACCATGGCCTCGCCCACGACGGAGGCGGCCGGCACGGCACAGACGTCGGAGCGCTGGTACTCGGTCTGGCTCGGCTCGCCCGTGGTTAGGTCGACGGAGCGCAGTGGCGTCACGGTGGTTGGGATGGGCTTCATCGCCGCCCGCACGACGACGGGCATGCCGTTGGTTATGCCACCCTCGAAGCCGCCGGCGCGGTTGGTCCGGCGCGTGACCCCGCCCTGGCCGTCCGAGCGGATCTCGTCGTGGACGTGCGTGCCGGGGCGGCGGGCGTTCTCGAAGGCGGGGCCGATCTCCGCGCCCTTGATGGCCGGGATCGACGTCACGGCCCAGACAAGTCGGGCGTCGAGCCGACGCTCCCAGTGGACGTGGCTCCCCAGGCCGACCGGGACGCCGGTCGCCGTGACCACGAAGATCCCGCCCAGGGAGTCGCCGCTCTCTCGCGCCTCGTCGATCCGTCTCCTCATCCGATCCGCCGCCTCCTCGTCCGGGCAGCGCAGGTCGCTCGCCTCGGCCAGCGCCCACAGCTCCTCGTGGGGGAGGTCAGAGGGATCCGCGGCCACGCCGCCGATCTCGGTCACGTAGCTGCCCACGGCGGCGCCGAACTGGCCCAGTAGCTGGCGGGCCAGGGCGCCGACGGCCACGCGGGCCGCCGTCTCCCGCGCGCTGGCCCGCTCTGAGATGGGGCGCGCGTCGTCCAATCCATACTTCACCATTCCGGCGTAGTCGGCGTGGCCCGGCCGAGGGACGGTGATCTTGGGGAGATTCCCGGAGCGCCAGCGTTCGCGCCAGTTGGCCCAGTCTTTGTTCTCGATGCGCATCGCCACCGGCGCGCCCGTCGTCCTGCCGTAGACGACCCCGCCCAGGATCTCGACACGGTCTTGTTCGATCTTCATCCGTCCACCCCGTCCGTAGCCACCCTGACGTCGGCGCAGATCGTGGTTGATGGCCTCGACGTCGATCGCGAGGCCGGCCGGCAGCCCCTCCACGATGGCGGTCAGGCACGGGCCGTGGGATTCGCCAGCTGTGAGAAATTGAAGCATAGACCGTCTCCTTTTGGGTTCAGGGGCTTCTACGCGTCCGCTCTCGCATACGCACAGATTATAGCGTCCATGACGCAATGCGCCAAACGGCATCGGGCGATCTCACCTTGCCGAATGTGAATCGCCTAGCTGGCCCTGGGGGGGGCGGATCCGGACAGCCACGGCGGCGGCGGCGACACGGGCGGCGGCGCGGGCACAGAGAAACGTGAGATTCAACATCGCGAGCAGCCGACCTGCGGCTCAAGCGGCGGGCGTCCGCACGGTGACGGACGGTGAACTGGCCGGGCTGGAGCCGACGGGCGCAGGCGACGTCGAGGTGCTGGCTCTTGGTCATGGTGGGATCTCTCCTTTTTGGTGGTGAGCGCGCGGGGTGTGGCGGGGCTCACGTTTTCTGCGACGGGGATTAGGTCCCCATCCCTTGTTGCCGCAGGATGGACGCCGTATCGCTGCTGTCTATTCTGGGTCAAGTATACCACGTGGGGAGTGGCTTGTCAATAGGGTAGGCTTGGAATACCATTTGGGAAATAGCGCGGGGATTTGGGATATCGGGCGATGAGGCAGTAGCCCTACTCGGCATTCCCGTTTGAGAATGATAGAATCCTGCATCCTCTCCAAGCTCGGGGTCCACACCCGCACGGAGGCGGCCTCCCTGGCCTTGCAAGAGCGCCTGGTCGACTGAAGGAGGGATAGCGATGAGAGTATGGCGCCTGTTTGCACTCGTGCTCGCGATGGTCCTGGCGCTGAGCGCCTGTGCTCGGACGGCCGGCGATCGTGTGGTGCGCGTGCCGAAAGAAGAGGAGGCAGAGCCGTCCAGCGAGGTGGAGCCTGCCTGTCGGGAGGTGACCATCTCGGACCTGGGATTGACGTTTGAGGTGCCGGTGGATTGGGCGCAGCTCGAGCGGGATCTGGCGTGGACACCCAAGCTGGGAGGCGAGCTAAGATTGGGGCTGGGCCTCGACATCTACGCCAGCGCGCCCAGCGCCGAGGCCCTGGAGGAACTGCGGCTGGCGCTGCAGCACGTGCTCGAATCCGCCCGTTGGGCCGAGGGGACAGGTAGTGCGGTCCCGGCGCCGCGCAAGACAGGCGTAGGGACGCCTGCCGCTCCGCGCCGATAGGTGATCTGGGGGAAAGTAGGGCGGGTTTCCATACCCGCCGAAACTGGGTTGAGCCATCTCTCCCTCCGGACCCCGCAAGGGGTGCTCAGGATCATCCAATCTCTACGGCAGCATGAGCCGCGCCAGCGCCACCACGACGATGCCCGTGATCACCGATCCGAACAGACTGCGCGTCTTCCACGCCACCAGGAGCGTGGGTAAGGCGGCCAACAGAAAGAGGTTTCGGAGGCCGATGTGGAGGTGGCCACCCTGTGTCGCGATGGCAGGGAAGAGCATGGCCGCGAGCACGGCTACCGGCACGTTGCGCAGCCAGGCGACGAGCCAGCGCGGCAGGTCCCGGGACGAGAGCAGCCAGGTGGGCAGGAGGCGCGGCAGGTACGTCACCGCCGCCATGCCGAGGATGGTCAGGAAGATGGTTCGTTGATCCATAGCTCGATGAGCACGCCGATGGAGGCGCCGATAACCGTGGCGATGATCACGTGCCACTGATCGACGCCCAGCGTGAGTAGCGCTACGGACAGGGCACCGGTGACGAGCGCCACCGCGACGTGGGCCCGGTCCTCGATCTGCAGCACCAGGAGCGCGATGAACATGGCCGGCAGGACGTAGTCGAGCCCAAAGGGCTCCACGTCAGCGATGACCTGGCCCAGCGCGACGCCCGACCCCGTGCCTACGAGCCAGGACGCCTGGGCCGTGGCGTTGATGGCGAAGATCTCTGCCTTGCTCGGCATACCGGATGGGAAGCGCGCCGCGTGAAGGGCGAACGTCTCGTCGGTCAGTTGGTAGGCGAAGGCGGCCAGCTCACCCTTGCGCCAGCGCTTGAGGAACGGGGCGATGGCGGCCGACAGGAGCAGATGGCGCAGGTTGACCACGAACGTGGTGAGAACGATGGAGGCGGCGGGCGCCCCGGCGGCGAACAACCCGGCCGCCACGAGCTGCGAGGACCCGGCGTAGACCAGCAGCGACATCATCATGGTATTGAGGGTCGACAGCCCCGCCTTCTGCGCCAGCACGCCGAAGGTCAGCCCGATGGGGATGTACCCGAACACGATGGGAACGGTCTTGACGACGCCGGAGACCCAGGCTGACGTGTGTGCGTTTCTCTCTCTTGAGGTCATTGGTGGGGGTCAGGAGGTCTGCAGCGATCGTTCGCACGCGCGGCGCATGAGGGGGAGCGGAGCGTCCCGGCCGGTCCACAGCTCAAAGGCCAACGCCCCCTGCCGCACAAGCATGCCCAGCCCGTTGACGGCAGCGGCGCCCGACGCGCGGGCCTGCCGCTGCAGCTTCGTCTCCAGTGGGTTGTAGACCAGGTCGAAGACGGTCAGGTGCGGCGGCACGGGCACGTCCTCGGGCCAGATGGAGCGGTCGACGCGGGGCCACATTCCCAAGGGCGTGGCGTTGACCAGCAGCCGGGCGCTCCATGCGGCCTCGACCAGCGCCTCCGCGGTGAGCGGCAGGGCCTGGACGGCGGGCGTCGCGGCCTCTGCAGCCGAGATCAGATCGTAGACGAGGGCCTCGGCGCGCTCCGGCGTGCGGTTGAGCACCACGATCTCCCTGGCCTTCGCCGCCATCAGGGCGAAGACGACGGCCCGCGCGGCGCCCCCGGCGCCCACCACGACGGCCGAGCTGTCCTGGGGCTGGAACCCCCCGTCTTGCAGCGCGCCGATGAAGCCCGCCACGTCGGTGTTGTGTCCGCTGACTACGGCCTCGCCGTTGGCCTTCTCGCTCCGTTCGACGACCAGGGTGTTGACCGCGCCCAGGGCGTCAGCGTGGGGGGCGACGGCCTGCGGGCCATACAGCCGGGTCAGGGCCAGCCGCGCCGCCTGCTTGTGTGGCACGGTCACGTTGGCGCCGCGGAAACCGAGGGCGACCAGACCTCGGATCGCTGCTTCGACCTGCTCGGGCGGCACTGGCAGCGGGACGTAGCGCCAGTTCAGCCCCGTCGCGGCGAAGGCGGCGTTCTGCATGGCGGGCGACATACTGTGCTCGACGGGATAGCCGATGAGGCCCACGAGCTGGGTCTGGCCGTCGATGGGCGTGGAAGGCATTGAGGTCCTCTCATTCCTTTCTCCCTGCATCTCTTTGTCTCCTCTGTGTTGCCCAGTGTAGGTGGGTGACGCGTGAGATGCATCCAAGGTCAGGCTAGGTCAGCGCCGAGGCATCGTACAGTCTCCGCAAAGCCGGGGAAGGAGTCCCGGATGCAGGCTGGGTTCTGGAGGGTGGTCTCGCCCTCGGCGAGCAGGCCGGCCACGGCCAGCGCCATGGCGATGCGGTGGTCGCCGTGGCTGTCGACCAGGGCGCCGCGCAGGGGCGTCGGACCGGTGACCACGAACCCGTCGGGCTGGGGCTCGATGCGGGCGCCCATCCTCCCCAGCTGCGAGGCGATGACGGCGATGCGGTCGGTCTCCTTGACGCGCAGCTCGGCGGCATCTCGGACGACGGTGGTGCCCCGAGCCTGGGTCGCGGCGACGGCCAGCAGGGGAAACTCGTCGATCATGCGCACCACCGTGTCACCGCTGATCTCGGTGCCCTCCAAGGCCGAGGCCCGCGCCGTCACGTCGGCGGCCGGCTCACCACCCTGATGGGGCTGGTTACGGATGACGAGCTTCGCGCCCATGGCACGCAGCACGTCGAGGAGCCCGGTCCGGGTCGGGTTGGTGCCCACCCCTTCCACGGTGACCTCCGAGCCGGGCACGAGCAGGCCGGCGACCAGGGGGAAGCTGGCCGACGAGATATCCCCGGGAACGGTGAGATCGAGGGGGGCAAGAGGCGATGTGGGAGGCCTCAGGGTGACGGACAGGCCGGAGATCTCCAGGGCGACTCCTGTGGCGGCCATCATAGCCTGGAGCATCAGCTCGGTGTGGTCGCGGGCCGGCCCCGGCTGGTGCACGACGGTCGGCCCGTCGGCGTAGAGCCCGGCCAGCAGGATGGCGCTCTTGACCTGGGCGCTGGCGACCGGCAGGGTGTGCTCGCAGCCGTGAAGCCCGCGGCCGCGGATGGTGAGGGGCGCGTGACTCTCCATGGTCTCAATGGCCGCCCCCATACGGCGCAGGGGCCGGGCGATGCGCTCCATGGGACGGCGGCGCAGCTGCGGAGCGCCGGTCAGCACGCTCGTGAACGGCTGGCCCGCCAGGATGCCCGCCAGCAGGCGCATGGTGGTGCCGGAGCGGATGCAGTTCAGCGGTTCGACGGGCTGACGAAGGCCCTGGAGGCCTCGCCCGTGGATGGTCAGCGTGGTCGGCTGCTGGGGATGCGACGTCTCCACCTCCACGCCCAGGGCGCGCATGCAGCTCAGCGTGGCCAGGCAGTCGTTGGCCGGGAGAAAGCCGCGCACGCAGCTCGGCCCGTCGGCCAGACAGCCGAGCAGCAGGGTGCGGTGGGAGATCGACTTGTCGCCCGGCACGCGCACGCGGCCGTGCAGGGCGCTGGTCTGGCGAACCACAAGCTGGGACGTCGGTTTGTATGGGGAGCTTGTCATAGTGATCCTTGCTTGGTCATGCTCGCTCGTTGGCGGGGGCAGGGCTCTTCGAGCTTGGCGCTCCGTGCCTGACTACGAGCAGGTCAATTCGTTCCTTTCCCACTTCGCTGTAGTGCCTCCCACGCCTCACCCTCATCCTCCAGCCCAAGCTCGCGGTGGAGAAAGCGCACCGTGGCGTTGAGCTGGTCCTCTGGGATGCAGAAGGAGACGGAGTGCTCGGTCGCCGCCTGCGCCACGGCGATGACGCGCGTCTGATGCCGGCCCAGCGCCGCGAAGGCCCGGGAGACGACGCCGCTCGTCCGCCCATCCCCGGGCAGCGCCACCACCGAGATGGTGGCCACCCTCTCCTTGACGCCGAGGCGGAAGGCATTGTCACACTGCCCGTCTTTGAACTCACGATGCAGGATGCGGAGGCAGTGGTCCTGGTCTCTCTCGCGCACGACCAGGTTCAGGTTGTGCTCCGAGAGCGACTGCGAGAACATCGGCACCTCCAGGCCGCTCTCGCTGAGCCGCTGGAGCACGACAGCCGCCATCTCCAGCGTCCAGGAGTCGTCGCAGCTGCCGATGGCGATCATGCCGAGGCCGGTGGTGGAGATGATGGCCGGCAGCACCTGACGATGGGCGCCCGGCGCCTCGACGATCAGCGTGCCCTGGTGGGTGGGGTTGAAGCTGTTCACGATGCGCAGGGGGATGCCGTGCTGCACCACGGGCCGAATGGTCTTGGGGTGGAGCACCTCGGCGCCCACGTAGGCCAGGTCCGCGGCCTCGGCGTAGGAGAGCTCGGTCAGCGTGCGCGCCTGTGGGACGATGTTGGGGTCGGCGGTGAGGATGCCGTCCACGTCGCTCCAGATCCAGACCTCGTCGGCCCCAAGGCCGGCGCCGATGAGCGCTGCCGAGAAGTCGCTGCCGCCGCGGCCCAGGGTGGTGGTCACGCCCTGCTCTGTGGCCCCGATGTAGCCGGTGATGACGGGCAGGGCTCTTCGAGCTTGGCGCTCCAGCAGCGGCGCGACCCGGTCGTGCAGCCGGCGGCGCGTCGGGCCCATCATGGGCGTCGCCGCGCCAAAGGCGTCATCGGTGACGATCAGCTCGCTGGAGCGGATCGCCTGGGCGCGGACGCCACGCTCGCGCAGCACAGCGGCTAGGATGTGCACCGAGAGCTGCTCGCCGAAGGACGCCACGGTGTCGCGCCCGCGGGCCGTCAGCTCGCCCAGCACGGCGATGCTGCGATAGAGACGCTCCAGGTCGTGCAGCTGATCCTCGATCAGCCCTCCGACCTCCAGGCGATGCCTGCTCTTGCCCAGTAGGGACTCGACCACGTCCAGATGCCGACCCAGAAGGTCTGCCTTGATCTCCCGATAGACGGTGTCCCGGCCCTCGATGCTCCGGTGCCGGTGGGGTAACCACAGTGGTGGGCGAGGACGATGTCGGCGACGCGGGCGAACCGGTCGGGGCTGCCGATCGATGTGCCTCCGAACTTGTGGACGATCACCATAGCCAGCTCCTACAGCCCGGCCAGGGCCTGGTCGAGGTCGGCGATGAGGTCGTCGACGTCCTCAATGCCCACGGCGTAGCGGACCAGGTTGTCCGCCACGCCGAGCTCGCGCCGCTCGTCGGGATCGGGGGAGGCGAAGATCGCTTGCTGGCGGACGACGCTCTCCACGCCGCCCAGCGTCGGCCCGACGTAGGGCAGGCGCAGTCGGTCGACGAACCGGCCGGTTCTCTCCAGCCCTCCGTCGATGTCGAAGCTGACGACGCCGCCGAAGCCCCTCATCTGGCGCCGGGTGATCTGGTGGTCGGGATGGCTGGGCAGGCCGGGATAGTAGACGCGGCGCACCCCGCGTTGTCCCTCCAGATACTCGGCCACGCGCTGGGCGCTCTCGTTCTGGCGTCGGACCCGCAGGTCGAGCGTCTTGAGGCCCCTCAGCAGCAGGTACGCGTCGTAGGGGCTGCCGACCCCGCCGAGCACGTCCCGCGCCCCCTTGATTTTCTCGATCAGGTCGCTGGAGCCGACGATGGCACCGGCCAGCAGGTCGTTGTGGCCGCCCAGGTACTTGGTGGCGCTGTGCATCACCAGGTCGAGGCCGTGTTTCAGGGGACGCAGGTTGATGGGGGTGGCGAAGGTGCTGTCGATGATGGTGATGGCGTCGTGCTGGCGGGCGACCTCCACGACGTGTGAGAGATCCATGACGCGCAGATAGGGGTTGGTCGGCGTCTCGCACACGATGGCGCGGGTGTTGGGCTGGGTGGCTTCGCTCAGCGCGGCTTTGAGCGAAGCACCGTCGTCGCTGTCTACGAAGGTGGCCTCGATGCCCCAGCGGGGGAGGAAATCGCGGATGAACTGCTGCGTGCGGCTGTAGCAGCCGTCGGTCACCACCAGATGATCGCCGCTGGAGAGCAGGGTGAGCAGTGTGGTGGTGATGGCGTTCATCCCGCTGGCGAAGAGCAGCGCCCGGGCGCCGCCCTCAAGCGCCGCGATCTTCCGCTCCGCCGCGCGCTGCGTGGGGTTCCCGTACCGTCCGTACTCGTGGCGCTCGCTCGACTGACCGGGTGGCTGTGACCCAGGTGCCCGGGTGGGATCGCCCGTCGACGGGCGGGATTCCGCCTTAGCGTCCCGACGCTCCACGAAACGCAGGATCTCAGCCGTGTTCTCGAACGTGAACGTCGAGCTCTGCACGATGGGGGTGGTCAGGGCCTGGTAGGGCTTGCGCCGCTCCTCTCCGGCGTGCACGGTCAGCGTCGAGAAAGCTGCTTCAGCCGCCTTGCTTCCTTCGTCTCTTTCGCTGCTTTCGAGCTTACGCCCTCTGTCGCGTCTAGGTCGGTTCGTCATGCTGTCTCCTCCCCAAGGTGCCGAGCTGGGCCTATCAGGAGAGGGGCTTTCGCTCCTTTCGCGTCTAGAAGCAAAAAAACCTCTTCAGCGGGTATCATCTGAAGAGGCTGTCTGCACGCTCATCTTTCAGATCCCGCTGGGTGCCCGGGCGGCCTCCGCCCGTCGACTTCGACTGTGTCGACCCGGGGGCTGCCGGACTTGGCACCTGTCCTTGGCCGAGACTGGATCTCGGGTCAGGGTGCCCCAGGATGGTTGCCGAGGCTTCGAAGGGCCGGTCCCTCCACCTCTCTTGATAAGTGAACTTATCGCGTGATAGTCAGTTGTAATGGGCTGCATCATAGCGCACGTCGACACGATGTCAACCTCACGGGTACATCCGCAAGCGCTCCTGGCGGATCCGCTCCAGAGCGGCGCGCATTCCCTCCTCGTCACCCCTCTCGACGAGCTGGGCCAGCCGCTCGATCTGTCGCTGGAAGATGTCCACCGCCTTAAGAACCTCCTCGCCGTTGGTTAGCAGGATGTCGGTCATCATGCGCACGTCACTGCCGGCGATGCGGGTCGTGTCGCGGTAGCCGCTCGCGACGATCTTCCACGCTGCCGGGTCGGCGGAGGTGGTGGCGTCGGCGGTGGCGACCAGGGCGCAGGCCATAAGGTAGGGCAGGTGGCTGACGGTGCCCACCAAGAAGTCCTGGCGCTCCGCGCTGAGGGTGAGCGGCTGAGAGCCCACGGCCTCGGCCAGCTCACGGCCCAGCGCCAGTGCCCTCTCTGAGGTCCGCGGCAGTGGCGTGAGGATGAACGTGGCGCCCTCGTAGATGGCTGGCTCGGCGGCCTCAATGCCGGAGACCTCCTTGCCGCACATGGGATGGCCGCCCAGCGGCTGCACGTGGTCGGGCAGGTCCGCCATCGCAGACACGATCTCCGTTTTGGTGCTGCCCAGGTCCATCAGCAGACAGTTCTGGGGGAGGAGCGGGCCGATCTCGGCGAGCTGCCGCAGGATCACGCGCACGGGCGTCGCCAGCACCGCCACGTCGGCTTGGCCCACGCCCTCAGCCAGGTTGGTGCTGCCGCGGTCGATGAGCCTTCGTTCCAGCGCCGTCTCGATGCTTTCGGGGCGTCTGGTCACGCCGACCACGGAGCGGCAGTGGCCGCGCAGGGCCCCGGCCAGTGAGCCGCCCATCAACCCCAGGCCCACGATGGTGATCTGACATTCTTTCAGTGCCTTCCTGCCGTACGGTGCCTGGCACTTGTCGTTAGTGCCTGGCACCTGGGTCGACGCAGTCACCTGAGGACGAGACGGCGGTCTCCAGGTGTTCATACCGTGCGCCCTATAGCCTCGGCGATGGGGCATAGATGCTCCATCAGCGTGGCGAAGCGCCTTGGCTTGAGCGACTGCGCGCCGTCGGACAGGGCCTCCGCGGGATCGGGGTGAACCTCAATCAGGAGGCCGTCGGCGCCGGCGGCCACGGCGGCCCGGGCGACCGGCTCGACCAGCTCCCACTTCCCGGTCCCGTGGCTCGGGTCCGCGACTACCGGCAGGTGGCTCAGCTGCTTGAGCAGCGGCAACGCGCTCACGTCCAGCGTGTTGCGCGTGTAGGGCTCGAAGGTGCGGATGCCCCGCTCGCACAACATCACCCGGTTGTTGCCGTGGGAGAGGATATACTCGGCGGACATCAGCAGCTCCTCGACGGTGGACATCATCCCGCGCTTGAGCAGCACCGGCTTCTGCGCCTCGCCGACGGCGTGGAGCAGGGCGTAGTTCTGCATGCTCCGAGCCCCGATCTGCAGGATGTCGGCGTAGGTGGAGACCAGCGGTACCAGATCCGGCTCCATCACCTCGGTGACGACCAGCAGCCCGGTCTCCTCGCGCGCTTCGGCCAGCAGCTTCAGCCCCTCCTCGCCCAGGCCCTGGAAGCTGTAGGGTGAGGTGCGTGGCTTGTAGGCTCCGCCGCGGAGCACCTTCGCCCCGGCCTCTTTGACCGCGTGCGCGGCCTCCAGCAGTTGCTCGCGACTTTCGACGGCGCACGGGCCGGCCATCACGATGACCTGGTCGGCGCCGATGGAGACGCCGTTCAGGTTGATGACCGTGTCTTTGGGGTGGAAATCACGGCTGGCAAGCTTGAAGGGCCGCAGGATGGGGACCGTGCGCTCGACGCCGGACAGGCGCTCGATGGGCGCGCGATCCAGCGGGCGTCCGTTCCCGATGACGCCGATGATGGTGCGCTCCTCTCCCTCCGAGATGTGGGCCTGACAGCCCCACTGCTCGATGCGGGCGGCGACGTTCGTAATCTGCGCCTGAGTGGCGCCCTGTTTCATGACGATGATCATAGCTTCTCTCCTCCTCATAACTCCAACCTGGACCTTGCGAAGGCTCGCAGCGCTGCTTCAATGTTGAACGGGCTCTCAACGACCGGTGCAAACCGTGGTGAGAGAGGCCAGCCGCAGCCTTTGCAAGGTTGACGTTATCCAATCCTTCCATTCTCGGGCATCGGCGTGGTAGCAGCCGGGTAGGATCCCAGCAGCTTGACGAACGACGATCGCCGCAGCAGCCCCATGATGGCGGCCTCGCACGGCGCGTCCTGGCAATGACCCTCGAAGTCGAGGTAGAAGATGTACTGCCAGGGCCGGTTGAGGCGCGGGCGGGACTCGATCTTGGTCAGGTTGATGCGTCGCTTGGCGAACTCCCCCATGCAGTCATACAGGGCGCCCGGCTGATGCGGCGTGGTGAAGATGATGGACGTCTTGTTCCGCGGCGCGCGCGACGGGCTCTCCAGGGCCAGCACGAAGAAGCGGGTGTAGTTGAATTCGTAGTCCTCGATGTCCCGATCCAGGATCTCAAGCTCATAGAGATCCGCTGCCAGGGAGCTGGCGACCACAGCGACGCCAGGATCCGGCTCGGCGGAGAGGTCGCGGGCGGCCCCTGCGGTGTCGAAGGCCGGCTCGGCTGTCAGGCCGTGGCGCTCCAGATACCGCTGGCATTGAGCCAACGCCTGGGGATGCGACCGAACGCGCTCGATCTCGTCAAGCCGGGCTCCAGCCGTGGTCCCGGGCGGGGCCATCAGCATGTGGCGCACGCGCAGGATCACCTCGGCGTGGACGCGCAGGTCGTGGTCCATCAGCAGCTCGTAGGAGCGGGTCACGGAGCCGGCCACGGCGTTTTCCACCGGGAGCATCCCGTGATCCGCTTCGCCGTTCTCCACCGCGAGGAAGATATCCTCCAAGGTCTTGCAAGCGCTGCTCTCCACCTGTGGGCCGAAGAACTGATGGATCGCTTGCTCTGAGTAGGCCCCAGCGATGCCCTGGAAGGCGATGGTCTTGCTCATCCTATTTCCTCCTCGCTTGGCTCTGCCAGATCGGGCCGCAGCGCGCGGGCTTCGCCCAGGTAGACGTGGCGGACCTCACCCGGCGCGCGGTCGGTGTTCCAGTGGATCAGCACGCGAATGCAGCGCGCCAGGCTCCCGGCCACGCGCATCTCCTGCATACAGAGCAAGGGCACCTGGGTCGACGCAGTCACCTGGGTCGACGCAGTCACCTGGGTCCAGCCGAGCTCGCGGGCGGCGCGCGCGGGGTAGACTGCGTCGAGATCGGGGGTGGCGGTAAAGATCGCGCTGGCCACGTCCGTGGGGGAAAGATCGTTGGCCGCGACGATGCGCTTCAGGAGCGTGCGTGTCGCCTCCAGGATGGCGTCCGCTCGGTTAGCCTCGGCGCAGATGGCGCCTCGAATGCCGCGACAGGTCATAGGTCCTCCTCTTGATGCGATAGACACGAAAAAAGGGCGTGAAGCAGTCTGCTCCACGCCCTTCGATCCCTCTTCGGGTGTCGCCTATCCTACACCATCAGGTCTCCACCCGCCGTGAAGCAGCCGCCGGTGGCAGGGTAAAATAGATGTAGATAGTGGCAAACCGGTTGTCGAGTTGCTTGGTCATAAAAGTTCTTCCACGCTCTGTGCGTCCAGGTTGGGACGATGATACTACCTTGCGGCGATTTGTCAAGTCGGAGTGCCCTCTTCCCTAAGAATGGCACGGCTCGTCCGTCCAGGCGACCTGTAGTATCATGCTTCGTGGGTGCGTGGATTGGGATTAGGTGCAGATGGCTGCACGGCCGATGCGTCGGCGACCTGGCCCGCGGGTTGGCTTGATCTGGCCAGAAGGAGGCTCTGAGATGACTACAAAACCTGATTGGATGAACCCCTCGGTGATCGCTCGCAATCGGGAGGCGGGACATGCGCCTTTGGGGCTCTACCCCGACGGCGAAGCCGCGCTGGCGGGTGATTCGCCCTACGCTCGCTCCTTGAACGGCGAGTGGGCCTTCCGCTTCGCCTCCGCGCCAGCGGAGGCGCCGCACGGCTTCCACCGGGAGTCGTTCGACGTGTCGGATTGGGACGCCATTGCCGTCCCAGGCAACTGGCAGCTGCAGGGATACGACAAGCCCATCTACGTCAACATAGGGTACGCCTTCCCTCAGGATGGGGGCCGGCGCGCGCCCTCGCCGGACGCTCCTCATCATGCTCTGCCGCCCATTCCCCAGGGCGACAACCCCACCGGCTCCTATCGGCGTACGTTCTCCGTGCCCGAGAGGTGGGACGGACGCCGGGTCTTCATCGCATTTGAGGGCGTGGATTCGGCCTTTCACCTCTGGGTCAACGGTCAGGAGGTCGGGTACAGCCAGGGCAGTCGCCTCCCGGCCGAGTTCGACATCACCACCGACGTCCGATTCGGCCAGCAGAACACGCTCGCCGTGCGGGTCTATCGCACCTCCGACGGGAGCTACCTGGAGGATCAGGATTTCTGGCGCCTGAGTGGGATCTATCGCGACGTGCGCCTCTGGTCTGCGCCGCCGGTCCACGTGCGCGATCTCTTCGTGCGAACCGAGCTGGATCAGGGCTACCGGGACGCTGTGCTCAAGGTCCAGGCGCAGGTGCTCAACTGCGGCGAGGCTGACGTGAGCGGTTACGCGTTGACGTTCGACCTCATGGATGCCGAGGGGGACGTCTTGGTCCAGACGTCGGCACCGGTCCCGGCGCTGAAGGCCGGCGGCGAGCGCAACGTGGCCGTGGCGTCACCGGTGGCCGATCCGGAGAAGTGGTCGGCCGAGCATCCCTACCTCTACACGCTGCTGGTCACGCTGAGCGACGCGCAGGGAGAGGTGCTTCAGGTGGAGCGCGTTCGCGTCGGCTTCCGCCAGATCGAGGTGAGGGACGGACGGATCCACGTCAACGGCGTGCCGCTCATCCTGCGGGGCGTCAACCGGCACGAGCATGACCCGGACACGGGGCACACGGTCAGTGTCGAGTCCATGGTCGAGGATATCCTGCTGATGAAGCGCTTCAACGTCAACGCCGTGCGCACCTCTCACTATCCCGACGATGCGCGTTGGTACGATCTCTGTGATGAATATGGTCTCTATGTGATCGACGAGGCCAACATCGAGACTCACGGCGTGGTCGGCAAACTGACCAATGACCCCGACTGGGCCGCGGCGTTCATGGAGCGCGGGATGCGCATGGTTCAGCGAGACAAGAACCATCCCAGCGTCATCATCTGGTCTCTGGGCAACGAGTCCGGCAGCGGTCCCAACCACGCGGCGCTTTCGGGCTGGATTCACGAGTACGACCCCACGCGTCTGGTGCACTACGAGGGCGCCACCGGTTGGGGCGGCACGTATGAGGGGCCCGACGATGCCCGCTACGTGGACGTCATCAGCGTGATGTATCCCCCGCTGGAGACTCCGGGGCTGGGGCAGGGGGACTCCGTGCTTCCCGGTCACGGTACAATCATCGACTTGGCGCAGATCCCGGGCGAGACCCGTCCGCTCATCATGTGCGAGTATGCCCACGCCATGGGCAACAGCTGCGGCAATCTTAAGGAGTACTGGGACGCCATCGCCGCGCACCGGCGGCTGCAGGGCGGCTTCATCTGGGATTGGGTCGATCAGGGCATCCGACAGCGGACGGAGGAGGGAGAGCCCTGGTTTGCCTACGGCGGTGACTTCGGCGACGCGCCGAATGACGGACCCTTCTGCCTCAACGGCGTGGTCTTCCCCGATCGCCGCATCCAGCCAGCCATGTGGGAGTCCAAGAAGGTGATGCAGCCGGTGGCTGTCGAGGCCGCTGACCTGGCGGCCGGTCAGGTGACCGTCATCAACAGGCATCACGTCTCCGATCTGAGCCACCTGAACATCGGCTGGACGCTCGCTGCCGACGGCGAGGTGGTGCAGGAGGGAGAGCTGCCGCCGCTGGAGACCTCGGCCGGTGCGAGCGAGGTGGTGACCGTGCCGTTTACGCCTCCGACGCTGGAGCCTGGGAGGGAGTATTGGCTCAACGTGAGCTTCACCCTGGCCGAGGATACCCGCTGGGCCGACGCCGGTCACGAGGTGGCCTGGGAGCAGTTCAGGATGCCGTTTGAGGTGCCTGAGCCGCCAGCGCGGCCCGGTGCGACGCACCTCACGAGTGCGTCGCACCTGAATGATGCACATCTCGGACCCGCCAGGCCGCTGACCATGGAGGAGTCGGCGTCGAGCGTGGTGGTGACAGGCGCCGATTTCCAGCTGGTCTTCGACAGGGCCGCCGGTACGATGGCCTCGCTCCAGCGCCGAGGGGAGGAGCTGATTGAGCGGGGGCCGCTGGTGAACGCCTGGCGGGCACCCACGGACAACGATCGGGGCCAGCCCTGGAGCCTCCAATTGGCCGACGCCTGGCGCCAAGCGGGGCTGGACCGGCTGGAGCAGCGGGTGCGTGAGGTATCCGTGCGTCAGACGGAGCTCTATTTGATTCAGATTATGGTGCAGGCCTCGCTGAGGGCGGACGATCTGGGGGATAGGTTCGCGTGTGAGATCGATTATGCGATCTACGGCAGCGGTGACGTGCTGATCACCAGTCGCATCACGCCCGCAGGGGGCCTTCCGCCGTTGCCGCGCCTGGGCCTCCAGATGGTGCTTCCGGCGGGCTACGAGACCTTCACCTGGTACGGTCGGGGGCCGCACGAGAGCTACGTGGACCGCAAGACGGGCGCGCCGGTCGGCCTCTACAGCGGGACGGTGGACGATCAATATGTGCCGTATGTGGTGCCCCAGGAGAACGGCAACAAGACGGACGTGCGCTGGGCGGCGTTGACAAATGAAGAGAGGAACGGGTTGTTCGCTGCGGCTGTAACCAGGGATGGGAAGATGCCCGCCACCCTGGAGGTGAGCGTCCACCACTTCCGAACGGAGGACCTGGCCTCGGCCCGGCACACGTATGAGCTGCAGCGGCGCGATGGCATCACGCTTAACCTCGACTACGGGCAGACGGGGCTGGGTGGGGCCAGCTGTGGCCCGCCGACCCTGTCCAAATACGTGATGATGCCCGAGCCGATGGCGTACACCGTCATGCTGAGGCCCTTTTCGCTGTCGGAGGTCTCTCCCAGAGATCTCGGCCGGCAGATGTGGCACATCGACGGCGCATAGCTGCAAAGCACCGAGCACCTCGCTCAGGCTCAGTAGATCCAAGATCGCTCCAAGAGGGATCGCCAGATCCTCGACCTTGCTCCAGATCTGGCGATCCGGAGCGAGCCAGTCGTTCCAGTGAGACTCCCGATCTATCTTTCCTGAACGGAATTTGACCCTTGACAAACGATGAGCTGTGTGATATGCTGGTGACAACGTTGACGTCAACGTTGTCGTCATCATTATCATCGTCACGCAGTGTCGGTCTCCTGTGAAGGGAATGGCCTCTTGGACGTGACCATGCGCGATGTCGCGCAGGAAGCTGGCGTTTCCATCAAGACCGTCTCCCGCGTTGTCAACGACCAGGGGGAGGTCTCCGACGAGACGCGCCAGCGTGTGTTGACCACCATTGAGGAGCTGGGATATCGCCCCAGCAAGGTGGCTCGCGCCCTGGTCACCCAGCGCACGGACACTGTGGGACTGGTGCTAGGTGACATCACCAACCCCTTCTTCCCCGAGGTCGCACGGGGGGTGACGGACAGCGCCGAAGCCCACGGGTATAACGTCTTCCTCTGCAACTCCGATGGCAAACGGGAGCGGGTCTCCCAGATCCTACGGTCTCTGGCCGATCACGCGGTGGACGGTGCCATTGTCTTTCCCAGTTTCGGCGGCGGGGATGCGTTGAAGGCTTTCGCGGAGCGCGATGCCCCTCTCGTGGTGCTCAACTGCTTCTTCGGCTATCCAGGCGTCAGCCGCATTATGGTGGAGTTCCGCGCCGGGGCGAGGGCGGCGGTTGAGTATTTGATCGGCAAAGGACACACGGTCATCGGTATGCTGGCTGGCTCTGCACCATCCCTGAACCTTATGCCTCGTTTTCGCGGCTACCGTGACGCGCTGAAAGCCCACGGACTTCCCATCGTCGACGAGTGGGTCCGGCCTGGGGCCGCGGTCATGGCTCGTGGCGCCAAGTCAGCGCGACGGCTGTTGACACACCATCCTCAGGTGACGGCCATCTTCGCCTATAACGATCTGCTAGCCGTGGGCGCCATCCAGGCGTGCAGGGAGCTCGGTCGCCGTGTGCCCCAGGACTGTGCCATCGTTGGCTTCGACGACATCCCCTTGGCCGCTATGTTGGACCCACCGCTGACCACCGTTCGTATCGACAAGTATGAGTTAGGACGACAGGCGATGCATCGCCTGATAGACATGTTGGACGACTCCGAAGCGTCCTTCCCTCCCATTCGGTTTGACGTCGAGTTGGTCGTTCGGGAATCGGCATAAGCTTCCTCATAGCGTCGGGAAGCTGTTTGACCTGAGAGAGTGCGAGGACCATGATAGAATCAGCCTACTCGGGAGCGAGCACGACGGTTCTAGACGTCAAGAACCTGAAGACGTACTTCTTCATGGAGAAGAGCACGGTACGCGCTGTGGACGGGGTCAGCCTCATGCTGGAACGGAACAAGACTCTGGGACTGGTTGGTGAGAGTGGCTGCGGCAAGAGCGTCACGGCTCTATCCATCATGCGGCTCATTCAATCCCCTCCGGGCGAGATCGTGGAGGGTGAGATCCTCCTCCACCGAAATGGGAAAGGGGGAGAGGTCGATCTGGTCGCGCTCGATCCACGGGGTCGCAAGATACGGAACATCCGTGGTGGCGAGATTGCCATGGTGTTTCAGGAGCCCATGACGTCGCTGAATCCTCTGTACACCGTGGGGGAGCAGATCGCCGAGACCGTGCGGCTCCATCAAGACGTCGGTCGCGAGGAGGCCATGGACCGCGCGTTGGCTATGCTTCACCAGGTCCGCATCAGCGACCCCGAGCAGCGGCTCCGTGAGTATCCGCACCAACTGAGCGGCGGCATGCGCCAGCGCGTGATGATCGCCATGGCCCTGTCCTGCAATCCCTCCATCCTGATTGCGGATGAGCCCACCACGGCCCTCGACGTGACGGTCCAGGCCCAGATCCTGGACCTGATGCGCGAGCTGCAGGATGAGTTTGGCTCCGGTATCATCATGATCACCCACAACCTGGGCGTGATCTCCCAGATCGCTGACGACGTGGCGGTGATGTACCTGGGCAAGATCGTTGAATACTCCGATGTGAGGACCGTGTTTCATAACCCCCATCACCCCTATACCGTGGGGCTGCTGAACTCCGTCCCCGTGTTTGGACGGGGCGGGGAGAAGGTGCTGGTGCCCATTGAGGGGATGGTGCCCACGCCCACCGAGGAGATCAGGGGCTGTGCCTTTGCGCCCCGATGTCCTCGCGCCAAGGATATCTGTACGACGCAAGAACCGCCTCTGAGAGAGGTCGAACCGGGCCATTACGCGGCTTGCTGGCCGGAGTGAGAGGCTGCCCGTGAATCCGCGGCTCCGCTTTGGGGCAGTCGAGTAGCTTGTAGGGATGGCGGGATGAGGGTCCTGGCGAGGCTTTTTGAGAGGACCCGGCAGAAAAGGAGGTGAAGGCACGACCCATTCGAGCGATTCTTGCCCGCGTAGACGAGGAGCGATCCGCCTACAGCAGGTATAAGTCCACGTTATTCACAGCAGGAGGAGTCAGATGTCTACCAAGAGAGTAGCATGGAGCGTGCTCGCTATACTGATGGCCCTTTCGTTGTTCCTGACCCAATGCGCGCAGCCGACGCCGGAGACGGTCGTCGAGACCCGCGTGGTCGAGAAGGAGGTCGAGGTCGAGAAAGAGGTCGAGGTGACCACCGAGGTCGAGGTCGAGGTCACCAAGGAGGTTGAGGTCGAGGTTGAGAGGGTCGTCGAGGTCCAAGGCGCGATACCGTATCCGGAGAGCGTGCCCCTGGGAACCGGCGGCGGGGTGATGCAAAACCCCCTCGAAGAGATACTCACGTATGAGGCCTTGCCTGAGTACAAGCAGCCGGCGTGGATGGACGCGCTGGTCGCGAACGGGACAATACCTCCAGTGGAGGAGCGCCTGCCGGAGGAGCCGCAGGTGATGCTGTCGTCCGCCATGCCCGAGGGTGTGGGACAGTATGGCGGCGTGTGGCGCGACTTCTCCGCCTGTCCCACCGAGGGCTGGAACCTGGGTGCCGGTCAGACCCAGGGCTGGTTCGGGATCAACATCATCTACGAGGAGGCCCTGCTCGTGTCCGGGCCTATCTTCAGGCGCGACAAGGTCGAGCCGCTGCCCAACCTGGCCAAGGGCTGGGAGTGGTCGGACGATGGCATGGAGCTGACCATGCACCTGATCGAGGGGGCCAAGTGGTCGGATGGTGAGCCCTTCGACGCCGATGACGTTATGTTTACCTGGGAGTACCTGATCCTCGATCCCAACGTCACTCACGCCACGTCCCGCACCACCTGGCAGATCGGGGGCGAGGACGTCGAGCTGGAGAAGGTGGACGAGTATACCATCAAGTGGACCTTCCCGGTCGCTCGCCCGGTCCAGATGCTGTTCAACATGGACGAGTATGACTTCTCGGTCTGGCCGGAGCACGTCTGGGCACCGCTGCATCCCGAGAACTCCGACAACGACTACGTCGCCTTTGAGAAGGCCTGGCCGGCCGACAGGCTACCCCCGGTCACCATGGGCCCGTGGGTGGCGGTGGAGTACAAGACCGACGAGTTGATGGTTCTGCGCCGCAACCCCTACTTCTGGAAGGTGGACGAGGAGGGGAACCAACTCCCCTACCTGGACGAGGTCACCTTCGAGAAGGGGTCCAGCGGCGTGGGCCGAACGATGAACACGATGGCCGGGAGCGGGGATCACAGCAACCTGGAGAACCCCGGCACCTTCATCGAGACCATGAAACGGCAGCAGGAGCCCGACGCTCAATTCTCGGTCACCTGGGGCCCCGAGATGTTGGCCTATTACTTGACGATGAATCAGTCCGCCACCCTGGGCGTGGAGGACGAGCGGGATGCGGAGCTGCGCAAGCTGTTCCGCAACAAGCAGTTCCGCCGCGCCGTAAGCCAGGCCATCGACCGGAGCGGCGTGTCTCAGGCCGTGGTGCCCGGACCGTACCTGCGGGCTTGGCCCGGTGGCCTCTACCCCGGCGCCACCGAGTACGACAAGGACTCCGTCGTCTACTACCCCTACGCCCCCGAGACGTCGCGCACGTTGCTGGCCGACCTGGGCTTCGAGGACACCGATGGCAACGGCATCATGAACTGGACGGAGGGTCCGCTGGAGGGTGAGGACCTGGTGATCTCGCTGATAGCTGGCGAGGATGCGCACGCCACCGTCATCATCGGCGAGGCCCTGGTGCCCCTGATGGCCGACATCGGCATCAAGGTCAACTTCCGTCCGGTGAAGGGAACCGTCGTTACCGACAACATGGAGTCGGGCACGTGGGAGTGGAACATGGTCCGCGGCGGTCAGCAATTTGCCACGCCCTTCACCTTTGCGGAGGAGATCGCGCCGCTCACCAAGGAGAGCCCGGATTGGCACCGCGAGGGGGCGGAACCGCGCCAGCTCCAGCCCTTCGAGGAGGAGTTGGTCAGCATCGTCGAGGCTTTCAGGCTGGAGCCCGATGCCGTGAAACGTGAGGAGCTGATGTTCGAGTACAACCGCGTCTTCACGGAGAACGCCTACAACGTCGGCGTGGTCATCGGCAGCTACGGGCTGGCCCTGGCCAAGCGGTTCAACAACATTCCGCCCGGATGTCCCACGTTCCTCTATCACTGGACCTGGGGCAACGTCTGTCCGGAGCAAGTCTGGGTGGCGCCGGAGGCGCAACTGGATCAGATCCGGCCCAACGAGATACCGACGTACTAGCGGCACTGGATGTCCTGGCCTCAACGAGGCGCGGACATCCGCTTAGCCGAGAATGAGGAGGAGAAGCGATCCTTCTCCTCCTCCTCCTCGTCATCCTGAGACTAGCGGAACGGCACCGACGGACATGGAAGGGGGTTGCGCTCCGCTCGGTGCAAAGCCGAAGGAGGATTGGTCTGTATGATCAGCTACGTCGTACGCAGGTCCCTGGTGGCGATTCTGGTGGTTCTGGGCATCAGCCTGGTCTCCTTCATCGTCATTCAACTGCCCCCTGGCGACTTCGCCACTACGTACAAGCAGCAGCTCATCAACCAGTCCGGCATGGCCGCGACCGAAGCGGAGGAGGCAGCTGATAGGCTCCGGGCGCGATACGGCATGGATAAGCCGTTGCCCATCCAATACTTCAACTGGATCAGATGTATCGTTACTAGAGGTGAGTTTGGCTACTCCATGGCCTATGCCAGGGATGTTGGAGGGTTGATCGCCGAGCGGCTGCCGCGGACGATCCTGCTGGCCCTGCTCGCTCACGCTACGTCGACCCTTGTCGGCATCGTGATCGGCATCTTCGTCGCTCCCCGGCAGTACAGCCTCGCCGATAACGTGGCGGCCTTCTTTGCCTTCGCTTTCACCTCGGTGCCCCGCTTCTGGATCGCCCTGGTACTGATGTATCTGTTGGTCTTCACCTTCAACCAGCAGCACGTGAGCTCGCTCTTCTCACCCGAGTATGCGCTGGCGCCTTGGTCTCTGGCGAAAGTGGTCAACTTCCTCAAGCACATCTGGCCCGTGGTCCTCATCGCGGGGTTGGGTGGGGTGGCCCGGAATATGCGCGTCATGCGGGGGAATCTACTGGACGTGCTGAATGCTCAGTACGTGACCACCGCCCGCTCGAAGGGCCTGGTCGAGAGGAAGGTGATGTACAAACACGCCGTCCCCAACGCTCTCCATCCCATCATCATGTATCAGGGCATGGTGCTGCCCTACATGGTGCAGGGCGAGCTTGAGGCAGCGATCGTCATGAGCATCCCCACGGTGAGCCCGATGTTCTATGACTCGCTCATCAACCAGGATATTTATGTCACGGCCGGCATCCTGTTGATGTACGGGTTGATGTTGGTGGTCGGCAACCTGCTGGCGGACATCTCTCTGGCGATTCTTGACCCTCGTATTGGCTTCAGTTGAGCCGGCTGCTATGCGCAGCCGCGCAGCCGCGCAGCCGCGAAGTCGAGCAGCCGGCGTTCGGCCTGGAGACGATCAATAAGGTGTCCCTTCAGGCTCTGAGGACTCAGATGCACGCAAGGAGATAGGCTATGGTTCAAGCGAAGAAAGCCGTTCAGCCCATACCCTCCGCTGCTCTTACCAATGGGGAGGAAGGGCACGAGAGCTACCTTCAGCTTGTCTGGCAGCGGTTCAGGAGAAGCAAACCGGCCATCATCGGCGGTCTGATGGTCATCACGCTCGTTGTGCTCGCGCTCCTCGCGGAGTTCTTCGCGCCGACAGATCCGCGGCAGCTCAATATGTCATCCACGTTCAACCCCCCGCAGCGCCTGCACTTCATCGACGCTGAGGGTCGGTTCCACCTGCGACCCTTCGTCTACACCCAGGTGGTGGAGCTCGACCCGGAGACCTTCGCGCCGACGTGGAGGGAGGACACCAGTCGCCGTTACCACGTGCGGTTCTTCGTCAAAAGCTGGGAGTACGAGCTCCTGGGGCTCATTCCCAGCCGCTGGCACCTCTATGACGTCGAGGAGGGGGGCACCATCCACCTGCTGGGCACCGACAAGTTCGGTCGCGATTTGTGGGGCAGGGCGTGTCTGGCTGGGCGCATCTCCCTCTCGATGAGCCTGTTCGGCACCTTCATCAGCGTCACCGTGGGGTCGGTGTTGGGCGTCGTCTCCGGGTACTACGGAGGGCTCATTGACGCTATCCTGCAGCGATTCGTCGAGTTCGTTCAATCCTTCCCGCAGTTGCCGCTCTGGATGACCTTCTCGGCCATCATCCCCCCCACCTGGGGATCCCTCAAGGTCTTCGTGGTGATGTCCGCTATCTTCGCCATGGTGAGCTGGACTGTGCTCGCCCGGGAGGTGCGGGGCAAGGTCATGTCGTTCCGGGAGACGGACTTCATCATGGCCGCCCGGGAGATGGGGGCTTCTGACGGCCGGATCATCTTCCGACATCTCTACCCCAACGCTCTGAGTCACATCATCGTGGTCTTGACCTTGACCGTTCCGCAGATCATCCTGGCCGAGTCCTTTCTCAGCTTCCTGGGCATCGGGATCCAGGAGCCTCTGACGAGTTGGGGGCTCCTGATGCACGACGCGCAGAGCCTACAGACTTTGGGCACCCATCCGTGGATCATGACGCCCGTGATCTTCATCATCTTCGCGGTGCTGGGGTTCAACTTCCTGGGCGACGGGCTGCGGGACGCGGCCGATCCGTACGCCACCATGCGTTGAGGTCGATAGTGAGATATGGTAGGGCGGGTTTCCATACCCGCCGAAAGCAGTATATGGCGTGTGTTAGTAGGGCAGGTTTCCATACCTGTCGACAGAGGCTCTTATGAGAAAGATCTGCTATCTTCTCTTCATCGGCTTTTTGGCCAGTGGCCTGGCTGGTTGCTGTTCCGCGCTTGCGCCTGCGTCGCCTGAACCGACATCTACGCCGCCGCAGGAGACGCCTCTTCCCTCTCCGACCGTGAAACCCGTGTTGGAGACCGAGACCCCGCCCCCCACGGTGGAGGCCGTAGCGCCGACGCCCACGCCAGAGTCGGTGCTCTCGCCAGGCGTGGTGTCCGGTGTGGTACACGATGCCGAGGGGCCGGTGGTGGGGGCCAACGTGCGGGTTCAGCTCACGGACAACAAGGCCACCACGGCCAGTGACGGATCCTTCACCCTGCGAAATGTGACCGCGACGGAGCCCATCTCGGTCACGGCCTGGGCCGAGGGGTACTACGTGGGCGGGAGCAGCGCTGTGGCCGGTCACGTGCCGGTCACCATCACGCTCAAACCGTACTACACGACGGACAACCTCGACTACGATTGGTTTACGTATGACGGGATCGAGGGCTCTGCCAGCTGCGCTCCCTGTCACACCGCCTATGAGGAGTGGAAGGCTGACGCTCACGGTCAGGCTGCCGTCAACCCCCGCTTCTTGAGCATCTACCAGGGCACGGATGTGCACGGCAATCGAGGGCCGCGGACGACGTTCGTCAGCGGGAAGCCCCAGTCCGCAGAGGGGGACGAGCCCTACTACGGCCCCGGATACAAGCTGGACAACCCCGACAGGACGGGCAACTGCGCCTCATGTCACACCCCTCTGGCCGCCAAGATGGCCCCCTCCGACACCTGTGGCTGGTCGGGCTGCCACACCGAGATGACGGGACAGCGCTCATCATCGGTCCCCGATCCAATCGCCTTGCCCTCGGATCAGTACGGCGTCAGCCCGGTGGATCTCACCGGCGATGCTGCCGATGGGATCGGCTGCGACTTCTGCCACAAGATCGGCGATGTGATTCTGGACCCGGAGACGGGCTTGCCCTATCCCGACGCGCCCGGCATCTCCTCCATGCGTTTGTACCGCCCCGAGGAGGGGAAGGAGCTCTTCTTCGGCACGTTTGACGACGTCACCCGGCGGGTGAGCTACCTGCCGCTGCAGGAGGAGAGTGCCTACTGTGCCCCATGCCACTACGGCGTCTTCGGCGGCGTCACGGGAGAGGAGGGCGAGGTCGCAGGGGGCGTCGTGATCTATAACTCCTACGGTGAGTGGCTGGACAGCCCCTACAGCGACCCGGAGACTGGGCAGACGTGTCAGGACTGCCACATGCCGGTGACGGACTACGACTACTTCGTCTTTCCCGAGAAGGGCGGGTTGCAGCCCCGGACGCCCATTCACGATCACCTCATGCCGGGAGCGAGCGACGAGGAGCTGCTACAGAACTCCGTCACTATGACCACCACCGGCCGACTGGAGGGGGATGGGGTCGTGGTGGAGGTGAGCATCACCAACGACAAGACGGGGCACCACGTGCCCACCGGCGTTCCGCTCCGTCACATGATCCTGGCGGTGCGGGCTACCGATGCCGACGGTGAGGTGCTCCTCCTTTCGGAGGGGCCGGTGTTGCCCGATTGGACCGGCGACTACGCCGGGCGGCCCGGGCGCACCTACGCCAAGATCCTGCGGGATGAGTGGACCGGGGAGTTCCCCACCGGGGCCTATTGGCGAGACATCAGCCTCGTGGAGGACACGCGTCTGGCGGCCTTCGAGACCGACGTCAGCCGGTACGCGTTCTCGGCGTCTGATGGGTCGGTGGAGATGCCCATCACGATTGAGGCCCACCTGGTCTTCCGGCGGGCCTTCCAGGAGCTGATGGAACAGAAGGATTGGGACACCCCCGATATCCTGATGGAGAAGGAGACCGTCGTGCTGGAGTGACAACAGCCAGCTTTGACGCGTTCGAGCGCGGGCTTTTGTCATTTGCTCATGTCGATTTTGCGGAAAGGATTCTGTATGGTGGTCGAGGACAACGTCATCCTGAGAGTCGAGAACCTGAAGAAGTACTTCCCCATTCGCCGGGGTCTCTTCCAGCAGGTGGTCGGTCACGTCAAGGCGGTCGACGGCGTCAGTCTCTTCATCCGGGAGAACGAGGTCCTGGGATTGGTTGGCGAGAGTGGGTGCGGTAAGACGACGGCTGGGCGGACCATACTGCGTCTATACGATCCCACCGATGGCAAGATCTGGTATCGGAAGGCGGATGGTGAGCTGGTGGATGTGTCTAGCCTCAGCCAGAAGGCGATGAAGCCGCTGCGGCGGGACATGCGCATGATCTTTCAGGATCCCTACAGCTCCCTCAACCCGCGGCTCCCCGTCAAGGATATCGTCGGAGAGCCCCTGGTCATCCATGGGCTTGCCCACGGACAGGCGATGGATCGCAGGGTGGCCGAGTTGATGCGGGCGGTGGGGCTCGACCCCGCCTACATGCGTCGTTACCCTCACGAGTTCTCCGGTGGACAGCGCCAGCGCATTGGCCTGGCGCGCACGCTGGCCACCAATCCGCGCCTGGTCATCGCCGACGAGCCGGTCTCCGCCCTGGACGTGTCCATTCAGGCCCAGGTGTTGAATCTCCTGCAGCGCCTGCAGGATGATCTGGGGCTGACCTTGCTGTTCATCGCTCACGACCTGTCGGTCGTGGAGCACGTCTCCGATCGTATTGCCGTCATGTACGTCGGCAAGCTGGTTGAGCTCGCGAAGACGAAGGAGCTGCTCAAGCGCCCTCTCCATCCCTATGCTGAGGCGCTCGTCTCCGCCGTTCCGCCGGCGGATCCGGACATTCGGCTCGATCGCATCATCCTGGAGGGCGACGTTCCCAGTCCGGCCAATCCGCCTCCCGGATGTGTCTTCCATCCTCGATGCCGCTACGTGGAGGACATTTGCAGCCGCGAGGAGCCAAAGCTGGTCGAGGTGGAACATGATCACTTCGCCAGCTGCCATTTCGCTGGTGATTTGGACCTGCGAGGGATTGGAGCCCGAGAATGAACAAGCCGAAGAGATACTTGGCCTTCCTGGCGTACCTGTTGAGCTTCGTTGGCGCGCTCTACGTTCTTCTCTTCAATCGGGAGAGGGAATTCGCACGGCATCACGCCAAGCAGTCGCTGGGGCTTGCGGTCGTGGCTGTAGGCGTGCCGTTAGTCTGGGCCGTCGTCAGTTGGATGCTCTCCTGGATTCCCTTGGTTGGCCCCGTCATCGCTGCGAGTCTGTTTGCCCTGGTGATTGTGGCCTACGTCGCCCTGGTTGCGTTGTGGATCGTCGGCATGGTTCGTGCCCTGCGGGTGGAGAGGGCGACCCTTCCCGTGGTGGGGACGTGGGCGCAGCGCCTTCCCATTGAATAGCGTCCATCGCGCCCCCGCAAGGAAGCATGTAGGGCAGGTTTCCATACCTGCCGAAAGCCAACAGAGTCTTCCATACCCGTCGAAACAGGGTTTCCATACCCGCCAGGTTGAGCCCGCTCTCCCTCCGGGCCGACTAGGGGTGCATGAGTGTCTTGATCGCGAGGAGATCGAGTTAAAATGCCTGTAAACACAAGCGAAGGTCGTTTCCTATGGGCCATCGGCGGTAAGATCGAGGATGCCTACACCGTCGATGACAACACCGTCTACAACGTCGACGAGGATCGCTGGTACAGCAGCGTCAAGGGCGACCTGGCCCCCATGCCCCACGCCGTCCAGGGGGCCGGATGGACGCTTTACGACGGCCGGATCTTTTGCTTCGGCGGGAAGACGGAACCACACAGCGGTTGTGCCGCCTATGTGCAGGTCTATGACATTGTTGCCGACCAATGGAGCGTCTTGGACGAGATGCCCGCCGCCCGGAGCAAGCTGGGGAAGTTCTACCCTGTCTTCGACGACCGCTACGTCTTCCTCTTCGGCGGCGATGATGCCCAGGGCCGCTTCCACCGGGTGAGCTGGAACTGGCGCTACGACCTGGAGAGCGGCACGTGGGACACGGACGTCGCTGACGCGCCGTTCTCGCAGTCGTTCCCCTGCCCGACCTGCTGGGACGGATGGCTCTACTACGCCACAGGGAACACCCAGTGCAAGGGGCCTCAGAACAACTATCCCGGGGCCCTCAACCAACGGTACAACCCCCGCACTGACGAGTGGCAGGTCGTTGCCCCATGCCCGCACCCGGTCACCGACGGTTCCAGCGACGTCTGGCGCGGCGAATTGCACGTTGTGGGGGGCTGGAACGTCAACCGCGCATTCTACAACGACGACCAAGATCACTATGTAGGCCCGGTTAAGCGGCTCCACGCTATCTACAACTATCGCGCTAATGCGTGGCGATACGGCCCCAAGCTGCCCGGTCACTGGCACCATGGGGGCGCCCGCTCGGACGGTGAGTGCCTCTGGCGCTATCTGGGCACCATTGACGAGGAGGCCGGCGACGGCGTCGATCAGCACACCAGCAGCATCTTCCGTTGGGACGGAGAGGCGTGGGCGGAGATGACCCCCGCCCCGGTCAAGAAGATGAACTTCGGCCCGATCTTCTCCACCATCGGCCCCGCGGCGCGGTAGAAGCATCCCCGGCACAAGCAAAAGGAAGTGGCTACAATGACCAAGATCGCGATCATCGGCGCGGGCAGCGTCGTCTTCACCCGCAACCTGTGCAGCGACATCCTGCTGACGCCACCCCTGCAGGGCAGCACGATAGCTCTGATGGACATCGACCCCGATCGGCTGGATCAGGCCCGCAATCTGGTTCATGCCATCGTGGATCAGCGCGGCGTCGATGCCCAGGTGGAGGCCACCACCGACCAGCGTGAGGCGGTGCAGGACGCCGACTACGTCATCACTACTTTCCAGCAGGGTGGGCTGGACGCCTACCAGCTGGACATCGAGATCCCGCAGCGCTACGGCGTCGAGCAGTGCGTGGGCGATACGTTGGGCCCCGGCGGTGTATTCCGGGCGCTGCGCACCATCCCGGTGCTGCTTGATCTGTGCGACGATATGGACGCTGTGGCGCCGGACGCGCTGCTGCTCAACTACGTCAACCCGATGGCGGCCAACTGCTGGGCGGTTGATGCGGCAACTGGTCGCCCGTGCGTTGGGCTTTGTCACAGCGTGCAGCACACCAGGGAGCTGTTGGCTGGCTGGGTGGGCGTGCCCTACGATGAGGTGGTCTTCGAGTGCGCTGGCATCAATCACCAGGCCTGGTTCCTCTCGTTTCGCCGCGGCGACGAGGACCTCTATCCACGGGTGTGGGAGGCCATTGAGCGACCTGAGGTCTACGCTCAGGAGCCGGTGCGCATCGAGTTGATGAAGACGTTCGGCTATTTCGTCACCGAGTCCAGTGGCCACGCCAGCGAATACGTGCCCTACTTCCGCAAGAGCGCCGAGATGGTGAACGAGGATCTGGTGCCGCGCTTCAAGGACAGCGTCAACCACTGGTTCGACTTCGGCCGCACAGGCGGCTATCTGCGCTTCTGCTTCGAGCGGTTTGCCGACTATCAGGAGGAGTATCAGCAGTTGCTCGACGGCGTCGAGGAGCTCCCCGATGAGCGCACGCGCGAGTACGGGTCCTACATCATTGAGGCTATGGAGACCAATCAGCCGACGCGTATCCACGGCAACGTGCCGAATCGGGGCCTGATCGACAATCTGCTGCAGGGCTGCTGCGTGGAGGTGCCCTGCCTGGTGGACGCCAACGGTGTCCAGCCGACGAGGGTCGGAGCGCTGCCTCCTCAGTTGGCCGCCATCAACCGCACCAACGTCAATGTGCAGGCGTTGATCGTCGAGGCAGCCTTAAGCGGCGATGCTGAAGCGGTCACCCATGCTGTTGCCCTTGACCCCTTGACCGCCGCTGTATGCACCCTGCCCCAGATCCACGAGATGGTGGATGAGTTGCTGAAGGCGCAGGCCCAGTGGCTGCCTCAGTTCGAAGTGGGATAAGCAAGCTCAAGGGGTGGGACAAACAAGCTCAAAGGGAATGTGCCACCCCTGCTAAGCAAGCTCATAGGGGGTGTGTCACCCCCGTAAAGCTTCCGCAAGTATGGTAGGGCAGGTTTCCATACCTGCCAAAACTCGACAGAGCCTTCCATACCCGCCGCATTCTAACGGGCGAAGGTAACCCGTTTGCCTAGAGATCTGAGGGAGATTCAGCGCAATGTCTAAGATCACGTTAATTGGAGCTGGCAGCACTGTCTTTACCAAGCGTCTTCTGGTCGATGTCTTGAGCTTTCCAGAGTTAGCTGAGGCCACCATAAGCCTGCACGATATCGACGAGGAGCGGCTGCGGCTCTCGGAGATCGTGGCTCGCAAGGTGGCGAGCGCTGTGGACGCTCACCCCACGATAGAGACGACGCTCGATCGTCGAGAGGCGTTGGACGGTGCTGACTACGCTGTCTGTATGATACAGGTGGGCGGGTACGAGCCGGCCACCGTGACCGATTTCGGGATTCCCAGGAAGTATGGTCTGCATCAGACCATCGGCGACACCTTGGGTGTCGGCGGCATCATGCGCGCCTTGCGCACCATCCCCGTGATGCTGGATATATGCCATGACATGGAGGAAATCTGCCCTGACGTCACCTTCTTGAACTACGTCAATCCGATGGCCATGCTCTGCTGGGCCATCGACCGGGGCAGCGAGATCAATACCGTGGGGCTTTGCCACAGTGTGCAGAACACGGCCAGGGAGTTGGCCCATGACATCAAAGTGCCTCTCGAGGAGATCAACTACCTGTGCGCGGGCATCAACCATATGGCCTTCTACCTGCGCTTCGAGCGCATCACGGAGAGTGGGAACGAGGATCTCTACCCGCGCATCCGCCAGGTGATGGAGGAGGGGCGAGTACCTGACACGAACCGTGTGCGATATGAGGTCTTCAAGCGGCTGGGTTACTTCGTCACCGAATCCAGTGAGCACTTTGCCGAATACGTGCCGTGGTTCATCAAGCGGGACCGCCCGGACTTGATCGAGCGCTTCAACGTTCCGCTGGACGAGTACATCAAGCGCTGCGAAGCTCAGAACGCAGTCTGGGACGTCACGCAAGAGCTGCTGGAGGATCCAGAATTCGCCTTCGGGGACGAGGTGCCGCCCGAGAAAGCGAGGGTCATGAAGGAGGCGTGGGATGAGACCGTTCTCGATATGCATCCCGAGTACATGTTCAAGATAGCGCGCAGCGGGGAGTTCGCGCCGTTGATCATCCACAGCATGGAGACTGCTACGCCTCGTGTGGTCTATGGCAACGTGCCGAACCATGGCTTGATTGACAATCTGCCTGACAACTGTATCGTCGAGGTGCCGTGCGTGGTGGACAGGAACGGCGTGCAGCCCACGCGCATTGGCGCGCTGCCGCCCCAGCTGGCGGCCCTGATGCGGACCAACGTCAACGTCCAGGCTCTAACAGTGGAGGCAGCTCTGACCCAGAAGCGGGAGCATATCTATCACGCGGCCATGCTCGACCCGCACACGGCTGCCGAGCTCAGCTTGGAGGAGATCTGGAATCTGATCGACGATCTGATCGAGGCGCACAGCGACTGGCTGCCGACGTATCACTAGTCGGATTGGGAGGTTAGGCATGATCATCGCTATGGTGGGAGCAGGCAGCGTTGTTTTCACCAGGAACATTGTGGAGGGGCTGTTCAGGTGGCCGGAGTTTAGGGACCTGGGCATCACCATCCGATTGATGGACATTGCTCCGGGCCGCTTGAAGACCGCCCACAGCATTGCGCGCCAAGTGGTGGACAAGCTGGGCGTCAAGGCGACGGTCGAGAGCACCCTGGACAGGGAGGAGGCCCTCAAAGGCGCGGCCTACGTCTTCAACACGGTCCAGATCGGAGGCTTCGCGGACACGAAGACGGACTTCGAGATCCCGGAGAAGTATGGCCTCCGGCAGACGATCGCGGATACGCACGGCATCGGCGGCATCTTCCGGGCATTGAGGACCATCCCAGTCGTCCTCGATATCGCTCACGACATGGAACGTCTCTGTCCAGAGGCCTGGTTGATCAACTACTCGAACCCCATGGCCCAGGAGCACTTGTTTTAGGAATTGAGCGGATTGAGGTATCATACACGTAAGAG
>CAZNRX010000029.1:0-47717 GCA_964575455.1 uncultured Anaerolineales bacterium | reverse complement strand
TTCGGCGCCAGACTGCCATTTCTTGTTGCGGATATTTCATCACGAAGCGTGAATAACTTGCTGCAAGCAGCTGATGACACTGCAAGTCCTAAAACAAGTGCTCCTGGAAGCGAAGCGGCCCTATTTGACAAGGCCAACCACGCGTGTTAGTATAGCGCGCTTTCTCGAATAAATGGAGGTACATGGCAGAATGCGAAGTATCGAATGGGACAACGGCACTGTCAGGATGATCGATCAGCGACTCCTCCCGACGACATTCCGGATGCTGGAGTGCGACAGCCACGAGGAAGTCGCGGAGGCCATCCGCGATATGGCCATACGGGGAGCACCGGCCATCGGAGCAGCCGCTGCGTTTGGCATGGCACTGGCCGCGCGCCAGAGCGGAGCCAAGAGGCGCGATGACCTCCTCTCCGATCTCTATGCCGCCGCCAAAACGTTGGAAGCTGCCCGCCCCACAGCCGTTAATCTCTCCTGGGCTGTGTCGCGCATGATGCAATACGCCGAGAATGAGAAGAATCCGGCCGCTATACGCGAGGCCTTGTTGGAGGGCGCGCAGGCGCTGGCCGACGAGGATGTCGAGATCAACAAGCGTCTAGGGGAGCATGGGGCCGCCCTGATCCAGGACGGCGATACCATCCTCCACCACTGCAACACAGGAGCCCTCGCGACAGTGGACTATGGGACTGCCCTGGGCGTCATTCGTACCGCCCACGAGCAAGGCAAAGAGATTCACGTCCTGGTAGACGAGACGCGACCGCGCCTTCAGGGTGCTCGGCTTACGACCTGGGAGCTGCAGCAACTGGGGGCCCCTTTCACCCTGATCGTCGACAACGCTGCCGGGTATTTCCTGCGCAGCGGTCAGGTGGACATCGTACTCGTCGGCGCGGATCGAGTAGCCGCCAACGGGGACGTGGCCAACAAGATAGGCACCTATAAGCTGGCCCTGGCAGCACAGGACAACGGGGTGCCCTTCTATCCCTGCGTGCCCACATCGACGGTCGATCTGTCGTTAACAAGCGGCGACGACATACCTATCGAGGAACGGCCGACCGACGAGATCACAAACGTCACTTATCAGGGCCAACCTATCGCGCCGGAAGGGATTGACGTTGCAAATCCAGCATTCGACGTCACACCAAACCGTTACGTCACCGGCATCGTGACCGAGAACGGCATCGCGTACCCCCCCTTCACGCTTAACCTACGGAAAATGGTGCTGGCTACGCAGACATCGAGGTAACTACGCACGCTGATGGAGGCTGACGTGGTCCATGTCGCAAAGCCCGTCAATGATTCGTTACCGGTGGTCATCCTGTGCGGAGGCCAGGGCACACGCATGCAGGGAGCCACGACATCGAAGAAGGAGTTGGTCGAGATTGGGGAGCAGCCCATCCTCTGGCACGTGATGAAGATCTACGCCGAATATGGGCACACGCGCTTCATCCTCACTCTAGGGCACGAAGCCAACGCGATCAAGCGGTATTTTCTCGACTACGAGCCGATGAACTACGACTTCACCATCCCCCTGGGCCGACCAGATGCGATAGCCTACCACCAATCAAATGCGGAGGAGAATTGGCGGGTGACGCTCGCTGACACCGGCCTGGACACCTATAAGGGATCGAGGATCTACCGGGCGTCCAGGTACATAGACAGCGACACGTTCTTCGTCACCTACGGCGACGGTGTGAGCGACATCGACCTGGATGCCCTGCTCGCCTTTCACCAAGCACACGGTCGATTGGCAACAGTCACCGGCGTGCCCCTCAGGTCCCAGTACGGGATCCTGGAGACAGGTGAGGGTGACCAGGTGACAGGGTTTGGAGAGAAGCCCGAACTGGATCATTGGATCAACGCTGGCTTTCTAGTGTTCGAGCGAGGTGTCCTGGACTACTTGAACCACGGGAATGACGTGGACCTGGAGCGAGAGACACTGCCGCGTCTGGCAAGCGAGGGGGAGTTGATGATGTACCGCCACATCGGTTTCTGGCGGTCGATGGACACGTTCAAGGATGCATTGGCCCTGGACACGATCTGGCGTGAAAGCGCCCCGTGGAAGGTATGGGATTGAAGGAGAACGCCGCCCCGTTCGTAGTGCGCCACGCAGCGAAGCGAAGTAGCGGCAAGCTCGAAGAGTCAGTGGCGCCCCGGAGTTGATCACCATGCAATCAAGCCCCCATTCGTTCTGGCTCGACCGACCAGTCTTCGTCACCGGATGCACAGGCGTGCTTGGCTCCTGGCTAACCATCTCTCTGGTGGACGCAGGCGCTGCCGTCACCGGCCTGATACGAGACGAGGTTCCCTTCTCCCATCTACGCCAATCAGGGTATCGGGATCGTATCCGCGTGGTGCACGGCGACGTCACCAACTACGAACTGATCGAGCGTGCGCTGAACGAATACGAGATCGACACGGTATTCCACCTGGCGGCCCAGACGATCGTTCCCATCGCCAACCGGGCACCGCTCTCAACGTTTGAGACAAACATCAAAGGCACGTGGACCCTGCTTGAGGCCGCCCGCCGCACGGCAGAGACGGGGCGCGTCATCGTCGCCTCATCGGACAAAGCGTATGGCGCCCACGAGAAGCTGCCCTATACCGAGGATATCGCTCTTTTGGGGTGCCACCCGTATGACGTCTCCAAAGCTTGTGCCGATCGCATTGCCCGAGCGTATGCAATCACCTACAATCTTCCAGTCGCCGTGACGCGATGCGCCAACCTGTATGGAGGCGGAGATCTCAACTGGAGCCGTCTCATCCCCGGCACAACCCGCTGCGTCATCCGCGGCCGGCCCCCTATCATCCGCTCGGATGGCACGCTGGTTCGCGACTACCTGTACATTCCGGATGCCGTTGCCGGATACATGCGGCTTGCCGAGCGCATGGACGCGCCCGAAGTGGCCGGCGAGGCGTTCAACTTCGGCATGAACGACCCTAAATCAGTGATAGAGGTGGTAGAGACCATCATCGACGTCTCCGACCAGCCCGCGCTTGAGCCCCGCGTCTTGGGTGATGCGAAGAACGAGATCCAGGCTCAGTACCTCGATAGCGGCAAGGCGACACGCCTGCTCGACTGGGCACCTCAACACACCCTGAGAGAAGGGCTGCGTGAGACTTTATCCTGGTACCGCAAGTTCCTCCGTTGAGCTGACGTTGTGTTGCCATCCCGCTGTCGCCTTGTCGCTTTGTCGCCTTGTCACGCTATCCCTCTGTGAGAAAACAAACGATCTGCAGACATAGGCGCGCCCTGGTCACAGGAGCCACAGGTTTCATCGGACAGTATCTGGTAAGACGACTCCAGGACATGGGCGCTCAGGTCTGCGCGGGCACATCGCCCACGAAGCAGCCGGGGTCCCGACCAGTGACCCTAGCACCGCCTGTTTACGGCGGTGGGCGCCCAAAGCCCGCCCCGCGCACACTGACCTTCGACATTTGCGATGCCGACGCGGTACGGGACGTCCTCGCTGACGTAACCCCCGAGGTCGTGTTCCACCTGGCTGCCGTCGGCGTTACCAATCCAGGCGTGGACCCGGCCCTGGCTCTGAACGTGAATGCCGGAGGCGTGATCAACCTGCTGGATGCACTGAGACACCACCACGTGCGGGGCAGCCGTGTGGAGCGGATCGTGCTGGTGGGCACCAGCTACGAGTATGGCACCTGTGAGCAAGGTGAGTTAACACCCAGGAAGCTGGATCCCATCAATGCCTACGCCGCGTCCAAGGTCGCGGCCTGGGCCTTTGGGCGCATGTACTGGCGAGCCTACGAGCTACCTGTCGTCATTGTGCGTCCCTTCCAGGTCTACGGGCCGGGACAGCCCGAGCGGACGCTGATCCCGGCGGCTATCAGCGCAGCGCTCTCGGGCGAGGACTTTCCAATGACGCCCGGCGAGCAGGAGCGCGACTTCATCTTTGCACTCGACGTAGCCGATGGTATGATAGCAGCTGCGGAGGCAGAGGGAATCGAAGGTGCCAGCCTCGATCTGGGCACCGGGATTGGCACCCCCGTTCGGCGCGTCGTGCAGCGGATCTGGAACCTGGCAGGCGCAGAAGGAAGCATACGACCAGGCGCCCGCCCGTATCGCACAGGAGCCGCCGTACATCTCGTCGCAGATGCCGACCGTACGGCCCAACTTACCGGCTGGCGTGCCACGACGCACCTCGAAGAGGGATTGCGCATTACGATGAATCACTCTGACCGTTCGTAGTGCAGCTCGGAGCGGAGCGAAATACCGCCTAACCGGATGCCGCTCAGAGTGACAAGAATGGAGACCCAGACGCAACCAACGACATGATATCTGAAGCCAAAGATAGCGCGCTACGTCGAAAGATCTTGAACCAGGTCGCCGAGTACTACCGCCAGGCTCACGCGGATCGATCGTTCGCACCAGGCCAGACCCGCGTTCACTACGCCGGGCGGGTCTACGACGAGCAGGAGTTGATCGCCGCCGTCGACGCCGCGCTCGATTTCTGGCTCACCGTCGGCCCTCGCACCGAGGCTTTCGAGGACCAGTTGGCCGGCTTTCTGGGCCTGGATCGCACGTTGGCCGTCAATTCAGGCTCATCAGCCAATCTGATAGCCATGTCTGCCCTTCGATCGCAGCGCCTGGATCGATCGCTCCAGCCAGGCGACGAAGTGATCACCGCTGCGATGGGCTTCCCCACCACCACCGCCCCCATTGTGCAGAACCAGCTGGTGCCGGTCTTCGTTGATTGCCAAGTAGGAACGTACAACATCGACCCGGAACAACTGGAGCTGGCCCTCTCGGACCGGACCCGCGCTATCTTCATCGCCCACATGCTGGGCAACCCCGTCGACATGGAAAAGGTGATGGCATTTGCCCAAGAACATGACCTCTACGTCATCGAGGACACCTGTGAAGCTCTCGGGTCCACGTACGATGGAAAGATGCTCGGCACCTTCGGCGATATGTCCACCTTCAGCTTCTATCCCTCCCACCACATGACAACAGGCGAGGGCGGCGCTGTGGCGACCGACAGCGCCCGCCTGGCGCGCATCGCGTGCAGCTTGCGCGATTGGGGGCGGGACTGTCAGTGCAGCCACGACAGCCCGCCGGAGGGCGCCTGCGGCAACCGATTTGAGTGGCAGATCCCCGGGCTGGACGAGCCCTATGACCATCGCTATCTGTACGTGGAGATCGGCTACAATCTGAAGATGACGGACGTACAGGCGGCCATCGGCCTGGCACAGCTGGAGAAACTGCCCAGTTTCATCGAGGATCGTAAACGTAACTTCAGGAAGCTGTACGAGGGCCTGAAACCTTATGAAGAGTTCCTTCTCCTACCGCGTTGGAGCGGGCGCGCTGATCCGGCCTGGTTTGCCCTACCGCTCACGCTGCGAAGAGGTGTCCCGTTCACACGCCGCGACTTACTCACCTTCCTGGAGCATCGAAACATCGAGACGCGTCTGCTTCTGGCCGGCAATCTGGTGCGGCAACCGGGCTACCGAGACATCAACTATCGCACAGTTGGCGAGCTTCCGAACGCCGACCGTATCCTCCGATCGTCGTTCTTCATCGGCGTCTATCCGGGCCTGGATGACGCACGGATCGCCTACGTCCTGGAAGCATTTGCCGACTTCTTCCAAACAAAGTAATCACCCATCTGTGAGACTCAAGTATGAGCAAGGACTCCAATCTACTATCCATCATCATCTGCGCCTATAACGAGCGGCGGACCATCCTCGAGGCCATTCAGGAAGCCCACGACGTCGACCTGGGGTCAGTATGGGACAAGGAGATCATCGTCGTCGACAATTTCTCCACCGACGGCACGCGCGAACTGTTGCAATCCATCAACCTTCCCGACGTGCGCGTCGTGTGCCATCCGCGGAACAGAGGCAAGAGCGCCTCAATCCTGACCGGCATTGGAGAGGCGCAAGGTGACTACTTCGCGGTCTTCGACGCGGATCTGGAGTATGAGGCAAGGGACCTGGCCCGTATGACGGCTGCAATCCATCCAGAGGACACCCTGCCCCCCAGCTCGGAGGGGTCTGTGACCCCGGTCGCCGTCTTCGGCTCCCGCACGCTCGGCGGCCGGAAGATCTACGAGTACGCAGAGAACTACTGGGGCGTGCGGTTCCTCACATGGCTTGCCAATCGTCTCTTCGGCGGACAGCTGACGGACATCGCGACCGGGCTCAAACTGGCCCGCGTGGACGTCGCTCGCTCGCTGAACCTGAGCGATCAGGACTTCGACTTCGACTTCGAGCTACCCTGCAAGCTGCTCAAGCATGGACACAGAATCATAGAGGTGCCCATCGCCTACCATCCGCGGACCGCGGAACAGGGAAAGGGGCTGGTGGGCCTGCAGGCGTATCGCACCGGGCTTCGCTGGCTGTGGATGCTCTTGAAGGTGCGGCTCGGGTAGCCCATCGTCCTGACAACGACCTTAGTCGTTCAGGTTCGTAGTCAGGCACGCCAAGCTGAGCGTAGCTCAGCCGAGTGCCGCATAGCACATCGTCATCGTAACGACTTCAGCCAGTAGGGGGAGAGATGAACATCATCGTCACCGGTTCCATCGCCTACGATTATCTGATGACCTTTCCAGGGCGCTTCGCCGAGCACATCCTTCCGGATCAGATCCACCGTCTCTCGGTCAGCTTTTTGGTGGATGAGATGCGGAAACAGCGTGGGGGGTGCGCCGCTAACATCGCCTACAACCTGGCGTTGCTCGGAGAGCGACCACGGCTGATGGGAACCGTAGGGCGCGATTTCGAAGCCTACCGCAGCTGGCTACAGAGCCATGGCGTAGACACGTCGCTCGTCCGGACCGAAGCCGATCTCTTCACCGCTTCGTTCTTCGTCAGCACCGACGAGGACGGCAACCAGATCGCGAACTTCTACACCGGCGCGATGGCCCGCGCTCGCGATCTTTCACTTCACACCCTGGGTGACGATCAGATAGATATCGTCGTCATCTCCCCAAACGATCCCGAAGCGATGGTGAAATACACCGCCGAATGCCAGGAGCTGGGCATTCCCTATCTCTACGATCCTAGTCAGCAGATCGTGCGGCTCTCCGGAGAGGAACTGAGGATGGGATTGAGGGGATCCTCATGGCTGGTTGTCAACGAGTATGAGTTCGAGATGCTGCAAGAGAAGACCAGCTTCACGGCCAAGCAGATTCAAGAAGCTCCCAGAGAGGCGTGTGTGGTCACACTAGGAGCGGAGGGTTCTCGTATCTACACAGAAGACGGCGTGTGCCACATCCCTCCGGCGAGACCCCAACGCGTTGACGACCCGACGGGCGTGGGAGACGCCTATCGGGCCGGGCTGATCAAGGGGCTTACCCTCAAGCTACCCTGGGCGCTGTCAGGCCGGCTTGGCAGCATAGCAGCCGCCTATGCCCTGGAGCAACCAGGGCCACAGAGCCATCATTACAGCGTAGAGGATTTCATCTCTCGCGTGAAGGCACACTTCAAAGAAGACGACCTGGCACCGCACGCCCTCTCAATCGCCCTCTCCGGCCTGAAGTGATAGGGCCGGAGGCCCTTCGATCTACTGATGAGCCCTGATAACTAAGGGCAGGTATATCTTGTGGCTCTGCTCGCTTCTAACCTCCGAGGTGTTGCCCGCCCGGTCTATAGCACGCACAAAGACCTCGTTGGACGACTGAAGATCCCAGGGAATGGGGATCTCAACCATGTTGGTCGTAACCACAGTCTCTGAGAACGTCTCAAAATCGGCATCGTCGCTGATCTGCACGCTGGCGACACCGCTGTTGTCATCGCTGACGGCTACGCGCACGGACTGTCCTCCTGCCGTCAGCGCCGACGACCAGGTGGAACCATCGTCCGCCGCGCACTGCGTCCCACGATCTACGATGTCCAGGTCAGTGATGCGCGGCGGAACCGGGTCGTAGATGATGTCATCGTGAACGGGCCCATACTGCTCACCAGTCTCATCCTGGAAAACCGCATAGACGCTCAATGGCGTATGCGTATCGCCTCGCCCGACGTCTAGCCTCCAGGATTGGGTGGCGTCCACATCCATCCAACCCGCGCCTTCGCCGAACCTACCCTCGTTGCACAAGCGCATCTGCGGCAGACCTTCAGGATTCCAAAGCGCCAGGGTCACTGTGGGGACATTGGTATGGAGAGCTCCTCCCTCAATGATCATCCCCACCGTGGAGTCATAGGAAGCCTTGGCCTCCAGCAGCACCTCGTTGCCCAGCCCATCCTCCACGCGCCCGGCGCTGGCGATGGCAGCACCCACTTGCAGGGTTTCAATCTCCTGGACCCTGACCTGGTACTCTATGATAACCGGCACGCTTAACACAATCTGACCGGACCAGGTTAGCTCCCCATTCTCAAGCGTCACCTCACCCCCGTCGCTGGCTTGAGCACTCCCCGCAACGTAGTCCGTGTACATGGGGATCGAATCGACCAGCACGGCCTCGGCCACCACGGCGCCATCGTTGTGCAGCACCGTGGTGTAGGTCAAGATGTCGCCGCTCTGCACGGTGTTCGGATTGACCACCTGGAATGAACGGGAGAGATCGGGCTGCCCTCCCGCTTGCGGGTCCCTCACCTCCACGCTGCGTGAAGCGGAGGCCTCCCCGACCACATTGCTGACCGTCACCCCGACGTCATACTCCCCGGCTGTATCGAACGTGTACCCAAACCAGTTGGAGCCCTCCACGACCGGCTCACCGTTCAAGGTCCAAGTGTACGTGAAAGGCACTGTACCCTCCGCCTCAACCACGAAGTGCACGTCGTTCCCAGTGAAGAGATCCCCGGCAGGCATCTGGCGAAGCGTTACCTCAGAAACCGGCCGCACCAGGGGCGTGACAGTCACGTAGTCGGCTCGCGTCTCCGCGTCCGTCCCACCGTCCCCGCTCAACGTGAGACGCACCGTGTAGTCACCAGGCAGTTCGTACACGTGGCTCACGCTTCCACAGTCGGACAGAGTGGCCCCGTCTCCGAAGCCCCAGGTGCATGTGTCGTAGTACCCCGTGCTTTCATTTGTGAAGGTGACCGCCAACGGCACCATCCCCTCCAACGGCTCTCCGCTGAAGCTCGCCTCCACCGCCTCGTACACCGTCACGTACTCCGTCCGCGTCCGCGTATCCGTCCCCCCGGCTCCGCTGACCGCCAGGCTGACCGCGTAGTCACCGGATGACTGGTACTCGTGGCTCACGTCGCCACAATCAGACGCCGTGGCTCCGTCTCCGAAGTCCCACGAGCACGTGTCGTAATCACCCGTGCTCTCGTTCGTGAAGGTCACCTCCAGCGGCGCTATCCCCTCCAGCGGCTCCCCGCTGAAGCTCGCCTCCACCACCTCGTACACCGTCACATACTGAGTTTGCGTCCGCGTGTCCGTCCCTCCCGGCCCGCTGACCGTCAGGCTGACCGTGTACTCGCCGGGTGATGGGTAGATGTGGCTCACGCCGTGGCTCGCGCCGTCGCAATCGGACGCCGTGGCTCCGTCTCCGAAGTCCCACGAGCACGCGTCGTAATCCCCCGTGCTCTCGTTCGTGAAGGTCACCTCCAGCGGTGCCGCTCCATCCAGCGGTCCGCCGCTGAAGCTTGCCTCCACCACCTCGTACACCGTCACATAGTTGGTTCTGGTCCGCGTATCCGTCTTCCCCGAACCGCTCACCGTCAGGCTCACTGTGTAGTCACCGGGCAATGCGTACTCGTGGCTCACGCCGCCACAATCGGACACAGTGGCACCGTCTCCGAAGTTCCACGTACAGGTATCGTAGTCTCCTGTGCTTTGGTTGGTGAAGGCCACCTCCAGCGGCGCCACCCCCTCCGTCGGCGATCCCTCAAAGCGAGCCTCCACCCCCTCAACCGTCGTGAAGCTCCAGACCGAGCCGGTGGTAGTCTTACCGTGGCTGTCCTCCGCCACCACCTTCCAGTAGTAGTCAAGCCCATTGTCCAGCGAGCCCGGATCACACGACGGGCTCGACAGACCGCTGCAGACGCGGTGGTCCGGCGTGTAGTCCCCCGCCTCGAGGTAGACGTCATAGGTCACCGCGTCGCCGTCCGGATCGCCGCCCGTCCAGCTCAAGTCCACGTCCAAGCTCTGGTCGGTGGCGCCGTCCGCCGGCGTGGGGTTGCTCGGAGCGTAGGGCGGGTCGTTTGGTGTGCCCTCGGTTGTGAAGCTCCAGACCGAGCCGGTGGTGGTCTTACCGTGGCTGTCCTCCGCCACCACCTTCCAGTAGTAGTCAAGCCCATTGTCCAGCGAGCCCGGATCACACGACGGGCTCGACAGACCGCTGCAGACGCGGTGGTCCGGCGTGTAGTCCCCCGCCTCGAGGTAGACGTCATAGGTCACCGCGTCGCCGTCCGGATCGCCGCCCGTCCAGCTCAAGTCCACGTCCAAGCTCTGGTCGGTGGCGCCGTCCGCCGGCGTGGGGTTGCTCGGAGCGTAGGGCGCGCTGTTGGGAGAGCTCCCTCCCCCCTCGTAGTTGACGTGCGCAGCGCCATACCCCACGTTGGAGACCCCATACCCAATCCACATGTACCCACCCTCGCCCCAGTAGGATCCCCAGGAGTTCTTCAGGCGCCACGCACCGCTGCTCCCCCGGCTGTCGTCCCAACCGACCAGGACAACGCCGTGGTTGATGGGCTTGTCGTCGGGACAGGAAGAGCTCTCGTCCGTCTGGAACACCCCTCCCTGGTAGTCGTGGAAGGCAGAGCCTACACAGACAGCGACAGCGATTGGTCCATGATCTTGTATGGCCTGCTTGATCCCACTCACCGAGGCGCTGGCACCACCCCAGTGCGTGATCGTCTCATGATGAGGATACGGAGGAGAGCAGCCCACATCCGCCGCCTGATAAGGGAAGTCAGCCTCATAGACTGCCCCATCGTCACTCTCCCCCTGGTCGACGTAGTAGTCAAAGGCCCACCATCCCCCGCTGCAGCCCCAGCCATTGGTGTTGCAGGAGACGAGATGCTGTTCCGAGAGATCGCGCCCGACGCCATCCCTGATCTTGATGGCTGACTCCATCACGCCAGCGGTGGCAAAGGCCCAGCAGCTGCCACAAGACCCCTGGTTCTTGACCGACGTACACCCACCTTGACTGCACCAGTTGAAGGACGACGCAAGACTCTGGGTCGACGGGGATAGACGCCATCCCGGGGCATCCTCGGTGATCGTCCTCTCGCCATAGGACGGCTCAGGCGTAGCCGTCACACGGTGATCAGCCAGGCTCTTTGGTCCCTCAATGAACGCCCCCACGCCCTCCACCTGGATCGAGAAGCTGCCGAGCGGTGCCGTCTCCTCCTCCCATGGGCGATGGTAGACCAGCGGGAGGGTGGAAACGCCCGCCTCCAAGACCTTGAACTGCATGACCTGTTCACCAGGCGCGCCGAGCAGGTCAGAGCTCGGCTCAAACCTGACCGCTCCAATCTGTCGTACCCTCCCAGATGCGGGATCTTGGACCTCCCAGATATAGCCGGTGGAGGGGTTGGCAGGCAAGCTGATGACCAACGTCTGGCTTTCTTTGATCTCAACGCGACGCCCGTCATCTTCCTCGCTCAAGACGATCTCCGGCCCGGCAGAAGCATTCACCGCGGAGCTGACAGGCGCTCCGCCATCGGAGCCCAAAGCCGTCGATGTGGGCGTGAACCAACCTGGCAGCGGAGAGCTATCGGTCGGTTCAGCCTCCGCCGAGGCTGGCGCCGGCACAAGTCCCCCGAGCATCAGGATAATGGCTGCGGCTACAATAACGACACGTGGCTTTCTCATCTCATAGTCCTCACACTAGAGCTACCGTCTGTGCTCTTGATGATAGCACGCGCAGCCGCCACCTTCAATGGTAAATTAGTCCTATAGCCGGAATCACGAACACGAAGGGCGCGAAGGGGTGTCGCTACGCTTACGGCAGTCACCGGGTGTCGCTACGCTTACGGCAGTCACCTATGAAATGCGGCTAGCGCTTCGCCAAGGTTCATCTGGTGAGCGAAAACAAGCCAAACGTGAAGTAAGATCATCCATCAGAACGCCGGTTGATGAAGGGCTAGTCATCAGCTTGCCCAGACAGTGCGCTCGCCTGGGCTTCAGCATTGTAGGAGCTTCGTACCAGCGGGGCGCTCTCCACCCACCGGAAACCCATCTTGTAACCCCGCTCCTCAAACATCTCGAAGACCTCCGGCTCGTAGTATCGCACGATGGGCGCGTGCTGCCGCGATGGCTGGAGGTACTGGCCGATCGTGAGGATATCGACGTCGACGCTCCGCAAGTCGTGCATAACCTCCAGAACCTCGTCCACAGTCTCACCCAAACCGACCATGACCCCACTCTTGGTGATCGCCTCTGGCCATAGCTCCTTAGCGTTCCTCAGCACGTCCAGCGACCAATCGTAGCGGCACTGGGGCTGTATCTCCGAGAAGAGACGAGGCACGGTCTCGATGTTATGGTTAAGGATATCAGGGCGCTCGTCCATCACCACCCGAAGCGGGTCGATCTCCCCCCGAAAATCCGGTATGAGGACCTCCACCGTGCATCCCGGCTGCAGCTCTCGGATGCGGCGGATGACAGCGGCGAAGACGGAGGCGCCGCCATCGGGAAGATCATCCCGATCCACCGAGGTGATGACGGCGTGCTTGAGGTCCATCGCATGCACCGCCTGAGCGACGTGCTCGGGCTCGTCGGGGTCGAGCGGAACGGGCCGACCGGTCTTGACGTCACAGAAGCGACAGTTTCGGGTGCAGGTATCGCCCAAGATCAGAAACGTGGCGGTGCGATTTCCCCAGCACTCGCCGATGTTTGGGCAGTGAGCCTCCTCGCACACCGTGTGCAGCTCCTTGGCCCGCATCAGTCGCTTGAGCCAATGGTAAGACTCGCCCTCGGGCGCACGCACTCGGATCCAAGAGGGGCGCCGCCTTGGGCGTTCGATCGCTTCTTCCTCTGTCTTCTCCATGCCGGTCAAATCCTTATACAATCGATCTGCCTCCCTCTGAACGTCGCCAGGTACTCAAAACCTGCCGCTTTGACCATCTCCATAGCCAGGTCGTGGTGTGCGCCAACGGCGGTCGGAACGTGCGCATCTGAACCCAGCGTGAGTATCTCCCCGCCTAGCTCCCGGTACCAGCGCAGGATTTCGAAGGAGGGGCAGGGCTCGGGCTGCCCACGACGCAGCGGCGACGTGTTCACCTCGATCCCCTTACCTCGCTCCACGAGGGATCTGAGGGCAGCTCGGATCATGTCGGCGTAAGGCTGGGGGCCATCATAAGGTTTGCCGAACTTGCGCGCGTCGCGCTTCACCAGATCCAGGTGCGCCAGGACATCGAAATCCCCTTTCGCAGCCAAGTCAACGACCTGTCTGAAGTAGGATGCATAGGCTGGACCCAGCGGCTGCTCAAAGAACCCCTCCATCCAAGCCGCCTGCATGCCCTCGGCGTAGTGCGCTGAGCCCAGCACGACGTCGAACGCACCATATGCCAACACTGCAGAGGCCTCTGCAGCGAACAAGTGTGGCTCACCCACCTCGATGCCCGTCCGAACGACCAACTGACCCGCATGCCGCTGGCGACAACGCTGAATCGCGGCCAGGTACTCGTCGGCGCGGAAGTAACCCGGTGGATCCTCGGGGCCGAAGTCCAGATGATCCGTGAAGGCGATCTCGCCGATCCCCCCGGCGATGGCCGCCTGACAAACGGCCTCCATGCTCGCTTCGCCGTCGACCGAGAATCCGGTGTGAATGTGATAATCTTGTCTGTACTTCTCCATCAACCTCCGATCACAAGTGACACAAAGGACACGAAAGGACAGATGGCACGATTTACGCCTCGATCTCAGTGACGGATCACGAGGCTACCAATGGCCTGACTTACCTCCAGGTCGACGCGGTGGTCGGCCGTCTCGTAGTCGGGCGAGGTGCAGACGTCCTCCGCGCAGCGATAGTCGTCCGGCACTTGTCTTCCGGTGATCCCTGTGTCCAAGCGCACCTGAGCAGCGAGATCCTCCGGAATCACGACGATGGTCTGACCGATGGCGCCCTCGATCCGCGCCGAGAATCGGCCCTCCGCGGGCAGGGTGACGATCGTCCGCCCCAGACCCAGCTCCGCATCCAGGTCCTCCAGCGTCAGCTCAGAGAAATCGACGTCCATCTCACCCAGGCCCAGATCGACCTCCAGACGCAGAGGAACCCGGGGGCTAAGTTGCAGGCTCCACAGACGCTGTCCAACCGATCCGGCCGCGAAGGGGCCGAAGGAGCCCAGCTGGGTGCGCAAGGTGAAGGTGGTTCTCTGCCCCTGCGTCACGACGTCCTGCGCTAGCTCCTCCCGGCGGGCCAGGTCCACGGTGCCCTCAACCAAGTTGGGCGAATCTGACGCCGCCTCGATGTCCAGCTCTCCAATACCTGGATCGATGATCAGCGTCGCCTGATCCACGCCGTCAAGAGGTTGAGCGATCTCCTCGCTGCGCGCCGCTTGCGCGAATCCCGCGCTCGTTCCAGACAGCCACAGCGCCGCCCCTAGCACGGCAAACGTCAGCACCAGCGCCAGCAGCGAGCCCCAGATTGAGCGACGGCCCAGAATCAGATCGAGCCCCGCAGCGACGAGGAGAATGGGCCACAGGCGAAGGAGAACCGCCCAGACACTCCAGCTCAAGATGCCCAAGTTGTTCAGCAGGAAGACGATGCCCAAGCCAATCAGCATCACCGGCCCGACCAAGCCACCTCGCCGGACGTCTCTCTTATCATGCATCTTTCCCCTCCCCTGCCTTGGTTCAGGTCCCCGCGCCTAACGGGAGCTGAACGTGCGATACAGCAGATAGAGGCCGCCCAGAACCAGCGCGACCGGCCAGACGTAGTTGATGAGCTCGGCTGCAGCCGCGGTGACCAATGCCCCCATCACCAGCAGCACGAGGGCCGGGATGATGGCCCACGTGAGCCGGCCCTCAGGGGTCGGCAGGAGGGCCAATAGACCAAACGTCAGACCCAGGCCCAGGAAAAAGACGCCTCCCATCTCCACGCCCTCCAGGACCTCGGAGAGCCCTGCCACCAGCGCCAGCGTGAGGAGCACGCCGCCCGGAATGACGGCCCACCATTGCTCCGGGTTGACCAGGTAGATCACCCAGAAGGCCAGCGCAATGCCGCCCAGGAACAGGGCCCCACCCCAGATCTCTCCCACGTCGGGGGCCAGTTGATCCAGGGCGATGGTTCCTGTCAGGCCGAGCAGCACGAACCCAGGTATGGCGGCCCACCAGTTGCTCTGCGGGGCCATCAGGAAGATGACCAGAAAGACCAAACTGGCAACACCGATGAACAATGGCCAGAGAACGACCTCGACGGCGATGATATCCATGCTATCAAGCAGGAACAGGACGCCGCCAACGATCAGCAAAAGTCCCCACAGCACACGAAACCCTAGTTTTCTCATTGCAAGTCCTTTCCTCGCAGCTTCGTCCCGTGAGACGCTCAGCTCACACGGAGGGAGCCGACGCCCGCCTCGATCTCGACGTCGACCTTGTTCTGCGCCGTATCGTAGTCCGCCGATTGGTAGACACCGCCTGAGCGAGGGAAGCGGTTTTGATCGACGTCGACGGACGCAAGCGCGCCCTTGAACCGCATCCGCGCCGCCACGTCCGGCGGTACGCGGAGCGACACCGAGGCTGCACCGGCCTCGATGCGAACTCGGGTATGACCGGCATGGGCTGGCAGCGTCACGTTGGTGGAGCTGGCGCCAGTCTCCAGCCGCAGGTCAGTGACGCGCAGTTCGCTCAGATCGAGACGTGCATCGCTGGCACCGGTCTCGAAAGCCAGCGAAAGAGGGATCTCCCCGCTCAGCTGGAAGCTCCAGCCGAGACCCTCGCGCCCCCAGTTCCAGGGCGCCAGCACGTAGGGAACCCCGGGAAGCGACATCTCGACATCGAGCTGATCCTCCCGGCGCTGCGTTCGGCAGTCGAGGCCGCCGCTGAAGGTGCCCTCCAACAACGCGCCCTGCGCGGCGGCGCCGCTCGCGCGCAAGCGGCCGGCTGCATGCTTAACTCGGATCCGAGCGCTGCTTGCTCCCTCAAGGGGAATGGTCACGTCCTCGCCCTCTGCAGCGCCGGGGCCAACCAAGACACCCCAAAGGACGCCCACGCCCAGCGCGATCAGGATCACGGCCCAGATGGCGCCCCACAGGTCCACACTGATGACGTCCAGGTTGCTCAACAGCAACAACAGGCCGATCAGGAGAAGGATGACGCCCCAGAATAGCCCACTTCTTCTCATATCTCTCCCTCCTCACACGTAGACGGGCCACTGGCCCACTGGGTGAGTTCGTTGGGATGCATTTGCGCTACCGCCAGCGCGTAGGGCGGACTATGTCGTACGTGAACCTTCATAGGTTAATCTCCTTTCCCGGGTCTCAAATGCTGCCGTGCCAGGATGGGCCGCCCGGAACGAGACGGGAAGCGCTTTGAGAACACGGCCCTCAGATGCCCGTAGGGCAGACGCCCCGAGTCTTCTGCGATAGATCGCTCGGTGGTGCCCCAGATCAAGCAAAGCACTGGTCGCCTAGACGTATCCATAGTATACCTGAATCTTGTAGAAACGGAAGCAACAAGCCTCAGTGAGGGCATTTGACGTCTGAGGACGGCTGGGTATAATAGTGCCGATCAACCCGGCGATGAGTAGACCCCCTCATCAACTCGGGTCACCGCAGCTCAAACATCGCTACTGTACCTACGGTTGAGAGGCGAGAAGCCCTGCGACGCCCCTGAGGCCTGACTCCCGTCCTGGTTGAACACGTTTGGGTGAACGTCCTAAGACCCCCATCAAGCTGAACCACGAGGCTTGATGATATGGTGAAAGCATGGGATCAGAATTCGTTGGACGAGAATCCGAGCTGAGACAGCTCCGACGTCCCCTGACCGCCGCTATTGGCGGTCAGGGGACGGTCGTCCTGGTCAGTGGCGAGGCTGGCATTGGAAAAACCTCTCTTGTCGAGCACTTCCTGGCCCTAACGGCTCAGCGCCATCCTCAGCTCTCCATCGCCAAAGGACAATGCTCTGAGCGGTTCGGGCATGGTGAGGCCTATCTGCCCTTCATCGAAGCGCTGACGACGCTCCTGACCAGCGAGGAGAAGAAGTCAACGCGGGACAAGGTCCTGGACATCGCCCTCGAGACAGCACCTTCGTGGCTGGAGGCCATCCCAGGGATAGGCCAGGCACTGCGCGCCTCCTATGAGACGGCCCAGGCTGTCCGGACGCGATTCGGTGTAGAGTCGTCACAGGTGACAGCGCCGGATCGGGAGCACGTTCTCCAGGAGTACGTTGGCGTCCTCACCCAACTGTCCCAGGAGAATCCACTCCTGCTCTTCGTAGATGATATCCAGTGGAGCGACGCTGCCTCAGTTGATCTTCTCGTCCATCTCTCGCGCCGCATCGGAGGCAGCCGGATCCTTGTTCTGGGCACGTACCGCCCCTCCGATATAGCTGTGGGAAGGGACGGGCGGCCGCACCCTCTACGCAAGGCGCTGCTCGACATGCGTCGCTACAACGTCTGCCAGGAGATGACCCTCGATCGCCTGGGACGACAGGAATGCGCAGCGGTCGCCTCTTCGGAGTTCCCCAACAACAGTTTCCCACCTTCTCTGCTTGATCTCCTTTTTCGTCACAGCGAGGGGAACGCCCTCTTCTTCACCGAGATGCTTCGTCTGCTGAAGGAGAATGGACTGATACAGGAGCACGACCAGACGTGGCACCTGGTGCACCCCGTCGAGGATCTACCCTTGCCAGCGAGCGTAGAGAGCGTCGTGATCATGCGCATCGATCGGCTGAAGGCCGATCTGCGCCGGGTGCTGCGCTACGCCAGTCCACAGGGGGAGCGCTTCCTATCCACGGTCCTCGCCGAGATATTGGAGACAGACGAGCTGAGACTGGAGGAAAGGCTCGATATTACTGAGCGAATCCATAGACTGATTCGATCCAGAGGCGAGCTAGATCTCGGTCGGGAGCTGGCCACGGTCTACGAGTTCACCCACATCCTGTTCCAGGATATTCTCTATGACCGCCTCAAGCCGAAGGAGCGCGTACTCCTCCATCGACGCACGGGGCTCGCGTTGGAGAAGCTCTACGGTCAGTCCGCTGAAGACATTGCTCCCCAGCTCGTCGCCCACTTCACTGACGGCCGACTGTTCAAGAAAGCTCTTGACTATTCCCTGATAGCTGGACGGCAGGCCCAACGTCTGTATGCTGTGCAGGAGGCCATCAGTCACTACGAGCATGCGAATGCGTTGCTGGAGCACGTGGAAGCCACGCTCGGTCAGCGTCTTTGGATCGAGGAAGGCCTGGGCGACATGCTGACGCTGCAAGGCGAGCACGACGCAGCGCTTGAGCATTTCGAGCGCGCGCGCAGCCTCCTCACTGGCGAGCAAGATATGAACGAGCACTTGGCTGACCTATGTCGAAAGACGGCTATGCTCCACGAACGGAAGGCCGAGTATCAGGCGGCGTTCACGTGGCTGGAGCAGGGCCTGAGCGTGCTGGATGACGACACCGCGCTGGAGGTAGCGCGCATACGCCTGGCCGGCGCCGGAATCTACTCCCGCCAGGGCAAACACCGGCAAGCGCTGGATTGGTGCAAGACGGGTCTGGCGATAGCCCGGCAGCGGAGCAGTCGGTCGGTGCTGGCCCACGCCGCCTACCTGCTGGGAACGATCCACGGTCACCTGGGCCGTGTCAAGGAGGAAATCGCCTGTGCGCGGCGAAGCCTTGTCCTTTATGAAGAGCTTGGAGACGCCGTCGGTCAGATCAAGGCGCTCAACAACCTCGGTGCCGCCAGCTGGGGGCTTGGTGACTGGGATGAGGCCACAGACTGCTGGCAGCGCGGCATCGCCCTCGCGGAGGAGATCGGCGACGTCAACAGCGTCGCCATCATGACCAACAACCTGGGCCAGATCCTGCTGGAGCGGGGCCGCCCGGGCGCAGCGGCCCGCGCCTATGAGAGAAGCCGTGACATCTGGGAGGCCACCGGCTTCCCCTTTGGGGTGGCGGCATCTTGGTCCGGCCTGGGGCAAGCCTACGCCGAGTGTGGCGAGTGGGAGAGGGCCCTCGATTGCCTCCAGCGCAGTGAACGCCAGTTCAAGGAGATTGAGTCGGACCTGTTCCTACCCGAGGTCTACCGCTGCCAGGCGCTGGTCCACCTGAACACGGATCGTGTGGAGGTGGCGCGAGAGCTCGCGGAACGGTCCCTCGCGCTGGCGAGCGAGCTGGACATGACGCTGGAAAAAGGCATCAGCCTGCGCGTCAGCGGGCAGATCGATCTCGTCTGTCACGAATGGGAGCGAGCAGAGACCAGCTTACGAGATAGCGTGGAGATCCTCCATCAACAGGAGAATCGGTACCAGTTAGGGCAAGCCCTCTACCAGTTAGGGCGGCTTTATCGAGCGCAGGTAGCAGAGGGCGATTCGGCTGGCACGGCGAAAGCCAAGGCAGCCTTGAGACGAGCCAGGGACATATTCAAGGAACTCGGCGCTGAGCGGGCCCTGGCCAGAGTACAGGAGGTACTCGAATGAGCAAGCGAAGGACTCTAGTGACCGTTGTAGCGATCACGTTGGTGCTGGCAGCTCTGTTCAGCCGGGCTGCAGGGGCGGACGCGCCGTCGAGCCATCAAGGCAGGGGTATGGCCGCGCAGCGTGCAGACTCAGTCACCATGAGAACCGCCGGCAGCAGCCCTGGCCCCCTTGCCCCTGGCGCGCCCCGCATCGACATTCGCGCCGCCCGGCTCTCACCCGGCGTTCGCGCAACGCGCAGTATGATCGACGACGTGAGCCCGACGCTCAACAAGACCCGGGCGATTGCTCAGGGCAGCACGGCCTATCAGAGTAGCCCGATCTACCCTGATACCATTGTAGCCGTGGAGGAACCGTCCGCGGCAGCAGCCATCTCCCAGCTGGAGGCTGGCACGCTGGACGTCTACGCCGAGACAATCTCCGACCCCGATCTTGTCCAGCAAGTCACGGACTCCCCGCACCTGGATGGGTACCGCTCCTACGGCAACTATAACGAGATCACATTCAATCCAGCCGGTCCTGAGTTCAACGATGGCAGGCTCAATCCCTTTGCTGTACCCAGGATCCGAGAGGCCATAAACTGGCTGATCGACCGCACGTACATCGCCAAGGAGATCTGCGGTGGCATGGCCGTGCCGCGCTGGCTACCTCTCCTGACAAGGTCCCAAGACTATGCGCAGCTGGCCGATGCGGCCCACAGCCTAGAGCGTGAGTACCGTCACGACCAGGAGTGGGCGGCTCAAGTTGTCACGGAGGAAATGACGGCGCTGGGCGCCGAGATGGTCGACGGCGTCTGGCAGTACAACGGCGATCCGGTCGAGCTCATCGCCCTCATCCGCACCGAGGACGAGCGGCTCGAGATCGGCGACTACGTCTCCAACCTGCTGGAGGACATCGGCTTCACCGTCACGCGCGACTACAAGACGTCCGCAGAGGCGTCCCCCTGCTGGCTTAGCTCCGATCCGGCTGAGGGCTGCTTCCACGTCTACACCGGCGGCTGGTTGAGTACAGCGGAGTTAGCAGGCCGCGACTCGTCCGGCAGTTTCCAGCACTTCTACACGCCGGACGGCTTCCCGTGGTCTCCTTTGTGGCAGGCCTACGACCCGGCTCCCGAGTTCTATGAGCTCGCCACCGACCTGGCCAACAAGGACTTCCAAACTCTGGATGAGCGTCGAGATATGATGGCCCAGGCGCTCGATCTGGCCCTGGAGGACTCAGCGCGCGTCTGGTTGGTCGACCAGATCTCCATCACCCCGCGTCGAGCTGAGGTACAGTACGCTTCCGGTGAGATTAGCGGCATCTTATCAGACGCCTGGCCCTTCACCCTGCGCCGCGAGGGTGGTGCAGGGCCCGCCCTAGCTGTCGCTCTGCCCGACATCTTCGCTGCGCCATGGAACCCCCTGGATGGCAGTGCTTGGATCTACGACCAGATGCTGATCCGAGCCACTGGCGACTGGGACACGATAGGAGATCCCTTTACTGGTCTTTCGTGGCCACAGCGGATCGAGCGCGCCGAGATCACTGTCCAGGAGGGGCTCCCCATCACCAAGACCCACCACTGGGTCCACCTGGAGTTTGTGCCCCAGGTGGAGGTTCCCGACGACGCCTGGGTGGATTGGGACGCCACCGAACAGCGCTTTCTCACGGCCGGCGAGGTCTACGCCGAGAGCCAGACTGCACGGCGCAAGAGCGTTGTTTACTACCCCCCCGACCTCTCCACAACCGTCACCTGGCACGATGGCAGCCCTTTCTCCATCGCCGATTTGGTCCTCAAGATGATCCTCACCTTCGACCGGGCCAACGAGAAGAGCGTCGTCTATGACCCATTTTGCGTGGCCGACTTCGATGCCTTCATGTCCAGGTTCAAGGGCATACGTATCATATCCGAGAACCCGCTGGTCATTGAGCACTACAGCGACGACTACGAGCTGGACGCCGAGCTGAGTTTGGACACCTGGTGGCCCTTCTACGACCGTGGTCCGGGGGCGTGGCACAACCTGGCGTTGGGGCTGATGGCCGAGGCGGACGGTCAGGCGGCGTTCAGCGGCGCCAAGGCCAACGCCAACGAGGTCGAGCATCTCAACTACATTGCCGGGCCGAGCATGGCGATTCTCTCAGCACAGCTGACCGAGGCCCAAGCCGCAGACGCGATTCCCTACCAGCCCACACTGGGGGACTACGTCACCACGGCCCAGGCTGCCGCTCGCTGGTCGAACCTGGCGCAGTGGTACGCCGGCCATGGCCACTTCTGGATCGGGACTGGCCCCTTCTTCCTGGAAGAGGCCCTGCCTGATGCGGGAAGTGCCACGCTCCAACGCTATGACGCTTATCCAGATCCGATCGACCGCTGGAGCCCGTGGGATCCACCGTGGGATCCCCACGAACCCAATGACGAGTGGACCGCGGCCTACACGGTGACAGCGGGCAGCCGCGCTGGCTACCTGAGCCACGGGCGCGATGTGGATTGGTACAAGATCCGCGTCCCCGAACCGCGCTCCGTCCTGAGCGTCACCCTCAGCGGTCTCCCCGCCGACTACGACCTGGCCCTGTACAGCGACCTGGGCGAGCCCATCGAGGAGGGCCTGAGCGACATCCAGGATACCGGCGTCATACGCTCCATCGGTGTCATCCGCTCTATCGGGGTCATCAGGTCCATCGCCGGGCTGGCGGACACCGCCTATCTGGTGGACGCCTCGACCGAGGGGGGCAGGCAAGACGAGGCGGTCTGGGCCGACGTGCGGGACGAGCCGGGGTGGTACTACCTGGCCGTGGTGGGCTACAACGGCGCTCACAGCTCCTCTCCGTATCGACTCAGCGCTGAAATCAGCACGAGCGAGGACATCCCCACCTGCACCACCAGCCTCCCCTACGCACCAGGGGCATCCATCACCCCCACCGTGCCAGCCGAGCCCCAGACCCTGATCCTGGTCAACAAGCAGCGGCTCGATGCGACCTACAGCGTCACCGAGACCGCTCCCCTGATCCAGCGCCTGACGGATCTAGCCCAGCACGATACCGTCCAGGGCATGATCGTGCCGGTGGAGAGCGACCCCTCCGTGGCCGCGGCCTACGACGCCTGGGACGCCGACGCGTGCAATCCCGCCGCCGCCAACGCCGTCGCCGGGGCCATCAAAGGCCTGGTCGACCGCACCCTGGACGACTATCCTTCTATCGAGTACCTGGTCATCGTCGGCGGAGACCAGCTGATCCCCTTCCGTCGGGTGCCCGACCAGGTGGCCATTGCCAACGAGAGCCGGTATCGCCGCGGCGCCGGCGTGGCTCGGGAGACGCCCCTCTACTACAGCTTGGCCGAGGGGTACACCCTCAGCGATGATTTCTACGCCGATCGCGAGCCCTTTGCTTGGTTCGGCCGTCAGCTCTATCTCCCCGACTACGCCACCGGGCGGCTGGTGGAGACGCCCCAGGAGATCACGTCCCTCATCGACGCCTATCTCGCCAGCGGCGGGCAGATGACGGCAGAGTCGGGCCTGGTCGTCGGTTACGACTTCCTCACCGACAGCGCCCTGGAGATCAAGGGCCGGCTGGAGGCGCTCGGTATCGGAACCAGCAGCCTGATCAGCGATACCTGGACCGCCGGCCAGCTCCGAGCAGCCCTCTTGGAGTCTCGACACGACCTGAGTTCCATCAACGCCCACTTCCAACACTGGCGCGCCTGGCCCGCCGACGTGGAGAGCGGCCAGCTGACCAGTGACGACGTGACCACCGCCTCGGCCGACCTGAGCGGCGCCCTCCTTTTCTCCGTCGGCTGCCACGCAGGCCTGAACGTCCCCGACGCCTGGGACGACTCCGGATCCGCCCTCGACTTCAGCCAGGCCTTCGCTGGCGGCGGCACCACGTGGGTGGCCAACACCGGCTACGGCTACGGCATGGACGATGCCACCGCCCTCTCCGAGCGCCTGATGGGCGACTTCGTCGAAGAGCTTGGCCGCGACAGCCAGGTGCCCATCGGCCAGGCCCTCGTCCGCGCCAAACAGCGCTACGTCAACAGCGCCGCCGCCGGCAGCCTGGGGCTCTACGACGAGAAGATCCTCGTCGAGACCACCCTCTACGGCCTGCCCATGGCCCGGGTGAACGTGCCGAACCCAACAGAGTCGATCTCCCACCCGCATACGCAGGCTGTAGCGTCCTCCCCCCTGTCCACCGCTGACGGCCTCTCCAGCAAGACCATCACGGTCACCACCGCCTTCAGCGAGGTGATTACCCCCGACGGGCGGTTCTACAGCGTCGACAACGAGGTGCAGGCCAGCGCCGGGCGCCCCATCCAGCCGCGCGTCAGCGTGGACATCGCAGAGGCGGGCACGCGAGCCCGCAGCGCGCTGTTCCTCGGCGGTGACTACCGTGACCTCCAGCCCTTCGACCCCGTGATCGCCCGCCCGGTGACCGATACGGCAATGACGGAGCCATCCTTCACGCTGGGGGGCTGGTACCCCCCCGAGCTGGCCGCCATCAACCGCATTGAGACGGCCTTAGGGACGCTGGAGCGATTGGTCGTGGTTCCCGCGCAGTTCCAGAATCCCGGAACAGAGCGCCTGTGGGACCGGCTCAGCTACGACGTCACCTACTCGACCGATGATGACACCGTCGACCCCACCATCTGGCGGACCGAGGCCGCCCAGCTGCCCAGCTGGGCCACCTTCAGCGTGGAAGTCACGGACGACTCGGGGATCGAGCGCGTCGTCGTCGCCTACAGTTTGGGCGACGGAGAATGGCGGAGCCTCGATCTGACGAAAGATGCCGGTGAGGACGCCTGGACCGAAGAGCTTCCCCTCAGCGAGGGGGACACGGTGAGCTACCTCGTCCAGGCAGTGGACGGAGCCGGTAACGTCGCCACCGGCGACAACAAGGGCTTCTACTTCGAACCGGTGACGCACGACGTCTACCTGCCGCTGGTTTTGAGGAACGGCTAGCCGTAGCCTCTCCTGTGACGGGAGGCTGGTACACGGAGCCCCCCCGGCACACTCCGGCGCCGGGGGGGGGGCTTGGCTGCTAAATCCCTCACCATACCTACCTCGTCACACCCCGCACCTCAATCTCCGCCAGGCACGTGTCGCCATACCTGGTGCCGGGATACACCTCCTCGCTGATGACCCTCACGGACGTCGTCTCCACGTTCAGCCCCGGGGCCCGAACCATGGCAAACTCCTGAGGCCCTCGTCTGTCCTTGAAGCCGATGCTGATCTGTTCGCCATTGGAAAAGACCAGCGTCGCCCAAGCGCCCGTCGCTCAAGTGACAACACGTGAGCGACGGGCGCGATCCGTACGCGGTCTACTCGTGGATGTTCACCAGGGTATCCAGATCGGCCCAGTCGAACAGCCAGCCGGCCTCCGGCGTAGGCAGGTTGACGCAGCCGTGGCTCATCCGGTAGCCAAAGTTGCCGTGCCAGGTGACGCCGTGCAGCCCGTACCCCTCGTGGAAGCACATCACGTAGGGCACGTCCTCGATGTAGTAGTCGGCGCCTGCCATATCATCATAGCGGAACTTGATCCAGATGCGGAACTGGCCCAGCGGCGTCGGCGTGTTGGGCAAGCCGGTGGAGACCAGCGTCGTGCGCACCGGCGTCTCACCCTCGTACGCCGTGAGGCGCTGTTCTGAGATATCGACGTCGATCCAGCGCCCCTCCCTTGGCTCGCCGGGAGAGGGCAGCGACGGCACGGGCACGGCCTCAGTGGGTGCCGCCGTCGGGCCGGGCTCCGGCGTCGACGGGGCGGCGGCCGAACCCGGCAGCGCGAGCCTCTGGCCCACGTAGACCAGGTCAGGGTCCGCCAGCTCGTTGAGGAGCACCAGCTCCTGGATGGAGACACCATACGCGCCAGCGATGACCGTCAGCGTCTCCCCCTCCTGGACAACGTGAGAAGAAAGCTCGAGGGTCGAGCTCGGCACGGGGCTCGGAGCGAGCTCAGTAGCGACCCGGGTCGGCTTCGGCGTCGGGCTGGGCAGCGGCGTTGGCGAGACCGTAACCGACGGAGGTGTAGCACCAGAGGTCGGCGTGGGGGTGGCACCCGCCTCCGCAAGCACAGCCTGCGTCGGACGGTCGACCAGCCATCCAATGGCGAGCGCAAGCAGACACACGACAGCAGCGACAATCATAGCGCGCCTCAACAGCCCAATCAACAGACCGGTTCCTGTGTTGTTGTCCCTGATCTTCGACATCGATGGCCTCCTGTGGCTATTGGCTTCCGTAGCGATCCAATGTGCCCTCAGTATAGCCGCCGGAAGGCGTCATTGCATCGGCCAGGGGGTGGGTTCGCATGCTGACCACGGGGACAGGGCGCGCCCTGGTCAACCGACCAGTGGGGGCCTCAGCGGTCGGGGGAGTTGAAGGCAGGTGAACAGTGTGGTCGGAGCTTCACCGGCTCCTGAAGCCGGGAGGCACGCTCTCCATCGAGGGAAGACTCAGGCCTCCCGGCCACCTCTTCCGCTCGGTCGATGGTCAGGGAGGGATCGTTCGGTTCGGGAGACGTGGGTAGCCTGCCGGGCCGATTTGCGCAAACGCCCCCTTCGTGATACAACACTCGACGGGGGACATCCTATGCAGAGATTGATGCGGATGGCACATGCAGCGGGCTGGGCCGGGCCATTGCGCGACAGCTGGTGGAGGCGCACGGCGGGCGGATTGACATGGAGAGAACGATCGAGGTCGTCCCACACAATCCGCAGTGGTCGGAGCAGCTTGAGCGGGAGGTCGAGGAGCTAAGCGCGATCTTCGGTGAGGAGATCGTGAAGGACGACTTCATCAAGGAGATCGAGAGAAAGGCGGAAGCATGGAAGAGGACAGAGGAACGGGCGAACGACACCTAGAGGGCGGCGTGCCTCGGCACGTTCTGGACCTCATTCTCAGGTGGGCGAGCTGGCGGAATATCCTGATTCTTTGGGCGGCTCTCGTGGCGTTCAGCCTCGTCATCATAAGGCCGGCGTATGGCCGGATCGAGACGTTCTCGGGGGATGTGGGGGCGCTCGACTCCTTGATCGTCTACCGCCCAGAGAAGGCCTACGACATGATTGGCGCCTATGGCGAGCAGGGCCGGCGCTACTACGCCACCATTGCGCTGACGCTGGACACGCTCTTCCCGCTTCTCTTAGCCCTCACGTTTGGTTTGACGCTGGCCCGCGTCTACCGGCAAGCCTTCTCCCGGGCGGGGGTGCTGCACCGGGCACTCTTCGTCCCTGTGGGGGCGATGGTGGCGGACCTTCTGGAGAATGCGGGCATAGCGACGATGCTTCTGAGCTACCCCAAGAGGCTGCTGGTCGTCGCCCTTCTGACGAGCTCCTTCTCGACCGTCAAGTGGACCGCCATCGCCGCCGAGTCCATCCTGCTCATCATCGGGTTGATCGCGTGGGGGGTGAATGCCCTGCGGAGGATGATCTCTGACCGCAGAGGGGACCAGGAGGAGGACGAGACGCAGGGCTAGCCGCGGAAGCTGCGAAGACCGGCAAGCAGGAGCAGCGGAAAGCCGATGGCGCAGACGATGAAGCCCCAGCCAGGCCAGATCGGCGCCCCGTAGAGCTCGGCGACGAGTGGATGGAGCAGTATGGCCTGCCACAGCACTGGCACAGCTCCGACCAGCGCGAGCAACAAGAGTAACACACCCCGGACCTGCTCAGAGAGCTGACGCGTCAGCGGTGTGAGGAGCGTGAGCAGAAGGCCCACCAGAACCAGAATCAGCTGCAGACGATACTGGGGCTCAAGCATGGCCTGAAAGGGCGGCAGGGCGACCAGCCCCAGCAGCGTGGTCAGAGCTGTGACGCCGAGCCGCAAGAGAGAGCTCTTGCTCGAGCGATGAATGACCAGAGCAAGGGAGACGGCGGCGGCGAGCAGGGGAGTGACGAACAGGGCGCGCCTCACCGGCACCACCCCGCCCCGCACCTGCGGAAAGAACTTGGCGAACTCGGATAGCTCGTAGCCGGTCACCGTGAGCGCCGCGGTCCTGTGGGCCAGCCACGGACCGAAGAAGCCTATCACGATAAGCACAGAGCCGATGAAGTGGAGACTGCACAGGGCGGACTCCTTTCTGGCCTCTGTGGTGAAGAGCGATCTTCGCATTTGGCTCGAGTGGCTGTTCATCTCTCCTCCTGTCGGGCAGCACACCCGACCTATGGCTGTTCACCTCTCCCGGAAGCATGCAATAACGTCCCGAAGCTGCCGGGCCGACCGCTCCCACGTGAAGCGAGTAGCCTGTGCCAGACCGCGATCGACCATGGCCTGACGCAGCTCATCGTCCTCCAGGGCTCGATGGAGCGCGGCGCTCAGGGCGTCGACGTCCAGCGGATCGACCAGCAGCGCCGCATCGCCCGCGACCTCCGGCAGTGAGGAGGCGTTCGAGCAGACGACGGGGACACCGCAGGCCATAGCCTCCAGCACCGGGAGGCCGAAGCCCTCGTAAAGGGAGGGAAAGGCAAAGAGATCCGCTCCCCGATAGAGCGTAGGCAAGTCCTCGTCATCCACAAACCCAAGAAGCCGCACGCTATCGTGTTTGTCGGCCTCGGCCACGACATCCTCGTAGAGCCAGCCGGGCCCTCCGACGATCAGCAACTGCAGGGCGGAAGATCGCCCGTCGTCCCCTCCTTCTTCCCGCATCTTGGCGAAGGCCCGGATCAGCCGCACGTAGTTCTTGCGCGGCTGCACCGTGCCCACGCTGAGAACGTAGGGGGCGTCCCCGATCCCATAGCGCTCGTGCAGGCGCTCAGCCTCCTGGGCTGACGACGGGGAATGGGGTCGGAAGCGGGCATCGACGCCGGGGGTGATCACCTCCAACTCATCGGGGGACATCCCAAAGAGCGCGACGAGATCAGAGCGAGTGTGCACCGAGTCGGCCAGCACTAGGTCGGCTCGATCAATCGAGCGCGGCACGACGCGCTCCAGGTAACGGCGCAGCGAAGGCACGAAAGCGTCGGGATGGCGCACGAAGGACAGGTCGTGAATGGTGAGCAGCGTACGGGTGCCGCGCCGCGTTGGCGGCAGCGTGAAGTCGGGCGAGTAGAAGAGGTCGAGGCCGCCGGTGACCAGCTCGACCGGGATGGGCAGACGAAGGCGATGCCAGAGACGGGCGAGCCAGTCATCGCTCACGGGAACCGCGCGGATGGCGAGCGGCCGATCGTGGATCGCCTGAAGGCGACCGATCTCATCCGACCAATGCTCCTCAGGCAGGCCACCGGCAGCGGCGAAGATGGTGTAGCGGTGCGGGCTGTCCAAAGCCAGAAGCGCGCGCACCAACTCGCGCGTATAGCGGCCGATGCCGGCGCGCTGACGGGCGGCGGAGGTGTAATCGATGCCAACACGCACGATCCATCACTCCACGTGACTGAAGGTCCAGAAGCGGTTGACGAAGAAATTCCAGAACAAGACGACGGCGGTGGCCATAATTTTCGCACCATTGTATGCGAAGTCGAAGTGCGACATGCCAACGGCGAGCGCGGCTGCGCTTACCAGTCCGGCGAAAAGACCGGCCTCTCCCAGAAGCCAGCGGTCCGCGCCGTAGAAGATCATCGTGTTGAGCGCCAGCCCAGCCACGTTGACGAAGAAGAACTGAACAAACTGCTTGGTGAGAGGATCCCTCCGCGTCTCCGGATAGACCCAAAGCCGGTTCCAGATGAAATTGCTAATCACGGCAACCGTGAAGGAACAGCTGTTGGCCGCCACTTTGGGGAATCCAGCAACCTGAACCAGCAGGTTGAGAGTGCCGAAATCGATCACAGCGCCAATGGTCCCGACGACGGCGAACTTGAGGAAGCGTACGACCTCTCTTTGGTTATCCTTCGCGAATAAACTTACCTTGGCGATCATGGATTGAGGCGGTCTTATCCGTCTGCTGAACGATGAAGGCTGTAAGCCCCAGTAGCACGCCGATATGAAGATGGACGTTGTTGACGTAAAGGTTATCGAGGAGATGATGGACGCTGATGTGCGTCCAAGCTCCCAAGAGTCCAACGGCAAGGCCGCGCATCAGGCCTCCTCCTGCGCAGCGGGTCACTCGCCACGTCTGCCAGAGGACCACGCCCCACAGAGCCAGATAGGCGAGCAGACCCATGAGCCCGGTCTCGGCCGCCAGGTTGAGATAGATGTTGTGCGCGTGACCCAGTGCGATAGGCCAGTTGATGAGGGCGAACACGGGGTAGGCGGGTTCGTAGCAGCCGAACCCGACGCCGGTCCAGAGCCTATGTCGGAACATCGACAGGGCGGCTTGCCAATGGGCCAGGCGCTCGATAACGGCGTAGTTTGCATCGTTGATCGGCGCGCCGCGCACGTCCTCCAGGCGAATGTCCTGCACAAACGCGGTCAGGCGTGCGACAAAGGACGCCGGAAGCTGCCCCGAGGCATAGAGCCCAACGCCACCAACGACCAGAACGGCGACCAGTAGAACGCTCCAGGTTGCCTTCCGGGGCACGGCAGCGGCTATCGCGAGCACCGCTGCGCCGAACCCCATCCACGCTCCGCGGCTCCACGAGGCAACCAGGGCAACGAGCATCGCCCCTGCGGCGCCGCCACTGAGGACGCAGATCGGGAGATCCTCCCGCCATAGTGACGATTTCAGCCGTCCCTGTCGCAGCAACAGCCTCAGTCGTTCAGCCACCACGCCCAACGCAAGAGCAGTGGTCAGCCCCAGATACCCGGCATACGGATTCGGCTGCTCGAAGGTGCCGTAGGCACGGAAGAAGCCCCCTCCCAGGATCTTGAAGTGCTCCGGACCATGGCCGCGCAGCCCGAACTGCCAGATGCCAACGCCGGCCTGGAAGAGCCCTACCGCCAGCAGCGCGATCATCAACCGGCGGAACCACCGGGTCACACCGTTGGCGCCCGCTCCTCCAGCCGCGAGATGCTCACTGACGAAGACAAACAGCAGCACAATCTCAATCCACTTGATCAGCTCAGGTACGCCATAGCTGATCAGCCCGATGGCATCCCAGAGCGAGAGGACGGCGACGCCGAGGAAACCAAGCAGCGATAGGAGCAGCGGAGAGTAACCGACGCGCAGGTCGCGCCTTGAGAGCCCACGCAGCAGCCAGGAGGCCAACACCAGGGCGACGAAAGCGTGCCCCACCTGGGCAGGGATCTGCGGTACCTCGGCGCTGAGATATGCCTTCAGAGGCCCCAGAAAGAGCGCAGCGCCCAGCCCTACGAACGGTTCGATCAGCGCCCCGATGACGACAGCGAGCAGCCCCACGAACGCTATACCTTCCAGGGGAGAGAGCTGGATCAATGCCACCCCGGCCAGGACAGCCAGCAAGAGGCCCAGCAACGTGATCAGGGGGCCGTTCCAGGCCAGGGGACATCGATCGCACAGGGTGCCCAGGCGATATCGCCCGTCGACCCGGGTGACAGCGTCGACCCGTTGGCCGCCTCTCGCGTCCAGAAGGCTCACATCTGCCCCTCGAAGAAGAGGGCGGTCTTCTTTAGCCCTTGCTCGAGAGACACCTTAGGCAACCAGCCGAGCACCTCTCGCGCCTTGCTGATATCCGGACAGCGCACCTTGGGGTCGTCAGCCGTGCGGGCGTCGCTGGGCTCGACGAAGGTGATCTCTGAATCACTCCCGGTCACATCCAGCACTCTGTGCGCAAACTCGAGGATGGTCATCTCGTCGGGGTTGCCGATGTTGACCGGGTCGTTCTCCTCGGAGAAGAGCAGCCGCACCAGGCCATCGATCTGATCGCTGATGTAGCAGAAGGAGCGCGTGTGCTTACCCCCATCATAGACGGTGAGCGGATCCGCGCGCAGCGCCTGGCAGACGAAGTTGGGTACCACGCGCCCGTCGTCCATTCGCATCCTCGGGCCGTAGGTGTTGAAGATGCGCGCGATGCGCGTGTCGACGCCGTGATAGCGATGATAGGCCATGACCAGTGCCTCGGCGAAGCGCTTGCTCTCGTCATAGACCCCGCGCGGACCGATGGGATTGACGTTTCCCCAGTAGTCCTCACGCTGAGGATGCTCCAGCGGGTCGCCGTAGACCTCAGAGGTAGAGGCCAACAGATAGCGAGCGCTCTTTGCCATGGCAAGACCCAGCGTCTTGTGGGTGCCCAGCGCGCCAACCTTGAGCGTCTGAATGGGATAGTTCAAGTAGTCGACCGGGCTGGGGAGGCTTGCCAGATGGAGCACGGCGTCAAGGTCCCCCTCGACGAAGATGTAGTTGGTGACGTCCTGCTTTACAAAGTGAAACCTCTCGTTGCCGGCCAGGTGGGCGATGTTGTCCACCTTGCCCGTCATTAAGTTGTCCATGGCGATGACGGTGTGTCCTGCTCGCAGCAGGCGATCACAGAGATGGGAACCAATGAAGCCGGCTCCACCGGTGATGAGAATGCGCATCTGTCGCTCCTTGTCTCTTGGCGTCAAGCTGAGGGGAATAGCTGGCTTGTGTGGATCAGACGAACGGGTTCTATGCCACCTGGGATTCCAGCTCCCTGGCGAAGACGTCGAACGCCGACTGGCCGTAAAGGCAGAAGAGAATGCGGGCCAGACCGGTTCCGCTCTTTGCATACTCTACAGCTGCCTCCAACATGACCTCGGCTGCCTTATCCACGGGGTAACCGAAGATGCCGGTGCTGATGGCGGGCAGAGCGATCGACTTCAGGCCGTGGTCGTCGGCTATGCAAAGCGCCGAGGTGACCGCCGAAGCGAGCAAGTCGGCCGCCTTCTGGGGCGACATCGCACTGTAAACCGGGCCCACAGCGTGAATGACGTAGTCAGCCCGCAGGTCGCCGCCCGCGGTGATGGCCGCTGAGCCGGTGGGGACGCGTCCATGCTCACGCACCCATTGGCTGCTCTCCCTCTGGATCACCGGTCCACCAGCTCGGGCGATGGCACCAGCCACACCGCCTCCGTGGGCGAGGTGCTCATTGGCGGCATTGACGATGGCATCCGTTCCGAGCTTGGTGATGTCTCCTTTGACCAGCTCGATCGTGGTTTGGTTGATTCTGGTTTGCATGGCAGCTAGTGACTGATATGGACTTCCTTGAATCCCAACGTCAAGATGAGATGACGAATGTAGGTCTCGGCGTTCTCCTGAGCCATGTCCAGGATGCCGTCCTCCAGCGCCGCTCTTCGGATCTCCTCCTCAGCAACCCGGCGTGCTTCCGTCTCTAGGTCTACCTTCATGCCTATCACGCCGGTATCCCGATCGAAGATGTACGATTGTTCGTTGCTCAGTGCAGTCACGAAAATCTCGGCCTGAGGCAGCACAACCTCAACCGAGCCATCCTCTCCGACCGTGATGTCGTCCTCCTCAAGCTTCTCTAGATCGACGCCGGCAATGACCTGACCGTGCGCGACGAGAATCAGCCGATCACCGAGGAGAAAGGCGAGCGGCCCCTGCTGAGACTCGGCAGTGATGATCTTCTCGACGGTATAGACCGCCGTCTCCAACCGGCTGAGGCTGCGCACCTCCCGCACGATGGCCACCGGGTCGGGGATGACCGTGGGGGTGGGATTGACGATCTGCTCGAACTGTCTCTGCAACGTGCGTTCAGCTGCCGCCAGGGGCTGCGTCACCTGGCGAACCGACCAGACGACCGCCACGCCGCCAGCCACGACGGTGATCAGGATCAGAACGAGGATGATGGTGTTGATACTAACGCTCTTGTCCATGGGTACGATACCTCCTCAAGCATTGTACCAGACCCAGTCCCAAAAGGAAAGCGAGGGCCAGATCGACGAAGAAATAGGACGCATCGACCAGGCCGTGGGCCAGGGTGTAGGCCATTGACCCCATCAGGCCCAGCGCCAGGGCGCGGCAATCCCGGGATACCCCCCCGCTCCTCCCAAGGGCCAGGCCATGCCGCCAGAAGGCGGCGTGGAGCCAGAGCCCCACCGCCAGGCCGGGAATGCCCAGCCGCGTTGCGAACGTCAGCAGCACGTTGTGCGCGTGAGAGAGATGCGGTTCCTGCCAAGCGGAGGGCAGGATATACCGTCCGCGGTATTGGTAGAGGAAGTTGTCTGGCCCAACCCCGAGCCATGGATGATCGAGGAACATCTTCCACGACGCACGCCACAGCTGGAGCCGAAAGAAGAGCGTCCCACTGTGAGGATCCAGGAGGCCGGCGAAGCGTGGCGTGCTCAAGAGTGGGACAGCGCTTAGGGCAGCGACAGCGACCAGGCCCAGGGCGATCCAACGCCAGCGCCCGCCCGCCAACAGGCCCAACGCCACGAACGAGAGTGGCACACCGACGAGGACGGCAGCCCTCGAGAAACTGAGGAGTATGGCGAGCGCCACGGGCAGGGTGAGCAGGCCATAGACGAGTCGGCGCCAGCGCGTCTCAGCGAAGGCAGCGACTGCCAGCAACACCGGCAGCGCCCGCCCCAGGTAGAGGGCAGCGTTGTTGGGGGAACCGTAGACGGAGCGAAGGCGACGGAAGCCTTGCTCGGCGGTGATGACGTTGATGTCCAGAGCGAATTGGATCAGCCCGATCAGAGCCACTGCGGCGGCGCCCATCACAAAGCCATCGACGATGCGCCAGAGGGCTCTCTCATCGAGCTTCGCCGTGCGCAGCATCAGGTAGAAGAGCGCCGGTTCCAGAATGACCACCCGCAGCTCTCGCAGCGCGACGTGTCGATGAGCAGCGAAGAGCGTGGAGACAGAGGCGACAAGCACGAGGGACACGACGGCGAGATCTGGAAAGGACAGCGACAGCTGCCCAAGCGACATCACCCGTCGAGCCCTCAGCCCGCGCAGCGGGATTCGACTGTCAGCTTGGCGGTTCAGCGCCAGGCGATCCCCCCATCGCGGTAACGCCCTCAGTCGTCCCGGCCTGCGAGCCGCGACCTGCCTGAGACTCCACGAGATCAAGCATAGCAAGATCAAGAGCTCTGCCATCGAAAAGGACTTGCCGAACAGCGGTCGAGGGTGCAGGTAGAAAGGCGCGCTCAGCGCGACCAGCGCCAGCCCCACGTCAAGCCGCAGCACGATCAGGCCGGCCAGCACCGCTCCGCTGACGAGGGTGAGCGGAAGCCACGGTGATACGTAGAACAGACCAGCTGCGACGAGCAGGGAGACCGGAGAGTGGACAACCGGACCCAGAGATCCGCAGAGCGAGCTGAAGGACTGAAGACAGAGATCCCTCCTCTCCTCCACGGCCTGAACGTTCGCAGTGCGGCTTGGAGCGACAAGCTCGAAGAGCGGAGCTCGAAGAGCCAGAGCCGCCAAAACAGCAATGAGGCAGATGACCGCACCCGCCGCCAGACCTGCCAGCGCCCGATCATACGCCGTCCTGTTCGGCCCGCGCTCCACGCGCCAGCCAATCAGAGGCCATTGATCCCAGCCGCGGTCGGCGACGATCTCCGCCACGTGGATGCCGTCACCGAGGCCACTGGCGACAGGGATGGTCGAGGTCTGCGGCTCGTAGTCCGGCGAACTGAGGACAAGGTAGGCGCCGCGTTCCGTCTGAGGGAGCCGATTCGCTGGCTCACCGTCGATGCGGACCCAGAAGTAAGCTCGATAGTTGCCCCGCCGAACGTTCAAAGCGAGGGCATTGCCGGTGAACGGGATGGAGACGCGGTCGGTGCCGGCGATGCTGCCCGCTTGACTGGGATCAGCACCACGAGACGAGAGCTCCCAGTCGCCCTGCCACACGGCTTCCCCCTCCAGCGGTGTGTAGGTGACGACCTCGACCTGACGGCGAGCGCGCCTTCTGACGATCAGCAGGGCACCGCCCGCCAGCAGGATCGCCACGAGACCGACCAGACAGATGCGTGAGATGCGTTGCGCGTGCAGGCGATTTCGCTCGTCGACCCGTGTTCGCATAACCCAGGATCCCTCAGTCCGGCTGGGGATGGGCCTCGCTATCCGCCTCCGGGGACGGCTTCGCCCCCTGATCACCTGGATCCACAGCATCCTCGCCCCCCGCGGGCTCGACGACCCGGTCCTCCTCCCAGCGACCGGGCTGCCATTCCATGGCCGTCACCCCGCCGGCCACGGTCAGCTGGTGCACGGAAGGAGTCGGCTCGCTTCCCGCCTCAGCGGATGGGACGTCGATGAGGAAGAGGTTCTCCTGATAGACGACGATGATCTGATCGCCCTTTGGGCTCCAGACAGCCTCAGGATACTCAAGCCCGATCTCCTCATCCGCGGGGAAGATGAGACGATGATCCGAACCGTCGCGGTCCATCAGGTGAAGCTCGTAGCTGCTGGTCTGGCTGGCGTAGGGGCTACGAGCGCGACCAAAGGCAATCGTGTCGGTCTCCGGCCCGAAGGTCGGCGCGGACCACATACCGGCCTCGCTGGCCAGTTCCGCGGTGATCGTCCCGTCAGCGCTGAGGGCCCAGACGTCAAAGACGGGGCTATCCTCCGGCGCCTGACCCGTTGGCGCCGGCCCGTGCAAGGTGGTGATGACGTACGCACTCTCGGGGGACCACTCGATGCTGGGCGTCCATACCCAAGGAGCGTACGTGCGATATGGGGGGAACCGGTACAGGGCCTCCTGTTCCCCCTCCTGGAGGCGGAAGACGCCCACCTCATCGGCACGGGCGTAGGCCAGGCTTTGCCCGTCAGGAGACCAGGTATACGTCGTCCCCCACCAACTGTAGCCTCCCCCCTGAACAGGTTCCAAGAGCTGCTGCTTGGCGAAGAGCTCCCCTGTGTCTGGACGGAGTCGGGCTACCCAGAGGTCATTTTCGGCCCGCCACCCAGGATTACCCTCGACCACCTTGCCGGTAGTGTAGGCGATGCGGCATCCGCTGCCAATCTGTGACGCCTGGCAGTTTGGCTCCCAGGCTGCCCAGAGAACGCCTTCTACCTCGAGCCGAACGGGGCTGACGTTGGCCGTGGACGTCTCGAGAACCCATAGGGTATTGAGGGTCCCGGCCTCTCCGGTGCCTGGATGACCAGGCGATATCTCCCGTCGATCCGCTGGCATGCGTGTGAACAGCAGGTGCGTACCCCCCGTTGAGAGACTGAAGACCCGGCCGTCGAGGTCCCCCTCATACGTGAGCCTGCGCTGGTTGAGGCTTGTCCTCTGCATGAGCCAGGCGTTATGGTTGGCGATGTAGGCTATTGTACCGGCGATGGTCACGGGTTTCTGCTCCGATTGAGCTCCGACCATAACCACCTCAGTGCGCGGCTCGCGGAGCGTGGTCTGCCGCACCAGACGGCGATCGACCTCGACACCATCCTCAAGCGTGATGCGGTAGGTCAGCTCCTCAATACCGCTGACGCCGGGCTCCAGCAGCTGGGTCTCGCCGGCGGGGATTGACGCCTCGTGCACCGTTCGGCGATCGTAGGGAATCTCCCGCTCTTCCGTCTCGACTCGCGTCTCGACGCGAATGACACGCACGGTCATAGCGTCCTCGATGAGCGTCGGCTCCGCTGGCGTCACGCGATCGTCAGCATCGAGCGTGAGGTCAGCCTCCTTCAGTAGATCGCGCACGGTGAGCGCTTCAGTCGTGATCTGGCGCGTCTTGCCATCCGCAACCAGGGTGACGCTGGGAGCGTCACTCGGAGGAGCGCATGCCACTAAAGTCAGCAAGAGTGACAGAAGGAGAAGCCAACGCCTAACCATAGAGTGGATTATACCATTGGGAACTAGCAGCGGCAACGACACCAGCCGCGAATTGTCAACAACGGAGGACATGCTAAAATTCACCGAGGAGGTGAGTCATTATGGCTACAGCTGAAGAGAGAATGGAAATCCTGAAGATGGTACAGAGCGGTCAGATAAGCGCCGAGGAGGGGGCAAAGCTTCTCGAGGCCTTGAAGGAGCAAACGCGGCCTCACCCCGGGCCGACGGCCGCTAACCGGACCCAGCAACCCCGTCGACTCCGCGTCCGCGTCTCCGATCTGGAGACAGGACGCAACAAGGTGAACATCAATCTGCCTTGGAACCTGATCAACGTCGGCATGCACATGGGCGCACGGTTCGCGCCTGAGGAGATCGATCTGGAAGAGGTGATGCAAGCCCTTCAAGCCGGCACCGAGGGCAAGATCGTCGACGTGGAGGACACCGAGGACAAGGAGCGGGTAGAGATCTTCGTCGAGTAGGGCGATCCGTTCAAGCCTTCCGGCGCAGAACCATAAGGGTGAGATCGTCGGAGGGCGGGTTGTCGCCAACGAAGCCTGCGATGGCATCAAGGATGCGGTTCAGCGCCACTTGAGCCGAGTCGTGGTCACAAGCGCAGCGGATGACCCCGCGGAGCCGATCCTCGCCGAAGAAGACGCTGTCGGGAGAGAGCGCCTCTGTGACGCCGTCGGTGTAGAGCGTCACGCAATCCCCACCTTCCAGCCTGGTCTCATGCTCCTGGAACTGTATCCCTTCCAGTACACCGAGTGCCATCTCCCCCCGCTCCAGCTGCTCCAAGGGGTGCTCGCTATCCCCATGATGCTGTCTATCCCCCCGCTCGGCTCCAGATCGCAAGACCAAGGGGGGATGGTGTCCGGCGTTGGCGTAGACCAACCTCCCTGACTCCAGCGATAGGATGGCATAGAGCCCGGTGACGAACATGCCATGCCGGGCATCAGGTACCAGCAGATCGTTGACGCGCCTCAGAGCATCGGCCGGGGACCGTTCCTCGGCGGCTGCCGCGCGCATCAGGGTTCTAGTGAGCGCCATGAAGAGCGCGGCAGGCATACCTTTGTCCGCCACATCAGCGATGACCAGACCCAGCCGTCGCCCAGGCAGCTCGAAGACGTCGTAGAAGTCCCCCGCGACCTGACGGGCGGCTCGCCAGGTGACGGCCAGCTCCCAGCCAGGAAGGTCCGGGAGCTTCTCCGGCATGAAGGTCTGCTGGATCTCCCGGGCCAGCTGAAGCTCGCGCTCCAGTCGCTCGCGTTCGGCCATCTCCTGCTGAAGACGATCGTTCTGGACGGCAAGAGCGGCCTGCTGGGCGATGCCCGTGATGATCTCCAGCCTCCGTTCGTCGAAGCCACTGTGTCGACCGCCCTCACCGACGAGCAGAACCCCCAGGACATTGCCCTTGACCGCCAGGGGCACGGCCACCACAGCCTCTGTTACATTAGATGACGGCTCCGCACCCTCCAGGGCCAAGCCCAGTTCCCCGGTCAGTTGAGGGGGAACGTGATCTCTGATCCGATCGGGGCCCTCCAGGGTGATCAGTTGGTTCTGCTCCCGAACGGCATCGAGGAGCGGGAACTCGTGGGGGGCGAAGGCGCGTTCTGGTACTGAGAGGCCGTATCCCCGCGCTGGCCGAAAGACCCCCTCGGGATACTGCTCATCCCTGGGATACTGTCCACCCCCATCTTCACTCCAGAGAAAGATGACGCAGCGTTCCACACCGACGAGCATGGGTGTAATGCGCACAATAGAGTCAAGGATCTCATCCAGCTCCGTCAGACTGACCACGGCTTGGGCAACCTGAAGGAGCGCAGCAGAGACATAGGCTTCCTCCTGCCGTGCCTCCAGCAGACGCGCGTTCTCCGCAGCCATGGCCGCCTGGTAGGCGATGCCGCGCATGATGGCCATGCGCTCGTGAGGGTAGGCACCATCCTCCGGCCCCGGCCTATCCTGCTCCTGGTCATAGGCATAATCCACCAGCATAGCCCCCAGCACCTCGCCGTGGGCGAGCAAAGGCAGCAGCAGGGGCGACTCGAAGGCCTGTACAGGCGCGGGAGCTGCGTCAAAGGACGCTGAGGTGCTGTTGACAGCAACGGGCTCCCGCGTCAGATGGAGCCGATTGAAGGCTGGCACGTCGTTCGGCCTGATGCGCAATCGCTCAAAGGCACGCTCTTGTTCATCATCCAGACCGCAGGCGCCCACCGAGACGAAGGCCTGCTCAGACTCGTCCCAGAGGAAGAAGGCGCAGCGCTCGACACCGACCAGCATGGGCATCAGACGCACCACAGTACCAAGCACCTCATCCAGCGTGGTCGTTGATTGGGTCGCTTCGGCAACTTGAAGCAGCACGGTCGAGATATAGGCCTGCTCCTGTGCCCGCTGGTAGAGACGGGTGTTCTCAATCGCGACAGCGGCGTAGCTGGCGAAGGCAGCCGTCATGGCCCGCGATTCGGGGCCATAGCGATCAGGGGTATGGTGGATCAACGTCAGCAAGCCAAGCCGTCGATCCCCCGCGCGCAGTGGAGCGGCGATCGCGGAGTAATCGGTACCGAAGCCGAGCGTGGCCCCCAACGGCTCCGGCCGTTCCGAGGGTTCGCGAACGGTGGGCTGGGCTGCGACAAGAGCCTGTTGCAGCCAGGTGTTGGCCTCAGACAGCGAGTGGCTGACACACACATTCTTGTCGGCGCCGCGAACCGCGGAGAGACAGAGCGTCTCGTCCTGCAGGAGCCAGATAGCGGACGCATCGCACGGCAGCAGAGCCCCCAGGCGATTCAGGATGGCGTCAAGCACCTCATCAAGCTCAATGCCGGCCGAGAGAAGGCCAGCTACATCCCGCATGCCCTCGGCAACTCGCCATCTCCATCGCTCTGAACGGTAGAGATTGGCGTTGCGAAGCGCGATGGCTACGCTATCGGCCAAGGCTTCGAACAAGAAACGGTCATCAGCACCAAAAGCGCCCCGCCGGTCGCTCTGAACGTCGAGCACACCCAGCACCTCGCTGCCGAACACGAGCGGCACGGCCAGCTGCGCACGGGCATCGATCGCAAGCGGGCCCACGCGCCGATAGCGAGGGTCGTGCCGCACGTCGTTGGAGAGCACGGTCTCACCGTGGCAAGCAGCCCAGCCTGCTATACCCTGAGGGCCGCCCTCCGGGCCCTCCAGCTCGCACCTGAGCTTACTGTCTTCGAGCGCCCCCGCCCTGGAAGGGGGCCAGCCCGCGCGATAGACAATCCTTTGACGGGATGCATCCATCGTGAAGAGATGGACGAAGGGATAGCCGAACCGCTCGTGAATCAGCGCTACCACTCGGTTGAGGAGCTCCTCAAGATCGAGAATAGAGGCGACCACGCGACTAACCTCAGTGACGGCGGAGAGTTGGTCGGCGCGGAGGCGCAGATCACTGTAAAGCTGGGCGTCCTCCACAGCGATGGCAGTCTGATCCGCCAGGGCACGCAGCACGAGAACATCGGTCTCGTCGAAGCGCTCTGCCTGATCGCTCTGCACATCAAGCACACCGACGACCCGCTCCTCAATCTTGAGCGGCAGGGCGGCCTCCGACTTGGTCTCTGGGAGCACGTCCACATAGCGATAGTGAGGGTCGCGACTTACGTCCCCTGCCAGGATCTCCTCGCCCGTCTGGGCCACGTGACCGACGATGCCCCGACCAAGCGGCACGGACGGGGCAAAGGAGGTGCTCGTCTCCTCCTCAGCGCCAGATTGGGCAGGACCGGCGCTCGCGCGGCAGAGCAGGGTCTCTCGATCCGGTTCCAGGATGAAGAGCGCCACATAGTAATACCCGAAGGTGCGAAGGACGAGATTCACGACGCGATGCGCCAGTTCGTCAAGGTCCAGGACGTTCGCGACCTCGGCGCTGACCGTGCGCACCAGCGAGAGCTGCTCCAGCCGCCAGCGCTCAACGGCGATCTGGCGACCGGCCTGCAACGCGGCCGCGGCCTGCGTCGCCAACCCCTCCAGAAGCGCAAGATCAGCGCGGCCCTCGTCATCACTGAAAGGCGCTGCCTTGGCTCGCCTTACCTCGAGGACTCCCAGAACGTCACCCGGGCCTCTAAGAGGCAACGCGACAGAGGCCCCCTCAAGGACAGGCTCCTGGCGCTCGACGGCGCGACGCATGATCGCCGACGGGAGTTGCGAAAGATCGATCAGGTGACTGCCTCGACCCGGGGTCCTGGCCTCTGGGAGAGCCGACCTGTTGAGCCACAGCGTAGCTTCCCCATCCACAAGGTCCGCCGCCGCTTCCAGGATGAGCTCTCGCTGCCGGGCGATGTCAGGCTGCGTCACAAGCTCCCTGCCCAGATCGAGGAGACGACGCCACCTGGGGGGGCCAGAGGTAGAACTTCGCATGGGTAGGCACATACGTCAGGATGGCCCTGACGCCTTATCGCCTTCTCGCTTTACCAGCGTCAGCACGTTGCCAGCCTCCGAGTCGAAGGTGAAGGTGACCTCATCCATGATCTGGTGTATGAAGTAGAGACCCAGACCACCCGCCGTCCGCTCCTCCAGATTGGCCTCAATGTCGGGCTCCGGCACGGACTCGGGATCGAAGGGCTGACCGTTGTCGCGGAGCACGACCGTGAGGTCCCCGTCCTGAACGCGTCGGCTGCACTCGATTAAGCCGCGACCTTCGCCACCGTAGGCGTGCTTGATGATGTTGGAGCATGCCTCGTCCACCGCCAGCTGCACCTGGTAGACGGTGCAGCTATCGAAACCCGCACGCTCAGCCGCCTCAGCGACGAACTGATCGATCGCGGCTAGGTTCTCATATCGAGCGGGGAAGATGCGCGTCTTTTCCCTACACACAGGCATAGAAGCAGATGACGTGAATCGTCTGACGCCTGGGAGCGGGCCGATTCACGCTTCACTTTCTGATGTCGAGAAAGCGGTCATCCTTAGAAGCTGCCAACCGCTTCGACTTGCTCGTCGTAGAAGTCGAAGAGAGGTACGAAGCCAGCCAGATCAAAGGCCTCATAGATGGGCGTTGGTACCTCAGCCAGCACCAGCCTTCCCCGGCTCCGGCGTTGACATCTCTTCTGTATGTCGATCAGGACCCGCAATCCCGCGCTTGAGATGAAATCGACATCCCTCATGTCGACTACCAGACTACACTGGCCCTCATCGGCGAGCTCGCCGAGCACCTCCGCCAGCTCTGGCGCGGTAGCGCTGTCAATGCGGCCCGATACCTCGATCACGGCGCAACGCTTGAACGCTCTCGTGGCAATCTCCATCATAACCTCCTTGTCGCGTACAATACTTAGCTTCCAGTAACGCGCATTATATCACGGTGTCGGGCCGCAAACAAGAAACCGCGACATCAAGGGTGACCGCATCGACTCGGTGCCCTGGCGAAATCGCCCGTCGACTCGCTGTTGGATCCTCACTTGCTTCCCCACAAGGAGGCTGAGCCGTGCTCCATCTCTGATCTGGTGGTTTGCTCGCTTGACTTCCCGCTGTCAGCTCTTATAATGCCCCCACAATGTTATCGTTGGGGGAGAAAAAGGCCGCACTGCGTGCTTTGGGACAGAAGGTCCCGCTGAAGACGCTGCCTCGCGTGCAGCCCATATTCCTGCTGCATATGCTCATCGGGCTGTCGCAGCTCCTAAATGGGAGCGCCGCCCAGCCAGAGGCCCTGGCGCGCGCATTGATCCTGGATGGACAGCAGCGGCTGCGCAGGCTCCGGAAAGCAGCGCCCCATCTTGATCTGTCGCTGGAGCCCCTGCTGAACAGGATCTGCCCCAACGGAATGGCGGATGGACAGCTCTCGGACGAGGAGAGCGCGGCCCAGGCTATGCTTGAGATGTGCCTGGGGCTGGTGCTGCATTGGCTGTCCAAGACGGACAATGAGCCCTATTCGCATGCCTCGTCCATGGCTGTGAAGCACTTGCTCTCATTTGACGTCCTATTAACCCTTTGTCCCTCCTCTCTCCATCTTCCTCCATTCAGAGCACGATCGTGTCTGATCTCCTAGCCTAGGAAGCGTCTCAAGATCCCCTCGCACGCCTTGGACACCGTCCAGGGCGGTGCGACCTGAGCTTACCACATTGCCCTTGAACGTCTTCCTACCAGCCAGCTCGTAATGCGGCTCGCAGCGACAAGCTCGGAGAGCCAGTGCCGCCCGCTCGTAGTGCGGCAGCGCCCCAGATGCTGTCTGAGCCTCATTAGGACTTGCTCCCCGTGCAGCGCCTGTTGATTGAGGGATCAAGCTCCGTCGTTCTACTGAACAGATCTAGAGGAGGATACGATGAAGATTCGATTGATCGAGCCCAAAGCTCCTGGGTTGAACGTTTTCGACCGGGCGCTCCTACCGCGCCTGGGATTGCCGTTAATAGGACGTGTGCTGGTCGATCAGGGTCACGACGTGCGCATCTACGTCGAGACACTGGCTCCCGTCGACTGGGATGATATCGCGGAAGCGGACCTGGTTGGATTCTCCAGCACCACGGCGACGACGCCTGTGGCGTACAGGATGGCGCAACGCGTGCACGACCTGGGCATTCCGACCGTCATTGGAGGTCCCCATGTGACCTTCCTGCCCGACGAGGGGTTGGAGCACTGTGACTTCGTTGTGCGACGGGAGGGACAAGAGACCATGCTAGCGCTGGCGGAAGCCCTGGAGGCAGATGGGGATGTGGCTGGCATTGCAGGGCTCTCCTACCGCGACGCGACGGGCCAGCCGATTCACAACCTCGACCGACCACCCTGTCCGCCGGACAGATTCGAGACGCTCCCTGCCCCTGCGCTGAATCTGATCGTGGGGCACGAGCGAATGACCAACATACCCGTGATGACCCAGTGGGGCTGTCCCTTCAACTGTGACTTCTGCTCGGTGATTCATATGTTCGGTCGCCGCGTGCGTGCGCGTGCCATCGAGAACGTATTGGACGAGTTGGAGACCTACCGAGATCGGGGGCCCGTCTTCTTCTACGACGACAACTTCGTGGTGGACAAGCGGCGAACCAAAGCCTTGTTGCAAGGGATGATCGAGCGAGATCTGACGCCCCCATGGTCCGCACAGATGCGGGCCGCGGCCGTCTACAAGGACAAACGGACCCACGAACTCGATCACGAGTTGCTCCAGCTGATGCGCGACTCCGGATGCACCATGGTGTACTGTGGCTTCGAGTCTGTCAGCCAGGCGACGCTCGATGCTTATAACAAGCACCAGGATGTGCGCGACGTTTGCGAGAGCGTACAGGCTTTCCACGATCACGGCATTCACGTGCACGGCATGTTCGTCCTCGGGGCGGACACGGACGACAAAGACATCTTTGACCAGACGGTTGACTTCGCGCTGGAGAATGAGATCGATACGGTTCAGTTCCTGATGCTGACACCCTGTCCCGGAACTCCCTTCTACGAGCGGATGGTGGAGGAGGACCGCCTCCTGACCGACGATCTGAGCATGTACGACGGGCATCACTGCGTTGTCCAGCCGAGGCTCATGAGTGCCTACGACCTGCAGATGGGCACGTGCCGAGCTATGGCTCGCTTCTACTCTGTGGGACACGTGCTGAGCCTGTTCCTATCCAATGTGACGCGCAACTTGCCCTTTCTGATCAGCCTCCTGTGGCGCGAGCGCGGGCTGCGGCTTCAGCTGCCACGTGTGGCGGCGCTCTCGTTCCTGCCGTCGCGCTGGCCAGATCTGCTCGGTACGCTGCGGAATGCACTATCGCAGGAATCGTGGAGGCAGCTGCAAGACATCTTGGCGGTGCCCATGCTACGTCTCTACGGCCACAAACACGTCCGCGAATGGCTGCAGCAGTCTCGCTCAAAGGCGTACATCGAGCGGCTGCGTCAGCTGATGGAGCCGCAGCGACAAGCAGCTGGAGCCTCGTAGCACCTTCATTGAGATACCCAGGAACCACCTCACCCGGCCATGATCTGCGCCGGGCGCGGAGTGGCTACCAGGTCGTGAGATGTGGGAAAGCTCTATGCTGACCGCAGCCATAAGGGCTTTCCCACTTCTGACTTCATGTCCTGCTAGACCAGTCTTGCTGTGAAGGGCGGTCCGCCAATTGGGTTCTAATGCGGTTCCTATGCTACGCTAACATCTTTCCTATGCCCAGCCACCATAATATGATCACGCACGCATGAAGCGCTATGCGAAGAAGCGACGCTTCTTGTCTGACACTTGAGGTAGCTATATGTTACAGTCATTGATTCAGAAACAAGACGACGAGCGGATGCTGGTCAGCGAGCTGAGGCACGATATGCCTGTACTGCCTCTGCGCAACGTGGTGGCTTTTCCCCATACTATGCTCCCGCTGGCGATCGGTATCCCTCGTTCTGTTCGACTATTGGAAGATACACTTGACGGCGAACGCCTGATTGTCCTGACGGCGATGACTGAACCGGCGGTGGAGGAGCCCGGCCCTGATGGCGTCTATCAGACGGGCACACTGGCTCGTATTGAGCGAGTGGTCCCTCTTGAAGACGACGAGACCGCCGAGTATCAGATCATCGCGCGCGGCTTGACACGCGTGGGAATCACCGAATGGGTGGCCGAAGAGCCCTACCTTAAGGCTCGTGTCGAGCCTTATCGTGAGGTAATGGAGAACGAAACGGAGGTCGAGGCGCTGCGGCGCGAGCTCCTTGATCTGGCGCGACGAATGGTCTCCTACTTCCCTCAGGTTCCAGAAGAGGCCATCCACATGCTCGACCAGGTCGCAGAAGCTGACATTCTCCTCTACGCACTTGCATCCAACCTCCAGTTGGACGTGGGGCAGGCACAGGAAGTTCTCTCTGGAAAGACCCTGGCGGCGCAGATGCGCACGCTGCTGCGTATCATGCAGCGCGAACTGGAGGTGCTGGAGGTCAGCGAGGAGATCCGTGAGGAAGCTCAGTCTGAGATGGAGAAGACGCAGCGCGAGTATTACCTGCGTCAGCAGCTCAAGGCTATCCGCAAGGAGCTGGGTGAGGGCGAAGAGGGATCAGAAGCAGAGATCTACCGCCAGAAACTCGAAGAGGCCGACCTCCCTGAGGAGGCAACCAAAGAGGCCGAACGCGAGCTTGACCGCTTGGCGCAGCTACACCCTCAGTCGGCTGAGGTAGGCGTGATCAAGACCTACCTCGACTGGCTGCTGGATCTGCCGTGGAACACGGTCTCGGAGGATAACCTCGACCTGGGTCACGCAGACGAGGTGTTGGAAGAGGATCACTACGGTCTGGAGAAGGTCAAAGAGCGCATCCTCGAGTTCCTCGCTGTGCGGAAGCTGCATCGAGAACGAGACGTGGAGAGACCCGAGGAGTACGCCTCAACAATTCTCTGCTTTGTCGGTCCTCCAGGTGTGGGCAAGACCAGCCTGGGACGTTCGATCTCCCGGGCCTTGGGCCGCAAGTTCACGCGAATGAGCCTGGGCGGGCTGCGCGACGAGGCCGAGATCCGTGGGCACCGCCGCACCTACATCGGTGCCATGCCCGGTCGGATCATCCAGGCTCTGAAGCGCGTTGAAACGCGCAACCCAGTCTTCATGCTCGATGAAGTGGATAAGGTGAGCTCGAGCTGGCGCGGCGATCCCGCCAGCGCCCTGCTGGAGGTGCTCGATCCACAGCAGAACCACGCCTTCCGAGACCACTATCTGGATCTCGACTTCGATCTTAGTGACGTGTTCTTCATCACCACGGCGAACACATTGAGCACGATCCCGCCAGCGCTGCAGGATCGCATGGAGGTCATTGAGATCGACGGCTACACTGAGTACGACAAGGTCCAGATCGCCGAGGGATACCTGGTTCCCCGTCAGATCAAGGTCAATGGCCTGGAGCCGAACGAGGTCGCGTTCACCGAGGATGGGCTACGGACGATTATTCGTGACTACACGCGCGAAGCTGGCGTGCGCAACCTCGAACGCGAGATCGGTCGAGCTTTGCGCAAGGTGGCAATGAACGTCGCCAAGTGCCCGGCCGACGAGCCTGCCTGCGCCGAGATGGTGGATGGAGAGAAGGTGCGAGAGTTCCTGGGCAAGCCGCGCTATCGTGAGGAGGCTCAGCTGCGCACGGAGCTTCCGGGGGTGGCTACCGGCCTCGCCTGGACACCGACCGGCGGCCGAGTGCTCTTCGTGGAGGCACGCTCGATGGAGGGCAAGGACAAGCTCCTCCTGACGGGACAGCTTGGCGACGTGATGAAGGAGTCGGCTCGCATCGCCCTCAGCTTCGTGCAGGGTGAGCTGGATCGGCTTGGGCTTGAGGGGGACGCGTTGGAGGACAAGACGGTGCACCTCCATGTGCCAGCCGGGGCGATCCCGAAGGACGGCCCGTCGGCGGGCGTGACGTTGGTGACTGCTCTGGTCTCGGTGCTTACCGGTCGCCCTGTCCGCGAGGAGATCGGCATGACGGGCGAGGTGACACTGCAGGGGCGTGTGCTGCCCGTCGGCGGCATCAAGCAGAAGGTCCTGGCGGCTCATCGCCGGGGCTTGAAGACCGTGATCCTGCCCAAAGCCAACGATGCCGATCTGGACGACGTGCCGGAGGAGATTCGTGACGAGCTTGGTTTCGAGCTGGTCGAGCACGTTGACGAGGTGCTCCAGCTTGCTTTCGCGTCCAAGCTTGAGATCGAATCGCCCGTGATTGGCGATAACGGGCGAGAGCGAGAGGCGGTCGAGGCGCTAGCGTAGCCTCCCTCTCACCGATAGAGGCCCCAGGGTTGCCTTCCCTGGGGCCTTTTTCCGCATTAAGGTAAAAGTCGCACTTTAACAATTCAAGACAGCTTCATCCCAGGCAT
>CAZNRX010000028.1:0-48162 GCA_964575455.1 uncultured Anaerolineales bacterium | reverse complement strand
TCAAATGCAAACTCTAATTATACGATTGTTAACGTGCGGTCAAAGGTCACGCTAGAGTCGGACACCAGACTGACTCAAGAAAAAAGAGACTATGGCACGTAGACCTCCTCTCCGACGCCCTCCAAGACGGAGGGCTATCCTGCCACTGCGTCGGGCCAACGCTATGATGGACAAAGGCGAGTTTGCGGAAGCAGCGCAACTCTTTGTCCGCCTGTCCGAAGGCGCCAGACGACGCGGCATGCCGATCCGAGCAGCCAACCTCGCTGCTCGCGCCTCTCAAGCGTATCTTGCCCAGGATCGGCCAGATTCAGCACTGGATCAGATCCGTCTTGCCATCCGGATCCTGGTGCGCCAGGGTCAGCCGCAGCGGGCGGCTCGCCTCGCATCTGGGGCCGTGGACAAGCTCAAAGAAAGAGGATTCCAGACCGAGGCTGACGAGCTGACGGCGTACGCCAATCGCTTGCGCGATGAGGCTGGACTTTCGCCCGGTGACTGGCAGAAGCCCCATCCCTCACAGCCCTCAAGCCCCCGCGGCACCCTGCCGGATCGCTGTAGCGGTTGCGGGGCCTCCCTCATCCCCGATGACGTGATCTGGCACGACGACCAGACAGCCGAGTGCACCTATTGCGGCGCTGTCGTCAAGACCGTCTAGCGTTTATGCGATGGGCAACCACGATCAGCGCAACGCTTTCTCGGGTTGCGTGTTTTACCTACTGGCATCTTCGATATGAAGCCAGGAGGCACATATGACGGATAAGACTGTAGCAGTCGTCACTGATAGCACGGCCTGTATCCCGGACGAAGCGCTCAGGGGCCTTGAGATCCCAACCATCCCCCTGTGGCTCATCTGGGAAGATGAGCGGTATCGCGATGGGGTAGACATCACCCCCGAATCCTTCTATCACCGCTTGCAAAAGCGCGACACCATCCCCAGCACCTCCCAGCCCTCGGTCGGTGAGTTCGTTGACTTCTACCGGCGCGTGGCGAAGGAGAGGCAGACGGACACGATCGTGGGCGCCTTCATCTCCAGCAAGATAAGCGGAACTGTCGCCTCAGCGGAGGCGGCTGCTGCGGAGATTCCCGAGCTCAGCATCACCATCATCGACTCATTCTCCACGTCGATGGGCCTGGGATTTGTCGTCCTGGCCGCAGCCAGAGAAGCGGCAGCCGGAGGATCCGTGGACGAGGTCGTGGCCGTAGCCAACGACGTGCGTCGGCGGCTGACTGTTCTGTTCACCGTCGACACCCTGGAATATCTGCACAAAGGCGGCCGCATCGGCGGCGCCAAGCGCTTCTTGGGAACCATACTCAGCATCAAACCACTCCTCCACTTGAATGACGGATGCGTGGAGCCCATGTGTCAGATCCGCACCAAACAGCGCGCACTGGCGGAGATGCTGGACAGGGCGGAAGAGCGTCTCAATGGCAAGGGGATGGCGGAGGTAGCGATCATTGACGCAGACAGCCGGCAAGAGGGTGACGTCGTGGCGGAGCAGGTGAAAGAGCGATTCCACGTTTCCACGGTCTATCGCGCTCCGGTGAGCCCCGTGATCGGCACGCACGCCGGGCCGGGCACGACAGGAATCGGATTCTACTCCAAACCTTGATCGACACCTCACCACCTATCGTCCGTCCCCCACGACCGCGTCCGGCTTGGACGCGGTCGTTGATGTTGTAGCCCTCCCGCAGAACGAGTGGCAGATTTCGTGCGCTCATTGTACAATAGGCGCCCAGCACACGATACGGAGCTTTCTCAACACAGGAGGGCTAGAGCATCAATATGACATTCAGAGAGAAGCTGCGAACAGCGCAGCAGACCAATTATTCGTGGCTCTGCGTCGGGCTCGATCCCGTCGCGGCTCGCCTACCCGCGGTCACACGGTCGTCGCCTTCCCCGCTGCTGGCGTTTGGCCGCGCGATCGTGGAGAGCACTAGCGACGTCGTCTCCGCCTACAAGCCTAACCTCGGCTTCTGGCTCGCCGAGGGTGCTGCCGGCGTGGAGGCGCTTCAACAGCTCATCGACGAGATACCCGACAACCTACCCGTTATCCTCGATGGGAAGTTCAACGACGTAGGGCACACCGCGGAGGCGTACGCGGAGGCCGCCTTTGAGACACTGGGCGTAGATGCGGTCACGGTCAACCCCTATCTCGGCTTGGACACACTCCGCCCGTTCCTGAGCCAGGAAGAGCACGGCGCCTTCCTGTTGGCGCGCACCTCCAACCCATCCGCCCCGGACCTTCAGGATCTAGACATAGAGGGACAGTCGCTCTACCAACGGGTCGCTCAGATGGCAACGCAATGGGACCACGATCTCCCCGGGACCTGCGGTCTGGTGGTTGGCGCTACATACCCGCAGGAGCTGGGCATCGTACGGGAGGCAGCCTTGGACCTTCTATTCCTGATCCCGGGCATCGGCGCCCAGGGCGGGAATCTGGATCAGGCGGTCATCCACGGTCCCACAGCTGACGGCCTTGGCCCGGTGATCAACTCCTCGCGGGGCATCATCTACGCCTCCTCAGGCTCTGACTTCGGCGAGGCGGCCCGAAAGGCAGCCCTAGAGACAAGAGAGCGTATCAACCGAAAGCGGGAGGCCGCCGGATGAGAGACGAGATCGAACGACTGGCCAATGCGCTCTACGATCACGGTTGTGTGCGGTTCGGCAGCTTTAGGCTGAAATCTGGCATCACATCGCCAATCTACATCGACCTCCGATTGCTGGTCAGCCATCCAGGGCTGCTCCGCCAGGTAACACGCACCCTGGCGCAGGCAGCGAGGGGTCTCAGCTTCGACCGCATCGCTGCCATCCCGTATGCAGCGCTCCCCATCGGCGTAGCGATGGCGCTGGAGCTCGAACGTCCCATGATCTACCCCCGCCGGGAGGTCAAGAAGCACGGCACGCGCCGGGCGATTGAAGGAGCCTACAAGGTAGGTGAGAAGGCCCTGCTGGTGGACGATCTGATCACCCGAGGCGGGAGCAAGCTGGAGGCCATCGAGGTGCTGCAGGGCGCCAACTTGCTGGTGGACGATGTGCTGGTGCTGATCGACCGAGAGCAGGGTGGCGCCGAGGATCTGGCCGAGCAGGGCTACCGGCTGCATGCGATGCTAAAGCTGACCGACCTCTTGAATGCACTGAGGACGAGTGGGCGCATCACGGAAGAACAGCATACGGATGTCAGGACCTATCTAGAGCAGACCAAGGCCACGTCCTCTACCCGGAAGTAGCGAGAACACGAAAGGTGACGATGGGCGAGATCGACATCTCGGTTAACATCTGTGGCTGCCATCTCCCCAACCCCACGGTGCTTGCCTCGGGCATCCTGGGGTTGAGCAACGATGTTCTGTTTCGGGTGGCGCGATCAGGCGCAGGCGCCGTCACCACGAAGTCCTGCAGCCTCAAACCTCGCTCTGGCTACCCAAATCCGACGATTCTGGATTGGGGACCAGGGCTGATCAACGCCGTGGGCCTCTCCAACCCCGGCGTCGAGGTCATGGTAGAGGAAATTAAGGCAGCGAAGGCGCACCTGGCCCCGCTGGGTGTACCCGTCATCGCCAGCATCTTCGCCGACACCATCTACGACTTTGGCACCATCACGCGCTTCATCTCCGAGGCCGAACCCGACATCCTCGAGGTCAACGTCTCCTGTCCGAACCTGGACGACCGCTACCAACAGATGTTCGCCGCGGATCCCTACGTCTCGGCCCAGGTCACGCGGCGGGTGAAGCGGTACACGGACGTGCCGGTGCTGGTCAAGCTATCGCCCAACGTGACGGACATCAAAGAGATAGCGCAGGCCGTGGTAGAAGCAGGGGCTGATGGCATCACGGCCATCAACAGCGTCGGGCCGGGCCTGATTCTCGACGTCGAGACCCGGAGGCCGGTGCTGGCTCACGGCACGGGAGGATTGAGCGGGCCGGCGATCCGTCCCGTCGCCGTACGCTGCGTGCGTGATATCTGCAGGACAGTGGACGTACCGGTGGTGGCAACCGGGGGGGTGACCAGCGGGCGGGACGCCGTGGAGATGTTCCTAGTGGGCGCCACCGCCGTCAGCATCGGGTCAGCCATACGGTACAGAGGGATGGATGTCTTCCAGAAGGTCTGCGACGAACTGAAGGACTACATGAGGCAGCACGGACACGATAACTTGGCGTCACTACGTGGGACCGCCCTCATGGAGCCCTGACATAGAGGATGGTCCACTGAGCAACCATCCCCACATCCTGAGCGCTCACACCCACAGAATCTAGGGCACCTCAGGCTCAGCACTCTCGCCCACCACCGAGGCGATCACGGCCAGCAGTTCGGCCTTCCGGTAGGGCTTCGTCAGATAGAAGTCTGCACCAAGCTCAGCCGCTTCGTCCTTGGTCGTGGGACGTGCTCTTGCTGAGGTGATGACCACTGGGATGTCGGCCAATTCAGGATCAGCCTGGAGCCGACGCAGGACCTCAAACCCATCCACCTCCGGCAGCATCAGATCAAGCAGGATGACGTCGAACGGACGACTTTTGGCCGCCGCCAGTCCCTCCTCCCCGTTCCTGGCAACAACAGCCTGGTATCCCTGAGAGCTCAACACCAGCTCCATCAGCTTGACGGAGCGAGGATCATCTTCAATCACTAAGACCGCTGGGGCCACAGACACCTCTCCATACCGCTAGTGGTCCATTCACCAAGTATCGAAAGACCCGACAAGGCCGACGAGTAATAGCCCCATAGTCGTATGGTGCCAACCCACACAACAGCCGCAGACCCGTCAGGTCCCACCAGGAGCTCGTCTACAGAACCGTTGACTCACTCAGCCTTGGGCCATTTTAGCACGAATCGCGTACCAGGACAAGAGGGAGCAAGAGCCCTTTCCCTGCCACAGAGAGTTATCTCGCCCGCTCAACAAGCGGGACGAGGGTTCCTGTCGTATCCAGATCAACCGCGCGCTGAAAGGCCCCCTCTGCTTCGTGCGTGACTCCCTGGGCGCTCCGCAACAAGCCAAGATGATAATGTGCTGAGGCCAGCGTGGCATCCAGCTCGATAGCGCGCAGGAGATACCTCTCCGCGGCCTGATATTCGCCCGTCTGAAACGCAGCCCATCCCCGTAGATCGTGGGCCTCAGCACGTTCTGGAGCTAGCTCCAACAGATGTTCGGCAGCCTCCATCGCGCGGTTGTTCGAGAGAATGTTGTGGTTCAAATAGAAACGTGCCAGAATCTCCCAGAGAGCAGGATCGTTGCGCCTCAGCGATACCGCCTCACGCAGCCAGATCTCAGCCGCCACATAGCGTCCCTCGGCAACCCAAGACTGGCCTATCTCGACGCAGATAGCAGGATTGTCCGGCGCCAGATCGTAGGCCGTCTCGTACTCGACCCGAGCAGCAGCCGGATCGCCCCACCGATCATAGTGCAAGCCAAGAAAGGTGTGGGCGACGGGCGATCTCGGCGCCAACTCAATCGCCTCCAGCAGGTGGGTCCTCGCTTCGGCCCGATAGCCCATCCGGTCGAGAGCGTGCCCCAAATGTGCATGGGCATCGGCGTAGCCTGGATGGCAATCAACAGCACGCTCAAGGTGCCGCGCGGCTACAGCCCACTCCCGGTGCTCAAGCAGGATTCGCCCGATCAGCGCATTTAAGTAGGCAGGCTCGTCCATTGCCAGGCCGTTCTGGAAGAGCGCGAGGAGACGCTTCGACAGCTCTGTCCCAGAGGCGTAGAGATGCTCAAATGCCGTGGGATCGTCGCCCAGCAGCAGTGCCCCCAGCCGCTCGCGGGCGAACTCGTCGATGGGATCGGCGAGAACGAGCTCCTCGTAGAGAGATCGCGCCGCTCCCCATTCTCGCAGCTGAAGGTAGGCGTGGGCAAGCTTCCTGCGCACCTCCTGATCGTCCGGTTCGAGCCTCAGCAGCGACTCCTCCTGCTCGACGACAGCTTCCCAGTGCGAAAGCCTGTCGCTTGGGGCATCCTCGGCACTCCTCGCGTGGATGAGAACGCGCAGCCGCGCCAACTCAGCGTCCTCGGCCTCCAGCTGTTCGGCCCGGGAGACGGCGTCCAGCGCCTCATCGTAGCGCCCCCAGCTCAGATAGACGCAGGCCAGCTCCAGATGAGGCAGGGGATCCCGAGGACGAAAGCGCGCCGCCTCTTGGTAGACCGAGACGGCCGCGGTGCGCTCGTCCCTTTCAGCGTGCCAGGAGGCGCGCCGAAGACGTTGAGCATACGCGTTGTTCGAAGCATGCAGGACGACGAGCAGGCCAGCGAGGAGAAGCGCTAAAGCCGCGAGTGTGAAAAGCCGATGACGATGGGACGTATCAGACACAGCGTCATTATAGCGGCAAGGGAAGGAGTGGCAACTGCACGAGCACGTACGGCGAGGCCCAACCCCGGCCCCAGCGTCTAAGGGAGCTCTTCCTCCAGAACCCGGAAGAAGGCGTCTCGTGCCTGCCGCTCGATCCAGGGCTTGTGGCCACAGTGATCGAGAAGCACAAACCGGAAGCGCTCCAGGACATTTTCGAGCGGCTTCCACACGCCGGCCGCCGGATGGGGATCGTAGTCGCCGTGGATCGCGACCACCGGACACCTTATCTTTTGTCCAAGCGTGAGCAGCGCCCCGCTCTTCCTCAGTTCAGCAGCCTCCTCCCACACACCATGGAAGATATCACCGCGGGGACCGACGCTGTCAGCCCCCTCGCATCGGTCGGCGATGGGATCATACGCGTCGGCCTTGCTCGCCAGAGCCCCCAGCCGCGCCAGGTGGACATCCCTTTCCTCGGACGCAGGGTCCTCCAGCGCTCTGACGATCGCGTCGAAGGCCTCCCGCTCCTCCTCGCCCAAGCGTTGCATACGTTTGCGGCGAAGCTCCGCCACGTACCTCTCCTCAAAGGGGCCGCTCCCCACGAGCACCAGCTTCTCCACTAGAGCGGGGTGACGCGCGGTCACGATGAAGCTGAGCCAAGCACCCCAGGAGAAGCCGATCAGAACCACAGGCGGATCGGCGCGCTTCTCCAGGACACCACGCAGCTCCTCCACCTGGCCGTTGAGCGACGTAGCGGTCTGGATCGACTCCAGCACGCCCCAATGGCGAGCAAGTTCCCGCGCCACCGGGGCCATCTCCCCACCGGCCCCGGGACCGCCGTGGATGAGAGCCGTCCCAAAGGGCGGTCTTCCGTGTAGCCTCAGTAGATCCAAGATTGCTCCAAGGGGATCGTGGTTTCGGTCATATGACCGAAACCACGATCCACGGCGAGCAGACTAAGCCTATTGAGTCTCACGTTCTCCGTAGGGGACGAGATGCGACTGGGAACGGGCCAGGCTGAGCAACCTCGCATCGCTCAGGGTGCAGGCCGCGACGCCATCGGCTCAAAAGCCCCCTCCTTCAGCATCCTTGTCAGCGCCTGCACGTCCTCCGGCTCACCATCGAATACGTTGTAGTAGGCACCGAGGTCGCTGATATGATGCGCGTCGGAGTTGGAGAGGAGCGACACGCCCAGTCTCTCTGCAATCTCCCTGATGCGGGGCTCCGCGGGTGGGGGTGTGTTCCGGGAATGGACCTCCAGGGCGTGTGGGGGAAACCGATCCAGGTCTATCTCCATCCGAGCCCGGTTGAAGCGAAAAGGATGAGCCACAGCCAGGAAGCCACCTCGCTCAACCACAAAGGCGTGCAAGTCAGCATAGGCCCACCACGTCTGCTCCAGTCTCTCGTCGTGGACGCCTATCACGAGCACGTGCTCCTCACGGGTGGTGACCTCAACGCCACCGTAGACCCGAAAAGGCGCATACTTAGCATTGAAGTAGGCCAAGCGCTCGCACGCCACCAGACGATCGTGATCGGTGATCACCAGCCCGTCGAGCCCGCTGTAGATGGCGGCGCCGATCATCTCTTCCGCCGAGGAATGGGCACAAGAGGAACGCTCTCGCGTATGCACGTGCAGATCAATCTTCATTCAATCTCCAAGCTGCGTTTGCCATCTGTTTGACTCCGTCGTCTTTCCGCCAAACGCATTGCCAATGTCTCGATGGACTCTCGGTTCTCCAGCTTCTCACGCCACGTGTGCGGAATGGCGCCCACGCCCAGGTAGGCCCCGGAGACAGCGCAAGCCATAGCGCCCAGCGTATCCCGATCGCCGCCATGCAGCGTGGCACAGAGGAGACACTCCTCAAAGCTCCCGGGATGGCGTAAGAAGGCATAGATGGCGAACGGCAGCGATTGGTGGACAGCCACCCCCTGGCCCAACACCCTTACGACCTGCCGCGGGGAGATCCTCTCGCGGATCGCGTCCCGAACGCGTATCAGCTTGCCCTCCATCTCTGGCGTACGAGCGGTGTCCAGCAGCGCGCACAGGAAGCTCTCAGCCGAAAATGGCTCCTGGGGATTGAGATCCACAGCCTGAGCCACGGTTCGAGCCTGGACGGCGGCGCCGTCGACGCCGATGGGATGAGCGTGCGTCACGGTCGCCGAAAGGCGCGCCCTTTTATAGAGGTCAGCGTCGTCGTGGAAGAAGAGGCCAACCGCCGCGATGCGCATCGCGGCTCCGTTGCCAAAGGAGCCCTTGCCGCCATAGAGCGTCCTGGCGGCCTCCGCGTATGATACGCCCTGACGCTCCACCCTGGAGAAGACAGTAGGAGGGCCCGAAGCATAGCCCCGCCAGGGCTCACGTCTGTAGTTGGCCCGGAAAGTGTCGCCCAGATGCCGCTGATCGAGTCCACCGACGTCGGCGATCGACTCGGCCAGCCCGATAGCCATCGCCGTGTCATCGGTGTAGACGAGCCTCTCCCTCTGCTCCACCGCCGAGAGCAAGTGCTGCTTCCGCGGGCGGCGGAACGCCATCTCCCCAATGGCGTCGCCCACCCCGGTTCCGATCATGCTGCCGACGAACTTGGTCTCTACATCAAAAGATTCGGTCATTACAGATCACGCTCCTCTCCAACCGGCTTACGCGCAGCTCGATCACGTTGTCCCAGGCTGCGAACACATTCGGAGAACGACACGACTGCTACAGAGAGCTATACAGAACACAGACACACACAGGGGAAGCTCTCTGAGCCCTTCTGTCTCTCACTTGAGGACCACGCTGATGATCCCGTCCCCGCTCAGGGACAGCGCGCGATAGGCGCCGGGATCGCTACGCCACATCAGACTGAATCCCCAGCCATGCCAGCGCCAGACGGAGATCGTACGTTCGTCAAGGTGGTCGCCATCCAGCACGATCAACTCTTGGTCACCGTCGCTATTCACGTCGCCTAGCTCCACCTCGTGAATCGGATCGCTCACCGCCGAGCCGCCCCACAGCGTGCGGTAGATGCCGCTCCGATAACCGACGATGAAAGGATGGCTGCGCGGCACGCGCAGCTTCTCCGGGCTTGGCGTCTCCAGCCCATCCAGACCCGGCTTCCACAGCGCGAGGAGCACCTCCCCGCGACCGTCGTTGTTCGGATCTCCAAGCGCGACGTCGACCACGCGCCAAGTTGGCGGGCTTCGCCACGCTTCGGCGCCTTCGTCATAGATCACCACCTGCTCACGCACCCGACGCACGTGTTCGAGCACGCCGTCGCCGCTCAAGTCGATTCTGCCCCCCCAGAAGAGCCCCGTTTCCTCCATCCCTCGGGACATCCCCGGAGATAGCTCAATGGAACGGCAGGCCTGACCACCGCAGGTGAAACCCACACGAGGAGGCGCAGGCTGCACCCGCTCCAGAAGCGAGCCCGCCGCCTCAACCGTCATCAACCTGGGGCGTGGACCGGTCTGAATTGGGAGGACCTGCGCAGCCCGCAGGCCGTGCGTGTCGAAAAAGGCACGCAGCGCCAGCCCCCGCCCCGTCTCATCCGCCCCCTGGTCAAAGACGAAATTACCCAGGCTGTAGGCTACACATCGCCCCTCGTGAATCTCGAAAGCCTGCACAACGTGGGGATGGTGCCCGATCACCAGATCGGCCCCCGCCTGTAGCAACAGGCTGGCGGCGTCACGCTGCGCTGGGTCGACCCGAGTCTGATACTCGTAGCCCCAATGGACGGAGACGATCACGGCGTCAGCTCGGTCGCGGGCCGCGCCGACGGCGGCCGCGACTCGTCCTGAGTCCCAGTCGGCCAGGGTCCAGCCCTCATCGTGGCTCTCTCGACCGTCGGGCACGGCGTTAAAGGCCAGGAACGCCAGGCGCACGCCGCCCACCTCACGGATCACGGCCTGGCGAGCCGTTCCGCGATCAGCTCCAGCCCCAACGGTGGCGGCTCCAGCCGCCTGCAGCCGGGAGGCTGTTTCCGCCAGCCCAGACGCCCCCAGATCGAGCGCGTGGTTGTTCGCCAGTCCCAACAGGTCGAAGCCTGCCCGCCGCAGGTGGAAGGCCGCCGACGGGGAGGCTCGTAGGGGACCTGGAAACCCGGCTGCTTCAGAGACGGGCGTCTTCGAATCGTCGACGATGACACACTCCAGGTTACCCAACGTCAGATCGGCGGCGCGGAGCGTGGAAGCCACCGCGGCGAAAGGACTGGTCCCGTCGGCCACCCCGTGGCCCAGCATCACGTCGCCGACGGCCACCACCTCGACCGTAGCCTCACTGCTGGCCAAGGGCTCGCCGTCGCGCAGATAGAGCCAGGGATAGGCGGATAGATCGGATGGCTCCTCCAAGGCAGGGCGACCGACGAGAAGAAGCGTCACCAGAGCGATGAACAGCAAGAAGAGAGAGAAGGTAAGGTGGTCAGGTGCATCGCACCCACGGCACGTGCAACGCACCTTCATCACCTTACCGCCAGTCGGGCAGCTTGTCGGCATAGACGGCGCCCGTGACCTGCCAGCGACCTTGCTCAATGCGCTCAAGGGTGTAGGTCACATCCAGCGTGTAGGGGCCGCGCTCGGTCAGCGCCTCCTCGCCGTAGCTGGGCCAGTCGCCCTTGAACTCGTACAGCGCGTCCTGCCAGGTCTCCCGCACCGTGACCACGGCTAGATCCTCCGACTGGCGGTCGAAGGAGCGGAAGTCAACGCCCTTCAACGTACGGCCCTGATAGCGCTTCTCCGCTTGCAGAGCTTCCACCCGAGACGCTAGTTCTTCCCGCAGCTCCCCTGTGGCATACAGTTGACCGGGCTCCAGATACCAGAAGGCCTTCACCAGTGACTTCTGAAAGCTGGACACGCCCTGCCGCAGCGCTGTGTACTCGCCCTCCTCCGTGTAGAAGCTGCTGATCCACGCCGGCCGCGGCGGCGCTTCGCCCTTCTCCAGCATCTCACGCCACTGCTCATCCGTGAGGCGGTCGTCACCCGGCCACTCAAACTCGTAGTAGGAGAAGACGCCGCCCTTGGCGACCTGGAGGGTGATCGACCCGTCCTCCTCGATCAGCGGCACGACCGCGAAGAGGTGGTTGATGCGCCCCACGGCGACCTCCAGCACGATCGGGTTGGCCATGCCGTCACCATTGGGGTCCGGATCCGTCGCCACGTCGGCGATCACCGCTGCCTGTGGCTCCTCCTCAGGCATCACCTGGCCCCCAACGCCTTGCTCCTCGCTTGGGGTGCTGGCGGATGCCATTGTCAGATGTTCCAGCTCGCCGCCGTAGAAGCGGATGGTCGCATACTCCTCGTCGGTCAACGGCTCACCGCGCAGCTCCTTCTCGGCCATGGTCTGGAAGGAGCGAACCAACTCGCTCAGGCGCTGCAAGCTGGCGTCATCCTGCTCCACGAGCAAGCCCCGCTTGTTCAGGCCATCGCGCGTCATATCCGTCAAGGCGGCCAATCGCGCGTAGAACTCTGGCACAGGCTCCACGTAACCCCTGGGCGGGGTCGGTGGAGGCGGAGGCGGCCCTCCACCCAGCTCAGCGTAAGCCTGCTTGGCGTAGAGGATCGTGTCGTGCTTCAACTCAGCGAAGCTCCCCAGCACCGTGTTGAGCTGCTTGTCCACCCAGGCCAAGGACGTCATGAAGGCCGGATAGCCGCCACCGGGCACATCCAGCAGCGGGTGGAGGGAATAGAGCCACGAGTTGTAAAGCGTCTCAGTCCACTCCTCCACGCTGAGCCCCGAGAGCCAGGCCTGCATCTTGTCCATCTGCGCATCGTAGTCCTTGTACCCCATCTCGCCCATGCGATCGAGGTGCTGGTAGGCTCGCGCAGAGCCCATCGCCGCCGGGATGTCCAGGCCGTTCGGCAGGCCGCGTCGATCCGGAGGATAGCGGTCGCCGACGTTGCGATAGATCAACTGACGGAAGATGAAGGCGTCGGGCACGAAGCGCTGTCCCATGAAGCGGAGGCCCTTGGTCTCCTCCTCGACGTCCTCCCAGTCACCGATGACGATGCCCAGGATGCGCGGCGGCGGCAGCTCGTTCGCCTCCTCGATGAACGCGTCCAGACGTGCCTCGTCGGTCAGCGTATCGAGGGTGATATCCCCGCCGTAGACCTGGTCCATCACCTGGCCGTACTGGAGCACGGTGAGATCATCGCTGCGTCCGACGAAGAAGACAGTGGGGCTGTAGAGATCGGCCCAGCTCTCCAGAGCGGGTCGCCCGTCGACGGTCGCGGTGCGCAGGGCGTGGACCAACAGGACGGCAGAGCGGGTCTCGGCGCGTCCTACCTGCGGATCCTTCGTCTTTAGGCGGAAGGTCATGCGACCGTACCACATCATGCTCTTGAAATAGGCCTTCAGCGCGTCGCTCTTGGTGTAGTGACCCCGCGGCTTGTACTGGGTGTAGTCCTCGCCATGCTCCAGAGTAGGCAGGACCGGTGAGGGCGCAACCTGGGACGCGTCCTCGATCAGAGCGACCTGTTCCTCAACCAAATCCGTCACGTATGCGGGTACCTGGACCTCTGGATCGAGGACCTTACTCGCCGTGCCGACGAAGGCGACTGTGCGGCGGGCGGCGTCCGCCCACTCGGTATCCTCCAGAGAGCGGTACACTTCGTCAGTCCGGGTCAGCATGGCCGCGTTCAGATCGCGCAGCAGAGGGATGAAGTGCTCCACCTCAGCAGTGCGCAACACCTTGTCGAACAGCAGGTGATAGACGTGGAGCAGCGAATCGCTGGTCACAAAGATCGACACGTTGTTGTAGCGAGCGCGTTCGTAGAGAGCGAAGAACTCCTTCTCATCGCCAGGACTGACCACGAGGCCATCCCGGGCCAGATGGTCGAGCTGAGCCTGCGAAAGCAGGAAGGGGTTCTGCACATTGCTCAGATCTGGGGCGATGCCCTCGTGATGGATCACGGGCTCAGCCTCCACCGCGGGCTTCTCGAAGGAGGCGAAGACAAGCTCCATGCCTTTCGAGGGCGTCGAGGTAGGCGGCGGACTGGGCGCGACGGTCGAGACCACTGTTGAGGTAGCCGTTGGGGCCTCTGCTGTCGGCGATGGCGCCCGAGTCGTGGGCGACGGGGGCTCGCTCGGCATAGGTGTCGCCGGACGCGTCGTGGCTGGCAGCGCGCAGCCGCCGAGCGCTGTCACGACGACAACAGAGACGATTGGAAGCAATCTGACGTTCCTGACCCTCTTCATAGCCGATGACCTCCTTCAACGCTTCAATAAGTGGAGGTGGAATCAAAGGCATCTCCACGTCCCACCGGACACGCCTAGAGTATAACGAAGCTGAGCTTAGAAGTCAATCCCGAGGACCTGGTTGACGCCGTTCGCCCGCCGTGCTACAATGCAAGAAGAATTGGAGGGCGAAAGTGAACAGACCTGAGCCTCGCATCTACATGGACCACTCTGCAACCACGCCGGTCGACCCCCGTGTCACTGAAGCGATGGCCCCCTACTGGAACACCGACTTTGGGAACAGCGAATCGTCACACGCCTTCGGGCGCGAAGCCGCTAACGCCCTTGAGGGCGCGAGGGAGACCGTTGCCAGCATTCTGGACTGTCACCTCTCTGAGATTGTCTTTACAGGCTCGGGGACCGAGGCCGACAACCTGGCGCTGCGCGGCGCCGCCTGGGCCGCCCGGCGGGCGGGACACGGCAACCACATCGTGAGCACGCCCATTGAGCACCACGCTGTGGGCCACACACTGGATCAACTGCGCGACCTATTCGGTTTTGAGGTGGAACGCGTCCCCGTGGATCGACACGGGCTCGTGAACCCAGACGACGTGGCAGCCGCACTGCGCCCCGAAACGGTACTCGTCAGCGTGATCATGGCGAACAACGAGATCGGCACCATACAGCCGATAGCCCAGATCGGACAGATCTGCGGGGAGCGAGGCGTGCTCCTTCATACCGACGCTGTGCAGGTCCCCGGCCGCCTTCCCTTGAAGCCAGACGAGATGAAGATCGATCTCTTGGCTCTCTCGGCCCACAAGTTCTACGGACCGAAAGGCGTGGGGCTGCTCTACGTGCGGCGCGACACCCCCTTGATCCCGGCCATCACCGGGGGCGACCACGAGCGCGGGCGTCGACCAGGCACGGTGAACGTGGCCGGGGCGGTCGGCCTTGCAACCGCCCTCCAATTGGCCGAGGAGAGGCGCCCGGAGAAGCACGCGCGGCTTCGCTCGCTGCGCGACAGACTGATGGTGGGCATCCTGGAGCGCGTACCGGAGAGCCGCCTCACCGGTCACCCTCAACAGCGCCTCTCCCACCACGCCAGCTTCGCCTTTCGCAGCGTCGAGGGAGAGTCAATCGTCCAGGCCCTCGACATGGAAGGAATCGCAGCGAGCTCCGGCGCAGCTTGCGCCGAGGGTGAGCCAGAACCGTCTTTCGTGCTCCAGGCACTGGGTCTTGAGCCAGTCTGGGGCATCGGCAGTCTCCGCCTCACCCTGGGGCATTCCAATAGCGAGGTCGACGTGGCTCGCGTCTTGAACGTGCTTCCGGGCATCATCACCAGGCTACGAACGGAGACGTGAGGGAACCGCTCTACCAGCAGAACGTGGTGACTGCGCTGAGCGGGGGCGTCGACAGCGCCGTCGCCGCTGCGCGGCTCGTGGAGCAGGGGTTGGCGGTCGTCGGCGTGACGCTGCGCCTTCGATCAGGACAAGAAGGGCCCACCGTGCCTACGCCGCAAGCCATCGAGCGGGCGCGCTCCGTCTGCCAGCAGCTCGGTATACGGTTTCAGGTGATCGACGCTCAAGAGGCATTCCACAGGAGGGTCGTCGACTACTTCATCGCTGAGTACGCCGCGGGACGAACCCCCAACCCATGCGTGCAATGCAACCGCTTCATCCGCTTCGGGCTGCTGCTGGAACAGGCACTGACGCTGGGAGCCGACAAGTTAGCCACCGGCCACTACGCGCGAATTCGACAGGCCGACGGTTCCTATCAGCTCCTACGCGGGTGTGACGTCAGAAAGGACCAGTCGTACTTCCTTCATGCACTGGACCAGGAACAGCTGGCACACACGCGCTTCCCACTGGGACGACTGACGAAGGGAGAGGTTCGCGAGCTCGCCCGCCAGCATCGTCTGCCGGTCGCGAAGCGCGCCGAGAGCCAGGATGTCTGTTTCCTCATGGAAGGGGACTATCGCACGTTCCTGGCGGAGCAGGCCCCAGACGTCATGCAGCCTGGCCCGATCCGTGACACCGCTGGACGCCGGCTGGGCGAGCACCGCGGTCTGGCCGCCTATACCATCGGCCAACGCAAGGGGCTGAACATCTCTGCCCCAGAGCCGCTCTATGTGCTGGCCATCCAACCGGGAGAGAACACCCTCATCGTCGGCCCAGCCGATGAGCTCGGACGAGATAGGTGCCTGGTAGAGAACATGCACTACATCAAGGGAGATGCCCCCCATAGCCGCTTCCGCGCCGAAGCGCAGATCCGCTATCGGGCGGACCCGGCCTCCGTGACGGTGAGCTCCATGCCAGGTGAGCGAGCCAACGTCCAATTCGACGAGCCCCAGATGGGCATCACGCCGGGTCAGTTCCTGGTCCTATACGAGGGGGACGTGGTCTTAGGTGGGGGAGCCATTTGTGAAGCTCAAAATTCTGTGCTATAATCAATTTCACTATGGAGAATCAAAAGCGCGAAGAACTGATGTCTGAGCCGCTTCCCCCGCCACAGCTGGCAGAGCCCCTGGACGTCGAGTCGCCGGCAGAGAAACGAGCACGTCGCTGGTTCATCGGCGGTGCCATCATCGCTGGCCTGCTCCTGGTGGGATTGGTCATCGTGATGGTGTTCCTTTCCATCAGCGCCTATCGTGACGCGAGAGCGGGCGTGGGCCCCAGCCCGGGCAGCGCTGTGGTTGGTCTGCTGCGGGATACAGCCATCGTCTTCGTCGCGTTTGAGTCCCTTATCATTGGCGTCCTGCTGATCATCTTGATGCTCCAGCTGCAATCTCTGACCGTGTTGCTGCGCGACGAGATCAAACCAATGCTGGATGCAGCCAATGAGACCATGACCACAGTCCGGGGCACGACCAAGTTCGTCAGCCACAACGTTGTCTCGCCCGTCATGAAGTGGTCAAGCTATCTGGCTGGCGTGCGGCGCATCCTTAGGGAGGTCAGCGGCCTGCGCAGAGGCAATGGCGAGACGTAGTTGATCGATTTGAGAAAGTGACCGTTTCCAGCAACAGCCCTAGATCTGCCGAGTTGACTTGGCTGGCGTTGGAGAATTCACCATAGCGCCGGTGAGCAGACTGTCCATCGGCGAGGAATGAACGGTCACCACGGTAACCTAGTACAGAGGATTAGGAGGTGAAGCAATGAGCAACAACAATGGTGGCGAGTTCGGCGCATTCTTCTCCGGCTTCCTGATGGGTGGATTGGTGGGCGCGGCTGCAGCGCTCCTCTTTGCCCCTCAGTCCGGTGAGGAGACCCGAGAGCAGATTCGTGAGCAGAGCATCCAGCTCCGCAGACAAGCAGAGGATACACTGGCTGAAGCCCGAGCCAAGGCCGAGGCTGTATCGGCGGATATCAAGCGCCGTGCAGAGGAGACGCAGCGGCGCAGCCAGGCCGTGCTGGAGCAAGCCCAGGAGCAGATGCAGAAAGCGGTCAAGCAGACCGAGAAAGCTGCGCAGGAGATAGAAGAGGCAGCAGAGCAAGAAGAATTGGCAGGTGAGGCAGAGGCCTAGGCCAGGTTCAAGGACAGGTTCCGTCTCTGGGAGGGAGCCCCCTCCCGGCTAGCCCGAAGCCCCTTCGGCTCGAAGGGGCTTCTTGCCTTTCTCACGAACAGGGCAGAGCAAGGCGTCGCAAGGCCTTGGGCAAGCAGGCCAGCACGTCTCCGGCCACCATCCCGGCTGCGCCGATCTCCTCGCGAGCCATCTCTCCAGCCAGTCCATGCAGGTACGCCCCGGCCGCAGCCGCTTCGAACACGCCTAACCCTTGCGCGCGCAAGGCTGCGATCGTTCCGGCCAGGACGTCACCGGTACCGGCCGTCGCCAGCCCCGGGTTGGCAAAGGGCTCGATAGCGGTCCGCCCATCGGGCGCTGCCACAACCGTATGCGCGCCCTTTAGCACCACCACCTGCCCCCAACCGGCGGCCTGCGACCGAGCCGCCGCAATCCGATCCTCCTGTACCTCACCGACGGAGCTGCTCATGAGACGCGCCATCTCACCCGGGTGAGGCGTCAGAACCGTCCCGCCCGGCAGGCTCTCCGGCCAGCTCTCCCACTCAGACAAGATGTTCAGGCCATCAGCATCGATCACCAGAGGAGGGAGATCGGAACGTGCTAAAGCACGATTATCAGAGCTCAGGAAACCCAGGCCCCCCCGCCCCTTCTCATCCCGGAGCGCCCTTGCCAGGAAAGCGGACGTCTCCTCCTCGCAACCCAGGCCTGGACCGATGAGCAGGGTATCGTACCCCTCCAACGCCTCCCACAGAACGTCAGCCGCACCCGGACTCAGGATACCCATCTCGTGGGGCAGCAGCAGATAGGTGGCCTCCGCCAGACGAGCTGCAACCGAGCTATGAATTGCGCTGGGCAGCGCCAGTGTGACGAGGCCAGCACCGGCCCGCGTCGCCGATGCCCCAGCCAGGTAGGCAGCACCGGTGTAGTTGACCGAGCCCGCGACGATCATGACCTTGCCAAAGGTTCCCTTGTGAGCGTCAGGGGGGCGAGCAGGAAGCCAACTCTGCACCATCGTCGGCGTGACGACCTCAAGCGCCACATCCTCCGCCAGGGCCGGATCGATGCCGATGTCGGCTACGACGAGCTCACCCAACGCCCCAGCGCCTGGGAAGCGGAAGTGCCCGACCTTGGGATAGGCAAAGGTCACCGTGAGATCGGCGGGGATAGCTGCTGTGTCGAGATCACCGCTTTCGTAGGCCAGGCCCGTGGGTCCATCAACGCCAACGACGAACGGCCCACGCCGTTCGTTCGAGACAGAAGCAGGAATCAGGGAGGTCGAATCATGCAGCGCCCTTCGTCGTCGGCGCGCGACGATCATGCCCACGACGCCGAGCATGTCAGCCAGAGCGCCCCGCAGAGGCAAGCGCGTTCCCGTACCCAGGAGAGCATCGATCAGGATATCCGCATCCCTCGCGAGGGAGCGGAGCCTCTCCCACGACGGATCCTCCTCTGCCAGCACGGCGTGCACGTCCCCCTCCAGGATCAGACGGAAGTTCTCATCCTCAGCAGGGTTGCGGTCCCGGTATAGATAGCACGATACCCGACCGGCCGTCTCGCTCAGATAGCGCGCAGCCACGAGCCCATCGCCTCCATTGTTCCCAGGGCCGACGAGGACAAGCACCGTTTTTCCCTGCAGGTCCTCGCGTGCGTCGATGGCCTCGGCAAGGGATCGTCCCGCTTGCTCCATCATGACGGAGTAGGAATGACCGGCCGCGTCCGATTCAGCCTCAATGCGCTGCATCTGTTCCACGTTGACGACCTTCATGGATCCCTCCAGGACTAACCTTGGCGACAACCTCAAAGAGAAAAGGGCACACGCGATGTGCCCTAGATGTGCATTGCGCTGAGTACCCCAGGCAGGACTTGAACCTGCAGCCCTCGGATTAGAAGTCCGATGCTCTATCCAGTTGAGCTACTGGGGCTGGTGAGCCTATTCTAACCCGTAGACACCCCCCTGTCAAGCAATCGAGTTCGCAACACAGCTCGCGTCTGCCGCTCAAGCGTGCTCAATGCCGGCGAATCGACCGAATCCAGGCCCCTAGAAACGCCAACGCCACGACCGAGGTCGTGGCGTTGACTGCAGAACTCAAAGAATAAGCTATCGAACGGGTCGAATACCCTTGTAGATCTGCCGCCCGGTGAGCGTTCGCAAGATCCTTTCCGGATAACGCCCCGTGACGCTGCCCAACTCTCGCGCGGTCAGCGGTTTGTTCCCTCTTGCCAGGAACACGCGAAAGACCGCATCGACCAAAGAGAGATCATCGTTGATGTAGTCAGGCTGCTTGCTGCAGTGAATGTGCAAGACGTGCTGCAGGCCGTTCACGCGACGCACCTCGCCCGTCTGCTCATCAATCCAATCGATCTTCTCCCCGGCATCAAAGGAGCGCCCGAAGGCCTCCTTGTGCTCCTTGCAAAGGTGAGACCGCAATTCCACGCCGATATCCAGATCATTGCGCTCCCACCAACCATAGTCAATATGGAGCGGCGTATCAAGGGTCGGCTTGACCAGCTCGCGCAGTGACGCAGGAATCATCATCTCAGCCATAGACAGAATCTACGCTCCACTCGTCCCGGTATGCAGCACCCAGTAATTGTCACCCACCGGCGCATACTTGTCGCTGGTGACCAAGACCTCCAAAAGCGGACCAGGCGGCGAGCGCCTCACGACATTGACCGCGCTGTAGAGCGTTGCTGCATGCACATTCCCCTGGGGGCTAAGCTTGACCAGCTCCGGGAACACATCCTCGACAACTTGAGACAAAGAAGGATTCCGCTTCTGTGTACGCCTCCACAGCCTCTCCAAACCCCCGAGATCATCCGTTGCCATGACCATCAACTCATCGTAGGCACAGGCGATCTCCTCCTTGTGCATCTCGAAGACCAGCCTCTCCTCTCTGGTCGACGCCACACGGACCCACTCTTTCCTTGATCGACGATTGCGGGGCCGCACGACGATCCTCTCCGGGTGCTCTCCCTGGGAGATCTCCAGATAGGCGCCCACAGGCACGTTGTTCTCTCGGTACCACGCCTCCAGCCCGAACACATAGCGATCCTCTTGGACCACCCATCCAGGCATCTCCTCGCCCGTGTCACCGTCCACGAACGTGAATCGAATACGCTCGGTGCGGGCAGAGGGGAATACCCAAGACAGGCGACTCGAAAGCGGCAGGGTCCCGGACCTCCAGTGAGGGTAAATCAGCACGATCTCGACCGGTTCCGACAGCTTCTTGGGCGGCTCCAGATCCGACCACTCGTCGTCCAACTCTTGCTCCAGCGATTGCATCTCGCTGGTCAGAAGAGGGGGTTCATACGTCAGGGGCTCATACTGGAGGTAGATCGGCGTGGACACGATTGCCTCTGGCTCCAGTCGACGCAGATACCACAACACCTCGCCAGCCGGCCCTACCTCGTCGAAGCGCTGATCCTGTTGGAGGGCGTAGTTCAGAGAGAAGACGCGCAACTGAGGGGAGATCTCCTCCGGGAGCTCCACGTCGCCCAGCAGCGCCTCGGTTGGCAATGGCCTTCCTCCAGCCACGTCCAACACGGCCTCCGCCAGGTTCAGGTGCCCCTCGTGGACCTCGACCAGCAGATCCCTGCGGAACCACTTGTCTGCCAAGCGGATGAAGTCGGCCTCCGATTCGAGCCGCTCCTCCAGCCTGTCCTCAAGCTTGGGCCCGTAAAGCGAAGCCAACTTCTGAGGAGAACGTAGATCCTCGGCATCTATGGCGGTGGCCCCCTTCTCGTTGAGAGGATGCCCATTCTCAAACTCGGCCGCGAACTCCCGCTCGTCCCCGTCTTCAAATTCAACCTTGATGACCTTGAACGGGTCATATTCGGGGTTATGACCAGGTCGTATGCCAACGACCTCGCCCGCGAGGTAGCCGAGGGCCGGAAAGACGACACGCTCCCCCACCTCATAACGCCGCTTGGGGCGATAAGGTGTTCCTTCCGAGAGCGCACGCTCTATGAGCGCCTCTTCCTGTCGAGCGTGGTACTGTACCAGCGCTCGGCTCAGTTCCTCCGTGGAACGCGGTAGTTCGTCCTCAACGAGTAACGTGCTAAGATACTGAAGATCCTCAGAAGTGATCGCGTAGTCTGTCCAGTAGGTCGGACTCTGAGTCTTCCGTTGAATCAAGTTTTCTTTTCCTCCATAAGGTTCGTCAACACACCAGGCGAGATTATACCATTTTCAAGACATTTGACAAATGTGCTAATCTGAGGCACACTACGCCCAGACAAAGGAGGTCACCAGTGAGCAGAGGATCATCACGTGTTCCGGATTTCACCATCATCTGCACCATCGCGGGCCTGGCGAAGGCCCAGGTGATCAAGAGCAAGTTGGAGGCAGCAGGAATCCCCGTTGTGCTGAACTATGAAAGTGTTGGTCGAGTGATCGGCATCACTGTGGATGGCCTGGGGCAAGTCCGCGTTCTGGTTCCCCAGGATCGTGCCGAGGAGGCAAGGGACCTCATCAAGGAACGATAGCCCATGACGTCAGCGACGCGTCATAAGCCAGGTGGAACGCCCTCGTAAGATGGCCCTACGTGGTCGACAATGACTTGACTCGCGTCAGAAGATCGGAGAGCTCCACAGGCTTGTAGAGATAGTCATCCGCCCCAGCACCCAACGCCCTCTTTCGCGTCTTCGAGTCTGTATCAGCCGTGATGACGATGACTGGCAGACGGGCAAACCTTTCCTCGCTGCGTATGCGGTCGAGGAGGGTCAGGCCATCCAACCCCGGCATGCTCAGATCGAGCAACAGCACGTCGGGCATGGGAACCTTTCCATTTACACCGGCCATAAGATGCTCCCAGCCCGCTTCCCCGTCACGACAGCTCTCCACGCGACACCCTTGGCTCGAAAGTATGCTGTTCAAGGTGTCCACCATCACCGAGCTATCATCAACAATCAGAACGTTGGCATCCACTGCCACCTCCTATAGAGCTGCGTGACATGGCCAGGCATCAAGAAGATCAGCCAACTCAGACCAGACAGCCCGTACACCCTCCCCCCTCTCGCCGACCAGGACACCCAGCTAAACCGCATCGGCAGCTACACCCCAGATCAGGGCGCCTGCAGCGGCGCACAAACATTGATATGGCTTTGTATACGTTGATAGTGTATCAGAACAGAGGGAGAAAAATCAAGGGGACTTTTGTACCATGTCCACGCTTTCCTCCAGCTCCGGCAGGTCATCCAGGCTCTGGAGCCCGAAATGCTGAAGAAACTCCGACGTGGTGCCGTAGAGGAAGGGGCGGCCCACGTCATCGGCGCGGCCCAGGCGGTCGATCAGACCAGCTTTCAGGAGTGTGCGCAGAACGCTGTCGGAGCCGACGCCGCGGATCCCCTCGATCTCAGGACGCGTGATGGGCTGACGATAGGCAACAATGGCGAGTGCCTCCAAAGCCGCCTGTGAAAGGTACACCCGCGCCTCCAGACCCAGAAAACGCTCTACGAAAGGAGCTGCCTCCGGAGCCGTGGTGAGCTGCACATCGCCGTCGACGTACTGCAGTCTCAGCCCTCGGCCGTCATAGCGGGAGCCCAACTCGTCCAGCGCTCGCTCGATCCTACCGGGCGTGATCTCCAGGACCTGTGCTAAACGATGAGCGGAGACCGGCCCCTCTGCCACGAAGAGCACGCTCTCCACTCGGGCTGCAAGGTCCAGATGCCTACAATTGTCCTTCACAACATGGCTTAGGAGAGATCGCTCTCCCCGTCACTCGGGCCCTGCGATCCTGCGTCTATGACAGGAGCAGGGGCGGGCTTCTCCGACACGCGTCGGGCAGCTGTGTCGACCCCGGCGCCAGAGGCTGGACGGACCGCCTCGATGTTCACCCTCGGCGGGCGAGCTAGCCTGAGACCCATTCTCTGCTCCACGACACGGCGAGTGGTCTCGACGATTCTCTCTGCCTTGTTCGGCACACCCGTCTCCGCCGCGATCCTGGCGTCGATCTCAATCATGACTCCGTTCCGCCTGGCGGATACCTTCGGCTTCACCTGCATGACCTCGGGAAGCTGGCTGAGCTCGGCCTTCAGCTGATCAGCAATAGATGCTACGCTGAGCGTCACCTCGCCGCCGGCAGCCTGCTCGACGCTGATCGACTTAGCAGCAGGCCGTCTCACCTCGAGAATGATGAAGAGAATACCGACGAGATCCACAATCAGAGCCAGGAGAATGCCGACCGGTAGACGTACCACGGCTCGGACACGACCAAGCAGATCTGCCAATGCCCCCGTCTGCTGCGCAACTGTCTGCAGTGTCCGCAGCGGCACGATGAGGGCCAGGGAACAAAGCACCATCGCAACGATCAGCAGCAATACGACCACAACGCGATTGAACGTGTTCATTGTCTAGCCTCCTTCTCACAAACAGCCTTGCCTGCCCAACCCTGTATTCTATTATAGCATCGCACACCGCTTTCGACAATACGGCGTCCATACCGCCAGACCGCCGCGAAGATAACCAGCGCCAGGACGCTGACCGCGACGCCCAGGCGCTGAAGGGCTGGCCGGAAAGTGAAGGTCACGCGATGCTCTCCCGGCTCCAACGCGACGGCGCGGAACAGGAGATCTGCCCGATAGACGGGCACACGCTCGCCGTCCACCGCCGCTTGCCAGCCGGGATAGTGCGCATCGGTCAGCACCAGGTAGCCAGGATGGTCCAGCGCTGCCTCGATCACCACTCGCTCTGGCCGATACGTCGTCACCAGCGCGCCCGCCGATCGAGCGGCCTTCTCGGCCGCGCCCTGAGTGCCATCCACCTGCGCAGCGCGCGACCGATCGAGCGGGAGACCGCTACTGCTCAGCACCACCCGCGACAAGGGATCAAACGACGGATCCTGGATAGCCTGAAGGGCTTCCCCGTCATCGCCGACGACCTGGGCCTCAGGGACGACGAACGCCCTGGGAAGCACGTCGAGGTTCTCGTAGATCTTGACGTCGCCAGAGTGGGCCAGACGGAAGCGACCGCGATCCGATATCACCAGCGGCTGGAAGCTGCCTGTGCGCTCGTCGATCAAGGTCATGCCGTGCACGATCCACGCCCCATCCGGCGCAGTCGCTTCCACGGTCACGCTGAGCGGAGTCGCCGGCCCCGACCATCTCAGACGCGTCGCCATCACGCCTGTCGCCTGTTGATCGCGCGCACCCTCAGGCACCTGCTCACCCGCACGCAGCTCAAACGATCGCACGTCGCCGTCGGCGAACTCCACCTTCACCAGACCGACCGAGGCACCTTCCGGCGGCGTCGCCCCCTGGTCAAGATGGGAGATCACGCCCAGCGCCGTCGCTTCGAACCGTGGCACCTCCGCCACGGCAGCCGTCTCACCACGCGACAGCCGCGCACCAAACTGGAGATCGTAGAAGACATCGTCGATCCAGGCATCCCGCAGCTTGTCCGTGATGACGTAGCGCACGTTGAAGAGGCTCAGCCACCGTCCCTCTGGAATCCCCGTCAAGTTCTCGCGCAGCCTCCCATCGATGGACACGTCCTCCGCGGGCAGGAACGCGCGCTGGAGCATCACGTACCGCTGCACTGGGAGTAGGCCACCGTCGTACCCATCCAACGCGGGGAGACCGAAGGCCAACGGGAGGTTGGGACTCAGGATCTCCTTCTGCTTGGTGGCAACCACGTAGTCATACAGCTGATCGCCGGAAAGCTGAGACCCATAGATCCTCTTGATCAGAGGAAGGTCGCCGGGGTCGAACGTCGTGTCGGACATGCTGAGGAAGCGCCCCCTCGGCCCGGCATCAGATGGCTCGGAGGCCAGCAGATGAGCGATAGCCGGACGGACGCTCGTGAAAGCCTGGGGGGCGGTCGCTCGTGTGTGCGGGAGCGCCCTGCTCGCCAGGAAGAGCTCCCCTATCAGCAGCGCCAACAGTCCAAACGTCGCAGCACGCGGCCTTCTCGAGGCCACCAGGAGCATGCCCACCGAGCCCAGGAGCATGGTCACCCAGCCAACGACGCTGATCAGACTCAGATCACCCCCGGCCAATCGCCCGCGAGGGCTAAGGCCCTCGCCCCAATAAGCCCCCAGCCGCGCGCCAACGACCGCCCAAAGCACCAACACAGCGAGCGAGCCCACGACGACAAGCAGGCGGCGCCCGCCAGGTGACCTCCCTTCCCAGAGTGCTTGAACGGCGCGGCCAGCCAGGGCCGCAACGCCACAGGCATAGAGCGACAGCCAACGAGCCGGGACGCGGAAGTGGGCGAACCCAGGCACGTAGCGCGCGAGGAGGACGTAGAGAGGGTTGTAGAGACCAAGAGCGAAGAAGAGGCCCAGGATAGCAAGCAGGTAGACAGGGGGATAAGAGTCCAATCCGCCCGTTTGCTCCCCACAGTTGGCGTGCGATGCCAAGCCGCGGCCCATCACGAGACCGGCGATCGCGAGGGCCAGGCCTGCTGTGCCGACGTAGGCCACGTGCTCCAGGTGGCCTGGCGGGATAGTTTGGCCGAAAGCGGGCAGAAGGGCACGCCCCACATACGTCGGCGAGAGAGAGAAGGAGACACGCTCATTGAACGGCAGGCCCTGCGCGCGCACGGACAGCCCAGATAGCTCCCAGGTGGGGAGGAGCTGGACCGCCGCCAGCGCAACGCCCAGTATCGCTCCAAAACCCAAGAGGGTTGAGGCTCCCACTCCAGCGTCACCGTCTCGCCCGCGAAGAGATCGCCAGAGCGCCGGGACCAGACCGTACACAGCCATACCGAAGAGTGAGATGAAGGCCATCTGTGTGTGTCCGGCGAGCAGGACCATCCCAATCACGGCACCCAGAGCGCAGGAAGCTTTCAGACGTCTCGAAACGGGCGTGACGCCGCGGGCGATGCGATCTGAGAGCATCAACATCAAGGGTAACCAGGCCAATCCCTGCAACTGATTGACGTGCTCCGCCTGAGCGCCCATGTAGCCCCCCAAAGCGAACACAGCGCCGACGGTCCACGACCCGACCCGCCCGAGATGAAGCGACCTCCTCCCCCATAGGTAAGCGTTAAGCGCTGCTAGACATAGATGCAACACAATTGTAAGGTGGACAGAGCGGTGCGCCGGCCACAAGAGCCAGAGCGGCCAGTTGAGGGGATAGAAGAGTCCGACCTGGCTGTTGGCTGCGAAGGGCACGCCCATGAACAGGGATGAATTCCACAGCGGGAGCCTCGCGGCGCGAATCGCCCGCGTCGCTTCGGCCCAGTAGGGATAGAAGTAGCTGAAGACATCACCGCCAGCCAGCACGCGCCCCGCGAGAGCGATTCGCCAGGTGCAGCCGATGACCAAGAGACAGAGAAGCCCAACAGCGGCAGCGTCGCGAATAGGATGGCTGCACCGATTCATCAGCTTGATAACGGCACGATGTGATAGACGACGAAGGAGCAGCCACCACCGCTGCGGGCGACGGGCAGCACTGGATCCAGCGCGTATCCTACATCGTCCAGGGCGTGCTCCACGCGAGCGGCCGATTCCCAGGCCGGGAACGCGATGTAGCGCGGATCCCGTCGTCCGAAAGCCTGCACGTCCTGCGCCAGCCACGCCGGGTTCGGCCAATAGGCCAGGTAGACCGGATCGTCGAAGAGCGCGTAGTGGTAGTGCCAGCCAAGCCAGCGATGGTAGACCACAGCCCCTTCGTTCAGCTGGCCGAAGAACGAGACAACGTCATCAATGCCCTGATAGGCAGCGCGCTCCTCAGCCAGAGGGGAGCAGCCAGCGCTCGCCTCGTAGGCCGGCACGGCGAGTAGGAGGGCCAGGAACAGCATCGCCGTGAGCAGACGGGGCCAGAGACCCAATGCGCGGCCCTGAACAGGCGCGGCTGGGGCACCAACAGGCGTTGCTGGAGACCCAAGAGAAGCGATCTCTCGTGCGACTCGCCCCAGCAGAACGGCCAGAATCGGCGCCAGCGGTAGCAGATAGCGACTCCAGATGGGAAAAGCGACCAGCCAATGAAGCAAGGCGTAGACCATGCAGAAGGAAGCCAACAGCAGATCGAAGAATGCTCGGCGCGTACCCGGGCGCCGGGTGAGCCCTCCCCACACCAGACCCAGCAAACCCACCAGCAGGAGGGCATTGACCAGCGGCGATGCGAACAGAGACGCCATCACCCTGGACCACGCGCACAAGCGAGGCCCCAGCTCGTGCGACCAGATGAGGCGCAGCCCACCATAGCCCACGATGCCAGCGGACCAGAAGCTATCCGCGCCCAGCGCCACCCGTACGCCATCCCAGGCCAAGGCAAGCATGAGGGGCAGCAAGTAGAAGATGACAACCGCTCGTATCCAGCGAAGAGACCCAAGATCCTGCGTCAGAATCACACCAAGCACCAGGGGCAGCCAAACCAACCCAGTCTGCTTCGTGACCAGGCTCAACCCCGCGAGCAACCCGGCCCATCGCACGCGCCCCCGGGCTGCCGCCGCACAAGCCCCCAGCCCCAACGCCACCATCACCGGATCAGTAAACGCCGAGCCGGAGAACGTGATGGCGAAGGGAGACAGCGCCGCGGCCATCGTCGCGCACAACGCGGTCCACAGATCGCCATAGAGCGCGCGAGTCAGAGCACCGACCAGCGGCACAGCAAGCAACCCGGCCATCACCCCGGGAAAACGCAGAGCGATTGCGGTATCGCCAAGAACGAGCTGGAAAAGAGCGACCAGGTAGGGAAACAGCGGAGGCTTGTAGACCGGGTCGCCGGTCAACCAAGGATCTCGCCCCCGGCCAATCAGCAATCCCCAATAGCCGTAGAGGGCTTCGTCGGGGTGCAACGGGGTCTCAAGCAGCGGTGGCAGCCGCAGCCCCCAAGCCAACAACAGCAACCCCACCAAGGCCCACCGATAGACACCCCAGCCCTGGCGCTGTTGTGAGGGCCTCATCCCCTTTTGGGCCAAGGCAGGAAGCGATATTTGAGCAGGGTCCACAGCACGGTCACGCCGTCGCGCCAACCGATCTTCTTCCCCTCGTTGAACTCACGACCGGTGTACGTAATGGGCACCTCGTAGATGCGGTAGCCAAGCTTCAGAATCTGTGCCGTGATCTCGGGATCGAAGCCCCACCCAGAGGCCCGCAGGTCGAGCTGTTCAGCCACCTCTCGGGTGAAGACCTTGTAGCAGGTCTCCATATCACTGAGGATCGAATCGTACAACACGTTGGTGACCAACGTCAGGAAACGATTGCCGACCATATGCCAGAAGAACATGGCCTTGGTCGGCCCGCCTCGGAAGCGAGAGCCATAGACCACCTGAGAGCGCCCCTCAAGGATAGGCTGCAGCATCGACGGGTAGTCGCGCGGGTCGTATTCCAGGTCAGCGTCCTGGATCAACATCACGTCGCCGCTGGCGTGGTCTAGCCCGGTCCGAACCGCCGCCCCCTTGCCCCGATTCTCCTCGTGAGGAACGACCGTCAGGTCTGAGCCGCCGTCCATCCTGCGAAGGGTCTCCTGGGTGCCGTCGCTCGAGCCATCATCCACCACCACGATTTCGCGCTCAAGCTCGACAGCCGTACCATCCTCCAGCCCGAAGCCGATCGACACCGTCAGATCGACCGCACGCACGCGCCGTAAGATCTCGGCTATGGTCTCAACTTCGTTGTAAGCTGGCACAATGACGGATAGTCTCATATCACCTCCTAAGCCGCACGAGAAGACATTATAGTTGACGCCAGGGAGGCTGGCAAGCCGTTGCGCACACAGACGACTTACGCTAGAATAAGCGCAGCTGTTCATTCCGCGCTTCCAGCGGATGTGACCATCGTCCACAAGGAGGTTCAATCATCGTGACCTATTCAGGAAGCTCAGGGCGGGCTCAGGTGGCCGCCGTCGTCCTCGCTGCCGGCGCTTCGACGCGCTTCGGTCAATGCAAGCAGCTTCTCGATTGGAGGGAGAAGACCATGCTGGCCCACGTGACCGATCTAGCGTTACAGGCCAGCCTTGATCCCGTGATCGTGGTGCTCGGTTGCCAGGCTGAGGAGACATATCCCGCCCTCGGAGATCGCCCCGTACAGAAGCTCATCAACTGGCGCTGGGAGGAAGGGATGAGCACCTCCGTGCAGACCGGGCTGGCCGCTGTCCCCCCCCAGGCGGAGGGGGCGCTGTTCCTCCAGTGCGATCAACCGCGCATCACGCCAGAGCTCCTACGAGCTATCGTGCGGCGGTTTGAGGAGACCAAGGCCACGATCGTGCACCCGGTCCACGACAGCCGCCGCGGAACGCCCGTCCTCTTCTCGCGCTGCTTCTTTCCCGAGCTCTCCTCCGTCACCGGTGACGAAGGAGGGCGGGGGCTGATCGAGCGCTACCCAGAGGAGGTCGCTGCCGTCCCAGTCGACAGCCCCGACGTGCTGGTCGACGCAGACACGCCAGCAGACTATGAACGCCTGCGAGCTTCGAATAGCGAACTCCAGGCGAACTTCTCACCATCAGCCCTGCGACCGATACGCCACGTGGTGATCGACATGGATGGCGTGCTCTGGCGCGGGGATGAGCCGCAGCCCGGGCTGGAGCGACTCTTCGCCTTCCTGCGCCAGCACGGCATCGCCTTCACCCTCGCCACCAACAACGCCAGCCGCACGCCGGAGCAGTACGCAGCCAAGCTGGCCGGTTTCGGCGTGGCGGTGCCGCTGGAGAGCATTCTGACCTCCTCGCTCGTCGCCGCCTCCTACCTGGCGGAGATCGCTCCGCCCGAATCCCGCGTCCACGTTATCGGCGAGGATGGGCTCCAACAGGCACTGAGGCAACAGGGCTTCGAGGTGGTCGAGAATGGGGATAGAGAGCATCTGGAGGACAGAAACCACCCCTGGGCCGATTACGTCGTGGTCGGGTGGGATCGCGAGCTGACCTGGCAGAAGCTGGCGATCGCCTCGTTCCTGATTCATCGGGGGGCCGCCTTCATAGGCACCAACCCGGACGTCAGCTTTCCCACCGAGTGGGGCCCAGCACCGGGCAACGGAGCCATCCTGGCTGCCCTTGAGGCCGCGACCGGGGTGTCGCCCGTGGTCACCGGCAAGCCGGAGCCGCGAATGTACGAGGAGGGGCTGCGCCGCATGGGGGCCACCCCGGAGACCACGGCTATGATCGGTGACCGCATCGACACCGATATCGCCGGAGCCGCAGGCGTCGGGCTGACCACAGTGCTCACCCTCTCAGGCATCACCACCGAGGAGGATCTCAGGGCCTCCTCCGTCAGACCAGACCTGGTGTGCGAGGATATCACCGACTTGACCAGGCGATGGGAGGACGTGCTGGCGGAGAGGTGATGGGCCAGGACGTGCGCCGGGCCGCTTGCTGGAATCCAGGCGGCGTGCTACAATTTGAACGGTAAGGACTATGGAAAAGGCAGCCCAAGCCTCGCAGCCGATCTCCCTGTATGACCTTGACTTCCCCACCCTCAAGGCCCTCCTGGAGAGTTGGGGTGAGCCGTCCTACCGGGCGGAGCAGGTGTGGGAGTGGCTCTACGTCCACCTGGTCGACGCCTTCGACGAGATGACCAATCTGCCAAAACCACTCCGTCAGAAGCTGGCGGAGCGTGCGACCCTCGACGCGCTGGAGGTCATTGACACGACTCGCACCGCCGACGGGCGGACACGCAAAGACCTGCTCCAGCTGGCCGACGGTGAGACGGTGGAGGCGGTCCTCATGCGCTATGAGACCCGCCGCACGGCCTGCCTCTCCACCCAGGTGGGATGCGCCATGGGCTGTCCCTTCTGCGCCACCGGCCAGATGGGCTTCCGGCGCGACCTGAGCAGCGGCGAGATCGTGGCCCCGGCTCTCCACTTCGCCCGCCGCCTCAAAGAACAAGGAGAGCATCTAACGAACGTGGTGTTGATGGGCATGGGCGAGCCATTGGCCAACTACGACAACGTGCTGGCTGCCATCCACCGCCTGAACCACCCTGACGGCTTCCGACTCGGCCAGCGCCACATCACGCTCTCCACGGTGGGCCTGGTGCCCGAAATCCAACAGCTGGCGCGGGAGGAGCTGCAGATCACCCTCGCCGTCTCTCTACACGCTGCCACCGACGATCTACGCAATGAGATCGTGCCCATCAACCGTCGCTACGGCCTCGACGCCCTTTTCGCCGCTTGTTCATCGTACGTGGAACAGACAGGGCGGCGCATCAGCTTCGAGTGGGCTCTGATCGAGGACCTGAATGACACCCCTGAGCAGGCCCACGCCCTGGCCGACCGATTCTACAGCTCAGAAGGCCGCCTGTTGGCCCACGTCAACCTGATTCCCCTCAACCCATCACAGGGCTTTGACGGAATCGGGACCACCAGGGATGCCATAGACACCTTCGCGGCCGTCCTTGAGCAGCGCAGCGTGCCCTACACCATCCGCGTGCGGCGTGGGGCGGCCATCCAGGCCGGCTGCGGCCAGCTGCGCCAGCGGGACGCCAACCGATGAATCCAACGCTATGACCATCGCGCAAGAAAGCAAATCTAGGATAACCACGAGCTGTGTCTGGTCTCCCGACCAAACACGTGATAATCATAGGAGGACACATGCCGATTTACGAGTACGAATGCGAAAACTGCGGTCACACGTTCGAAAGACTCTACATGGCACCCGAAGAACGACCATCCAAGGCGGTCTGTCCTGAGTGCGACAGCATGGACGTTCATCGGGTCTTCTCCCCGCCCACGGTACACAGCGGATCTGCAGCGGACATTATCGAGGAGGCAGCAGAACAGGCCAAGGGGGGAGACGCTAAACCGCGGGCCTTTGATCAGCACGACCTGAACAAGACGCTGTAGACAGGCGCTTTGGACAGGCGGCTTCACGCACCGATTTAGTTCAGTAAGCATGGCGGTGGAGCACAAGTCACCCGTGCGCTCCTGGGGGTCTGTGACCCGCCAGTCAACAACCCGTCTTGGAGTGACTTATGGACGACCAACAGACCTTTCGAACCCCTCGCGAGAGGAGATTTTACCGCCGGCTTCGCGATCGGGTGAAGCACTGGGCCGAGAGACGCGACATCCCAGAGAAGCGCCTGGAGTATCTGCTGGTGGCGCCGGACCTCTTTGTCCTGCTCTCGCGTCTGACCCTTGACGAGCGTGTGCCGCTTTGGGCTAAGGCGAAGGTGGCCGCAGGCATCGCCTACTTCGTCACACCGCTCGACATGGTGCCGGACTTCCTCGGACCGCCCGGCTATCTTGACGACGTCATCGTCGCAGCCTGGATCCTCCAGAGCATGGTCGTCGAGCTCAACCAGCTGGATCCCGCGATCCTTGAGGAGCACTGGGAGGGCCAGATGGACATCCTGGAGCAGATAACGCACATCATCGACCGGGCAGAGGATGTCCTGGGACGCGGCCTGCGTTTCGTGATGCGCCGCCTCCACCACAAGAACGACGAGCGAAGCGACACCCGCCATGAGAACGATAAGCGAAGCGACACCCGCCATGAGAACGATAAGCGAAGCGACATCCGCCATGAGAACGATAAGCGAAGCGACATACGCTCCGGCAAGGGTATCGGCAGGAAGCAGTGAGTAGCGTGAAGACAGTTGGCCTCATCGTCAACCCCGTCGCCGGCATGGGCGGCAGCGTCGGGCTCAAGGGCACCGACGGAGCGCTTTACCAGAAGGCCCTCAGTCTGGGCGCGAACCCAGTGACGCCGGACCGGACGGCCACCTTCCTATCCCACCTCAAGCACACGGACAGGATCAAGCTTCTCACCGCGCCCGGCGAGATGGGCGCCCACCACGTCGCGGAGGCCGACGTCACCTTCCTGGCACAGACCGTCGTCGCAGGGATGTCGTCTATCCCCGGGATGTCGTCTATCCCCGAGATGTCGTCTATCCCCGAGATCGGTGAGGAGACCTCAGCCGAGGACACCCAGCGCATCGCCCGCCACATGGCGAGCCGAGGCGCCGAGTTGCTGATCTTCGTCGGCGGCGACGGCACGGCGCGAGACATCTACGATGCCGTCGGCTGTCAGATTCCAGTGGTCGCCGTGCCGGCCGGCGTCAAGGTCTACAGCTCCGTCTTCGCCCTCAACCCGAGAGCAGCGGCCGATCTGGTGGACGCCTTCATCGAGGGCAGCGTGGGCGGAACTCCGCCCGTCACGGAGGAGGAGGTCCTGGACATCGACGAACAGGCCTTCCGTGAGGATCGCCTGGCCTCCAAGCACTACGGCTACCTCCTGGTGCCCCAGGCCCGCCGCTTCCTGCAGCACGGCAAGGTCGCTTCAAGCGGCAGCGCGTCGGTGGAGGAGGATAAGAAGGAGATCGCGGCCTTCACCGTCGAGAAGATGGATGAGGAGACGCTCTACCTGCTCGGGCCTGGCACGACCGTCAGGGCCATCACGGAGGCGATGGACCTCCCCAAGACGCTCCTGGGCGTCGACGCGGTCCAAAACGGGGACCTGGTGGGTGAGGATCTGAACGAGCGGGGCATCCTCGACCTGTTCGAGGAGCACGAGAAGTACGTCATCGTCGTCACCCCCCTGGGTGGCAACGGCTTCATCTTCGGCCGGGGGAACAAGCAGTTCACCCCCGAGGTGATACAACGCACGGGGGCGGAGCACGTGCGCGTGATCGCCACGCGGCAGAAGCTGCGGCCCCTCGACTGCCTGCGCGTCGACACCGGAGACCTGGAGGTCGACGAGATGTTGAGCGGCTGGCGGACGGTAACCGTCGGCTATCGGGAGAGCCGCATGATGAAAGTGGAGATGTAGGTCGAGCAGCTTCCTCACCCGCTACCCGACAATCGCGGAGATCAGCAAAACCAGCTTATATCACGGCAAGGAAGAGGGGGAGGCCAGATGGCCTCCCCCTCCCACGTCCAAGATAGAACGCTCCCTCTACCTGCCGATCCTCCTCCTACACCCGAGGAGTGACACCCCGCCAGCGAGCAGGACCAATCCCAGCAGCTCCAGCCAACGCGCCAGCAGCGCAAACCCAGCCACAGGCATCGTCACGCCGCCGACCGGGGTGGTCAACGGGTTCTGATGCGCCGCCGCGTTGTTCCCCGCGTTGGGGTCGAAGCTGGCAGCCGCTACAAGGGCCGTGTTCCGCAGCACACCTCGGAAGCCAACAGTCACCGTGGTCACGATAGTGATCGTCACCCGCTCGCCAACGTCTACCTTGTGCAGGTCACAGGTCACCGTGGGGCTGACGTAGGTGCAGTCGCGCTCCCGGACATCCGGATCATTCGATTCTTGCACCGAGCCAGAGACAAAGTTGACATTCGGATCCAGGGTGTCGCTGACGACCACGTCCCGAGCCACCAGTGGTCCCACGTTGGTCACCACCAACGTGTACGTAAGCGATTGCCCTGCCCTGTAGGGAACAGGTTCACTCTCCTTGGTGATGCCCAAGTCCGCCGGCGTGTAAAGCCCCGCGTCCCAGGTCGGATCATTCTCGCCGGAAGTCAGCGTAGTCACCGCGGCCACGCCGCTGATCGGGTCGGCATCGCTGTCGGCGGTGTCGGCGCCTATGTTCTGCAGGGTGAACGTATACCCCACCGTCGGCGTGAAGACGACGAAATAGTCCCCAGGTGCCAGGTTGGTGAAGGTGTAGTAGCCCGGATGCCCACCCGGATCGTTCGCGGTCAACGTCGTGCTCACGGCACCGTTGTCAGCGCCACCCGGCTCCGCCACGCCGTCGCCGTCCAAGTCCCGATAGAGACCCACGCTGACGCCATTGAGGCCCGTGTCGCCGTCGTTCTGGATCCCGTCGTGGTCCAGATCCTCCCAAACGTAGTTGCCGAGCGAGGCCGGGATGTAGAACCCGAAATCGTACGAGGCAATGTCGGGCTCCCCGTTGGGGTCCGATCGAGCGTCGACATCCGTCTGACCCTGCACCGGCTGAGCGCCAACGCCGTCGTGGTCGTCGGAGTCCTCACGGTCGCTCGCCCCGCCCACATCGACCAGCGTGCGCTCGTAGCCCGCTGGCGTCTCCACCGAGATGGTGTAGTCTGGCTCCGACGCCGTCCCGTCGCCATTGTAGTCCTCGTCCAGCAGCAGATTGTCGAAGGCATAGTGCCCGTTCGCGTCGGTCCTAGTGGTGAGGCTGATGACGGTGCTATCAGGATAGGCGATGGTCAACGTCACTTGGACGTCCTCAATGCCGGGCTCGCCCGTATCCTGGATGCCGTCACCGTTCAGGTCATCCCAGACGAAGTTGCCCACCGCCGCGGGCTCGACGTAGTAGCCGAAGTCGGCCGTCAGATTCTCACCACCGGCGCCAATCGAGACGGGATAGGGATCAGCCTGGCTGTTGTTGTTCACACCGTCCGTCCCCCGCGAATGCCAATAGCCAGCCAGGACGCCATCCTCGTCTGTGACGTCGACCACGTAGTCGCCGGCCGGCAGACCCTCGAAGATGTAGTTGCCGCCGGTGTAGAACGTCGTCTGGTCGATGGTGCCGCTGCTCACCGTGCTGGCGATCAGCGGCTCGCCCGGGTCGATCTGCCCGTTGTCGTCCAGGTCACGATATAGATCAACCGTGACCCCGCCGATGGGGGGTTCGTCGTCGTCGGTGCCGAGGACGCCATCCGCGCCGTCAAGATCGAAGACGCCGTCCGCGTTGCTATCGAGCCAGATCAGGTTCCCGATGCGGCCTGGCACGTCCGCCACGTAGCCGAAATCCTGATCCAGGTTGATGAGCGGCTGATCGTTGCCGATGGTGACCACCGACACGCTGTCAAACCCACCGTCGGGATCCACGCTGTTGCTCACGCCTGGCGGCAGCGTGTTTGTGGTCACCGTCACGGTGTAGGTGCCCGCGGGCAGATTACCGAAGCTGTAGTTACCGGTCTCATTGGTGATGGTGGTCCGGGTCACCCCCTGGCTATCGGTCAGGATCACCTCGACGCCCTCCAGGCCCTCGCCGGCGTCCGGAATATCGTCGCCGTCCACGTCGAGGAAGATGGTGTCGCCGATCAGCCCATCGCTAGGGTCGTGTGCCGGCGGCGTGTAGCCGAAGTCCTGGTCCAGATCCTGCACCGAGCCAGAATCGTTGACGCCCAGGTCCTGTACCGAGCTCAGATCGTCCAACACCGCGTCCGGGTCACCACTCTGCACCAGCTCGCCCAGGACGTTGTCCGTGTCGTTCACCCAGACGATGTAGTCGCCGTCGGGCAGGCCCTCGAACAGGTACGTCCCGCCCGCGTCGGTGGTGTCGCTGCCGATGATGGGCTCACCCGGCTGCCAGTCGCCGTCGCCATTAGTGTCCTCGATCAGCGCGACGGTCACACCGGGGATGCCGTACTCCCCCTTGCCAGGGTCGTAGCTACCATCAGCGTCGGCGTCAAACCAGATGGTGTCGCCGATGGCGTTGTCCTCCCCAGTCGGCGGCTGGTAGCCGAAGTCGACATCCAGGAACACGTCGCCCGGACCCAGGACGACGGGGCTGGTGGTCACGTTGTCGTTGACCCCAGTGGTTCCGAAGTGATCCGGGTCGCCTGTCTGGTTGTAACCGGCGGGCAGCGTGGTGGTCACCACCTCAACCACGTAGGCGCCCGGATCCAGACCGTCGAAGATGTAGTGGCCGTTCGCGTCTGTGGTCGTCGTCCCCACCAGGCTATCGTAGATGCCGTCGCCGTCGGGGTCGCTGTACAGCTCCAGCTGCACCCCCGCGATGCCAACCTCGTGGGGATCCTGTGCGCCGTCGCCGTCAGCGTCGATCCAGATCCGGTCGCCCAGCACCGCCTGGCCCTTGTTCCCGTTCACGTCTCCATCCGGGTTCCAGTTGTAGCCGAAGTCAGCCGTCAGGTTCTCCTCTCCCGGCCCCAGCGTTACGGTGTAGGGTTGGCTCTGGTTGCCGAAGTCGGCACCGCCCAGAACCGGGTTGGTGGTCTGACTCATACCCTCCAGCGCCCCGCCCGGATCGAAGTTCTCCGCCGCCACGGTCACCGTGTAGGTGCCGGAGACCAGCCCGGTGAACAAGTAGCCCCCTTTAGCGTCGGTGGTCGTGGTGGTGACGTTGCCCAGCGTGTCGGTCAGCACGATGATCACGTTGGGGATGCCCGCCTCGCCAGCGTCCTGGTAGCCGTCGTTGTTCTCATCCAACCACACGTAGTTGCCCAGCGAGGCTGGCAGATAGATCCCCGCGTCCCAATCCGGATCATGCTCGCCCGACACCAGGGTCGTTTGCTGGGCCTCACCCGTAGCAGGATCAGCATCGCTGTCGACGGTATCGTCGCCACCCTGGTTCTGCGGGCTGAAAACGTAGCCATCCGGCAGCACAAACTCGACGTTGTAGTCCCCGGGCATCAGCTGGCTGAAGGTGTAGATGCCGGTGGCATCCGTGGTGGTCGTATCAGTCGGGGCACCGGAAGCGTCGTACAGGTTCACCGTCACCCCGGCCACGCCCGGCTCTCCAGGATCCTGAACACCGTCGGCGTCGACGTCAAACCAGACTTGGTCTCCAAGGGAAGCGGACACGGGGTTGCTGATGGTCTGGCTGTCCGTGATGCCCTCGGCGCTGTCCACCCTGGCGGTGTTGGTGATGACCTCACCCTCAGGGAAAGGATCGTCGACCTGCACGACCAGGGTCACCACCTCCGAGGTGCCGACGACGACTGTGCCCATATGCCAGGTCACCACGCCGGTGTTACCGACATCCGGATACTCGATGCTGTCCCCACCAGCGGCGTTGAAGAAGGCAGTGTGAAGCGGGGTCACGTCCGTGATGACCACGTTCGTGGCATCCACCGGGTTGGTGTCCTCGTTGCTCACCGTAACCGTGTACGTCAGGAGGCCGCCCGGGTCCGCCACGCTCGGCTGGGACGCCTTCGTCAGATCGAGCACTGGATCCCCCGTGTGGAGCGTGGTGGTGTCGGTCACCGGGCCATAGTCCCGGTCGCCAGGCACGTCACCAGGCAGGCTGGACCACGTGGCGCTGACCCAGTTGGTCAACATGATGGCGGCGGCTACGCCGCTGTCGACCTGCGTAGTATAGGTTATGAGCAACGTGCCACCAGGCGGGATGGACGCCGCAGGTGGCAAGGTGACCACGAAGTCAGGGGTGGCGCTGTAGTCCTCTGTGTAATTGGTCACACCCACCCCATCGATGGTCAGGCCGACGACCGTCGGCGTCGCGTCATCCATGCCGCTGGGCAGCGTGTCGCGGATGACGATATCGTAGGCGTCACTGCTGGTGATCCAGTTGCTGTTCGTGATGCGCACCGTGTAGGTGACAGGAGCGCCGGCGCCCACCTGACTGCCATCCGGCGGATCGCTCGTCTTCACCAGCGTCAGCGACGGCTCGGTGACGGTGAAGGGCGGCTCGTTGCTCAATGTCGGGCCACCGTCGCGGTGCTCCAAGACCGCCACGTTCGTGATCACATCACCGGCACCGGCGCCCAACGGCGAGGAGACAACGGCGGTGGCGGTGATCACCCGCTGCTCACCGTGCGGGATGGACGGATAAGTGACAGTGAAGGCGTTGCTCATCTGGACGACGGTGCCATCCGGCCCGTCGCTGACGGACTGGAGCTGCAACCGCGCATCCAGCGCGTCGGTGACCGTGACGGCGTGGAGAGTGACGGTGATGACAGGGTCTGGCACCCGAATCGTGTACGTGATCACGTCGCCCAGCGTCGCCTCGTCGGGCGTCACAGCCTTGCTGATCTTCCCGTCGACCGTCCTGTGCTGCACGCTGTCGTCGCCATCCTCGTACTCCCGCTGCATCGGAGTCAGGCCAGTCGACGGGCCGTCACTGGGTTGAGAGTCGTAGTAGTCTATGGCGGCTACGTTGGTCAGCACCAGGTTGGCGCCGATGGTATCGGTGACCTGCGCTACGACCGTCATGATAGCGGTCCTGGCGACCCCACCGAGATCGGTGCCCCACAGCTCGTTGATCTGCCATGACAGGTCACCCGTTGTGCCAGGCGAGGGGTCATGGGTGAAGCCTATGGTCGGCGGCACAGTGCTGGCGATGGTGCTGGTGATGTAGCTCAACCCCGCGGGCAGCGTGTCGCTTATTACAACGTCGTAAGCTGGCGTGTGACCGTTGTTGGTGATGGTCAGCGTGTAGGTGACCAGGTTGTTCGCGCCGATGTAGGCATCGGGCAGGGGGGTGCTGTCCTTGTCAATGCTCAAATTCGGCTGGCCGACGAAGCTTTCAGCGTCATCCAGAAGCTCGTTGGCCGGCAAGGTTTTGGTGTAGGCCCCTGCATCCTCCATGTTCCACAGCAGGCGCGCTGTGTTGGTGACTCTCTGAGACGCCAGTTGATCGAGCGTATTGGTCCACACTGAGGTCCCCTGCAGGTCCACACCCAGAATCTGAGCCTGGAACGTGATGGTCACATACCCCTTGGCATCACGACCAGCGTTGTCCAGCGTCTGGAGCCACCACTCCACAGCTTGCCGAGTGTCGTCGCCTTGCTTGGGCCCGACATTCGGGTTGTCAGTCGCCGTTGGCCCCTCGACACCTGTGTCACCATCAGCGTCTGCGCTGACGTAAGGCGAGCTCAGTGTATCCGTCAGGCTGCTACCGGCGACGGGGAGGTTCGTGTGCACGGCAAAGGTGCCGGTGATGTAGCGGAAGCCCACGGGAAGATAGTCATAGTGGTAGGGCCAAGGGACGGCCAATCCCGGCGGCACCTCATCAACGATCGTGTAGGTGACCACGTCGCCGATGCGCAAGTTGCCGCTGGCGCTGCTGGGGGGCTCGACCGACTTCGTCAGGGCGGCGCTTGCCGTGTCCACCGTCTTCGTGTCTGTGACAGGACCGTAGTCGCGCTCCTCGCCGGGCGGCGGTTCACCGGGCAGACTGGAGTACGTGCCGCTGACCAGATTGGTCAGATCAATCCTCTCTGCGGTCTCATCGCCACTGGCAACAGCACCACTGATTCTCGCGGTGTAGCTGAGAACCAGCGGGTTATGCATGCCTGGCAGCGTGTCACTCATCACACCCACGGTCCAGGTAAGTATGCTCTGGCCTTGAATGGGCCCGCTGCGAGACTCACCGCCGTAGAGGTGCGTCACGCTGATGCCAGAAGGCACCGCGTCGGTGATGACCACGTCGTAGGCCGGGCTGGTGCCCGTGTTCGTCAGGCGCAGCGTGTAGGTCAGGAAGGCCGCGCCGTCCAGGTCGCTCAGACTCTCAGTCGAGGAGGCCACGTCCTTGGACAGGTCGACGTCTGGCTCCACGATATCCACTTGCGACGTGTCGAAACCCTCAAAGGGCTGATCCTCGTCGATCCACGTTCCCCTGAAGACGTTGGTGAGCGTCACACCGTCCTGATTGGAGAAGACGTCTAGAATCACCGCCGTCAGGGAGGCCGTCATCTGTACCGTGCCGGACAGGTCACCCAGGCGCCAGACGACGTCTCCTGAGGCCTTGTGACCCTGGGTGATGGTCGGCGTGTTGGAGATTACGGTGACAGAACTGGCATCTGCGTCGTACGTGTACGTCAGGACCGAAGATAGGTAACCCAATCCCTGCGGCAATGTATCCGTGAAGGTGACGTTCTGGTATACAGTGTCCGCATCAGACGCGAAGCCCTTCAAGGTGAAGGTCACCACGCTGCCAATGGTGTCGGTCTGGACCTCTGGGAGCTTCACAAACTCCCTCACCAAGGTGACGACTGCGAGGTCGCTGGTGGTGGAGTAGACGCAGCCGGCCGCGCACACGCCAACAGCCTCGACGCTATTGGTATTGACACCCGTAGCGCCCGCCGTCCCCGTGACCGTCGCCGTCCACGCGCCGTTCGCCGGAATCGTGATCGCCGGCGTCCACGTGATGGTGTTCCCAACGACGACGGGCGTATTGCTGTCGACGCCGGTGGAGCCAACCGTCGCCGTGACGTTGCTGAAAGCGCTTCCCACCACATCGGTGATCACCACGTTGGGTGCCGGCGCACTGGTGTTGTTTTTGACAGTGAGCGTCCAGGCCACATCCTGGCCGACATCGGATATCTGCTTCTCGGGCGATTTGTCCGCAACCAGGGTCAGTCGAGTCACATCAAGATCGTCGGTCCAGGTGGCGGTGTAAGGATCCGTCCCCGTGCACGTATCCTCGTAGCTCAGGTCTACCTGGTTGCTGACGGAGGTGCCGGGGTCACTACACGAACCCGTGGTCTGACTGTAGCTCACACGGAAGGCGATCGTCGTCGTGCCATTGGGTAGGCTGATAGGACTGGTCCAGGTCCACGTCGGCACAGAGGATCCCAAGACTGGGAACGTGGAGGGCGCAGTGGTGGAGAAGACGGTTGCCTGGTAGACGAACGCACTCGGCAGCGTATCGGTCAGGGTGACGTTCTGCGCCGGGGGGCCGTCGTTGTTCAGCGTGATGGTGATCACGCCGCCACAGGTGCTCAGGCTCCCCTCCACATCTTGAATCTCAACCAAGGGGCGCGTCCGGAGCTCGGCGGTGTCGGTAACCGGATCCGCCAGACAGACGTCGGCGGAGCTGCAGCCGTAGTTCGCCTCCGCGGTGTTCGTGGTGCTGAGAGAGCACCCGACGTAGTCGACCGTGCCGCTGATGATAAAAGTCGTGCTTTCGCCCGCGTCCAGAACCGACGTGGTGCTTGTGTATGCCCACGTCACCCGACCCGGGGATTGAGTGGTGGTCGCGGGGTTCGTCTCCGAAACAGTGACATTGCTGGGCACCGTATCGGTCACGAACAGGTTGAACACGTCTTGATTCCCATCATTGGTGACCTGGATCTCCCAGACGACGGTGTCGCCTGCACTAGCATTGGTCATTCCATCGGACAAGGGGCTGTCGGTGGTGGCGTTCCGCCCTTTCTTGTCGATCGCCAGGTCTGGCTCATCGGTGTCCAACGTCTGGCTGTCCTCCTGGGACGTGAGAAGGACATTACACACGTCCCGGGCCGCCACGCTCGACTGCACGGACGCCTCCCGGCTGCTGCAGTCGCTGTCGATCTTGAACCTGATCAGCATCACGTCGCTGGCGTCGCGCTCGGCCAGCACGTCATACGGGGCAGTGCCGCTGACAAAGCTGGTCAGGTTCCAGGTCAGGACCTCGGAGATCCCAACAGAGGTCACCGTCGGCGTGAAGGGGACACCCTGAAGCAGCTCACCGGACGTTGTCCCGGTCACGATGTCGCCAGACTGGTTTGTGACCGTGACGAAGGCGCTGTCCACCACGTACGTGGCGTTGGTCAGCACGTCGGTGATGATGAAGTCGTACTCCTCAGAAGCAGCCGAGGTGTTCTTCACCGTCAGCTCAATGGTGCCCTCCTCACACAGCGGGAGGTTAGCCGTCTGATCGTTGCTGCTCAGCAGCGATGTCGTCCCTTTGAGGAACTCTACTTGCTCCTCTTGACGACCATCACAGTCACCCGCCACCTGACCACAAGCCTGGAAGAGCGCAATATCCACAGTGGCTGGGGAGACGCAGCTGGTCACCGTGGCGGTGACGTCGAAGCGAACGCGCTGACCGGGATCCAGGCCGGGCGAGTCAGGGATCGTGAACGTCACCACCTGTCGACCGCCCACCGCCCCTGTGGTGTCCGTGATGACGCTCAAAACGGCCGGCTGGGTGCTCGTCACCGCATAAGTCTCCAGGCTGTAGCCGCTGGGCAGGGTGTTGGTCACCGTCACCTCGCTGGCAGCCTGCCCTCCGCTGTTGCTGACGTAGAAGCGCCAGCGCGCGGTCCGCTCATTGACCACATAGCTATCAGGCGTGGCGAAAAGCGTCACGTTGGACTGGGTCGTCGACGAGCCACCGCCACCCATAGCCTTGCGGGACACGCCGCAGCGGTCGTGGTAGCCGAGCGTAGCCGATATGGGCCCGCTCACGTCGCAATCACGGAAGAGTGGAAACGAGATAGTGCCATCCTCATCCATTTCCAGGGCGGTGAAGGTAAAGACCGCCGTGCTGTCCACCTTGTCGCTGAGGACTGTGGTGTTGGCGAAAGCACCGCCAAAGCTCGCCAGCGTGTGGGTGAACACGTCATCGGTCTGGGCCGTGAACGTCACAACCACGTGGTCCGTCTCCGTGTCATCTCGGGCTCCCGAGACAGTGAGCGTAATCGTATTCTCCCGACAGGACGCAAGGGTGCTGGGCGACACGCCAACGCTCAAGTCGCCACGACGCAGGGTCACCTCCGTGCCCACGTAGCCCGTGCTGCCGCCGCCGCAGGCCGTGCCCGGGTCGCCGCCCAGCCTGAACTCGGAGAAGAGGAACTCTGTCTGGCTCGGCGCGTCGTCATCGATGGCATCCGCGGTGGCGGTGACGGCATAGGTGATGGTGATATCCGCCGTGTCGCTGTGCGTCCCAATGGCGCTGAAATCGATCACCAGAGGAGCGCCCAGGCTGATGGTCACGTCGTCGGTGCGATCGACGCCTTCGATGATCACGCTGGGAGACGTGGTGTCCGAGACCACGTTCAAAGGTTGGTTAAAGTCATCCGTCCCAAGCGTGTCGGTGTAGATGGTGCCCGTCCAGGTGATGCCGTCGCTGATGCGCAACGCCGCAGTGATGACCTGCGGGCCGCCCGGCGCACACGGCTCGATGGGAGAGGCGGTCTTGGTGAAGACGTTGCTCGCTCCCAGGTAGTCCTCCACGTACGTCGTGAGGCTGTCCTCGCCCTCCAGGATACACGCGGGGCAGACGTGCGCCATAGCCTCGACCTGATTCTCGAAGCTGGCGCCCGCACCACACGCATCCCCCCCGTCGCCTGGGACGGTGACGTTGATGGAGAGATCCGAAGTGTACGAACCGACGCTATCAAGCGGCAGATGCCAGGTCACGGTCTGACCCGAAAACAGGCTAGTACCAGAGGTCGCACTTATGCTGTTGATACTTAGCTCCCCTGGCACGGTATCGGTGACGCTGACGCCGCCAGTAAGAATACTCTGCTGATTGACGCCTGAGGCAGTTACGATGTAGGTAAACGTCTCCCCAGCGTGGACGACGCCGGGGCCCTGCTTGGAGATGTTCAGCGTTGGAGCATCTGCTCCCAAGTCTGAGATCGAGTCGTCCGCCGTGCCACCGACATCGGTCTGCAGCAGGCAGGGATCATCGTAGAGCGGCGTAAGGGTGAGCCGTGCCTCGCCCGCCGCACAGACGTTGGTACGGGTCACTTGAACGGTGAAGGTGAGCGTCTGGTTGCAGCAGATCGCACCCGGGGGCGTGCCCCCTGTGTACGTAAGCTGATCACCCGACTGAATCCAATCGTTATCCTGTTCAGTGACGTTCAAGTTCGTGGCCATGATGAGCCGCAGGGCGCGAGCTCCCCCACCGGTGTTGGTCACCGTCACCACCACGGTCTCATCTAGATCTTCGCAATAGCTCACGTCCGGCAGAGGTCCAACCTTGACGGAAACATCGGGATCCTTCACTAGATAGACAATATCCACAGCATCGCGCACCGGGTCATCCGCGGTGCCGGTCCCGTCGGCGTTGCCGATCGACCACGATGCCTCGACGGTGTTCGTGAGGTTCTCACAGGACGCGACGGTAGCCGTGACCGTGTATTCCTGCGACGACTCAGGGGACAAGGTGATGGGATTCACGGGGGGATCAATAGTCAGGCCATCCAAGCCGCTGCCCTTGGTGTCGGTGAAGATGGCATTGTAGACGTCGCCCAGCCCCGTGTTGCGTAATGTCACGGTCCAGCTGACCTCGTCAGCAAAGCTGCCGTCCTGGGTGGCCGGCCCCTTCGATATCACCAGGTTACCGCGCACGGTCTGCACGTTCTTGCCAACGGTCTTGCAGTTCTTAAGAGAAGGGCTGTCGCCGCTCTGCAGAGAGACCGTCAGTCGCTGCCCAGACTTGGCGTCGGCGTCGGTCGCCAGCTTGAAGGTAAACGTCATCGTCTCCCCAGAGGCAATGCTCATAGCTGCAACATCCCCGGTCACCGTGATGGTGGAGGTATGCCCAGGCGATCCGGGGCCGGTGTCGTCCACATTCAGCGTGGGGCTGAGGCTGCTCGTTGCGCTGGCCGAGTTGTCCAGGTAGTAGAAGCCCTGGTTGGGATCAATGAGAAGGCTGACCTCAGGAATGCTGATCGCACTGGTGTTCTTGATCGTGACGGTGAAGACCTCCCCCGTCGTATCTCCCCGGCTGACCGGATCAGGGGGAAGGGTCAAGATCATATCGATCTTGCCCGCGGCAGGACATAAACCTGGTCCCGGGCTCTGAACGGATCCAGGAGGGTGTCCCGACGGCGAGCGCGTCATCCACCCGGGGAACAGATCGACAGGTACAGGAGGCTCCGGCTGGTCAGTCGCGAACCATGATGGCAGCAACGGCTTCGTGTCGCCCACAAGGCTGTCCCAATCCGCTCCCTTTGGCGCCGACTGCTCCACCAGCAACCCCTCATACCACGCCGGCCCCACGTGCGTCGACGCCGTATCAGGCTCGGGCATGGGCGCAGCCGCCACAGGGCGCGGCGCCAGACCCGCACCGACTAGATTAGCCAGCAGCGCGGTGATCGTGATCCATTCGAAGATGCGGGTCCTCATGGTCTACCTCCCAGCCCAACGGTGCAGCATCCAGGTCGTGCTCATAGCCGCTATTCAGTTCACCTTACATATCGTCTAGGCCGCGCGGTCGCTCTCCGCGCAGCCTTTGTCCCAATGATGCGCGCCCGTGGTGTGCCGTCCTATCGACGTCACGAAACGGCGAGCCACGACAATCCTTGGCTCACCGCGCGCGCCTCCTACTTCTTGCCCAACATACCGCCCAGGCCCGAGGCCAGGCCCTCCAGGTCCACGCCCCCAGCCCCGCTGAGCACCTTGTCGACCTGCCCGGCGATGGGCTCCGGCAGATTCTCCTTCAGGTAACCGACGACCGTCTCTACCGCCTGCCTAGCCTGATCCTCGGACAACCCAACCTTCTCCGACACGAGCTGTACCAGCTCATCCATGCTTTTCCCTCCTTACCACTCTCAATCATCGATTGATCACTCATCCATGCGGGCCGCCCACCCTGCCTCCAGCGCAGGCGGTCAACACGTGCGATCGGTGCAGCATCAAAACCCTGACTCCCGCCGGATTGGTGAACCCGACGGACAGACGCTCCTGTGGAGCGCCAGCAGATCGCGGATCCGCTGGGAGCAAGGGGGCTGCCAACACTAGCCGACCCGGCGTCCCCCTGAAAGCTCCTCCTGCAGGTCCTCCAGCGCCTCCCAGGCGCCCTCGGCGGCCAACGCCGCTTGCTCGGGCCAGGTGGTGGGATCCGCAAACTGGAGTCCCTCCTCACGCAGTATATCCTTCAGCGCGCCTGGGTCACACCCCGCCAACTCGTCGAAGGTCACGACGCCCGCCTCCGCAAGCACGCTCGACATCTTGGGGCCGATGCCCTCCACCTGCGTCAGATCATCCGGCTCCACCTCGACCTCAGCAGTGGGCTCCGGTTCAGGCGCCGCCGGCTGGGGCTCCAGCGTGAGACGTTCGACTTCAACCGTCTCCGGCTGCGACGGCTCGCGCTCCTCCCCTCGCTGCACCCAGTAGATCCAGGCCACGATCAGGCCAAGCGCGAAGCCCGCCAGAAGGGCGATCAGCGCCGCCAGTGTGTTGTTGTTCACTTCTTGATTCCCTTCCATCATCGGCTCTTCCTCGCTTGTTCAGCCGCCCTATCCCGGGCGGCCCGACCAGTTACAGCTGGAGACGATGTCTCCATTGTACGATGACTAGATCACGAAGCCAGGCTCGACCAACGCAGACACCGGTCTACGTCAATCCATAATCCGACGGTAGAAAAGCGGCAGCGGATGCACCGGCTCGTCGCTGAAGGTATGCGCCGCCAGCAGCCGCTTGCGCGCCGCCTCCAACTTCTCTTTGCTGTTGGCGTGTACGGTGAACAACGGTGTCCCCTTCTGAACCAGATCGCCCACCTTGTGGTGCACCACCACGCCCACGCTGTGGTCGATCGGCTGCCCTTTCTCTTCCCGCCCTCCGCCCAGACCCACCACCGCCAGGCCGACCTCAGCGGCGTTGACGCCCTCTAGGTAGCCGCTGCGGGGCGCCGGCACCGGCTCCACCATCGGAGCCTGGGGCAGCTTCTCCGGGTCGTCGACAGCGCTCACGGCCCCGCCCTGTGCTTCGACCAGCTCTCGGAACTTGCGCCACGCCGCCCCCGATGACAGCGTATCCAGCGCCAGCGTCAACGCTGCGTTGGCGTCCTCTGCTCTGCCGCTCAGCCGCAGGATCTCGGCAGCCACCGTCAGCACGTGCTCTCGGAAGTCTCGAGGCCCATCCTCGTGAAGGGCACTAATGGCCTCACGCACCTCCAAGGCGTTCCCCACCGCCCAGCCCAAGGGCTGGTTCATATCCGAGATCAGGGCAACCACCTGGCGCCCGGCCTGTGCTCCCAACTGCACCAGCCCGTGGGCCAGCGCTTCGGCGTCCTCCATCGTCTTCATGAAGGCGCCCTTCCCCATCTTCACGTCGAGCACCATGGCGTCGGCCCCGGCGGCCAGCTTCTTGCTCATGATCGAGCTAACGATGAGAGGGACTGACTCCACCGTGGCGGTCACGTCACGCAGCGCGTAGAGCTTACGGTCGGCGGGGGCCAGATCCGCCGTCTGTCCCGTGAGAACGACGCCGATCTCCTCGACCTGGGCCTTGAACGCCTCCACGCTCAGATCAGTCCGATAGCCGGGGATAGACTCCAGCTTATCGACGGTGCCGCCGGTGAACCCCAGGCCTCGCCCGGTCATCTTAGCCACCGGCACTCCGCAGGCGGCAACCAGCGGCGCCAGAACCAGGCTCACCTTGTCGCCCACCCCGCCGGTGGAATGCTTATCCACCACCAGCAACTTCTCCCCACCCTCTGTCGAGCGGGTCAGATCGCTCAGGTCGAGCATATCGCCAGAATGGGCCATGGCCAGGGTGAGATCGTGGGTCTCGCGATCGTTCATGCCCTGGAGGAAAAGGGCCATCAGCCAGGCCGCTGCCTGGTAATCAGGAATCTGGCCCTCGGTGTAGCGTTGAACGAAGAACGCGATCTCCTCCTGCGAGAGTTCACCGCCGTCGCGCTTCTTCGCAATCACATCCAGTGCATGCATAGGTCACCTCAATTCTGGTTGTTGAAGAGGAAATCCATTATAGCATGCCCTTGGGTTGCCACAAGCCCGCTAGCGGGTGAAACTACAACTCGATCAACCGCAGCGCCAGATCCGCTGTCTTCTGCGGCCGGACATTGACCTTGAAGTCCGCAATGCGCCCCTCCTCGTCAATAGCGAAGTGGCTGCGCTTGATACCCTCATACGTCTTGCCGAAGGCCGTCTTCTCCCCCCACGCCCCGTACGCCTCCGCAACCTCGTGCTCCGGATCCGAGAGGAGTCTGGCTAAAACCAGTTGGAACGTCGTTCATGCGACCTCCTCGACAGTACAG
>CAZNRX010000027.1:0-49376 GCA_964575455.1 uncultured Anaerolineales bacterium | reverse complement strand
GACACTGATTATCTAATAGGAAAGCATGTCTTTCAACTCATTTTAGCCAGACTCATCCGAGAGCAGGATGAAGGGCAGATCGTACGTCTCCCGGAACGCCACCAGGTCCTCCGGGTCATCGGGACTGATCCCGATCACCACGGCATTCTCGGCCTCGATCTGGGTGTAGATGTCGCGCACCGCACAGGCCTGCTTCGTGCAGCCCGGCGTATCAGCCTTGGGGTAGAAGTAGAGCACTACCCGCCGGCCGCGGAAGTCGGATAGACTGACCTCACGACCATCATCGGCCATCAGGGTGAAATCCAGAGCCTTATCGCCTGTTTCCAGCATGTGTTCCCCCATTGACTCTATTCCTCCGCCAGGTAGGAGTTCACCTCCATGCCGCCGGTCAGGATCTTGTGGATGGGACAATGGTGAGAGACGGCATAGAGCCGATCCCGATCACGGTTGGTCAGATCGCCGCTGAGGGAGATCGCCTCCTCGATATGCTCCTTGTAGGTCTCGATATCCTTGCACTCCGCGCAGTCCTCGGCGAAGATGCGGTCGTACTGGAGGTCGAAGGAGACCTCCTGCAGGTCAATGCCATGATGCTGCGCATACGTGTGTAGCACGATCCCGGTGCACGAACCCAGGCTGGCCATCAGCATGCCGTAGGGCGTCAGCTCGTGGATGTGATGTACCTCCTGGAGCTCCTCGGAATCAGGCTGGTGAGGATCAGCCGCCCGGATGTCGGTGATGAAGTTACTATCTTGACGAACAACAACGTGTTCTCCCATGGACGCAACCTCCTTGGTATTTCTCAAGGCTCGGTGTCCCGTCACTTGGCTAAGCCCAAGGCAGGCCTCGGGGCAGCGATTGGACCCCATTTCGCCTGCAGTGCCTCGGAAACGGAACACCGAGCGTTCTTCGCGTGCGGCTCCCGCAGCTTGGACCGCCGCTAAATCGCCGCCGCCCGATCCAGAACTACATGATCTCTGCCTGCAGTGCCCCCACCTGTTCCACTGTCAACGTCTTCAATGGCTGCTTCACCAGGGGACCGGCCTCCAGGGCCGGCACCTGCTCCTCATAGCTGGGGACCGACGCATCCCGGTACAGGATGCCGATGGGGATGCGCTCTCCCCATTCCTGCGCCTTCTGCCAGGCAGCGTCCCGATCCGAAGCGTCATATCCCTCTTCCTCCTGCAGCTTGTAGACCCGGTCCTTGTAGAAAGCGTAGGCATAGGAGCGATTCCAGGTCACGCACGGCTGCATCACGTCCACCAAGGCGTAGCCCGGATGCTCCAGCGCCTCTCCGATCAGCCAGGCCAGATGCTGCAGCTCCCCCGAGTAGCCTCGGGAGACAAAGGTCGCGCCGAGGGTCATGGCCAGCGCCGGGGGGTTCACCGGACGCTCGATGGAGCCCCGCGGCGAGGTGGGCGTCCGCTTGCCCTTCTCACTGGTGGGTGAGTACTGCCCCTTCGTCAGGCCATAGATGCGGTTGTCCTGCACCACGTCGACCAGGTTCACGTTTCGCCGAACGGTCTGGACGAAGTGATTCATCCCTTCGTTGAAGCTGTCGCCGTCGCCATGGACGGCCATCACCGGCAGATCGTGATTGGCCAGCCGCGCACCGGTGGCGACTGCCAGCGTCCTTCCGTGAAGCGTGTGAAAGCCGGTGCTACGCATGTAGTGCGGAAGCTTGCTTCCACAGCCAACTCCGGTGACCAGGAGGATCTCGTGTGGCGCGATGTCGCGGGCCGCCAGGGCCATCTTGATCGCGCTGAGGATAGCGAAGTTGCCGCAACCCTTGCACCAGGTGGGCAGCGTGTCCGTGTTGAAGTCTCTGAGCGATACCATCTCATACCTCCCTATGGAGCCAGGCATCTGGCGAAGCTGTCGCTCCGGTGCCTGGCACCAAAAAAGCTAGCTGGTCGGTTGGGCCACGGCTGGATCACCAGCCACGTACTCGGGGCTGAAGGCTCGTCCATCGTACTTGCGGATCGACGCGTCCATCGAGAGCCCGGTGCGGGCGCGAATCAGCGTCTCCAGCTGGCCGGTGACGTTCCCCTCCACCACCACCGTCCGCCTGGCACGCTTCAGCGCCGCCTCTGCTCCCGGCGGGAAAGGATGGAGCGCGGTGAAGTGCAGCAGGTTCGCGCGCTCAGCCTCTTTCCCGTTCAATCGCTCCACCGCTTCCCGCACGGGCCCATACGTCGAGCCCCAACAGACGAACGTCACCTCTGCGTCCTCCGGCCCGTACAGCGCAGGCTCATCCACCTCCTGGCGCATGCCCTCCATCTTCCGCATGCGTTTGTCCGCCTGAGCGATCCGATTCTGGGCATCCTCGCTGACGGCGCCGAACTCGTCGTGCTCGTTGGCGGTGGAGACCCAGACGGCGTTGGGATGACCCGGCGTGGCTCGCGGTGAGACGCCGGAGTCGGTCACCCGATAGCGCTGATAGGGCTCCCCCAGTTGATCCAGCTCGTCCTCCGTGAGCAGCGCTCCGCGGTCGATCTCGACCGCGTCAAAACGGAGCGCGTCGGCCTCCACGGTGCGATAGGCAGCCGCCAGATAATGATCGCTCATTACCAGCGTGGGGGTCTGGTAGCGATCCGCCAGGTTGAAAGCCTGCCAGCCAATCCGGAAAGAATCCTCCACTGTCCCCGGTGCCAACACAAAGCGGGGGAACTCACCCTGCGAGGCGTGCACCATGAACAGCATATCCGCCTGCTCGGTGCGGGTGGGCAGCCCGGTGGCGGGGCCCGGGCGCTGCGCGTTGTAGATCACCACCGGCACCTCGGTGATCCCGGCCAGCCCCAACGCCTCAACCATCAGCGAGAACCCCCCGCCGGACGTGGGGCACATCGCCCGCGCGCCCTGGAAGCCTGCCCCGATCGCCATATTGATCGCGCCGATCTCGCTCTCGGTGTGCTTGATCACGGCGCCATAGTCATCGGCGTGTGCCGCGAACCAGTGCAGCACCGGCGAGCCCGGCGTCATCGGGTAGGTGGCGACGAAGCGACAACCACCGGTCAGAGCACCCAGGGCAAAGGCCTCGTTGCCGTTCAGAATCATCCGAGGCGGGGCGTCCGGCACGGCCTCCACGTGAAACGGGAAGTCATCCCGTAGAGCTCGTGACGCCTCGAAGCCAGCCTCCGCCACGCGAAGGTTGGCATCGATCACCTTCTGTCCTTTAGGAGCGAAGTTATCGCGGATCACGCTGTCCAGATGGGTGGGATCGAACCCCATCAGACCGGCAGCTACGCCAAACGCAACCGTATTGCGCATAATGGCTCGGCCGCCCTTCTCCTCGGCCAGCTTGGTGAGCGGGATGGGAAAGAAGCTGATATCGTCGGAGACGCCCGACCGTCGCAGGTCATCGGGAACCTCCTCCTCTTCGTCGTAGACGACGGCGCCGCCGGGCACCACATCGTCCACGTGACGCCGGATCGTCTCGACGTCCAGCGCCAATACCAGGTGGACCGGCTCGGCGTGGGAGACCAGAGGTTCAGAGGAGACACGAATGGAGAAGAAGTTGTGCCCTCCCCTGATGCGTGAATAGTAGTCGGGAAGGCCGAAGGCATAGAGCCCGCCCCGCGTCAGGGCCTTCGCGAATCCCGCGCCGCTTGACTCCAGCCCCATCCCGGCCTCACCGCCAATGCGGATGGTCATATCGTTGGTTGACATGCTTTCTCCTTGTGTGCTCGCACGTTGGAACGTTTGAACGGCGGATGCGGCTGAGAGCCCGTCAAGCTACGCCGGCTTTCCCACAACCGTCATGTAAATCGTGCTCTCCTCCACCCCGTCGACGCCCAGCAGCTCGTTCGCCTCCTCATCATACAGCGCCGCGATCTGACAACTGCCCAGGCCCAGCGCCACCGCGGCCAAGGCGAGATTCTGCGCGATGTGCCCCGCGTCCAGGTAGACGTAGCGGTAGGCCCGCTGCTTGTACTTCCACTTCGAACGCGGGAAGACCGCCGTCCAGACGAAAACCATATTGGATCGAGCGGCCATTCGCTGATCGAGCGCCGCATGGGCGATCTCCGCTCGGACGTCACCGACCCTCAACTGCTCAAGCCGGTGATGCTCGACATCGTAGTGATAGATGCCAGGGTCGACCCCCTCGACATCGTGGATCGCCAGATAGGTCTCAACAGGGTAAAGGGCGCCGGCTGAGGGCGCCGTGCGGAAGTCGACGCCGCGCCCTCGGCGCGTGACGCCCTGGCTGGCCCAGAGCAACTGGGAGAGATCCGACAGGTTCAGAGGAGCATCCCGGAAGCGCCGCTCGCTTCGCCGCTGCCGCAACAGCTCCCAGAGCGGCGCACCGCCCGTGGTGACCGGCTCACTCAGAGCGATCGTCGGCGCTCCGGGATACCGCTTGTACGTTGGGGGCTTGCTGGCCCAATCCAACCGCCCACCACGGAGCTCGCCGCGCTCGTACTTGGTACGCTGCTGAAACGCGTCACCGACACCCAGGTCTGTCATAGGATGATCGCTCATCTGCCCAACCTTGCAAGCTGAGCCTTCATCCAGCGGGAATGCTGGATCTCGTCGTTCAGGTGCTCGTGGAGCATATCGAGAGTCTGATCATCATCCATGATCTCGGCAATCTCGAAGGCGTAATCCTTGATGGCCTGCTGCTCCTCGGCCAGCTCCAGCCGCAGCATCTCCGCCGTCGAGGCCTGTGCCGTGGCAGCACCGGCAGAACGCCCGGCGACCGCCTCCCCGCCCCCAGGCTTCGCCGGCGTGCCGCCCAGCCCCTCAATCCGTCCAGCTAAGTCGCGTGCGTGCCGCTGTTCCACCTGCATGATGGCTCGCACCCCTGCGGCAACAGCGTCCTCCGGGATGGCTCTGGCGTGGGCACTGTACATCTCCACCGCGCTCAACTCGGCGCGCAGGTTCTCGTTCAAAGCCTCAATGACCTGTTTCTGATTCATGGCTCACCCCCTCAGACTATCCCTCACCCTGCTCCTCACGGACGGTCAGGATCGGCACGCTCGCCCGACGCTGCACTTTGGCCGTGACGTTGCCCTGCAGCCAGCGACTGAACAGCGAACGGCGTTGACGAGGCAGGACGATCAGGTCGCTCGCCGTCTCGGCGGCGTGCGCCACGATAGCCTCATCCTCTGCACGGTCGCTGATGAGCACCTCCGCCCTCGCGCTGACACCGTCTTCCCCCAGCTCGCGGGCCAGATGGTCGACGTACACCTCCACCTCCTCCTTGCTCTTGGCAGCCTTGGAGCCCTCCTCCACCTGCAGCCGCTTGAAGAAGTATTCGTCGGAGGGGACGACTGTGATGACGCGCAGCAACGTGAGCTCCGCGCCCCCCTCCTTCGCCAAACGAGCAGCGTGCCATAGGTGCGCCTCCGGACCGCCGTTTCCCTCTAGAGGGACCAGAATCTGCCGGTACATCTCGACCTCCTCTCAACGCCGACATCTTTCGTAAGACTCTTATGGCTCATGAGGCCCCAAGGATCTCACTTCTTCAGCCGATGAAGAATGGGTGTTCTATGCTGTCCCACCAGGTCTGGTTGCTCGACAGATAGTCGCGCGTGTTCTGCAGAAGCTCGTAGTGCTGCTCCTCCTGCTCGACCAGGAACTCGTAGGCCTCCCGGGCGCGCTCATCGTCCGTCTCCTCCGCCCCCTGAGCGTAGAGCTCCCTCGCGATGACCTCTGTCTCCATGCCACAGTCCAGGGCCTCGATGTCCCCCTCCAGCGAGCACTCGCGCTTGGGGCTGAAGACGGGCGTATCCTCCATCGGCGGCTCCTCGCCAGGCAGATCAGGGTTCTCCGGATCAATGTCAAGCTCCCGCTCCATGGCCTCCGCGTACGGGATCCAACCTTCTCCCGCCTCCAGGGACGCATACTCCACCAGCAGCAGGTGCAGATGATCTACCTCTTGATGCGCCAGATCGTGGAACATCTCCTCACCGTGCTCGTCGGAGGCCCGGTCGGCGGCCGTCATGTAGAAGCGATAACCGTCTCGCTCAATGCTCATCCCTCGTCGTAGAATACCTTTTGGTGAATTCCAGTCCATGTTATCCTCCTTGCTTCTTGTCTCTTGGCTCAATCCTATCCTTGCATCCAGGCGCGTCGCACCAACGACATGTGCAACGCACCTCACCATCCCTGCGACCCCGGTCCGCCCTTAAAGGGCCCCACGACGTCATCCGTGATCCACCCGCCATAGAAGCGTCCAGGCTGCGGCCTGACGCGCTCGCCATCCACGTAGCAGGCCTCCATCGGCCCGGCGTAGAACGCCACGTGATCCTTGATGGCCTCAAAGCCCTCACTGGGCTGGTGGTAGGTCCAGGCAGCGCGCCTGGCTCTCCTATCGCCGACGACCACATCGTAGTAGCTGGCACGACCTTTCCATTCGCACCAGCTTGACCCCGCTGCCTTTGCCAGATGATCCATCCGGACGTCCTCGGGCGGGATGTAGTAGACCGGCGGATGGCTCGTCTCAAGCACGCGCTTCACGCGATGGGTCTCGGCAACGGTCACGCCGTTGAACACCACGCGAACGTGCCGGGACGTCTCCTGCACCCGAGGCGGCCGTGGGTAGTCCCAGACCGACTCCTGAGCCGGCCCTGGCGGAATCCTTTCAGGACGCATGCTCGATCCTCATCGCGTTAGCAGCACGTTCCCGCCGGCTCACTCCCCGACGGCAAATCCGATGGAGACCGTCACCTGCCATTGCGTGACGTCACCCCCCTCGATCCGACCGCGGATCTCGCTGACCTCGAACCAGCTCATGTTGCGCACCGTCTCCGAGGACCTGGCCACGGCCTTCTGAATGGCGTCCTCCAGGTTCATCGAGGACGTACCTACGACATCAATCTTCTTGTAAACCTTGGACATGACGAAACCTCCTAACTACACACTAGATATGACTGTCGGTATCTCCAGGCCTCGCACCACCAACCGTGGAGCGCATCCAGCTGTTACTGCTTCAAACGGAAGTCGTGCTGCACGCGGAACTTGGCGACCTTTGGCGCGATGACTGCGCGACAGTAGGGCTGCTGCGGGTTCTCCCGGAAGTACTCCTGATGGTAGTCCTCCGCCTCATAGAATGCCTCAAGCGGAGCAACCTCCGTCACGATCGGGTTCTCCCACGGGCCCTCCCCGTTGAGCTCCTGGATCATCTGCTTCGCGATCTCCTCCTGGCGATGATCATGGTAGAAGATCACCGAACGGTACTGTGGCCCCACATCCGCGCCTTGTCTGTTCAGCGTCGTCGGATCGTGGACGTCAAAGAAAACCTCCAGAAGCTGACGGAAGGTGATGACATGCGGATCGAACGTGACCTGCACCACCTCGGCGTGGCCGGTGCGCCCGGTACAGACCTGCTTGTAGGACGGGTTCGGCACTGTCCCGCCCGAGTAGCCTGAGACAACGCTCCTCACACCCTCCAGCTGCTCGAAAACCGCCTCCAGGCACCAGAAACAGCCGCCCCCCAACGTCGCCACCTGTAACTCCTCAGAACCCATCGATTGACCACTCTCTTGATTCATCATGCACCCTACCAGAACCGGTCGAAGCGTTCTTGCGTGGCCTTGCAGATAGGACAGCGACCCGGCGGTCGTTCTCGGGCACAGAGATAGCCGCAGACCCGACACAGCCAGACGGGCATGGTCTCCTCTCCCTCCTCGTCGGCTGTCTCGTCCGGCTTGGGAGGCGCCGGGGCAGACGTCTCCTGAGGTCGTTCACCCTCAGGTGGTCGACGCTCGGGGATGGGCTGGAGCTCCTGCTCTCCCTCCAACACCTCTTCGGAGACGTAAAGGGCACAGTAACAGGCCCCCCAATCGAGCAGATCCGGATCCCGGTAGTCGCAGGGACAGATGATGTCGAGATCCTTCTGCTTCTCGCCAGACGCCAATCGGCAGGGACACGCCCAGTAGCCGTACCGCTTCTCGTTGACCAGCAGCCCTCTCACCAGATCTTTTGTGAACTCAACGTCCAGGTTGAGGTGATATCCGGCTGCCTCGGCCTCCCGATCGAGCCGCTCATAGAGCGCGTCGATCTCCTCCTGCGTGACGGTGATCTCCTCCTCGTTCTCGTTCACAGCCCCAGAGCCTCCTTGATCTCGTCCGGCTTGTAGCCCACCACGGACTGCTTGTCATCGAAGATGAGCGTGGGGAAGGAGCCAGCCCGGTTCCACTCGCGAACCTGCTCGACGGCCTCCTGTTGCTCACTCCCTCTCAGCAGATCTACGTAGATGAAGTCGAACGCCACGTCGTTTTCCTCCAGGAGCTCTCGCGTGCGCTTACACCAGACGCAGGTGGACAATCCGTAGAACGTCACTGATCTATCATTATGAGAGCCTGATACGCTGCCGCGTGCTTTCGCCATATACTGATTCTCCTTGCTCTTGACTCACTATCTTTCCCTGGCGACACTCCGCTGCGCTGCGTGCCTCACTACGAACCTGGTATCGGCGTGAGGGCCTGAAGCGCTGCGTGTCTCACCATGAACTGAATGGGATCTTACGGTCCGTAGGTCTCCGCCAGGTAGTCGATGAGGATTGTTTTCTCCTCATCGTTCAGCTCTGCTCCCTTGTTCACCATCCGGGTGACTGTCTCGTCCCACTCAGCGCGCGTCTTCTGGGCCGAAGTCGTCCGATTCAGACCGTGGCAGTCCGTGCAGCGCTCCTGCAACAGCGTTTCGCCGTCAACCGAGACCGGCTCCTCCGCCGGCGCTTGTTCCGACGTGGCGCCGCCACAGGCCGACACCACGCTCGCCGCCACGACGAACAGGACGACCAACCCTAACAGGATTCTCCTTGATCTCACGTTGTCTCCTTTCCCAATCCGATTACGATACCCGGGGCGCTTCAATCAGATGAACAGGGTGACCGTCGAGTCCCGCGCTGCCTGGATGTAGGTACCCACGGCGCAGTACTCGTCGATGAATTCCTGCTCCAGATCCTCCGGCTCGATGCCCATGATCTCCATCGTCATGTCGCAGGCGATGACGTGACCACCCAGCTCCTTGAAATCCTCAAGGAGCCCTCTCAGGGATCTCACGTTCGCCTTCTGCATGCGCCGCTTGATCATCCACTTGCCGAGCCCCAGCATGTGCATCTTGGAGAGCGGCCCTTTCTCCAGCGCGCCCCTCTTCAGCCGTTGCAGGCCCCAGAACGTGAAATATATGTAGGCCTCCATGCCCATCGCCAGCGCGCCGTTGCCAATGATCAGAGCGCTGTAAAGCTTGTCCATCTCGCCACTGTGAAGGATGATGGTAGTGCGCTCGACGTCTGTCTCATCTTCTCTCATAGCTCCTCCTTGTACTGCGACGGCGGCGCTGCGCTAGGTCCAGGCCGCTCCAGGGCTCACCGCCATGTGGTTATCTCCCTAACGTGGCTTCATCCCTCTCACCACCGGGTTCTCTGAGTAGGAGCTCCACTCGGTGAAGGAGCCCTCGTACAGCTTCACCCGGGGGTAGTTCAGGTAATGCTTGAACAGGGTGTACTCGTTCGTCGCTTCGCGCCCGGTGCCGCAGGAACAGATAATCATCCTGTCCTTGGTCGCGCCCACGCCCTCCACAATCTCCACGATCTCGTGCTCGGGCTTCAGCAACCGGGCGTTGTCGGGATCCATCAGCGACTTCCAGGGGAGATTCACCGCACCCGGGATGTGCCCATTTCGGATCCAGGGACCCTCGCCAGCGTAGACGTTCGCCGGACGCGCATCGAGCAAGACCACGTCGTCATCGTCCTTGACAGCCTTGAACGCTTCGTACTCAACGAACATCTCGGAGCGCACCGTGGCCTCGAAGGACGACGCCTCAACCTCAGGGAAAACCTGATCGGTCGAACGGTCCTCCTCAAGCCACTTTTCCAGACCGCCATCGAGCACGTAGACGTGACTGTGCCCGAAGCGCACCAGGCTGTAGGCCACCATCGTCTGCTCCAACCCATCGCCCCAGCCCTTGAACAGGCCCTTACCCGTGTAAACGACCACGGGCACATCAGAGTCGAGACCGATCCGGCGGAACATAGCCTGCGCAGCCTCAGCGAGCGTCCACTTCCCAGGTGTGCCACGCAGAGGGACCCGGAGCAAGCTGGGGCAGAAGTAGATCGAGCCGGGAATGTGCACCTTGATGTAGTCGTGGATGTTCGGCTGTACGTCAAGAATCGTCACGTGCTCCGGAGTACGCTTGAGATTCTCCTCAAGCCACTCCGTGGAAACCCAGTTGATCCGTCCAAATCCATAAGGATACGTCTTGTCACTCATCGCACTCTCCTATTCTGTGTAGCATCTACTCCAAGGGACAGCTCACCGACGACCAGCCGGCCAGTCCACCGAGCACAACCGTCAACTCATCGTGACCGGCGCGCTGCAACAAGCTGGCAGCGACCATCGAGCGGAGGCCACTGCCGCAGAAGACGTAGATGTGCTGTCCCTGCAGCACCTCGTCCATTCGATCGGGGAGCTGAGTCAGGTGGACGTGATGAGCCGTCGGAATCTCGTTCCGCTCAACCTCACCCTCACTACGAACATCCAGGATCCAGGGCTCCTGGGAGGGAGAGCTCTGATCGAGCCGGTGACAGAGATCCTGGACGATGATGGTCTCAATACGCTCGCTGGCCATGCCAGCCTTGTGCCAGGCGAGCATCCCCCCCGCCAGGAAACCAGCCACATTGTCGTAGCCCATGCGAGCCAGATGGCCCACAGTCCTGCTCACGTCGTTGCCCTCCGTGACCAGCAGAACGGGTCTGTCGTAGGTGACAAACCAGCCGGCGAAACTGGGCAAGCCCCCCTCCCAGATCGACAGTGCACCGGGGACGTGAGCTGCGCCAAAGGCGACCTCTGCACGCGTATCAACGACCTGAGCGTCGGCCGCCCGGGACGCGAAGGCATGTGGAGGAAGTGGGGGCACTGAGGGAAGGGCCCCCCCAAGCGCTGGCGGGCCCTCCAGGTTGAGCTCCTCCATCATGCGGAAGTAGGGAGGGTATTCCAGCATCTCGCCCACATTCGCCACGAACGCGTCCCTATCGGTGTGCCTGAGCTTAGGGTTATGCTTCCTCTCCAGGCCAATGGTGGTCCAGGTCCGTTCGGCGATGGCCGTGCCGCAGACTGATCCGGCGCCGTGAGCGGGACAGACGATCACCTCATCGCCCAACGGAAGGATCTTGTGGAACAGCGTATCGTAGAGCAGACCCGTAATCTCATCGAGCCGACCTCGACCGTAGAAGTCCGTGCGGCCAACGTCCCCGGCAAAGAGCGCGTCGCCGGTGAAGATGATCCACGGCTCGCCATCCGGATCATGGAGCAGGTAGCTCATATGACCAAGCGTGTGCCCCGGGGTGTGCAACGCCTTAAGCTTGAGCCGCCCCACGATCACCGTGTCCCCGTCGTAGATCGACTCGCCATAGCCATAGTCAAGATCGCCCTCCCCCGAGTGCAGGACCGTCGTATCGGTGAGATGTGCCAGCTCGAGGGATCCGATAACATAGTCCTCGTTCCGATGGGTCTCCAGGACGTGCGTGATCCGCATGCCCGCCCGATTCGCCCTTTCGACGTAGTCTCTGGCATCACGCCGTGGATCGATCACCACGGCCTCATTGCCATCGCCGATCAGATAGGAGTAGTGAGCTAACCCCTCGGATTCGAAACGCTCAAACAGCACGATGATCCTCCTTGTTGATCTGTCTGGCTGCTTCGCGACACTTCGCTACGCTACGTGCCCAACGACGAACTCGCGACCGGTCAGACCAGGTCCATAAACCTCTTCACGTGGTAATCCCACTCGCGCGTCTCCAGCCCCACCTCAGTCCCATCTTCCTCCTGGGAAGCCGTCACAGAAACGTGCCCTCCCCCACCCTCAAGCCTGACACAGCAGGGGTCATCCGCCGTGATTGAAAGCCCCAGGCCACCCTCGCCGAAGTAGCTCTTGGCCTGCTCGACGACTTCCTCTGGGCGCTTCTCGGTCTTGATGCTATACAGCGCCATACTCTCAGCTCCTTTCCTCACTCAACACGAAGATCGCGAAGATCACGAAGGCAACGCCAGCTCGTCCAACACGTCGTGCAATACCGCAGCACATTCGCTCAGCGCCATCCTCTCCTCATCATCCAACGCCAGCTCCACCACCTGCTCGACACCCTCGCGTCCGATCACAGCCGGGAGGCTGAAGTAGACATCATCAATTCCGTAGTAGCCAGGCACCAGATTGGAGACGGATAGGACCGTATGCTGATCGCGCAAGACCGCCTCCACGATGCGCACCAGCGCTACGGCGACAGCGTAGTAGGTGGCCCCCTTACGCTCAATCACCTCATAGGCAGCGTCACGTACCTGGTGAGAGATGCGCTTCCGAGCGTCGTCACTGACGTCGCACTGTACTCGACAGCAGTACTCGTCGAGCCGCATCCCGGCGACGTTCGCCAGGCTCCACACCGGAACCTCGCTGTCACCGTGCTCGCCGACGACGTAGGCATGGACGTTGCGAGGATCGAGACCCAGATGCTCGCTCAGAAGATAGCGAAAACGGGCCGTATCGAGGACCGTACCGGATCCGATCACGCGCCCGGAGGGGAAGCCGGAGAGCTTCCAGGCTGCGTAGCTCAGCACATCGACCGGGTTGGTGGCGATGAGCAAGATGCCGGTCTTGTTGTGCTCGGTGATGCTGGGAATCAGGTCCGAGAAGATCTCAGCATTCCGCTTCACCAGGTCGAGCCGCGTCTCACCGGGCCGCTGTGCCGTGCCCGCGGTCACGACGACGACGTCGGCGCCCGCACAGTCCGAGCAGTCGCCCGCCCAGACACGCACGGGGTTGGAGAGCGGCACTGCGTGGTTGATGTCCATCGCCTCGCCCTCGGCCCGCTGGCGATCGATGTCGATCAAAACGATCTCCCCGACAAGGCCGTTGAGAACCAGAGCGTAGGCAAACGTGGCACCGACATTGCCGGCCCCAACCACAGCCACCTTGCGAGGATGAGGCGCGTGGGGTCCAACGTCGGTTCGCTGGTCCTCGAAGGTCTTCGCTTCCATTCGCTACTCCGCTGCGCTACGCAGCTGACGACAAGCGTCTCTCAGCAGCATCACCGTCTGATACAAATCTTCCAGTCGTCCTCGGTACCCTCGACGCACAGGAGCTCCAGCCCCAGCGCCTTCGCCGCCATCGGTATCTCCTCCTTCGATGCCGGATGGGTTCCCACGACCTCCACCACGTCACCCGGCTCCGCTTTGCGGAGCGCCTTGCGCACCTCCACCAGGGGAACAGGGCAGGTCTCACCCCGGCAGTCGACCCGTACGTCGGCGCCTATGGGGCACTCAGCCTCGTTCGTATCTACTGTGATCTCGGCCATAACGTCACTCATCCCCTCCCAGGAAGCTGATCACCACGTCCTCCACGTCCCAGCGGTGCTCCAGCTTCTCCAGAATCTCGTGGCGTATGTTGCTGGCGAACTGGTGATCCTCGGGTAGTGAAATGCTCACGTGGACCACACCGTCGGACACAGCGATGTCCTCCACTAGATCGGTGCGAACCAGATCCAGGCCCACCATCGGGTTCATCACACGCTTGAGTCGCTTGCGCACCAACTCAACCGTTGTCGGCTCACGTTCCCTGACCAAGCCGTGGCGCTCCTCATAGTTATGGATCGCCGCGCGCAGGGCATCCACCGCCAGCACCGAGCAGTGGGTCTTGATGGAGGGCAGGCCGCCCAACGCCTCAGAGGCCTCCTGCCACGTGATCTGCTTGGCCTCCTCTAGCGTCTTCCCTTTGGCCAAGTCAGTGATGATCGATCCGGTGGCGATATTGGAGGCACAGCCATAGGACTCGAACTTGATGTCCTGGATCTGGTTGCTCTCCTCGTCTACCCGGAGGTAGACGGCCACCATGTCACCACAAGCAGGACTGCCCTCGGTCGCCTCGGCGTCGGCATTCTCCAACTGCCCCACGTTATGGGGATTACGGAAATGCTCCATCACAATCTCATTGTATGGGAGCGGCATGTTCCCACCTCCTTCCGGCGGCTGTTGCTGTAGTTGCGAAAGCCCGCCCTATAGTGCATGGACATCGTGGCTGGTCTCTTGACCAGCCACAACGCAAGCGGCGCAGCGCTAGGCTACTCGGCCCCTCGCTGGCCCAACTCCCTGTCAAGCATAATCAGGCCCTGATCCCTGTCACCGATGCGCTCCAGCGTATCGACGATCTGGGAGACACCGTCCTCCTCCTCCACCTGCTCGTCGATGAACCAGTGCAGCATCACCTGAGCTGCATAGTCGTTCTCCTCCAGCGCCACCTCGTAGAGATCGTGAATCAGCGCTGTGACCTTCTGCTCGTGCTCGTACGTCGCCTGGAAGACGGCCAGAGGGGATTCGAACGACACGGGCGGCTGCTCAATCGCCTGTAGCTTAACGTGCCCCCCGCGCTCGTTGACGAAATCGAAGAGCTTCATCGCGTGCTCGACCTCCTCTTGGCTCTGCGTGCGCATCCAGACGGCGAAACCGGGGAGGCTCTCCGCCTCGAAGTAAGCCGCCATCGAGAGATAGAGGTAGGCAGAGTAAAGTTCGTTCTTAATCTGCTCATTGATTGCTTCTTGTACGGCCTTGGTCAGCATTGGTTCCTTCTCCTTCCCTTTACAGGGATCTATTGCTATGATCGTAACGACTCAACCCATAGTCCTCTGCTCCAGCCGGATCACCAGCTCGACTTGAGCCATCCGCCAGGAGCAGGAGATGAACGTGCCTTTATCTATGATTTGTCCTTCCCCAAGGGGCTAATCCTCCTAAGATCCTTCACCACCTCGGCAACCGCCTTGCTCACCGCTTCCACATCTCCCTCGTCATTGTAGCGCCCAAAGGTGAAGCGCACGGAACCGTGAGCACGCTCGTGGTCGCCGCCAATTCCCAGGATGACGTGACTAGCCTCAAGCGACCGGCTGAAACAAGCGGACCCGGTGCTGACAGCGAAGCCTCGCATATCCAGATGCAGCAACAACGACTCGCCCTCCACAAAGCGGAAGGAGACGTTGACATGATGAGGCAAACGATGCACAGGATGACCGTTGAGGCGTGTGTTAGGAATGGCGAGCAGCCTGTCAATCAGCCTGTCTCGCAGATTCTCAAGCCGCGCGGTCTCCTCCGCTGTGACCAGCTCCACAGCCTTGGCAAAGCCCACCGCACCAGGGATGTTCTCTACACCCGGACGTAGATCGAACTCCTGGAACCCGCCATCCATCCATTTCCGGATGGGGATCCCATCGCGCACGAAGAGCCCTCCGATCCCCTTCGGCCCGTGGATCGTATGGGCGGAGACGGAGACAAGATCGACGGGCAGCTCGCGGACGTCCAAGGGGACGCGCGTAAAGCTGTGCGTGGCGTCGGTGTGAAAGAGGGCACCGTTTTCGCGACAGATCTCTCCAATCGCTTCCAGATCCTGGAGCGTCCCAATCTCCTGATTGGCGGCCTGAATGGACACGAGCGTGGTCTCCGGCGTGACGACCTCTCGCAGGTGATCGAGATCGACCCGCCCAGCCTCGTCGACCCGGACCTTGGTCACGTTATAGCCCTGCTTCGCCAACGTACGCGCGCCGTGAAGCACCGCGAAATCCTCAATCGGGGTGACGACGATGTGGCCCCTCTTCCTTCCCGCGGCCCGCGCCACACCTTTCAGCGCCAAGTTGCTGGCTTCGGTGCTGCCCGAGGTGAAGACGAACTCATCAGCCTCAGCACCAAGGCGTGCGGCGATCCGTGCCCGGGCGTCGTCCAGCGCATCCCTGGCGTCGATGCCAACTGAGTAGCCAAACTGAGAGGTAGCGACCGCATAGAGATCGAAGAAATAGGGCTTCATCGCCTCCAGAACTCGCTCGTCCAGGCGGGTCGCAGCTGCGTTATCCAGGTAGATGACATCCTCAAGCACGACAGACTCCTTTGGCTATGCTCACTTCTTTGACCACTATAATAGTTGACTAAGTCACTACATTATACACCATTTACGCAATAAAGTCAATAGTTATCTAGCTAAATCGCCGCTATGACGAACCTATCGCGCCCACTGCCGCTTGGGTGACCGTATCGAACTGATCGCCGGCCCGGATGCAAGCTCGCTAGACCTCTCCGTATATGGGGATGCGATCGCCATTGATCGACGCCGCCGCGTCGCTGCACAGGAAGCGCATCGCAGCCCCGATGTGCTCCGGCGGCACCCACTTGCTCGTGTCTGCGCTAGACATCATACGCCGGTTTGCCGGCGTGTCGATGATACTGGGAAGAAGTACGTTGGCGGTGACGCCCGAGCCCTTGACCTCGGCGGCGATGATCTCCGTTAGGGTTATCACGCCCGCTTTGGACACAGCATAACCAGCCTGCTTAGGACGCGGCGTGACCGCGGTCTTGGACGCTGTGTGAACGATCCGCCCCCAGCCGGCGCCCAACATGTGCGGCAGCACCGCTCGCGAAAGAAGGAAGGCCGAACGCAGGTTGAGCGTCAACATCCACTCCCACTGGTCAACGGCCGTGTCGGCTACCGTCTTACCCCCTCCCCACCCGCCGATCGTGTTCAATAAGACGTGCAGGCCACCGAAGTGGTCCACCACATCCGACACCAACCGCTCGACGCTCTCGGGATCGGTGGCGTCGACCGTCTCCACGAAGAGACGCTCATCGGGCAACCCGAGCTCCCCGGCCAGCTCCCCCAGCTCCTCCTCCGAGGTGCTGGTCAGGGCCAGATGCGCCTCTGTATCGGCGAAAACGCGGGCGACGCCTGAGCCAAGCGCGCCGCTTGCCCCGCCGATCACAACGACCTTTCCGCGCAGTTGCTCACTCACCGTTCCCTCCTTCATTTGTGTCCTTCGTGTGATGCCTTGATCACACGAGCAAACTCGGCGCCAAAGGCCTCGCCACGCCGCAGATCCTCGTCGGTCGCCCCACCTTTGAACTCGAAGGGCTCCGTCATCTCCCACTTGAGCTTGCCGACAAAGGCCTCGAACTCGCGCTGCGCCCCACCGCTCCAGCCATAGCTGCCAAAGTGGGTGGCCGTCTTGTTGCGAACACGCTTTGTAGCGGCCATGTTCAGCACCTCGGCAACCGGCGGGAAGAAGGACCCCTCGTACGTTGGCGCGCCAACCATCACGCCCCGCCTGGTCCAGAGTGAGGGCAGGATGTAGCTGACGTGCGTGCGCCGGGCGTCAAAGATGTCCACCGGCACGCCCTCATCGGAGATGCCCTGTGCCACAGCGTTCATCATCTCCTCGGTATTGCCGTACATCGTGCCGTAGATCAACGTGATCCCCACGTCGCCGGGCTCGCTGGCGTAGCTGGCCCACGCCTGATACAACTCCACGATGCGCTCAGGACGCTCACGCCAGATCAGCCCGTGAGAAGGGGCGATGACCGAGATGGGCACGCCCTCCAGCTTGGATATGGCCTGGAGAACCGGTCGGCTGAAGACAGCCACGATATTGACGTAGTAACGCAGCGCCTCCTGCTCGTAGAAGCTGAAGTCGGTGCACTGATCGTCAAAGATGCCGCCGCGCAGAGCGCCATAGCCACCAAAGGCGTCACAGGAGAAGAGGATTTCCTCCTCTTCCAAGTACGTCATCATCGTCTCCGGCCAATGGACGAAGGGTGTGGAGAAGAACCGCAGGGTCCGATTCCCCAGCGAGAGCGCGTCGCCATCCTTGACGACGCGGACGTTCTCGGTCACACCATAGAAGGCCTCGAGCATATCGCTCGCCTTCTTCGTCCCCAAGACCGTCACCTGTGGCGCCACACGCCGCAGGGTGCGGAGCACACCGGAGTGATCAGGCTCCATGTGGTTAACAATCACGTAGTCCAGATCGGAAAGATCAACGATCTGATGGATCTGATCCAGGAAGCCATCCGTTTTGAGCGACTTGCTCAGATCCACGATGGCCTTCTTCTCATCATCGATCAGGTACGCGTTATACGACACGCCCTCCTGAGTGATGGGCCACAGCCCCTCAAAGAGGTCGGTGGTTCGGTCATTGACGCCAATCCAATAGATGTCCGGTTTTATCGCAACAGGGGGCATGATTCCTCCTTACTACCCCTGATATCCGCTGCCCTACCCCCCTCGCTTGCCGTTCCACTCCGGGGCGATATGCAGTACGATTGCTTGTGAAGACCCGAAGCGCAAGCCTCTTATTCATCGTTGCTCGCCGCTTCGGGTCTTCCCACCTTCGACAGTCTCTACAGTCGAGCTACCGGCTCTCGCCGTCTAGCCCTCCAGAACACAGATCGCGCTCGGCCGACGGATGCGCGGCACCAGCGTCTCGGAGATGGTGAAGGCGACCCGGTCACCCTCAGGGCCGACGAATCCAACCGTCATGTCCTGGCCCATCACGACAGAGGCGTATTGGCGGCCGCTGGCCAGCAGGACACCACCGACCTTCAGAACCGGCGCCTTGTAGACGCCGTCGGTCACCATCGTCTTCACGTGCTCCATCTCGGTCTGGTTACCTCGTTCGTAGCGCTGAAAGAGGCGATTGTATCGCGCCGGAGCCAGGGCCAGCGTGTAAGGACCGTGGAAACCCGCGTCATCGAGGGCTGTCACAGCCTCAATCAGATCCTCGACCGCTGCGCCGACCTCATCCCAGTCGGACAGGTCGACGCTGCCGGCACCGTCGACCGTCAACAGGCCTTCCACCTCTAGCTCATCGCTTCCGTGGAAGATCAGCTCGTCCTCCCGCGTCGCCATCGCGATGGCCGCCTCGGCGACGGGACTGCGGTCAAGCGTGACGCCTTCCTTCTCGTAGTTCGCCAAGTCACGGGTGCCCAGGTCGAACACCTCCTGGATCAGAACCAGCGGGAGCGCCTTGCTCGCGACCAGCCCAGACGCTGTTGCCTCGTCCTTCATGGGCACCGACTTCATCCCCAAGCCATAGGGACCCTCAAGTTCCAGCACGCGACGCCCCACCAACAGCCCCTTGGCTGCTTCTGCCATCGCTTCGTCCAACGCCCCCCACACATCCGAGCCAAAAGGAGCGTCCTCACGAGCCAAATACTTGTTTGCCATGTAATTCCTCCTTAAGAGACAATATCTTCACTCGCCTGCGCGGATCCCCGCGCATCCCGTCCAGACACGCCGATGTCGGAAACGTTACTCGCGTAGCGATCCGATCGTCGTCTCTGTATCGCTTTCCTCTGCAGCATCGGATGCTTCCTCGGCCTCGCCGAATCCGAGTTCCGCAGCCGCCTCATCGACCTCCGCGCGCCCCTCGGCCAGCCACTCGGCTTCATCGCCGGTCAGGATCTCGAGCAGCCGCATGAACTCACCAGCGTGCTCACGCTCCTCGTTGGCGACATCAATCAGCACCTCCTTCGCCAGCGGGTGATCGGTGGCCTCGGCATGCGCCATGTAAAGGTAGATCGCCTCGTGCTCAGCAGCGAGGTTCAAACGGATCGCTCGAATCAACTCCTCGTGTGTGAGCTTGCGATCAGGTACCACACTACCAAATGGATTGCCGAACTCTGGCATCTACTTATGCCTCCTTATTGCATGAAACGACAGCCTATTGAGCCTACCCCGAGCAGCTCCAGGACAGCCGCGACGATCCGCCCCCTCCAAGAGCAGCAGCCCAGTCCTCTGGGCATGGCCGCGAGGGAAGCGTAACGACACGCTAGCCCAAGCCCATCCACCTACGGGTAGATCTGATTGCCCTCGTCATCCTCCAAGATGACAGCCTGCACCGGGCAGCCTTCCGCTGCCTCGCGCAGCAAATCTTCGTCGTCGACGTTAGGATCGACGACCCGGGAAAGCCCCTCGTTGTCCAACTCAAACACATCGGGCGCCGTGGCAACACACATAGCCGACCCGATACAGAGATCACGATCCACTTTCACTTGCATCACAGACTCCTTTTTCTATCAATCGACTCACGGTCGACGTCACTTATGCACGCCGACAGGCACCTCTCCGCATGCGAAGCTGAGTTGCCTATCGTCTCTCCTTCATCAGCTCCATGTCTTCCTGCAGGGCTTGCAGATCCTCCTCATGCTCGATCTCATCCGTCATGATCTGCAGCGCCATCTCGTAGGTCACTGGGTCCTTACCCTCGGTGAAATCCATCATCTCCTTGTAGACCTCGATGGCGCACTGCTCGCCCGCTATGTTCTGTTCCAGCAGGACCCCGACGTAGGGATCATCGGGCATCTCGTACCCACAGTTGGTCTGATCAAACCAATCCTTGGGCGAGAGGAGCGGCGTGCCACCAAGCTGAAGAATCCGCTCCACGAGCATCATCGCGTGTTGCAGCTCCTCAGTGGCGTGCTCCTCGAGCTCCACGGTAACCGCCCCCCTCATGGGACCAGCAGCCACCTTGGCTCCCATCCAATACTGATAGTAGGCCAGCCATTCGTCGGCCAGGGCCTTGTTGAGCAGCTCAATGAGCTGATCGACGTCCTTCCCTACGAGCGATCTTCCCAGCGTACCCATGTAACCTCCTGACTTGATTGTGCTTGACTCATGCCTATGTAGCGGCCTCCGCCTCCCATAAGAGAGGGACACGCAGCGGCTTATTTCAGACTAGCGATTACGGTGCGACAGAAGGCAGGCAGATCAGCCGGGGTGCGTGAGCTGATCAGGTTGCCGTCCTGGACCACTTCTTCATCGACCCAATCCGCACCAGCGTTGACCAGATCATCCTTGATTGCGAAGAAGGAGGTCACCCTCTTGCCTTCGACAAGTCCTGCCGATATCGGCACCCAGCCTGCGTGACAGATGAACGCCACGATACCGCCCCCCTCAAGGACATCTCGAACGAAATTCAACAGTGGCTCGTGACGCCGCATGCGATCGGGGGCGTAACCACCGGGGATGATGACGGCGTCGAAGTCGTCTGGAGAGACCTCATCCACGGCAACGTCGACCCTCGCCGGATAGCCATGCTTGCTCTCATAGGCCTCCACGCCCGGCATACCAACGACGGCGACGTCAGCGCCCGCCTCCTTCATCCGAATCAGAGGATACCAGAGCTCCAGATCCTCGTACATATCCTCAGCAAGTATTGCGACGCGCCTACCTTTCAGCTCCATATTGACCTCCCTACTCACCGACGTCCTCTAATCAGCAGGCTCTGCCCACTGCGTGCTCATCACCGAGTCCGATCGTCCACTACAGTCGGTGCTCCGACCTGCTTCGAAGGCGCAGGCCTCAGAGCAGTAGATCCTAGTTCCACGTGTAACGGGCTCTTCACCAACCGTTTCACCGCAGAAATCACATCGGTGACTGTGTTCACCTGTTCTTTCTGCCACCAATCCAACCTCCTCTCCAACATCTCGTCAACAGGGACCACGGCGAACGGAAGGGGCACCGCCAGAGCTCATCTCGACGAGCACAGCGACTCCCTACCCTCCATAGGAGAGGGAAGCGCAGCGACTCCCTCCCGATGCCGCGTTTCTACTTGACCAAAATCTCCTTGCTGCTCTCCCACAGACCGTGGATGTTGCAGTACGACATCGCGTGCAGCGTGCCACTCTTAGTGAGCTTGAGGGCCGCTGTGACCGCGTGATGGGTGTAGACAGGCCCCTCGTTGGCGCCCTTGATCGACTCACCGTGAGCGTTGAACTCAAAATGACCCACGTCATAGGTGAAGTTGCCGCCCTCCGGATGGAAGTAGAGCGCGATCCAACGAATGTGGTGCTCGGTGGTGTTGGGATGGGCGATCTCCTTGCCCAGCGAGGCCTTTACCTCGAACACCTCTCCGGCTTCAATCTCATCGGGGCACTCGATGACCGGCGCATGCTTCTCCTTCTTCCAGTCCGCCGACTGAATCCTCTCTCCTAGTTTCATCTACAGACCTCCTCAATCTACTTCTATGCTCTTCGTATTCGGGCAAGATTGCCCGTGCTCTTCGTCTCTACTGCACCAAAGGAGTACTGAAGATTCTGCTCCGTGCTCCTCACCACCGCCTCTCCCAGAAGGCGTAGATGCCGCTCGGCATGCACGCCCTCCGCAGCAGCCACGGCGCGAAACAGCTTCGCCACTTGGTCGTACCCCTCGTCCTCCGCCTTGCGAGCGAAGGCCAACAGCCAATGACGCGCCTTGGCTTCACCAACGAAGGTTGTATACAGATTCTGTTCTGTCTTCTCGCTCATCGCCATGCCTGCCGCGAAGGCTCTGAGGCGCCAAGCGGCCGCCGTTCACAATCTGGGCGCACGTCGCCAGCCTACGGCTGCCACACCTCCCAGACCTTACCCGCCAGGTCGGGCGCAGGCTTGAGGGCTTCGTCGCCCGCCTGCCAGCCGGAGGGTGTCGCCTCTCCCGTCTCCCGCACGTGCTGGAACGCCTTGATCTGTCGAATGAGCTCATCGGGATTGCGACCCACAGGCGGCGTGAGCACCTCCATGGCCTGGATCACCCCGTCGGGGTCGATCAAGAAGCGGCCACGGATATTCACGCCCGCAGCCTCGTCATACACCCCGTAGGCGCTGCCAATGCGTCCACCTTGATCGGAGAGCATCGGATAGGGAATGCCCCCCTCTACCATCTTGGAAAGCTCCACCTCATTCCATATTTTGTGCGTGAAGCGGCTGTCCACACTCACGGACAGCACCTCGACACCCAACGACTGCAGCTCTTCGTACCGGACGGCAACTGCCGCCAATTCCGTTGGTCAGACGAAGGTGAAGTCGCCAGGGTAGAAGCAGAGAACCACCCACTGCCCCTGGTAATTGGATAGCCTTATGTTCTTGAAGCCCTCCCCGCTGATGTAGGCCGAAGCTTCAAAGTCGGGGGCCTGCTTTCCTACTCGTGCTGTTGCCATAGGTTTTTCCTCCTTAAGGTCTGCTGACGCCTCTTCCTGACGGGCCGTCTCCGAGCTGATCGGGCCCGCCGCGGGCTGCACACAGGAATCGACTTCTTTGCTAGGATGTCGTTCATCCCCCATATGGGCCTCCCCATCTTGCTATAGCAACGACTTCAGATCGAAGTCGTCGTGCACCAGACGATCGCGGTGCTCCGATACATCTACCCCGCGATCGATCAACTGGCAGGCCAGGCCAGCTCGCGGGGGATCGTTGAGCAGGATCGCACCAACCACACGGTCATCCCGCAGGACGAACTTCCGATAGAGCCCTCTCTCCAGGTCGGTGTACCAACCGAAGGGATGGGGCTCCGCGCTAAGGATGTTAATCTCGTGGCCTGAGCCATGCTCAGACACCTGGCCCGCCAGTTTCCGCGCCGCCGTGACCCCGATCACGCCCCCGCCAATGATGACGTGCTTGGTCATCCTAGCTTCTCAAACATCTCTTCGCCCAAACCGCAGTCTGGACACACCCAGTCATCGGGCAGATCCTCAAAAGCGGTGCCCGGCTCGATCCCCTGATCAGGATCTCCCTCTCTTGGGTCGTAGATGTATCCGCATGCCACACATTCCCATTGTTCCATTGAGAGCCTCCTCGTTGCTCACCTGGATTGATCGACATCCTGCTACCTCACTCCCCCTCTCCCTCTGGGCGAGAGCTGGGGTGGGGGTCAGCCTCCAGATCGGAGGTACAGTCCGGGCAGTAGCCGAGGTAGATAACCCGGCGGTCAACGATGTCGAAATCATGATCTTCTCGAAGTGAGGGCGCCAAATCGTTTTGGCGAGGTACATCCTCAACACGTCCACACCTCAAGCAGACCAGGTGGTCGTGCTCCTCTGTAGCGACATCGTAACGCCGTTCCTCTAGGCCTAGCCCAAGATCCAGCTCCTGAAGCAAGCCCAACTCCGTGAGCTCGTGCAACGTATTATAGACCGTGGCCGGTGAAAGATCAGGAAGCTCCTGCCTTGCACGCTTCAGCACCTGATCCGCCGTCAAATGAGACCCATCGTCCAACAGAACCTGGACGATGACTCGCCTTTGGGGTGTGACACGACGGCCTTCCGTCCTTAGCTTAGCACAGACTTTATCCACTGAGGTCACAAAATGTGCCCCTCTCTAGACGCGGTGGTGCCGCGTGGGGTCCTGCGCCCCGTGAGCACAGGAGATATGCGAGACACTTCACTGTTTGTAGCGCTTCTTAACTAATAATTATTCTAACATAGTCGAGTCAGCCTGTCAAGCATCTGCGACCCCACAACCTTACGTTCGGGCACCAGACGGTGTTCTTCAGCGGCCACGTTTGCAGCCTTTGCAAGGTTCAGCTCAAAAACGACAAAACTCTCGCATCAAGGGGCAGGCTCACCACAGCGTACAATGAAGTATACCATAGCTTGGAGGCTTCTTCCGTTGGATCGGGTTGGGGAAGGCTTTGACTTAGGTTGGCCATAGTTGGAATTGCGTTGGCTCTCGAAACCAGACATCAAAAAGCCCCGCAGCAAGCTGCGGGGCTTCTATCCACGCCGCCGTCGGCGCCGCGCCAGACAGGCGATTGAATTCGTGTCACGCGTGCTTCGCGTCCTTCGTGTTACTCGACCTCTACCAGCACCTCGTCCTTCTCCACGTCGTCGCCGGGCTGCACGTGCACCGCTCTCACGACGCCACCTCGGTCGGTCCGAAGCTCGTTCTCCATCTTCATTGCTTCCAACACACAAACAGCCTCGCCTTCCTCGACCTCCTGACCCTCCTGGACCATGACCCGAGTGACCTGACCCGGCATGATCGCGACGACCGCGTGGGTGGCATCCCCGGCACCTCCGCTCACCTCGGCAGAGCGAGCAGGTGCGACCGCAGCAGCACCAGGCGTGGGCCGCCCTAAAGAGAGCCCAGTCACATCCATCGTGTAGGAAGCATCACCTCTCCTGACGGTCTCTCCCTCCATACTCACATCGTAGGCGATGCCATCCACCAATACGGTACCATCTTCGCCAAGCTTCACCACAAACGAGTGTCCGTTGACAACGATCGTCCAGGGCGGACCTCCCTCACCCTCTATAGCAACGGGATACTCGATGCCATCCAACGTTATCTTGAACTCCCCAGACGGACCCTGTCCAGCAGCCGTCATACAAATGCCTCCTGTTCCACTACGAAATAAGGGGCTACGCGCTTCTCCCGCCCGGAATCAGCCCGTGCCAGCGTCCTTGCCCGGGCCGCCAGCCAATCCTCCAGGCAGCTCTCTCCCGCTGGGGAAAGGTTGGGGTGAGGGCACCCTGCTGCGATGCCCTCGCCTCCAGCAGCAACCCGGCGACGGCAGCCACAAGCGCCTCCTTCCCATCGCTCCCTTTCGCCCGACGTTCCAAGAAGGGCTTTGCCACCTGCGGGAACATCGCGTAGGAGATCACGTCCTCCTCGCTGCGCGCCAGGTCGGCAATCTCCCGGCGCGCCCTCTCCATGCCCGGCGGGATGAGGTCGGCTGGACGGCAGTCGATTGGCTCCTCGTCACCAATAGCCTCCTCCTTCACCTCAGGGTCAATGGGAGCCGGCGGGCGCCCGTAGTACCCGCGCACATACTGCCTGACCTCCTCGGGAATCACCTTGTACCGCTCTCCGAGCACCACATTGAGCGTGGCCTGCGTCCCAACCAGCTGACTAGACGGCGTAACCAAGGGGGGATAGCCCAGATCGGCGCGCACGCGAGGCACCTCATCGAGCACTGCCTCATATCTATCCTCGGCGTCCTGCTCGCGCAGCTGAGAGACGAGGTTCGACAGCATCCCCCCAGGGATCTGATACTGGAGCACGCGGACGTCCACGCCGAACAAGCCGCTCTCAAAGCTGGCGTACTTCTTGCGGACCTCGCCGAAGTAGCCAGCGATCTCGGCCAGAAGATCCAGGTCGAGCCCGGTATCCCGTTCGCGGCCCTCCAACATGGCGACGATCGACTCGGTGGGCGGATGGGACGTGGTGAGAGAGAGCGCCGAGATAGCGGTATCCACGATATCCACCCCTGCCTCGACGGCCTTCAGATGCGCCGTGGTCGCCATGCCGCTCGTAGAGTGGGAGTGAAGATGGATGGGCAGGCCCAGCTCCACCTTCAATCGGCTGACCAGCTCGTAGGCGGCATATGGACTGATCAAGCCGGCCATATCCTTGATGCAGATCGAGTCCGCCCCCATCTCCGCCAGCTGACCGGCGACATCCACGAAGTAGTCGATGCTGTACGGCGGGCCGATGGTGTAGCAGATCGAAGCCTGAGCGTGGGCACCCACGCGATTGACGACCTCCATGGCCTTGCGCATGTTCCGCACGTCGTTGAGGGCATCGAAGATGCGGAAGATGTCGATGCCGTTCTTGTGGGCGTGGACGACGAAGCGTTCCAGCACGTCGTCGGGATAGTGATGATAGCCGACCACGTTCTGTCCTCGCAGGAGCATCATAAAGGGGGTGTTTGGCATATGGTCCTTGAGGCGTCGGATGCGGTCCCAGGGGTTCTCACCCAAAAAACGCATAGCGGAGTCGAAGGTGGCTCCTCCCCACATCTCGACGGCCCAGTAGCCCACGCGATCAATGGTCTCGGCGATAGGCAACATGTCATCGGTCCGCATGCGGGTCGCAAGCAGGGACTGATGACCATCGCGGAGCATCAAGTCGCAGATCTTCAAAGGCTTCGCACCCTTCGTGTCCATCTTCGTGTTCTTCTTCGCATCTTTCATGTTGTCCTTCGTGTTCGTCATCGCATCTCCTACTCTGCAAAAAGGTCCTGGGCCTTGAACATCAGCACCAAGGCCCCTGTCTCAGGTCAAGGGGGATGTCCCCAGGGGGATTTCTCCCCCCCTCTCCCCCCCCGCTGGGGGGGGAGGCTTGCGGATGTCCCCAGGGCCCAGTGCAAATCGCTACAGGGGGATGTTTCCGTGCTTCTTGGGTGGGTTTGCATCCCGCTTGTTCTCCAACACTCTCAAGGCCTCAATGATACGGGGCCTCGTCTGCTGGGGCTCGATGATGTCGTCGACGTACCCGCGGCTGGCGGCGACGTAGGGGTTGGCAAACTGCTCGCGGTACTCCTCCACTCGTCGCTCCCGCTCTGCTACCGGATCCTCGGCAGCGGCGATCTCCTTGCGGAAGATGATATTGACCGCGCCCTTCGGTCCCATCACCGCGATCTCGGACGTCGGCCAGGCGTAGGAGATATCCCCCCGGATGTGCTTGGAACTCATCACATCGTAAGCGCCGCCGTAGGCCTTGCGCGTGATGATGGTGATCTTCGGCACGGTGGCCTCGCAGTAGGCCCACAGCAGCTTCGCTCCGTTCAAGATGATGCCATTGTGTTCCTGATCGACGCCAGGCAGGAAGCCGGGCACGTCCACGAAGGTGACCAGGGGGATGTTGAAGGCATCGCAGAAGCGGACGAAGCGGGCTCCCTTGCGCGAAGCGTCGATGTCCAACACGCCAGCGAGGATGGCCGGCTGATTGGCGACGATTCCGACGGAGCGCCCTCCGAAGCGCGCGAAGCCCACGACAATGTTCGGGCTCCAGTTCTCGTGCACCTCCAGGAATCGCCCCTTGGCGCCCTCCTGCCCGTCAACCACGCTATGGATGATGTCCTTCACGTCATACGGCCTGTTCGGGCTCTCGGGGACGATGGTCTTCAACGCCTCGTCCATTCGATCCTCGGGGTCGTCGGTGGGAACGAAGGGCGGATCCTCCAGGTTGTTCTGAGGAATATAGCTCATCAGCTCCCGGACCAGGCCCAGGCAGTGCTCCTCGTTCTCGGCGGCGAAGTGAGCCACACCGCTCTTCGAGGCATGGGTCATCGCCCCGCCCAACTCCTCGAAGGAAACCTCCTCACGGGTGACCTCCTTGATCACCCCGGGGCCGGTGATGAACATATGGCTCGTCTCCTTCGTCATCAAGATGAAGTCCGTCATCGCCGGCGAGTAGACGGCGCCGCCAGCACAGGGCCCCATGATGGCCGAGATCTGGGGTACCACTCCAGAGGCCAGCACGTTGCGCAGAAAGATGTGCGCGTATCCGGCCAGGGAGACGACCCCCTCCTGGATGCGGGCGCCACCGGAGTCGTTGAGGCCGATCACAGGCGCGCCGTTCTTCATCGCCAGGTCCATGACCTTGCACACCTTCTCCGCGTGCACCTCGGAGAGGCTGCCCCCAAAGACGGTGAAGTCCTGGGAGAAGACGTACACCTGGCGGCCATCGATGGTGCCCCAACCGGTGACCACGCTGTCTCCAAGGACCTTCCGCTCCTCCACCCCAAAGCCGACAGCGCGGTGTGTGACAAACTGGTCCAATTCGCGAAAGGAGCCGGGGTCGAGCAGCTTCTCGACACGCTCCCGGGCCGTCATCTTGCCTTTCTCGTACTGGCGATTGATCCGTTCCTCTCCACCCCCGAGCAGGGCCTGCTCACGCTTCTCGTGCAGCTCTTCAATCGGACGCTGCCTATCCGCCTTCTCCTCTAAGCTCATATCATCCTCCGTAGTCATGCGGTTACAATGTGGGCAAACGTGTCGAGATCCTGATTGACGCAGTTGTCCCCTTCCTATCCCTCTCCCTCCTGATCCTGACGGCGCAGCAGCCGCATCCAGCGCTCCCAGCCGGCCCTCCACCGGAAAGAACGCGCCCGGATGGTACCCACGATGCCGTAGGGCAGGAACATCACCAAGGCGATGAAGATCAGCCCGAACACCAAAGGCCAACGTGCTCCGAACCACTGATAGAAGAAGTGGCCAGAGATCTCCATCAATGCTGCCCCCAGCATCGGGCCGATGAGCGTACCCGTCCCGCCGAGCAGCGTCATGATCAGGGCATCCACCGTGGTGTTGGTTCCCGTCATGGTCGGCGTCGCGCTCGATGTCCACAGCGAGAACATGGCACCGGCCAGCCCTGCGATGATGGCCGAGATGACGAAAGCCAGCGTTCGGTAGACAGCCGGATTGTAGCCGATCATGCGGGTGCGGCTCTCATTCTCTCGCAGGGCGACGAAGACGCGACCCGTGGGGGAGTTCACGATCCGCCGTGCGATGAGGTACATCAACAGGGCAAAACCCAGGGTGATGAAATAGAATCGCAGGCGGTGCTGGGTGGGGTTGATCCACGCCGGCAGCGACACGCCATGCAGCCCCTGATCAGCCCCGGTCCACTCCACGAAGTCGGTGGCCTTGGACAGGATGTGGATCGCCTCACCGATGGCGAGTGTGATCATAGCGAAGTAGGCGCCGCTCACCCGAGCCGACACGATGCTGAACAGCAGGCCAAGAAGGATCGACACGATCAAGGCCAGCAATCCTGCCGCGAGGAGCAGCAGCGGGCTGGTGATATCGAGGCCACCGATGAACGTGATGCGGTAACGGGCGGCGATGTCGGGTGCCACGTGTGCCAGAAACAGAGCAGTGGCGTATGCTCCACCGCCGAAAAAGGCGGCATGTCCAAACGACAGGATCCCCACGTAGCCCATCAGTAGGTCGTAGCTCATAGCGTAGACCGCCATGATGAAGACCAGGATCAGCTGACCCTGCCAGAACTTGGGCGGGCCGGTGTAGACCGTCGAATCGCTGAACCAGCCGAAGACGAAAGGGAACAGGATCAACCCCGCCAAAACGAGCAGGGCCGACCAGCGCTGCTTGATCCAGGCCCCTGCTCGTTCGACCAGGGAGGACGTCTCTCGAGCATGTATCTGCGTAGTGGTCACGAGCTCACTCCTTCCTGCCAAACAGGCCGGCCGGCCGCACCAGCAGCACAATCGCCATAACGATCACCGTCGAGGCCGCGGAGATAGCCGGCGTCAGGCTGAACTTCAGCGCCAGGTAGTCGCCGAACGCGCGGGCCAGCCCGAGGAGCAGCGCGCCGACGGCGGCTCCGCTATAGCTCCCCATGCCCCCGATGACCACGGTGATGAACCCTTGCATCAGAAATCGATCGCCCATCACCGGCTCCACGGGGATGAAAGGCGCAGCACCGATGCCGCCAAGCGCCGCCAGCCCTCCGCCGAGCGCAAAGACCAACGTGAAGACACGCCGCACGTTGATGCCCAGCGCCTCCACCATCTCGCGATCCTGCACGCCAGCGCGGATGATCATACCCAGCCGGGAGTGGTTCATCAGGACGTGGAGCGCGATCAGCATCACCACGCCCAGGGCAATGATGAAGAGACGGTAGCTGGGAAACGTCACACCCATCACGTCCACCGTGGCGGTGCGCTCCGAGAACCAAGCCAGGATAGAATCAGCCTTCCCCGGCTGCGAAAAGAGCGGCGGCCGGCTCATCTGGTAGGGGAGGGGATCCCAAAGCACCTGGATCAGCTCGGTGAGCACGAAAGCCAACCCCAGCGTCACCAGCACCTGGAACAGCGGTCGCTCGTAGAGGGGGCGGATCAACCCGATCTCCACGATAACACCCAGCGCGCCGCCGATGAGCGTTCCGACGGAAAGGCTCAAGAGAAAGCGCCAATTGGCATTCAGCTTCAAGACGGCGAGGGGACCGGCCTCTCGGACCAGTATAGCGACGACGGTCAACATCAGCAGACCCGCAGCCATAGCTATGCCGCGGCTGACCTCCTGGCGGCGGACGACCTGCGTTCGGTCTCCGGGGCGAGCCTGCGCCAGGGCCAGAAGAAGCCCAGCAACCAGCACCAGGGTTGGACGATACCAGAAGGTCCGCAGTGGCTCCTGCGGGGTCGCCTCCTCCAGGGGATCGGCGGCCACCATCGACGGCACCATGGCTGTCTCAGCCAGCCCCTTGATGTCCAGCCCCAGCAGGCCGAACAGCGCCACGCCGAGGCTCGCCAGGATCAGCACGGTCCGCAGCGCGCGCCGCCACTGCTCCGGGATGGACCAAGCGATGGACAGCTTCCGTAGCACGGGCGTCAGGGCCAGACCCGCCATCAGGGCGAAGACCAAAGGGGCCAGGCCGAAGAGGAAGGTGGGATTGGTGTAGAACTGCCAGCCGGCGTAGGCGCCCACCATGAACATGGCACCGTGGGCGAAGTTGAGCACGTCCATCAGACCGAAGATCAGCGTGAGGCCGGCAGCGACCATAAACAGAAGCGCGCCCAGTGTCAGGCCAGAGAGGAGGGTTCTGACGAAGGGCTTCTGCCCCATCGCCGTCCAGCCGATGACGCTGAGTAAGACGAGCACGGTGATGACGATCAGGTACGGGCTCCGTTCTTCCCAAAGCTGCCTCAGTTTCATCGTTCGCCTCCACCTTGGCTCACCGAGGCCCCCAGGTACTGCCGAATCAGTGCCTCGTCCTCGACCAATGCTTTCATCTCTCCCTCGTGGACCGTCTTTCCCTCGTCGATGATGGTGTAGTGCTCGCCCAACTGACTGGCCATAAGGAAATTCTGCTCCACCAGCAGCACCGTGGTCGTGGCGCTAAGCTCCCGGATAGCCTCCATCACCTGCTCGATCAGTACCGGCGCCAGCCCGGAGCTGGGCTCGTCGATCAACAGGAGCTGATTATCCGGCACCAAGGCACGGGCCACAGCCAACATCTGCTGCTGTCCGCCGGATAGATGATCGCCCGGCAGGTGATAGAGCCGCTTCAGATCCGGGAAGAGATCAAAGATGAAATCGGCCCGGCGCTCCAGATCGCCTTTCTCTCGCTCGGCGATCATCAGATTCTCGCCGACGCTCAGGTCGCGGAAGATGGCCCGATGCTCCGGCACGTAGCCAATGCCCATGGCAGCGATATCGAAGGCACGCTTTCCCTGGATCTCCCCACCTTTGAAGACCACGCGACCTTCGCTCGGCGGCGTCAGCCCCAGAATCGACTTCAGAGTGGTGGTCTTCCCCGCACCATTGCGGCCTAAGAGCACGGTGATGCTCTTGCGACGAACCTTCAGGGAGACGCCCTCCAAGATGTGGAACTGACCGATGTGGGTATGAATAACCTCGACGTTCAAGATATGACTCATTCGGAACCTCCCAGAGCCGCCGAGAAATCTCCGTAAAGCGCGCCCAGGTAAGCCTCCTGCACCATCTCATGAGCAGCGATCTCCTGCGGCCTGCCCTCGGCCAGCACGCGCCCGTGATGCATCACGGTTATGAAGTCCGAGATGCTCATCACCAGGTCCATTCGATGCTCCACCAGCACGATGGTCTTGTCTTCGGACGCCATGATCCTCTCAATCACGTCCAGCAGCGCTGGCACCTGCTCCGAGGACATGCCGGCTGTCGGCTCGTCGAGCAGCAGCACCTCCGGATCGCTGGCCAGCATAATGCCCAGCTCCAGCTTCCTCTTGTCACCATGCGGCAGATTGCTGGCCAGCGCCGCCTCGCGCCCCTGCAGTCCGACGCGCTGCACGATATCTGCCGCCTTCTCAAGGTAGCTTCCAAAGCTGGCGTGGTGACGGAACAGCTTGAAGCTGTCCTTTCCCACCGCCTGGGCCGCCAGTCGGACGTTCTCCAGCACCGGGAGGTTGGGGAAGATGTTGGTGATCTGAAAGGATCGCCCCATGCCCACGTGGGCCACGCGATAGGATGGGAGATGGGTGATGTCCTCCCCTTTGAAGAAGACACGACCTGACGTCGGCGGCATTGTGCCGCTCAGCAGGTTGAAGAGCGTCGTCTTTCCCGCACCGTTTGGGCCGATGATGGAGTGCAACGTGCGGGGGCGGATCTGCACACTGACGTCGTCCACGGCCACCAAGCTCCCGAACTCCTTGCGGAGATGTTGAGCTTCCAGAATAGCCTCTTGTCCCGATTCAGGTCTCATCAGGTTCCATCCTCTCAAGCTGGTCCAGCAGGAGAACAGAAAGCACGCAGCGGAGCCAAGCCACTCACTGCTCCCGACGGCTCGCAGATCCGCCGCTCTCCTCTCGCACGCAGATTTAGGTCGGGCCTGTTGCCCGTCTCGTGGACCTTGGAGGCGTGCGGACTGAAGGCCACACGCCTCCCCTCATGCTACGTCTATATCACGGTGTTGGCAAGTCGCCGCACCGGTCCGCATACTCGCCCTGCAGTGTACAGGGAACCTGTATCTCGTCGTACTCAGAGACGTAGACCGTCTCGAAGAAGTCGTACTCAGGCACGCCGTCGCCGTCCTTGTCTGGCTCCAGATTGTCCAGCTCGAGGATGTTCATCGGCTGCAGACAGGCGTGGTCCTCCGGTCGGATGTAGTACGTTCCCTTGGGCCCCTCGAACTCCATGCCCTCCAGAACGGAGATCATCTGATCGCCATCCGTATCCCCGTCCGCCTGCTCCAACGCCTTGGCGTAGACGAGCGCCGAGGCCATCCCGCCAGCCGTGAACAGATCCGGCGGCTCCTGATACTCCTCAATGTGACGCTCGGTGAGCCAATCGTTGATCTCGTTGTCCGGCACGGTGTAATGGTAGACATTCAACCCAATCTGTCCCAGGGCCGTCCCGTAGACAGCGGTGAAGGAAGCGTTGTCACCATAGCCGGTGGCCACCTGCATCTCCTCCAGCGCGCCCAGGTCACTGAGCTGCTGGAACAGCGTCACGTAGCCAGTGCCAGCCCAGGTCAGGAACAGACAGTCGGCGCCAGAGTCCATCGCCTGCTGAATGTAGGGCGTGAAGTCCGTGGTGTCGAAGGGCGCGTAGATGTCCTCGATCAGCTCACCACCGTACTGCTGCACGGAGTACTGAAGGGCCGCGCCGCTCGCCTGACCAAAGGCGTTGTCCACGCCGATATGCGCAAACGTCTTACCCACGTTCTCCACCAGGTACTTGGCGATGATCATCGTATCGTGGTAGCTGGTGCGGCTGGTGCGGAAGACGTACGGGTTGAAGTACTCACCGGTGATGAAGGCCGAGGCCGCCGGTGAGACCATCAGGGGGATCTCATACTCCTGGGCCACATTGGTCAGCGCCGACGCCACCGCCGAGCTCACCGGACCCTGCAGAAGCTCCACACCCTCGGACTCGATCAGCTCTCGCGCCAGCTGGACCCCCTTCTCCGGGTCACCCTCGGTATCGCGCAGGAGCACCTCCACCGGACGGTTGGCGATAATGTAGCGACCTTCCTCATCGGTCTCGCCGCCGGAAGCGTACTCCAGGCCCAACATGAAGCCACGGTACTGCTGCTGCCCGTAGAGCGCCATCGTGCCCGACTGCATTGACAGCATGCCGATCTTCAGCACTGGGCCAAGCTCCCCCTCCTCCGGCGGTTCCTCCGTTGGCTCCTCCTCAGGCACCTCAGTGGGCACCTCGGTGGGCTCCGGGGTTGCGGTTGGTTCTACCTGTTGGACGCAGGCACCCAGCGCTAAGCTCAGGATAGTCAACAGACTCAGAACGCGTACTAGCTTCTTCATGATGCTCTCCTCCTTCTACCATCGCTCATCGATATGTGACGACCAGGCGGACGTCAGTATCTCTCTCGACACTACGACAATCCCAGCTGTTGCCTTATACCACCACCTCCCGTCGCGATTCGGATCCAGGTAGCAAGATGCGTGTCCCGACAGAACTCAAGGCAAAGCACCCTGACATCTCCCGAGCGAAGGCGCACTTGGCCTCGAAACCAGTGCAGTGCATGGGTACGATCAATGTTGGCGACATAGCCTGCATCTCTTGGATCGTCGATTCGATCACCCCCGACGATGCGCCAGTGAGATGGAAACCGCCGATGATGGCGTGAACGCGCTCTTCACCCGTGATCACCCGGGCGTGCTTCGCCGTGTTGACGACGCCTGCATGGGCGCAGCCAGTGATAACGATCAGGCCCTTATCCTTCAATCGGGCCAAGATGGCCTGATCATCTTGAAAGCGATCTTGTCGCCACTCGCCGCCCACCTCGACGTGAGCGCTGGGAAAGCGTCCCTCCTCGAAGGGAGTCACCCGGGCGATCTCTCCACTGCTGAAGAGGCCCGGAGCCAATTGGTGTGGCTCTGCGGTGAGCGCCAGCTCGGCTCCCTTCGCTTCCAACGCCTCGGATGGCGGCAATCGTTCCACGTCGACGTGGCGACCATCGAGGAAGAGCGCCCGCCTGCGAAAAACGTCGGGATGCGCCACAAACGGCAGCGGGGCATCCCGCGCCGCCAAGAAGGCGCCCAGCGCTGCAAAATGGTCGGCGTGACCGTGACTGAGAAAGGCGGCCTCGACGCTTGCCCGGTCGACCCCCAGGACACGCCAGTTGTGTTCGACGCCAGGCGTGGGGAAGCCGAAATCGAGCAGTGTCACGTGCTTCTCGTCACCAATGCATGTCTCGATAAGCAGCGAGAGGCCGTGTCCCGCGAGGGGCTGCTCCAGAGCCCCTCCCTGATCGTCGGCCAGTGGATGGCGCTTCATCGTCGGCGTGTTGGACAGCAAGATGTCACTGTAGTTGTCCATCAGGACAGTGATCTCCACTCGCTCCACCGCGGGCAGGTCTATCTGTTTTGTCATCGCTTATCTCTGCTTGGCCAAGAAGCCGAGCACCAGTGTGTTGAAGATAGCGGCCTGTTCCCACATCACCGCGTGGCCGGCGTGGGGCACCACCACTAACTCAGCGTCGGGTATCTCGCGGGCGATGATCTCGGCATATTTGCGTGGCTTGAGCAGGTCCTCCTCGCCGACGATCACCAAGGTGGGTACGGTTATGTTGTGCAGCTCGGCGGTCACGTCCAACTGTGAGAAGCTCAGGAGCAGCTCCAGGAAGGCGTCGAAGTCGAGGGTGTGATAACGGCTCAGGGCGGCGTCCAACGCTTCCGCGTTCTCCGCGATCCACCCCTCGGAGAAGTTCAGAGGATAGGTGACGTTGAACAACAGTTCCGGATTGTGAGCACGTGCGGCCGCGATCCAGCTCCTCATCCAGCCATCCAGGAGGGGATCGATATGGCTTACGGCCGAGGACAGCACCAGGTCGCGCGTCCTCTCTGGGTATTTCAGCGCGAAGACCAGGCTGATCTCGGCGCCGTAGGATATGCCACCAATGTGGGCCCGCTCGACGTCCAGGGCGTCGAGCAACGCCGCCAGGTCGTCGGCATGAAGCTCCATCGAGTACGGGCCTGGCGGATGCGCTGACTGCCACATCCCCCGGCAGTCGTAGAGCAGTAGACGGTGGTGCTTGGACAAGCTGGGGGTCTGAAACCCCCAGCTGGCGGTGCTCATCAGGACGCCGTTGGAAAGCACCAGCACGTCGGCCTCCTCCGGGCCGTGTAGCTCGTAGTACAGCTCAACGCCGTTCACCCGTACGCTAGGCATCCGCTACCTCCCTTCACGTCTCTCACCGGCACCGCCAGCCGCACGGCCCGGGCATATCGCATCGTGGGGACGGGCCACGGGACACACGACAGAGCCTACGCCTCCACACGCTCTACCAGGAGCACCGCCTCCCCGGTAGCCACATGTTTCTCCTCCTGATTGTAGACATCGGTCTTGAGCGTGATGATCTGCTTGTCCGGCCGCCAGGCGCTGACCTCGACGACACCCGTGATGGTGTCCCCCAGGTAGACCGGGGCCAGGAACTTGATCTCCTGGCTGAGATAGATTCCCCCGGGTCCAGGGAGTTCGTTGCCCAGCACGGCCGAGATCAGCCCGGTCGTGAACACGCCATGGGCGATACGAGCACCGAAGCGGCTCTGACCGGCGTACTCCGCGTCCACGTGGAGGGGGTTGAAGTCGCCGATAAGCTCGGCGAATGCGTCGACATCATCCTCCGTGACCGTCCTACAGAGGATGGCCCGATCGCCGACCTGGAAATCAGTTGTTGAGCGTGCGTCCGTCATCGTTCACCCCTTCTGGCACAGCCGCTACCCTACCGCATCACTGCTCTCAGCGGATTGCGAACCCGCCGCGTGTACACCTCGAAATCGCCCACGCACCGCCTGGAGCTTGGCTCACGAATCGGTCGTGTCGTGCTCCTTAAGGAAAGCGTGCAGCAACTCATTGCACGCCTCCGGCTTCTCGATGAACGGGGAGTGCCCCGCGTCGGCGATCACCTCCTCGCGGTACGAGCCGCCCTGGGCCTCATACGCCTCCAACACCGCCTCGATCTGATCCAGCATCGGCTGGGGTGGGCAGTCCTCGGGACCGGGCCACCCCGGCACAGCCCCCATCGCCCCCAGGGCCGCAATGTCCCACATCGCGTTGTTGGAGACCACCAGGTCGTCGGCGCCTCGAACCCAGAGGATGGACGGCTTGGGCTCGACGTCCACGATGGAGCTGGCGTCGAAGTACTTGCGACTGAAGGCGTTGACGATGCCGTGCTCGCCGGGCGCCGCGCCGGGCCAATGCTCGGAGGGCACCGAGTCGCCCGGGTACCAATCATCCCCGATCTTCAGCGAGAGCATCGACTCGACCAGCGCGTCCTCGCGCTCCGGGATGAAGGGGGGCTTCACATAGAACTGGCGCAGGACGTTGCGCGGGGCCATGGGGTCCTCGGTCCCCTGCTCGTTCTCCGCCAGCAGCTTGACGAAGTCCGGATTGACGCTGGCGGCTCCGGCCGGCGCGCCGTCCTCGTGGCAGGGCGTCCCCTCGACGCCCTTGCTCCCGCTGTAGCCGTAGGGCGACATCGTGTCCACCAGGATGATGGAGAGCAGGTCCTCCGCGTAAGCTATGGCGTACTTCATCACGATGCCGCCCCCCATGCTGTGGCCCAACAAGTGGTGCTTCCCTAGCCCCAGCGTCTCGACCAGCGAGCGAACATCCGCCACCATGTCGTCCAGGCCCAGCGTGGCGTCCACCGGCAGCGGCTGGGTGTCGCCGTAGCCCCGCATGTCCGGCGCGATACCTCGGAAGCCGTCGGGCAGGGCAAGCATCGTCTCTTCGAAGAACGTAGCCGACGACCCGTTGCCATGGATGAAGAGCACGGGCGTCCCGTCCTCTGGCCCGGCGGTGAGGACGTGCATCGCCAGTCGCTCGGTCTGTACGGTCCTAGAATCGACCCCTTCCAACGTTGGTATGCTGCTCATAATCTCCTCCTATCAAAGTCGTTGCGCGTTGCACACTTGCAGAGAGACACGCAGAGGGCTCACGGAGATCCACAGAGAGAACTAGGGTAGGCTCTCTACTCGGCCCGCCCGCCGGGTGCGCCCCTCATTCCTCTCCCCGCGGATCTCCTTGCCTACTCCGTGTGACTCCGTGTAGAGTTCCCTATCCTACGAACTGCTCGCGTAGCTCCTGCTTAAGGATCTTACCGGCCCCCGAGATCGGCAGCTCGTCCATGAAGACGACCCGCTTGGGCACCTTGTAGCCCGCCAGACGCCCCCCGAGGAAGGCCAGCAACTCCTCCTCAGTCGCCTCGGCCTCCGGCTCCAAGACGACGCACGCCAACCCCACCTCACCCCACCGAGGGTCGGGCACGCCGATGACGGCGCACATATGCACAGCAGGGTGCTCGTACAGCGCCGCTTCGATCTCCGGCGGATAGACATTCTCTCCGCCAGAGATGAACATGTCCTTCTTGCGGCCCACGATGAAGAAGTACCACTCCTCGTCGTACTGCGCCAAATCGCCAGTGTGAAACCACCCTTTCTCATCCAGCATCGTGGCCGTGGCCTCGGGGTCGCCGAAGTAGCCAGAGCAGATCGGGGGCCCCTTGAGCACCAGCTCACCGACATCGTCGGGGCCAAGTGGGTTGTTCTCATCGTCCACGACGCGGGCGTCCACGTAGAAGTTGGGGCGTCCGATGGAGCCAGCCTTGCGAATGGCATCCTCCGGCGCCAAGGCGAAGATCCCCGGCCCAAACTCGGTCATGCCGAAGCCCTGCTTGAAGCGTATGCCCTTCTCCTCAGTGTATCTCTTCACCAGGGGAACGGGAAGCGGCGCGCCACCGCTGGTGCAGAAGCGGAGGGAGGAGAGGTCGACCTCATCCCAGTTCTCCGCCTGCGTCAACATCTGGTACATCGTCGGCACCCCGGCAAAGACCGTCACCCGTTCGCGCTCCATCAGATCCAAAACCAGCTCCGGTTCAAACTCCCGCACCAGAATCGTCGTACCGCCGAAGACGACCTGCGGTAGGGTGTAGACGAACAGCCCTCCCGTATGGAACATGGGGAAGACGTTGAGATAGATGTCGTTGTGAGTGATGTCGTGGATGACGGTATTGAGGGTGTTCCAGGCGATCATGCGATGGGATATCTCGGCCGCCTTGGGGAAGCCGGTGGTGCCTCCCGTGAAGATCAGCGCGGCCGCATCCTCTTTGTCGATCATCTCGCACGTCACCGGCCGATCGGATGATTGAGAGACGGTGGATTCGTAGTGCACGCTGTCGGTGACGCCATCGCCCTCAATGTGGAGGTAGTGCCGGATGGCGTGGTCCGTGTCACGGGTCGCGGCCTGCAGCTCAGCCGCCGCTTCCTTGAAGTCGTCGGAGTAGATCAGGACGCTGGGCGTGGTGTTCTCGACGATCCGCGCCAGCTCCCGCCAATGGAGCCGCCAGTTGAGGGCGGTGTGGATGACGCCGAACTTGGAGCAGGCAAAGAAGGAATCCAGATGCTCCACCCCATCGCGGGCCAGAATCGCCACCCGATCGCCCCGCTCGATGCCCGCCTCCCCGCGTAGCCAGTTGGCGAACCGGTTGGCCCGCTCGTTCATCTGACGATAGGTCAGCCGCCATGCGGGATCCTTCCCTGCATCCACAATGGCGAGCCTGTCCGGGCTGTAAACCTCCCGCCGCGCAAGATAATCACCAATATACATCGGGTCTCCTCACTTAGCCCTCACGCTTCACGCCTCCGCCGTCCATCGCCAGACGGAGGTCGCGATGCTGATTCCTCCGCCGCTCGTACAGAAGAGCACCACATCCCCGGGCGCCGGGCCGCGGCCCTGATCGATGGCGTCATCCAGGGCCATTGCTACGCAGGGCGAACCGGTATAGCCCCACTTGTGCATGACCCAGTGGGTCTTCTCCATGGGCTGTCCTAGCGTCGCCATTGTCGCTTCGATGGTGCGCAGGTTGAGCTGGGTGAAGAGATAGAGATCTACCTCGTCCCGCGTGAGGCCCGCCTTCGCCAGCGTGGCCTCGATCAGCGGAGGCCAGTGCTCGGTGTTGAAGGTGGCCGGGAACTTCTTCACGAACTGGACGCACGGTGGCCCGTGCTCTTCGAGCGTCTCGAACGTGCAGGGGCGGTAGGCGCCGCCGGTGTAGATGCCCAGGGCGTCGTGGTATTCACCCCGAGCGTGGAGCTTGCTGGCCAGGAAGCCGGGAGTGTCCCCCACACCCAGGACCACCGCCCCGGCGCCGTCACCGAAGAGATTGGCCGTCCGCTTGTCGCTCAAATCGAGGAAGCGACTCATGGCGTAGCCGCCGGTGACCAACACGTAGCGCATTTCCTGGTCCGTGGCGATGTAGCGCCCACCCTGATCGAGGGCCGTCACCCAACCGGCGCAGGCGCTGTTGACGTCGTAGCACCCGGCGTTGACGGCCCCTAGCTTATGCTGCACGACGACCGAGGTGCTGGGAGAGAGATAGTCGGGCGTATCGGTGGAGACCACAAGCAGGTCCACCTCGCTAGGTTGGATGCCTGCCTTCTGCAGGGCCTCCCGAGACGCAGCGACGACCAGATCGGACGTGGTCTGATCCGGCGCCAGCCAGTGGCGCTGGCGGATGCCGACGTTATCGATCAGCCACTGATTCGTCGACTCCCCCAATATCTCGTCGATCTCGGCGTTGGTGATGGTCCGTTCGGGGACGTAGCTGCCGGTTGAGAGAATCTGCGCGTGACGGGCCACCGGTCACTCCTCCAGGAACTTGATGATGGCGTCGCTAACCGCTGCCGGTTGCTCAACGTGAAGGAAATGTCCGGCTTCGGGGATCAAGACCATCTCAGCGCTCGGCACCTGGCTCTGAATACGCTCGCCATTCTCCGGCGGGGCTACCACGTCGTGCTCACCGTAGATCAAGAGCAGCAGTGGATCGAACCCGTCGGCCAGGTGATCGACCTGCACATAGAGTCCTCCGGCCGCCGATTGTCGTTCGTAGATCTTGGCCGGCTGGGTGCGGTTGAGCCCGGCCTGCACGAGCATGTCGAAGAGCTGCGGCTGGCGCTCCTGGAAGCCCGGCGCAGTTGCAATGCGCGTCCCTCGCTTCACCAGCTCCTCTGGATCGCCGGATCGGTCGGTGAGCACCTCCATAGCCTCTGGGAAGGGCATGACGACCCGCGGGCCGGGATAGAGGCCGGACATCATCACCACGTTCCGCACCCGTTCGGGGTGACGACGCCCCATCTCGAAGCCAATGGCCGCGCCAAGCGAATGGCCGACCACGTGGGCCGACTCAATCGCCAGCTCATCCAGCAGCGCCAGGAAGTCCCTGGTCATCAGCTCCACCGTGTACGTCATGTCGGGCATATCCGTCTGGCCCACGCCTCGATTGTCCGGCAGGATCAACTGAGCATGCGCCTGAAGATAGGGAGCCATCAGACCCCAGGTGCGGTGATCCTGCCCGATACCCGCGATAAGGAGCAAGGGCTGGCCCTCGCCCTGGATCTCGTAATACATCTCAATGTCATTGACGGTCGTCTTGGGCATCTAGAGCTCCTTTGAGCTACCATACGTCTCGACCAGAGCTTTCTTGTCGATCTTGCCGGCCCCGGTTGTCGGCATCGCGTCGACGAACACCACAGACGTGGGCACCTTGTAGCGGGCCAGCCGCTCCCGGCAGAAGTCGAGCAGCTCGTCCTCCGCCAACTCAGCGCCAGGGCTGTGAACCACGACGGCCCTCCCCACCTCACCCCATTTGTCGTGCGGCACGGCGATGAGCGCCGCCTCCGCTACGCCGGGATGGGCGTGCAGGACGCTCTCCACCTCGGCGGGGTAGACATTCTCGCCGCCAGAGATGATCATGTCCTTCAGCCGCCCCACGATGGTATAGTACCCCTCCTCGTCGCGACGGGCCAGATCCCCGGTGTGCAGCCACCCATCGCGTATCGCCTCGGCCGTGGCTTCGGGATTGTTCCAGTAGCCGTCGCAGACGTGAGGTCCGCGGATGATCAACTCGCCGGCCTCGCCGGGCAGACACTCGCTAGGCGCAGAACCTGCGCCATCCTCCCGCACCACCTTCACGTCGATATGGAACAGCGGGAATCCAACGGCGCCAGGCTTCCGCTGCACATCCTCCGGTGGCAGCCAAAACGTGTTGGGGCCCGCCTCGGTCAGGCCATATCCGGTCTTGAAATCGACGCCGCGAGCCCAGAACTTCTCGAAGACCGACATTGGACAGGGCGCGCCCCCGCTGATGACCAGCTTCAAGGGGGAGAAGTCAACCTCCTCCCAGCGGTCGTGCTCCTGGAGCACGATGAACATCGTCGGGACACCGAAGAAGAGCGTCACCTCCCCGCTCTGGATGAGGTTGAACACCTGATCGGCATCGAAGCCTTCACACACAATGCTGGTGCCACCATTGTACACCAGCGGAGCCGTGAAGACGTTCAGTCCACCGGTGTGGAACAGAGGCGCATTGAGGATCGCCACGTCGTCGGGCGCCAGCCCCCACGAGATGACCGTGTTCACCGCGTTGGCCGTGATAGCCCTGTGGCTCAAGACAGCGCCCTTAGGCGTGCCCGTGGTGCCACCCGTGTAGCAGATCACCCAGGGATCGCCCCATTCCAGGTCGATCTCCGGCAAAGGATCGGCAGAGAAGGCCTGACAATCTGCAAAGTGGTGATCACCGTGGTCAGCCTGGGCCTCCGCCCCGTCGCCTAAAGCCACGAAATGCTCCACGCTGGGCAATCGGTCTCGCAAGGCATTGACCTGCAAGACGAAATCACTCCCGTAGATCATAGCCACCGGCCCACCGTCGACAATCAGCCCTTCTAGCTCACGAGGCGTCAGGCGCCAGTTCAGGTTCTGGAGAATGGCGCCGATCCGGCCCAGCGCGAACCAGATGTCGAGGTACTCGACACAATTATGGGCCAACACGGCGACGCGATCGCCTGATCTCACGCCCAACTGCTCCTGCAAGTAGCGCGCCGTGCGGTTGACCGAACCACTCCATGCCTGATAGGTGATGTGGCGGTTGTCGTTGAGGGTGTCGATCAAAGCCACCTTATTGGGCGTCAGTTGAGCCCGCCGCCCGATCCAATTGCCGACGATCATAAAACCTCCATACCCGCTTTCTATCCCTTAGCTCAGCTCCCCTCTTCGTCCTGAGGCGCGCCATGGATCAGGTCCACATACCGATCAATGAACGCCAACGCTTCGTCCACCTGAGTGAAGTGCACCTCCTCATCACTCTGGACGTGGCGTATCACAGCACGCCAGGGTGTGACCGACTCCGTATCGGATGTCAGCTCCTGTGTAAAGCGTAGAACAAATGAGGCGATTGTGGTCTTGGGCATAGCAGGCTCACAACGTTCTGAGGCGAGGCATCCTCGCCAGGGACACGCCGCGCTCCGGCTCGCGGTGGAGGTTGAGAGAGTCTTCCGCACTCTGGGTCGATGCAGTCACCCAGTGGGTCTATTCTAGCAGGGGGCAGTTACAGCGCGGTAACAGAGAGGTTACACCCGGGCGGTTCCGCCCAGGCGGCTCCGCCCATCATCGGATCGATTCGTGAATCGTCTTGGTGACCCTGGATGGCTCAATTCCCAGGTTCTCTTGGAGCGTTCTGGCACATCGTTGATACGTCCGCAGCGCCTGCACGCGATAGCCCATCTCGGCATAGGCAGTCATCATCGACCGGTAGGCTTGCTCCCAGCAATCATCCCGCTCTAGAATGGCCTGACAGGCGGGGACGACCTTCTCCCAGGCCTTTCTCTCGACCCAGGCCTGAACGACCCGGTCGGCAATGCGCAGGTAGAGCGTCAGGAGACGTTCCCGTTCTTCGCTGCACCAATCCTCATACAGACAGTCCCGCAAGTAGTCATCCTGGTAGACCGACATGGCCTCTTGATACCAGTCTGTTGCCGTCTCCAGATCCTGGTCAAAAGCCTCGTCGCCCGCCTCCACCAGTTCCTCGAAATGCTGGGCATCGATCCACACGTCGACGCCTCGCCGCAGACCGTAGCGGCTCCCGTCACGAACGACGTACGCGGAGGCCGTCCCAGGTTCTCGGTTAGGTTCCAGTACGTGACGGAGCGTGCTCAAGGCCACCTTGAAGTCCCGCCGCCCCGTCTCCCCGTCGAGCCCAGGCCACATCATCTCCACGATCTGATCTCGATCCAGGAGACGGCCCCGGTGGGTGATGAGGAACTGGAACAGATGGCGGGTCTTCTCCCGCTGCCAAGCGTCAGTGACGATCTCCTCCTCGCCTCGCCAGACGCGAAACGGTCCCAGCGTCTGAACACGCAGCTGATAACCTGGGTGGATCTCCAGGCCTCCCAGCCCAAGCTCCTGCAGCACCATCTCGGCGTACGCTCTCTCTGGCCCCTCGCGCCGGGCCCGCATGAGCAGCGGAACCGTCCGACGGGGGTCAGGTGGGCCAAGCAGCGTCCGATGCTTGAAGAGATAGTCGTAGCTGTGTTGCCGAGCCAGCCCCAGAAGCTCATCGGTGCCGCGCGACAGCCTGGCTTGGTCCCCCCTCTGCCACCAGACCAGACACTGCCACAGGCGAGCCACGGCTTCGCCGAAGGTGTCGCCGCATTCACGAAACGCCGTCAACGCCTGGGAAAGGCCTTGCAGAGCGCTATCGTGCCGCTCGACGAGCACGTAGGCGGCCGATAGGGAGAGGCGGATCAAGGCCACGATCCACTCATCGCCCGCCGGCTCCGCGATGGCGATACCCCGCTGCGCCGCGCGCTCGGCCGCCGAGACCTCGCCCTCGAAGCCGTGGGCCTGGCAGAGGCCCCAGAACGCCTCAACCTTGAGCCGAGGCACCGCCAGCGAGTTGCCCAGCCTGATAGCCTCCTGGTAGTTCTGGCAAGCTTGCTCGTACGCTGGCTCCTTATCCCGCAGCAGCCAGGCGTGGCCCTGTCTCATATGACCGACCGCGGTGATATAGGGAGAGCCCAGATCCTCACCGCGCGCCGTGCCCTCGACCGCACAGCGATAGGCTTCTTCGCCGTCTCCCTGGAAAGCCCTGATCAGTGACAGCAGCAAGAGCGTCTCCCGGTGAGCGCGCGGACGGAGCACGGGCTTCAAACGCTCGTCCTCCAGCCGCTCCTCCAGCAGCCTTCGCGCCTTGTTCAACTGACCAGTACGCAGGAGAACGCGCATCCCAAGCTCGGCCTCGCCGGGTCCCTCCTCCCGCAGCTCCCGCGCCGTGCTGCGAAGCGTCTCGGCTCTGTCTGGATGGCCGAGGTTCAGCTGATTCTCGGCCATCAGCTCCAGAAGCCGCGCCCGTGTGGCACGGTCCTCCTGACCATCGGACAGCTTCAGCGCCTCCTGGAGCAGGTGCTCAGCCTGGGTGGGGTTCACCGTATCCAGATAGACGCGTGCCTGCCCACGCAGCGCTCGGCTTATGGCGCTGGCATCATGCCTGGCGCGGGATCGTGTTTCGGCCTGACGGTACCAGCCGAGAGCCTCGTCGAAGCGACTGTGGAGTCGCGCGATGTCGCCCAGGTAGACCAGGAGAGAGGGATGGGCCTCCAGGACGTCGGGAGGTAAAGAGCCAATCCATCCGACCAGCGTGTCCAAGCGACCCGCCCTCACCATCTTACGACCCATCCGGTCAAGGAGGCTGGCCGTCCTCTCAAAGGCCCGCGTGCCTGGACCTCCAGCCGCCAGCAGATGATGGACCGCTTCCTCCTCCGCTCCGTACTGCTGACAGCAGGCCGCTGCCTTCTCATGCAGCGCCCGTTTCTGGGAAGGCTCCAGTTGATGGCAGAGGAAATCGCGAAAGAGGTGATGATACCGCACAAGCCGTCCGAGACGATCATCAGCACCTAGATCGACCACAAACAGCCCACTCTCCAGCAGGTAGTCGAGAATCTGGCCGCTATCCGCTTGCCAAGCTTCAGCCGCCGGGTCGACGCAGTCACCTAGGCCGCTGCCCTGCCTCTTCCAGCTCAGCTCTTCCAGCTTCCCGCTCCCCCCCTTCCCGCTCCTCTCCCTCCCGCTCCCGGCGGCATCCCCGCCCTCCGGAGCCAAGCCACCTCGCTCCAAGGGGATCGGCAGATCCCCGCCCTCCGTCGTGCTTCGCAGGCAATCACAGATAGGGACCGTCATCTCCCGCAGCACCGCCGTCGTGAGGAGGAACTCCTGAATGTCAGGAGGCTGCTGCTCTAGGACCTCCGCCGCGAGAAAGGCGAAGAAGTCCTCCTGAAGCTCAGCTGCCGGGCCTTTGGCCTTGTCGGAGCCGTGTATCCCCTTCAAGGCCTGGGGAAGATTAGGGGTCGACGCAGTCACCATGTCAGTTCTCAGGCCCTGCCACACCAACTGGAGAGCAATAGCCCATCCCTCAGTCTGGATCGCGAGCTCATCCACCTCCTCCGGGGTGAGGAAGACCCGGTATTGGTCGCGGAAGAGGGAGGCCACCTCCGAGGGGGTGAAGGCCAGCGCTTCCTGCCCGATCTCCAGGAGCTCGCCCCTCACCCGCCAATTGACGGCATTGGGAAGCTGGAGAGGATGCCGCGTCGAGAGAATCACGTGCAGGTCCGGAGGCGCACGCCCGATGAGCCAGTCTAGAATGAGGAGAGGCTCAGGTGCCCAGGTGACATCGCCCGTCGCCCCGGATGTCTGGCTGAGAAGATGGACATCGTCAATGACCAGAAGCATCGGGCCAGTGGCAAACTCAACCAATTCGTTAACGAGTATGCCAATAACCGTCTTCCATGGCAGAGGACTGCCGTGCCCGGGCAGCGAAGGTGTCCGGTCAGCCTCCAGCGCCGCCAACGCCCTCTCGGACATCTCTGGCAGGGCGATGCGGAAGCTATACAGCAGGTGGAGGAGGAAGACCAATGAGTCGGCATCCTGCGCGTCGAGACGGTACCAAGCTAGAGGATACTCATGATCCGACAGGGCGGCCAACGCCGTGCTCTTGCCATAGCCAGTCCCGGCCTGCACGACGGTGACGCGGTGATCCAGCGCCTCCAGAAGCCGTCGAGTCACACGAGGACGATGAAGCGTGTGCTTGTGGAGACGCGGCGGCATCAGCTTCGTTCGAACGACCAGATCCTCTCGATACATAGGTGCCTGGGCGGCCACACCCGTTGAACGCGGGCATGACCACGAACGACATCCCGGCTCTGGAACCTATGTAATTGTAGTCGAGCTGAGGGATGACGCAAGCTGACGCACCGGCGTGACAGGGTTCTACCACCCAGCCGACACCGCTGATCGACTGGCGCTCGTGTGTGGTCAATAGGAACGTTCTGAAGGGGAAGACACTCCCTTGTCGGCAACGGCATGCAGTAGATCACGAAGCCTCGACGCGCCGTTTGATGTTCAGCAAGGTCTTCCGCTCCATGATGAAGCTCCCCGGCTCCATGATGCCATGGGTCATCAGCACGTTCGCTAGGCTGCGGCTGTACCCCACTCGGATGCGGACGATCAAGCGCGTCGCGTTCTCACCGTGCTCCTTCAGGAACCACGTCCAGCTGGAGGTGAAGTGGTTATCTGGAAGCCTCCTGGCGGGATCGAACGGCTCAAAGGTCTCGGTCTCGACGGCGATATGGAGCACCAGCGCTCGCCCTGGATCAAGGTCAACCACGTTGTACCCCATGTCCGGAGCGATCTCCACCACGTCCCCGACTCGCAGATCCTGCAGCTCGGGGATCACGTGCTCCGCCGAGCGGTGCTCGGCCTCCACAGACCCCGCGATGCCCATCAAGCGATGCAGCCAATCGTAGCTGTACCAGCCAGCGCGCTGGTGCCCAATCTGCACCAGCCAGGGCCAGACCTGGTCGGCCGTCCGGTTGATGGTGATGGCGTGCGTGGCCTCCATCTTCGCGTCGCGCACCAAATCATCCCCGGGCAGCGACCGCTGGACCTCGCCGTCGGTCGCTCCCCAGGTGAGGATGCGCGGACGGACCGCCAGGAGGTAGCCGGTCACCAGGCCGGCCCCAGCAATGACGCCTCCGATCAGCTTTGAGAAGCGGCTCTCGCCTTCCATAGCCACCTCCTAGAAAAGGCCGCGCAAGATGAGCAGCATCCCCAGAATCATCAGCGGGATGCCCACAATTGCCCCAATCACCGTTAGGCTGACGACCAAGCCCAGAATCAGGAGCACCAAGCCCAGAACCACCCCAATAAGCCGACCAGTGATCTCCAGAATGAAGGCCACCAGGCGCCAGATGGCGTAGAACGGCCACAGCAACAAAGGCGCCCTCTTCTCTCTCTCGTCTGTCACATCTCCCTCCTTCAATTCGTAGGGATGGTCGCTGCATCTCACTCAGCGACCACCGCACCTTACCCACTATCACTACGTATGGAGGATCAATCAGTTGCAGAGAAAGAGGGTCCTGCAGGAAAGGGAACGCGGGTCTGTGTTGAGCAGATCTTGCCTGGCTCTACATTGGTGGCTGCGTCGACCTGAGCGCCTAGGCGGCCAGGCCCTTCGATCCGATCACGGCCTCGTAGACGGCTTCCGTCTCAGCGGCCACCCGGTCCCACGAAAAACCGGCTGTCTGGTCAAAGCCCCGATCCACCAGCTCGGCACGCAGATCGGGATCGCTCAGCAGCCGCCGAAGCACCTCGGTTATGGACTGCACGCTTGCCGGATCGAAATACAAGGCAGCCTCCCCCCCGACCTCGGGGAGAGAGGAGGTCCCGCTGCAGACCACCGGCGTGCCACAGGCCATCGCCTCCAAGATCGGCAGCCCGAACCCCTCATAGAGACTTGGCCAGACCAGCGCCTGGGCCCCTGTGTAGACGGCCGGCAGATCGTCGTCAGGGACGTAGCCGGGAAGAAGCACGGCATCACGCACCGACGCCCCCTCCAGCCGGGCGAAGAAGTCATCGTACAACCACCCCCGCTTACCCACGACGACCAGCGCCTCGGTTAGCCCTTCCCTGTGCGCGACCTCGAAGGCCCGGAGCAGCCGCGTGAGGTTCTTACGCGGCTCGATCGTGCCCACGAAGAGGATGTATCGCTCCGGCAAACCATACCGCTGACGCACCGCGGTCACCCGGTCGGCCGCCTGAGGTGCGAACCACGGATCGGCGGCCTCGTGGATGACGCTGATCTTCTCGGGAGGGACATCGTAGGCCGCGATCAGGTCCCGCCGCGTGCACTCCGAGATAGCGATGATGTGCGTCGCTCGCTGGCAGTAGAGGGGCAGGGTCCAATTCAGGTACCAGCGGTTGAGCAATTTGTGATGCTCCGGAAGATGGCGGAAGATCAGATCGTGAACTGTTAGCACGGTGGGCATCGAGTGGAGGGGCAGCAGCAGGTGCTCGGTGGCGTGGAAGAGCTGCCCATCGGGCAGGAACCTGTCGAACCCCACCCGCGCCAGCTGCCCGAGCCAGACGAACATACGCCAGGGTTTGTAGCCCAAGGCAACGGTGCTGGTTGGCAAATGCTCCAGGCCAGCGAGGGGTTCGATGCCGCGCTCACGGTTGTAGAAAAGAGCATACTGCCGCCCGGCATGCTCAAGCCGGGTCTGCGACCCGGCGGCCCCCAAGGGCCGCAGCCCTTCGAAGTCCTTCGCTCCCGCGCGCCTGCGGCGGACCAGGGCTCGGGTCAAGCTTGCGGCGTAGCGCCCTAGCCCAGCCCGTCGATGGACGGCAGCGGACACGTCGATGGTGATCACATCAATCCCTAAGCGGCACAGGCCCGCCGTCGATTCCGTCGTCAGGCACGGCCCTAGACCTCGGTTTCACAAGTTTTTAGGGTAAAGCCGGCCAAGGCGTTGAATTC
>CAZNRX010000026.1:29358-52443 GCA_964575455.1 uncultured Anaerolineales bacterium | reverse complement strand
CTCCCCCCTCACCCGCTCCCCCCTCACCTGCTCCCCCCTCACCTGCTCCCAGCGGGTCTATGACCCGCGCCGAATCCAACAACAGGAGATCACCATGCCAGTACGTCCAGACTTCAACCCAGACAACCTCTACTTCATCACCACAACCGCAGTCCAACGACACCATCTGTTCCATCGCCCCGTCATCAAGCGAATCATCATCGACAGCCTGAACTACATGCGGGTCCAACGGTGGCTCAAGCTCCACATCTTCGTGGTCATGCCCAATCACGTACACCTCATCGTGCAATTCCTAGAAGGGCATACCCTCGCGTCCACGCTGCGCGATTCCAAGAAACACATAGCCAACCAGATCATCCGGCAGTACCAGGCGGAGAACAACGAGCGGGCGCTGGCCGTCCTCGAGTGGGCCGCCCACCAGATTCCCGACCAGCAGTACAAGGTCTGGGAGGACGGTTACGATGCTCGGGACGTCTTCTCGCCGGGCTTTCTCAGACAGAAGGCGGAGTATTGCCACAACAACCCATGTCAGCCTCACTGGGCCTTGGCTGAGCGGCCCGAATTGTATCCCTGGTCCAGTGCCAGGTACTACCTTCTGGGAGAGCCGGCAATCATTGCCGTGGACGACGTCAGCGAGTGGTTGATGTGATCACCCACCGCCGTGGCTGTCCGGATCCACACCCAAACCACAAAGGTCTCGCACGTCAAAATCCTTGCTCCTGGGGGCGGCTCCTCCTCTCTTGCACAAAATCCTGATGACGAGTACAATGCGATGCAACCAAGGAGCATCAGACTGCACGCCGCCGTAGAGAGCTGAGGACATGAACCGACCTGATAAGCTGCTCCGCTCATTGACCAGGCGCGATCTGCTGATCAACGTGGCGCTGGCCGTGATCCACGTGCTCGCCGCGCAGCTGGGCCTGCTCCTCTCCCATCCGGAGACGCACGTCACCCTGATCTGGCCGCCCTCGGGCATCGCCCTGGTCGCAGTGCTCCTGCTCGGCTACCGCGTCTGGCCCGGCATCTTCATCGGCGACATCGCCGTGGCCATCATGGAGGGCCACCCGCCCCTGATGTGGGCCATCGGCCCGCTGGGGAACACACTGGCCGCCGTGGTCGGAGCCTGGATCCTGCAGGCCTTCGCGGACTTCGACCCACACCTGAAGCGGCTGAAGGACATCCTCTGGCTGGCGCTCGGGGGCGGGCTCTTCGGCACGCTGATCAGCGCCACGTTCGGCGTCGGCACCCTGAGCGTGACCGGGCGCATCGCCTCGCAGCACACGCTGGGGGCCTGGCTCACCTGGTGGCTGGGCGACACCATCGGCGTCACCGTGCTGGCGCCGGCCCTGCTGATCCTGGGGCTCACGATCAGGGAGAAAGCTCCCTCCATCCGCCTGCGCGGGCTGGTCCGCGCTGTGGGGCCGTTCGGCCTGCTGATGGTCGCCAACCTGATCGTGTTCGGCATGGGCCGCCTCTTCCCCCGCAGGGCCGGCCTTCCGGTGGCCTTCGCCGCCTTCCCCGCGATCATCTGGATCGCGATGCGCTTCGGCGTGGCCGGGTCGAGCGTGGCCGTGTTGCTCACCGCCGTCTTCGGCATCACCGGCACAGCCCTCGGCTACGGACCCTTCGCCGTTCCCCCCGTGCAACAGAATCTGGGCGTGCTGTGGGGCTACGTGGGCATCACGGCCATCACGGCCCTGGCCCTGGGCGCCGCGGTCACCGAGCGGCAGCAGACGGAGGAGGAGCTGGCGCTGCGGAGCCAGCTCTGGGACTCGCTGATGGACAACACGCCCGATCTGGTCTACTTCAAGGACGCCGACCACGGCCTGATCATGGCCAGCCAGGCGTACGCGGACGCCGTTGGCTGCGAGCCCGAGGCGCTGGTGGGGAGGACGGCCCGCGAGCTCTGGCCACACGAGGCGGAGGAGATCCTGGCGGACGAGCGCCGCGCTCTCTCCGGTGATCCCCTCATCCACGAGGAGAGAGAGGCGACCACCGCCGCCGGGGAGCCGCGCTGGTACCTGCTCACCAAGGTGCCCATCTACCAGGGCGGCGAGGTGATCGGCTTCTTCGCTATCGACAAGGACATCACCAAGCGGAAGCTGGCCGAGGAGCAGCTTCGGGAGAGCCGAAGCCAGTACAAGTGGCTTCTGGAGAGCATGATCAACGCCTTCGCGGTCTACGACACCATCTTCGATGAGGATGGCACCTTCATCAGCTTTCGCTACGTCTACGTCAACGAGGCCTATGAGGAGATCGTAGGGGTCACGAATGAGGAGGTGCAAGGGAAGACAGTGCACGAGATCTTCCCCGGCACCGAGGATAGCTGGATCGAGAGATACGGTCGCGTGGCAGTCACCGGAGAGCCCGACACGTTCGAGATGTATCACGATCCCACGAAGAAGCTCTACTATTGCACCGTCTACAGGCCCTGGGACACGCCCGACCGCTTCTGCGTCGTCTTCGAGGATATCACCGAGAAGCAGAAGATGGAGGATCAGCTGCGCCAGCAGGAGCGGCTGGCCGCCGTCGGGCAGCTGGCGTCCGGCATCGCCCACGACTTCCGCAACCTGCTCACCACCATCATCCTCTACGCCAGCCTGCCGCTCCATAAGCCCGACCTGCCGCCCGATCTGGCCGAGAACCTGGAGACGATCAAGGGAGAGGCCGAGAAGGCGACCGAGCTGGTGCAGCAGATCCTCGATTTCAGCAGCAGCGCCATGATCGAGCGCCGGCCGCTCGATCTCGAGCCGTTCCTGGCGGACGTCCTGGCCGTCCTGCGGCGCACCATCCCAGAGACGATCGAGATCACGATGGACGCCGGAGCAGATGGCACCTACACCGTGGCGGCAGACGCGGGACGGCTGCAGCAGGCGCTGACCAACCTGGCGCTCAACGCCCGCGACGCCATGCCGGATGGCGGCGAGCTCCACGTCGAGCTGTCGAGCGTGGAGATCCCGACCAACGCCGGGGCGCCGCCCGGCGACGCAACGCGCGGCGATTGGGACCGCGTCGAGCCTGGCCAATGGATCTGCCTAGCGGTCTCCGACACCGGGATGGGGATGAGCGAGCTGGTTCAAGAGCACCTCTTCGAGCCCTTCTTCACCACCAAGGACGTGGGGGAGGGGACGGGGCTGGGGCTGGCCCAGGTCTACGGCATCGTGCGCCAGCACGAGGGCGTGATCGACGTGGAGACGGAGCTCGGCGAGGGCACCACGTTCCGCATCTACCTGCCGAGCTGTGACGAGGCAGGGGCGCCCCAGGAGGAGAAGGGAGACGCCACGGGCGCCAGCGACGCGCCTCGCGGTCAGGGGGAGACGATCCTGCTGGTGGAGGACGAGGAGAACGTGCGGCAGGCCACGCAGGAGATGCTGGAGACGCTGGGCTATCGAGTGATTACGGCGTCCAACGGGCGCGAGGCGCTGGCCCTTTGCCAGTCCCCGCGCTGGCACAAGGAGAAGCCGCCGGTCGACCTGGTGGTCACCGACCTGGTGATGCCCGAGATAGGCGGCAGGGAGCTCATGAAGCGACTGCAGGCGGCCAGGCACGGCCTGAAAGCCCTGGGCATCACGGGCTACACGCTGGAGGAGGGCGACGTGCAGCTGCTGAAGGAGACGGGCTTCGTGGCCGTGATCCGCAAGCCGTTCGAGGCGGACGACCTGGCAGGGCCGATACGCCGGGCCTTGGAGGCGTAGATGATTGAAAGAACGAAGCTCCACATCTTATGCATTGAGGACGACCGGGGCGAGGCTCGCCTGTTCCAGAAACACCTGGAGCGGGCCGGCCACCGGGTCGACCTGGCGTTCGACGGCCAGGAGGGGCTGGTCAAGCTGGAGGCCGGCGCCTACGACGCGGTGATCATCGACCACCTGATGCCCGGCTACACCGGCCTGGAGGTGCTGCGCACCCTGGCCGAGCGCGGCCCCCCGCCGCCCACCATCATGGTCACCGGCGCCGGGGACGAGAGGACCGCCGTGGAGGCCATAAAGCTGGGCGCGGACGACTACCTGGTGAAGGACGGCGGCGGCGGGCACCTGAGCCTCCTGCCCACCATCATCGACCGTATCCGCGAGAAGCGGCAGCTCATCAGGGAGAGGGAGGAGGCGCTCGACGCGCTGCGGGAGAGCGAGCGCCTCTACCGCACCCTCGTCGAGACCACGGGGGACGCCATCGTCCTCCACGACGAGGAGGGGCGGATCGCGTTCGTGAACCAGGCCGCCCTGGCGCTCTCCGACCTCACGGAGGAGGAGGTGCTGAGCCAGTCCATCGACGACTTCCTGCGTCCGGATGAACGCGCGGACATGGTCGAAAGAAGGAAGAGGCGGCTGGCGGGCGACAGAGAGGACCACCTCTACGAGATAGCTTTCGCGAACGGAGAGAGCAGGCGGATCGAGGTCAACGTCCACTCGACCCCGATCTTCGACGCGGAGACGTTCGAGGGCGAGATGATCGTCGCCCGAGACGTCACCGAGCTCAGGCAGATGCAGCGGCGGGTGCAGCGGCAGGAGCAGTTGACCGCCCTGGGCCAGATGGCGTCCGGCATCGCCCATAGCTTCCGCAACCTGCTGAACACCATCATCCTCTACGCCGAGCTCGATCTGCGCAGGCCAGACCTGCCCGCGGGCGTGGCGAAGAACCTGCAGACGATCCTGCACGAATCCCAGAGGGCGTCGGATCTGGTCCAGCAGATCCTCGACTTCAGCAGCCGGGCCATGATCAGACGGGAGCCGGTCGATCTGGCGGCCCTGATTCGCGCCCTGATCGCGGACCTGCGGCCCGAGATGCCGGACGATGTTGAGATCAGCCTGACCTGCGATCCGCAGGCGGCCGCCGGGGCGTTCACGGCATTGGCCGACCCGGCACGGCTGCGGCAGGCGCTGGCGAACCTGGCGACCAACGCCCGCGACGCCATGCCGCACGGAGGAGAGCTGCGCTTCGAGCTATCCAGCGTGCGGCTGACGTCCGACGAGACGCTGCCGGTGACGGATGCGGCCTCCCTCCCCTCGACGCCGGAGGAGCGCCGGGTGCGGGGAGGCGAATGGATCCGGCTCGCCGTCTCGGACACAGGGACGGGCATGACGGAGGAGGTGCGCTCGCACCTGTTCTCGCCCTTCTTCACCACCAAGGACGTCGATCGGGGCACGGGGCTGGGGCTCTCCCAGGTCTACGGCATCGTGCGGCAGCACGGCGGCTCCATCGACGTGGAGACGGAGCCCGGGAAGGGCACCACGTTCACCATCTACCTGCCGACGCACGACGCGGCGGCCGAGGCCGAGGGCGCCGGGCCCGCGGCCAGGCCGGAGGAGGCTGCACAGGAAAAGACAATCCTGCTGGTGGCGGACGATGAACAGTCGCGGCAGGTGGGAGAGAGCATGCTGGCGTCGCTGGGCTACCGGGTGCTGATCGCGCGCAATGCCAAGGAGGCGCTGGCCCTGTGCCAGTCGCCGCGCTGGGTGGCGCGTGACGCCGATCGGGTGGCGCTGGCGCTGGTGGACCTGGAGATGCCGGGCGTCGAGAAGGAGGGATGGGCCAAGGACCTGAAGAGGGCCCGGCCGGGGATCGAGGTGCTGGGCATGACGAGCGAGGCATTGGAGGAGGCGGAGCGGCAGGCACTGCAGGAGGCCGGGTTTGGGGGCGTGGTTCGGAGGCCCTTCGAGCCCGACGAGGTGGCCAGGACGCTCCGGCAGACGATGGCGCCATAGCGCGACGCCATGCACCCACGGCCACGTGGTAAACACGCTCCTGGCGGAATCCGCCAGCCTCCGGATCACGGATCCGGAGGGAGCACGTGTGGTGAAGGGATCATGTGTAGCACGAGATTAGCGGACAGGAGGCCATGATGAGACAACAGACGACCGGCAGCAGCACCATCCGGGGCCTCACGGGGCTCCTACTCATCGCCGTGCTCTGCGCGGCGTGTGGCACGCCGTCCACGCCAGAGCCCACCGTCCCCCCGACCGCGCCGCCGACAGAGCAGGCCAAGGAGGTCGCTCTGACGATGGGGTCCTGGCGAGCGGACGACGTTGAGCAGATGAACCGCATCCTGGACCGGTTCCACGAGGACCACCCGGCCATCACCGTCCGCTTCGAGCCCACCGGCCAGGCCGCCCAGTATAACGACGCGCTCCAGGCGCAGCTCGAATCCGGCACGGCCCCAGACGTCTTCTACGCCCGCTCCTACGCCACCTCCCGCATGCAGTACGAGCAGGGCTACCTGGAGCCCCTGGACGACCTGCCGGGCCTGAGGGAGCATTTCGAACCGGAGAGGCTGGCGCCCTGGGCCACCGACGACGGCGTGCCCTACGCGGTGCCCTTCATCGCTACGTCCCACGGCATCTACTACAACGAGGAGATCTTCGACGAGCTGGAGCTCAGCACGCCGACCACGTGGGAGGAGTTGCTGACCACTGCGCAGACGATCAAGGACGCCGGCCTCATCCCCTTCGCCAACACATCGGGCGACGCCTGGACCATCGCCGAGCTCGTCTTCATGAACCTGGCGCCCAACTTCATCGGAGGGCGCGAGGGCCGCATGGCATACCTGGATGGGGACCGCTGCTTCGACGACGAGCACATCGTGGCGGCGTTCCAGGCAGTGGGCGACCTGGCCCCCTTCCTCCCGGAGAACCACGAGCTGCTGACCTACGGAGACAGCCGGGAGCTCTTCGCGCAGGGGCAGGCGGCCATGTTCATGAGTGGGTCCTGGGACATCGCCTTCTTCGAGGCGTCAGAGCTCGATTTCGCCTGGAGCATCTTCGCCACGCCGCCGCCGGCCGGCCAACCGGCCCACATCACGTTCCATCCGGACGCCGGCATGGCGCTGAACGCGGCCTCCACACACAAGGAGCAGGCTCGCGAGTTCCTCTCCTGGATGACCACGACCGAATGCGCGGAGGCCCTGGCCAACGAGCTCCCTGGCTTCTTCCCCATGCATCAGGAGACGCCCGACATCACGAACGAGCACGCGCGCACCTTCCTGGCGCTCAACGAGGGGCGAGGCACCGACGCCCGCTTCGCCTGGGAGAAGCTGCGCACCGGCTCACCCGACGGCTACGTCCTCATGCAGGATGGCGCTCTGGCCGTCCTGCAGGGCGAGCAGACGCCGCAGGAGGCCGCCGACGCCCTTCAGGCCGGGCTGGAGCAGTGGTTCGAGCCCGCCCAGACCTGCGAAGACTAAGCACAAGACTAGCCACCCGACACGCCACCAGTGCATAGAGCGGGCTTGAGCCGGGCAGCATGGTGGCGGAGATGGTGATCGAAGGGGTCGACTGACCGATTCTTGCCCAGGCCGCTTGCGATGCTATAATTAAGGCGATTGACTTATAAGTCAACCGACTTAACGCCACTGGAGAAGGAGATGCCAACGTTCTACCCACGCTACCTACGTGAGCGCTTCACTGACCGCGCCCACGAGCTCTCCGTCCTGGCCAGCGTGGCCCAGGACCTGCGAGAGGGCCGCCCGCGCCATGTGGCCCTCTTCGGTCTGCGGCGCATCGGCAAGACGCTCCTCGCCCAGGAGCAGGTGGTCCGCCTCCTGAATCAGGGCGATGTCGCCCCGGTCTACCTGGATATGGAGGGCATCTGCAGCGCGCCAGAGCCCTTCGCCCAGCGCTACGTCGGCCTCACCTGCTATTGGGTCCTGGCCGAGGGCGAGGGGCCGGTCGAGCCTTACCTCACCGCCGACCGGCTGCTGGAGACGGAGGCGGCCGAGATCCCCCTGGTGGCCCGCACGACCGGCGCCCTGGTGCGCCAGCTGGTCCGCCGCAAGCCCGACCACGCTCTGCTCCTCAATCTGGCCTTCGACTTCCCCGAGCAATTGGCCCAGGCTCTAGACCTGCCCATCATGTGCTTTCTGGACGAGTTCCCCGAGCTCGCTAGCCTGGGCAACTTCCCCGAAGTCGGCGACCCGCTCAAGCACTTTCGCGCCTCCCTGCAGCAGCAGTCCCAGGTCGCCTACGTGATCACCGGTTCGGCCGTCACTGCGATGGAGCGGCTAGTGCGCGACCACGAGTCACCCCTCTTCCTCCAGTTCCGCGCCCTGGAGCTCCAGCCTTTCACCCAGGAGGATACCAGGCGATTGGTAGAACGGATGTTTGCCTCCCTGCCCCCACGGGCCCAATCCGCCGTCTACACCTACACCTTCGGCCATCCCTTCTACGTCACGGCTCTGACCGATCGGCTGCGGGACCTGGCGCCGACCCCAGAGGCGGTCGGCGTCGAGCAGGTGGAGCACGCCTTTCTGCTGGAGACGCTCTCCCGCCAGGGGCAGATCTACGGCTACTGCCGCTACCTCTACGACATCTCGCTGCAGAAGGCGCGAGGCTATGGCTTGCTGAAGGCCCTCTTGCAGATCCTGGCCGAGGAGGAGGGGCTGTCGCTTTCAGACCTGGCGCGCCGTCTGCATCGGCAGGCATCGGCCACGCGCGAGTACCTGCGCTGGCTGATGGAGGTCGACCTGATCATCGAGGAGGAAAAGCGCTATTACTACAGGGACCCGGTGCTCCGCTTCTGGGTGGCCTACACCAGCCAGGGAGTGGAGGTGGACGCCTTCCCCCGCCGCGACGACCTGGAGGGGTTGGTGGGCGATCTTTCGGAGCGGTTCCAGCGAGTGTCCTCCCAACTCGGACGCGCCAAGGAGAGCGAGGTAAGGGAACTGCTGCGCAGGCTGGCCGGGCGTACGGTGGAGGGAGCGCTTTTCGGGCAGGAGGAGCCGGTGCAGGTGCCCGACTTCGCCCGGGTCGAGCGCTATCTATCGCCCGATGGACAAGTCGAGTTGGACGCCCTGGCCGAAAATGACGAGCGCTGGGTCGTCGAGGTCAAATGGCGGCTGAAGCGCGTGGGCATGGGCGAACTCGAGCAGCTCGTGGAGCGGGCGGAACAGTTCGAGGCCCGTGCCTGGTGCGTCTCGCAGGCTGAGCTTACGCCGCAGGCGCTGGAGTTTGCCGGCGAGCGCGGGGTGTTGATCAGTGGGGTGGATGAACTGAAGGCGCTGGAGAAGACGGTTGCTTGAGGGCCTTAACCCCCGCCATCATCAGCACGGCTTGATAGTGTCAGGTAGCCAGAGCACAAAGACGTAAGAGGAGCCCATGCTTAAGCTTTCTGAAGACAGACTGCCGCTGACCATCGGCTATCTGGCGGCCGTGCTGCTGGTGGTGGGCATCGGCATCCTGGCCGCCGTGCGGCTCTACCGCATCAGCGACGCCATGGACGCCCTCACCAACGACCTGGCCGCGGACATCGTGCTCTCCAAGGAGATCGTCAATCAGGTCCTGCTGACGCGCCTCCATGCGCACGAGTACGTCAACACCCAGGAGCAGACCGACCTCGACCGGTTCAACCAGGCCTTCGCCGGGCTGAAAGAGCTGCTGCTCCAGGCCGAGGAGCAGATCACCACCCCGGAGCGGGTGGCCATGCTCGAACGCATCGCGCCGACCGTCGAGGCGTATGGCGACGCCTTCCGCCAGGTGGCGGAGCTGATTCGCAGGCGCCAGCGCATTCAGTCCGAGGTGCTCGACGTCAACGGGCTGCAGATTGACGACAGGCTCACAGCGCTGCGCATGCACGTCGTCTCCCTGGAGGACCCGCGGGCCTACCTGGCGGTCGGGAACGCCCGGAACGCGTTCCAGTCCATGCGGCTGAACGCGGTCCAGTACCTGAAGAGCGGCGACGCGCGCTACAGCGTGCTCTTCGAGGCCAACCACCAGCAGCTGCAGGGGGCGCTTTCGAACCTGGAGAGCGTGCTCAGCTCCGCCACCCAGCGCGAGAACGTCGCGGAGGCGCGCGCGGCCGTCGACGCCTACTGGGAGGGCTTTCAGACCCTCCACACAGACGCCATCGAGGTGGATCGGCTCCTGGAGACGAAACTGGACGCCCTCGAGCCAGAGATCAGCACCACCGCCTCCGAGATCGTGGCCAGCGTCGAGGAGGAGTTCGAGGAGCAGAACGCGTTCTCGCAGCGTCTGGTCGTGCAGACCCGCTGGGTGCTGATGCTGACCACCGCCATCGCGGCGCTGACGGGCGCGGGGCTGGGCATCGTCGTCTCGCGCCGCATGGCCGAGCGCCAGCGGGCGGAGGCCGCGCTGCGGGCCGCCCGCGACCAGCTCGAGGTGCGGGTGCAGGAGCGCACCGCCGAGCTGGAGCAGGCCAACGAGGAGATCAAGCAGTTCGCCTACATCGTCTCCCACGATCTGCGGGCGCCGCTGGTCAACCTGAAGGGCTTCTCGGCCGAGCTCCGCTTCGCGCTGGAGGAGATCCAGTCCGTTATGGGCGCCGCCCGGCCGCACCTGGACGAGGACCAACAGCAGCAACTGCACTACGCTCTGGACGAGGACGTGCCGGAGGCCCTGGGCTTCATCGAGTCCTCCGTGACCCGCATGGACGATTTCATCCAGGCCGTCCTCCAGCTCTCCCGCCTGGGCCGCCGCGAGCTCCATCCGGAGCGGATCGACACAGAGGCCCTGGTCCAGGAGGCGCTGGGGAGCCTGGCGCACCAGATCGACGAGCAGGACGTGCAGGTCACCGTGGGGCCGCTGCCAGACGTGGTCGCGGATCGCACCTCGATGGAGCAGATCGTGGGGAACCTGCTGGACAACGCGCTGAAGTACCTCCAGCCGGGCCGCACCGGTGAGATCGAGATCACGGGGGAGCGCGACGACGAGAGGGTCACCTTCCGCGTGCGCGACAACGGGCGCGGCATCGCGGAGGACGACATGCAGAAGGTCTTCGCGCCCTTCCGCCGCGCCGGGCGACAGGAGGCGCCGGGCGAGGGCATGGGACTGCCGTACGTGCAGACCCTGGTGCGGCGCCACGGCGGACGGATCTGGTGCGAATCGGAGCTGGGAGAGGGGACCACGTTCACATTCACGATCTCCAACCATTTTGGCGAAGAAGAAAGAGGAGGCAACATTGGCTAAGACACAAGAGGTGGCCATCCTCCTGGTGGAGGACGACCCGGGCCACGCGCGGCTGATCGAGAAGAACCTGCGCCGCTCGGGCATCAGCAACGAGCTGGTCACGGTGGGCGACGGCCAGCAGGCACTCGACTACCTGCACGGCAAGGGCGACTACGCGGGCACCGGCCGCGCCTCGCCGCTGCTGGTGCTGCTGGACCTGAATCTGCCCGTGCTCGACGGCTACCAGGTGCTCAAGCGCATGAAGGCCGACGAGCGCACCAAGCGCATTCCGGTGATCATCCTGACCACCACGGACGACACGCGAGAGGTCTCTCGCTGCTACGACCTGGGCTGCAACGTCTATATCACCAAGCCGGTGGACTACCAGGAGTTCTCCGACGCGATCCGCAAGATCGGGTTGTTCCTCTCGGTGGTGACCGTGCCGGATGGGGAGTGAGCGCCGTGGCCGAGTGTGAAGCGACCCGGGTCTTATGTATGGAGGACGACGCCGGGCTGGCCCGGCTCCTGCAGAAGCGGCTGGAGCGCGTGGGCTACGAGGTGGATCTGGCCTGTGACGCCGAGGAGGGGTTGGCCGCGTACGACGCCGACGCACACGACATCCTCTTGGTCGATCAGGTGATGCCGGTCCACACCGGCCTGCAGGTGATGGAGATCCTGGCCGAGCGGGGGCCTCTGCCCCCCGTCATCATGGTCACCGGGACCGGGAACGAGCAGGTCGCGGTGGAGGCGATGAAGCTGGGGGCGGGCGACTACCTGGTGAAGGACGTGGAGGGCGGGTACCTCGACCTGCTGCCCACGGTGATCGAGCAGTTGCTGGAGCGGCGGCGCATGGCCGAGGAGAAGCGGCGCACGCGGGAGGCGCTGCGTCAGTACGCCGCCGAGTTGGAGGCACGCAACCAGGAGCTCGACGCCTTCGCCCACACGGTGGCCCACGACCTGAAGAACCCCCTCCACCGCATAGGGGCCTACGCCTCCCTCCTGGAGGACGACTGTGCCCCGCACCTCGACGAGATGGGACACGAGTGCGTCCAGGGCATCACCCAGGCTGTGGACACGATGACGAGCATCATCGACGAGCTGCTGCTGCTGGCTAGCGTGCGCCAGGAGGAGGTGACGACGCGCCCGCTCGATATGGAGGCGATCGTGGAGGAGGCCCTGGATCGGCTGGCGCCGATGATCGAGGAGGCGGAGGCGGAGATCGTCGTGGCCGACACGTGGCCGCAGGCCATGGGCTACGGCCCGTGGGTGGAGGAGGTGTGGGTCAACTACCTCAGCAACGCGGTCAAGTACGGGGGCAAGCCGGACGAGGGAGTCCCCCCGCGCGTGGAGCTGGGCTGCGATCGGGGCGTGGGCCAGCCCTGCTTCTGGGTGCGCGATAACGGCCGCGGGCTGACGGAGGAGGAGAAGGAGCGGCTGTTCACGCCGTTCACGCGCTTGTACGAGACGTACGCCGAGGGCCACGGCCTGGGCCTGAGCATCGTCCGGCGCATCGTGCAGAAACTCGGCGGAGAGGTGAAGGTGGAGAGCGAGAGTGGGCGAGGCAGCCGCTTCTGCTTCACCCTGCCCACCTGCTCCTAGGTCGGGGTCACAGACCCCTCCGAGCGATGAGCAAGCTATCAGAAGCCAGGATCCAGGGGATCCACGCATCGTCGCGTCCACCGTCATTGACGGGGGCTAGGCGGGCAGTGTCGGCACCTTCTCGGACGGGGAGACCAGCGCCGCTGTGCTATCAGGGTTCACCATAGAGAACATCCGGTTCCAGGGCAAGGAGATCATCCTCTCAGTGAGAGGACAAGACCCATGAACGCGAGAGCACGCTGCCTACTCGTCGCAACGATTCTGACCTTGGGGCTGGTGGCAGGTCCGGCAGCGCCAACCGGAGCCCGGTCAAGAGGCGCCTATGACCGGACGCCTGTGCGGGACGCGAGCGCTGGAGCGAGCCGGACGACGGACGGGGCCGCCCTGGCCCTCTCTCGGACCGTCGACAGCTACGGCAGTCACCATGTCGGTCGCCCCGATACTGACCATAGAGACGAGAGCAAAGAGCGCCCGGAAGCCGCACCACGCTCCTCTCACAGACTGACTATGGTCGGCCAAGTCGGCGGCCGCACTGAGGACGTAGCCGTACAGGGCGACTATGCCTACGTCGCCGTGGGCCTGCGCGTGGTGATGCTGGACGTGTCGGAGCCGGTCACGCCCACCCGGGTCGGCAGCACGACGCCGTTCCCGGAGTTCGTGGAAGGGGTGACCGTCAGTGGCACGCTGGCCTACGTGGCGGACGGCATAGCCGGCCTGCGCATCATGGACGTCTCTGACCCGAGCAAGGCTGTCGAGATTGGCGTCTACGACACGCCGGGGTACGCCGAGAAGGTGGCCGTGGTTGGTCGACATGCGTACGTCGCCGACGGCCACTACGGGCTCCGCATCGTGGATGTCTCCGATCCAACAGACCTCGCGGAGGTGGCCTACGCCTATCCTCTCAACTACGTCTTCGACGTGGCTGTCGACGGTCAGTACGCGTACCTGGCCGCAGCCGGGGCGGGTCTTCTGACTGTGGATATCTCCGACCCTGCTCACCCGATGGAACTGGGAGCCTACGATACGCCCGGCTACGCTTACGGCGTCGATGTTGTTGGCGGTGCTGCGTATGTGGGAGATGGATGGGAGGGCATGCGCGTCTTCGATGTCTCCGACCCTCGTCATGCCACCGAAGCCGGTAAGTACGACACGCCGGGGTGGGCTCTGGACGTGACCGTTTTGGACAACACCGCCTACGTAGCCAGCGCCTTCGCTGGCTTGCGCGTGCTGGACGTCTCCGATCCGGCACAGATTGTGGAACTGGGGTCCTTTGAGGAGCCCGGCGCTCACGCCGAACACGTCGCGGTCGCGCCCGGTCTGGTCTACCTCGCCGATCGCGATCGGGGGGTGCAAGTCCTTGACGCCTCCAACGCATCCACTCTGACCCAGGTCGGAGCCTACAGTCCCCTGGTCTATGCTGATGCTGTGAAGGTGGAAAGCAGCTACGCCTACGTGGGCGCCGCGCATCAGGGCCTGCGGATTGTGGACATCACCGACCCGGCTTCTCCTGTCGAGGTTGGGGCCTACGACACGCAGAGCTATGCCACAGCCGTGGCACTTCAGGGAGACTACGCCTATGTCGCCACCGCGCCGGGTGGGCCGCGAGATGGCCTGCATGTGGTGGATGTCTCAGACTCAAGCCGGCCGTTTGCGGTCGGTTATCGTCCCACCTTCACTGGATCCTTTCGCGACATGGTCGTCAACGAAGGAATCGCCTACGTCGCCAACGAATGGGGGCTGGAATCGATCAGTCTGGCGAACCCACTTAGCCCCACGTTGATCAGCTACGTCGAGCTCCTGGATCTCCCGAGCATGATCGTTGGCGTGGATGTTGCCGGGGAGTTGGCCTACGTGGCCGAGGAGTGGGCAGGCTTGAAGATCGTAGACATCTCCGATCCGTACAATGCGAGTGCGATCGCGGTCCACGATACCCCGGGCTATGCCGAGAACGTGGCCGTCGCCGGAGAAGTGACCTGCGTTGCCGATGGCAGTGGTCTGCAGACAGTGGACGTTTCCGACCCGGGCGATCCGGTGGCGCTTGGAGACTACGTGACACCAGGCTGGGCTGTGAATGTGGCGACCGGCGGCACCATCGCCTACGTGGCCGATGGGGGCGGCGGACTGCTCGCCCTGGACATCGCCATTCCGCACACTCCGACGCTGCTCGCGGCCTTCGACACGCCGGGCTATAGTCAAGAGGTGACCGTTGCTGGTGACTATATCTACCTGGCCGACGGACACGGCGGGCTGCTCATCCTCCAGTGGTCCGACACGCCTGCGGCCCCCGCGTGCTCGTCCTCACACCTTGGAGGGTTGAGCCGCGGTCCAGTGGAAGGCGACTGCCCGCCGCTGATGGCGAACGCTGAGATCACAGGCATCCCGCGCGGTGGATCTCGCGACCGAGGGGTGGAGGCAGGAGGGGAAGCAGCCCGCTCGATCAACCAGGCGTCGTTCCCTGCCTGCGGCGCGGCAACCGAGGCTCACTGTCCACCGCGCCCGAATGCCACTGCCGGGATGGGCAGAGTCATGCGCCCTTCCGACAGCGACCCGGGGACCCGCGATTCGGCGTCCTCCACGCCGGTTGCCCTGTCCAAGGAGACCTTCGTCGTCAGCACGACGCGGGATGCCGGGCCAGGCACGCTGCGCCAGGCTATGCTCGACGCAAGTCCGCACGACACCATCCTCTTCGATCCCTCCGCCTTCCCACCCACGACCTCAGAGACGATTGCATTGGAGAGCCCACTGCCTGACCTGGCCCACGGGTACTTGACGCTTGACGGGAGTAACGCTGGGGTGATTCTCGATGGCAGCGGCCTGCCAGCAGGGGCCAGCGGCCTGACCATCACCTCCGCTGGGAACGTCATCAGGGGCCTGCAGCTCCTGCGCTTTCCCGAGAACGGCGTGCTGGCCCTGGATGGCGCCAGGAACAACCTCATCGGCGGGGACAGGTTGCTGGGGTGCGGCCCGACGGGGCAGGGCAACCTTATCAGCGGCAACGGAGGCCGTGGGATCTACATCCAGGGCATGACTGCGATGAGCAACACCATTACGGGCAACACCATCGGCGCGGAGTGGACTGGCGAGGCCGCCCTCGGCAATCACACCGGTGTCCACATAAGCGGCAGCTCCCACAATGTCTTGGGCGGCAAAACCCCAGGGCAGCGCAATCTCATCAGTGGGAACACTGTCTACGGCATCCAGATTGGCGGTCAGGGTGCCGAGAACAACATTGTGATCGGCAACTTCATCGGCACCGATGCCAGCGGCACGGCCCCGGTGGGCAACCGAGAGGGGGTGGCCATCGGCTACTACGCCAGACACAACAGGGTAGGCGGTACAGACCCGGGTGAAGGGAACCTTATCAGTGGCAACCGTGGCGAAGGGGTCAACATCATGGAGGTCGGCACCCATGACAATTGGGTGGTCGGGAATCTCGTCGGTACCGACGCCAATGGCGCGGCTGATCTGGGCAATGGGGCCACGGGAATCGCGATTCAAATGGGAGCCTCGGGCAATACCATAGCGTGGAATGTGAGCAGCGGCAACGGACAGAATGGGATCCAAAGCAGCGATTGGGGCAGCGACTACAACACGATAGTCGGCAATCTCGTCGGCACAGATGCCAGCGGCACGGCCCCTGTGGGCAACGATTGGAATGGAGTCGGTCTTGGCATGTGGGGATCGTCCAACAGAGTCGGAGGCACCGGTCCAGACGAGAGAAACGTCATCAGCGGCAACGGCCAGGCGGGTATCAGCCTCTACAGCATGGGAGGCGTCGGGAACCTGGTTATTGGCAATCACATCGGCACGGACTCGACCGGCACCCGAAGCATAGGCAATGCTCGGGAGGGCATCCGCCTTGGCAATGGCACCCGCCGCGCCTTCGTCGGCGGTACGATAGAAAGCCAGCGCAACGTCATCAGCGGCAATCGTGGCCCAGGTATCGCCCTGGAGGAAGCTGGCGTCGAGGACAACTTCATCGCCGGAAACCACATCGGCGCGGATGCTACTGGCTCAGTGGCCTTCGGTAACAGCGAGGCTGGAATTGCCATCCGCTACCGTGCGGAGCAGAACGTGCTACAGGGCAATCTGGTCTCTGGCAATGAATGGAGCGGCGTTAGTATCCGCGACGATGGAGGTTCCAACCTGGTGCGTGCCAACCGCATCGGCGTAGCCGCCGACGGCTCGTCGCCCATGCCCAACGGCGAGGCCGGGGTGCGCATCGACGCCGGGGATAACGTGGTCGGCGGGCCGTATCCACAAGACGGCAACATCATCGCCTTCAACGGCGAGATTGGCATACAGGTCTGGAACCACCCCCGGAACACGATCCGGCGCAACTCGATCCACAGCAACACGGGCTCCGGCATCTCCCTGGTCGATGGAGGGAACAATGGTCTACCCGCTCCAATCATCACTGCGGACGGCGCCTCGGCTGTGACAGGCGTCGCCTGCCCTGGCTGCATCGTGGAGCTCTTCTCCGACGAGCAGGACGAGGGGCACATCTACGAGGGCACCACCGTGTCCGACGCCATCGGCAACTGGATCTGGGCAGGGCAGCCCACTGGCCCCTTCGTCACAGCCACGGCGACTGACATCGAGAACAACACATCCGCCTTCTCCCCCCCGCAGAGAGTGTGCCCGCACCGACTCTATCTTCCGCTCCTGCTGAAGAGCGAGGTTGCTCACTCGATCGCCGCGTTGTAGACGACTGCCTCCACGTCGAAGACGGCCCAGGGCGTGCCTTCATCGAACCACGTCACCTCCGCCCCGGTCGCGACCATCTCTCCTTCGAGCTCCCTCCACGCCGTGACCTCGTTAATCCAGAGCGTCTTCTCCTCGCTCCCCTCGCCCTTGAAGCGCATCGACTCCAAGAGGCGCAGCATGCCCGTCTGAGGGTCGAAGCGGGCCACGAAGCGCTGCTCCCCCTCGCCGTAGGGCACCACGAGGACCGCGGTCTCGTCATCCATGGGCACCCACTCCGTCCGTGGGTCGGTGACCCAGATGGAGGGATACCTGGGTCTACTGAGGCAGCGGTCAATCGTTACACAGAGAAGCTCGGAGAAGACACGGAGATACACAGAGAAGAGCACTCTGAGGCCCTCTGTGTCTCCTCTGTGCATCTCTGTGTAGAAAAAACCGTCGGCTATGGAAAGCCGACCTGCATATATGCCGATATCAAACATCCACACCAACCAATATGGTAGGGCAGGTTTCCATACCTGCCGAAACCCAACAGAGTTGATCGACGTGCAATGCACCGTCACGCTGGCCAGGCCCACCTCGATGCCGCAGGACGTGCCCACGAACCATGCCGGGCCTGCCTGGCTCGCGTTCAGCCCAAACGACGTCGTCCCGGGAACCGCGCCGGTCAGGTTGAGCACGTCGTCCTGGAACAGATTCCAGGCGAAGTGGATGCCCATCGGCAGCCAGAGACTGCCGGAGCGGAGATAGGCCCCAGCCCAGCATCATGCCTGGCAGCGTCAACAGGAGCGTGAAGAGCGCCCAGTGGGTCCCCACCGCCCCGGTGACGAGCACATGCGGGAGGGCGAAGAGCGCGGCCATCACGGCCAGCCCGACTTCCCCGCCCCTGCACGAGGGCTCTATCATCAAACCTTCGCAAGGCTCCGCTCGAGAATGACAAAGCCCTGTCGAGTCATCCTATGTCCCTTCCGGCATGCGGACGTCGGTGACGCCGGAGCCACGTTCGAGCATCGTGCCGAGGTTCAGCCAGGATGTCGTTTCCATCGTGATCCCTCCCCCTCTTTTAACTGAACGGCGTGACTACGTCTGCGTGCTTCCAGGGTCCCCGGTAGTCTAACACACAGGGCTACCCCACGCAATGGTCGACCGGGGAGGATGAGGCCTCATCGCATGGATAGGCCCGCCCCTGGTCAGGCGACCAGGGGGACGGCGCGCGGCCGCCGGTTGTGTCGCGGCGTTCGTTGGGTTATAATCGGTTCGTACGGGAACCGTGCGAACGAAGCCCAGTCACCAAGCGAGAGGAGATGTCGGAGATCCTGCGCGAATGGGGAGAGACCGTCAAGAACCTCGGCGACGTCCCATATTCGTATCGGGGTGGTCGGCGACGCCTTCCTGACGACATCGCGTCCACGGGACATTGGGTGATCGAAGGGCGTGGCAAAGGTCGCTACGCTTTCAGGAAGCTCTCAAGAAGCCCCTACATCACCATCCCTCCCGACTTGCAAACGACCCACATCCTGGATGCAACCCCCGATATTATCCTCAAGCACGGCGGCACCGATGAACAGGGGCTCCTGACAAGAGTTCGCTACAATCGCCTGGTTGACGTCTTCCTGGGTGTCACGGCTTATCACCTGCAGAGCCACGTCAGGGCCTACATCGAAGACTCCGGACAGGTGGAAATCGACGATCTGTACCTCGGGGTGGACACGGATGGAAACCAATACGTCATACCGATTGAAGCCAAGACGGCCGATGAGCCCCTTGGTCTGGTTCAGATAGCGAGCCTGAACGCTTTTGCCCAAGACAACTTTCCCAGCCTGACCCTCCAATCGATCGCCATCAAGTTCTGGTCGGACGCCTCGATATTCTTCGTGGCATTCAATCAGACACTGGACTGCGACGACATCAAAGTCACCAAGTTCAAGCGCTACCGTTTGATCAGAGACAGACATCTGGCAAGGAAGCTAGGCCTGGATGTCGAGGGACAAGACGATGAGTAACGGATTCGACCGCATCCAGGCTGGCCGGGAACGACAACAGCTAGAGAACAACGTCGTCCACGACTGGTACAGGTTCGTCCTGGCCTATCCAGACCACCTGGTCACGGACATGTTAAAACGGCTCGAGGCCCAGCCGGGCGATGTCGTCCTTGACCCTTTCTGTGGTACAGGCACCACGCTGGTTGAATGCAAAAAGCTCGACATTGATGCCATAGGGATCGAGGCGAATCCAGTCTGCAGGCTGGCCTCGCAGGTGAAGACGAACTGGAGCCCCGACCCCCAGCGACTGCGAGAGGTGACAGAAAGCATTCTCGCACGGATCACACCGCAGAGCGACGCCCTCACGTACAGCTCACAGCCCTTATTCGCAGATGCCTACGAGGTGGACGGACTGAGGGAGAAGCTCTTGGCACGCTCACCTGAAGCCAGATACTTCGTCTCCTCTGGAATGCTGAAGCGAAGCTGGATGAGCGAAACGCCGTTCTACAAGAGCGTCCTCCTGCTGAACGAGATCAAGGATTTCGCAGCAGGGAACTCGAACGACGACCTGCACTCAGCTCTGAGAATCGCCCTGGCCTCCATCCTGGTCGAAACAGCGGCCAACGTCAGCTTCGGCCCGGAGATCTACGTGTCTGGGAAGAAGGAGGACGTCGACGTGCTGCAAGCCTTCTCGGACAAGGTCGATAAGATGGCCAGGGACCTCGAAGCAGTGCAGAGATTGGACTCGACCGGTCAAGCAGAAGTGATTGAGGGAGATGCAAGAGAGTGTGGTCGCATCCTCCGCGAGAGCGGCATATCCTCGATTGACTTCGTGATCACATCACCTCCGTACCCTACCGAAAAGGATTACACGCGGCAGACACGCCTTGAGCTGGTCTTCTTGGGCTACGTTCACGGCAGGAAAAGCCTCCAGAGGGTCAAGAAGGCGATGGTTCGCTCGCACAGCAAGGGCATCTACAAGGCAGACGATGACGGGCAGTATGTCGCCGACGTGCCAGAAGTACAGGCTATCGCTGACGAGCTTCGTGAGAAAGTAGCCGACAAGACCTACGGCTTTGCCAAAGTCTACCCCCGCATCATAGAGGAGTACTTCGGCGGGATGCACCGCCACCTGGAGAGCTTGTTCACCGTCTTGAAGAAGGGCGGCAGGTGCGCCTACGTGGTTGGCGATCAGTGCACGTACCTGCGTACCTATACACCGACCGGGGAAATCCTGGCGCTTCTTGCAGAACGGACAGGCTACCGAGTATCAGACACGCTCGTGTGGCGCGTCCGCAAGGGCACCACGGGATCTGGGAAGCCGATCAAAGAAGAGATCGTGCTCCTAGAGAAGCCCTGAGAAGGGGCAGGCAGATGCCCGGGATCGACCTCGCGCGCGTCCGGCGCTTCCTGAAGGCCGTCTGGCGCGACACGCGCGTCCTGGTGCGCCAGTTCCGCCTCTCGCTCCTCGCCTTCACAGTCCTCCTTGGCGGCGGCTCCATCGCCCTGCACGCGTTCTACGTCCATCCCGAAACGGGCGCCCGCCTGGGATGGGTCGAGTCGCTCCACGCGGTCTTCAAGCTCGTCTTCCTTGAGACCCTTCTGCCGCTGCCCCAGGCACTGGGCCTGCAGCTGCTCTTCTTCGTCATCCCCCTGATCGGGCTGTCCGTCGTGGCCGACGGCGTCCTGCGCTTCGGGGTGGCGCTGTTCAATCGTCGCGAGCGGAAGGAGGCTTGGCAGGTGGCTGTCGCTTCAACGTATCACAACCACATCATCGTGTGCGGCCTGGGGCGCATCGGCTACCGGGTCGTGAAGGAGCTGACGCGCCGGGGAGAACAGGTCATCGGCATCGAGAGCAACCACGACGACCCGTTTCTGGACGACATCGCCGAGATGGGCGTGCCGGTCCTGATGGGGGACGCGCGCCAGGAGGACACGCTGGAGAAGGCGTGCGTCCGCAGGGCCTCCGCGATTGTGGCCTGCACGGCCGACGATCTGACGAACCTGGCGGTGGCCCTCGAAGCGCGTGAGTTCAACCCGGGCATCAAGGTGGTGCTGCGCATGTTCGACGCGGACCTGGCGGCGAGGGTGCAGAGCGGGTTCCACATCCACACCGCCTTCAGCACCACCGCGCTGGCCGCCCCCAGCTTCGCCGCCGCCGCGACGCGAGCGCCGATCGATCAATCGTTCTACGTCGACGAGTCCGAGGAGATGATGGTCGCCATGACCACCGTCGAGCCCAGCTCGGTTCTGGAGGGATGCGGCATCGCGGAGGTGGAGGAGCAGCTTGGCCTGTTCGTCATCCTGCACAGGCGCCACAACAGGATCAATCGGGATCCGCCCTCGGACCTGAAGCTTCAGGCCGATGACCGCCTGGTGGTCTGCGCCTCGCTGGACGCCCTGACCCGCCTGGGCGAGATGTGCTCGCGGGCGCGTGAGCACGTGCAGATGGACAGCGAAAACCGTGCTCAGGGGTCCCGGCTGGCGCGGTGATTATCCAACCTTCGGCTTGCTGGCTCTCTTGATGGGCCTCAACGAGCCGCTGGCAGTCTCCGCCGGGATCAACGTCTGGACCAGCCATGGGCCCAAAGGCGGAAACATTAACGCCCTCGCGATCGACCCGCAGACGCCCACCACCCTCTATGCCGGGACGAGCGGCAGCGGCGTGGCGCATACAATGTGCGCGTGTTCGGATCGACGGCAAAGGGTGAAACAGGCCCTGAGAGCGATGTAGATCTGCTAGTAGACGTGAGGCCCACACATTCTCGTTGTTTTCCCGCGGGACTGATACTCGACCTGGAGGGCCTGTTGGACCGCGAAGTGGATGTGGTCACGGAAGACGCCCTGCACTGGTATATCCGGGATCAGATATTGGAAGAGGCCGTCCCTCTATGAAGGACGACCGTCTGTACTTGATTCATATCGGCGAGTGCATCGAGCGGATTGAGCGTTATACTGCATCCGGACAAACTGCCTTCCAGGCTGACACACTGATTCAAGATGCAGTACTGCGCAACCTGCATACACTGACCGAGTCCACGCAACGCATATCCGATCCCTTGAAAGCGGCACATCCATAGTTGGAGTGGCGAGAGATAGCCCAGTTCAGGAACGTGGTTGTGCATGACTACCTGGGCATTGATTTGGAAGGTGTTTAGCCCGGCCGGAGGGGGTGACACACCCCCTCCGAGCCTATAATGGCCTCAGTTGCGTTGCTTCTTCTCTGATCCGTAGGTTTCTTCCTCCCCATCAGTGTGGGCTGATGCACGACCTTGCTTCACGTCGGACATCTCCCCTCGCGCCTAACCAGCCCTACGCGCCAGCGCGTCCCAGCCGCCGCACGAGGCTGGCGGCCCTCTCCTCCAGGTGTCTCAGATCCTCCTCGGTGGGGCGCCCGCGTATATCCCCCAGGCACCCTCTGGTGCTGGCCTCCAGGTTACCGTGGTACTCCCCCACAATGTACCACTCGTCCAACACGCGGATGCCCAGATGCTCGAAGAACTGCCCGGCGTACTTGCCGGCGGGGATCGCCTCGTTGATGCCCGTGTGCGGGCCGGAGTAGGTGCAGAAGACCAGGGCATGCATGCCCTCGACCGGCTGAGCGTTCAGCTGCACGCGCCCTTGCCGCGCGTACTGTCTGTGCTTCTGCTTCAGGAACTCGACCACCGCCCCGGGCGGCGACCACTGATAGGAGGGGAACCCGATGCAGACCAGGTCGTACTGGTAGTAGTCAATCTCCTCCGCCTCCTCCACCGTCCCGAGCTGAACGTCGGCGCCACCCGCCGCCAGGCCATCCCGGATGGCGTGGGCCGCTTTCTCCGTGTTGCCCGTCTTCGACCAGTAGATCACCGTAGCTTTCATGTCTAATCTCTCTCCCTGTGTCCTTGAGTTCAAGGGGATCGTCGGGT
>CAZNRX010000026.1:0-29258 GCA_964575455.1 uncultured Anaerolineales bacterium | reverse complement strand
ATGGAAACCCGACCTACATCTTCTGCTGCTGTGCACCAAGCAGCTGGCACACCAGCCCCAGTAGGGCAGGTTTCCATACCTGCCGAAATCCTCGTTGTCCTCCACAGGGATCGTCGGGTATGGAAACCCGACCTACATCTTCTGCTGCTGTGCACCAAGCAGCTGGCACACCAGGCCCCTGACGATGCGGCCCGAGCGCTCCAGAGGCTCAGGTCGCTTGGCTGTACGGTCTCTAGTATATCACAACTCGCGGCGTTTGTCTTGGCGAGCGAGGCTGGACGCTGCGGGGCAAGTGGCTGGGTGGCAGCAGGGACGAGAGCGTCCAGACAACGGCTGAAGCGGATGGCGGCTCATCAGTCGTTCTTCAGCGAGTCAGTGGTCCAAAGCCTCACCGCAGAGGCGCGGAGGGCGCAGAGGGGACAGAGTCATCCAGAGGCCGTGTTTCGCCCCTCAGATGATGCACTCGCACGCAGCGTCCTGGATCCCCGTGCGCCCACCCTCGACTCCACGCTAGAGGCCCTCGACGGCCAGCACCACGCGCCCGTTGGCGGCGTGATACGCGTAGGTCTCGCCCTCAGCCGTCAGCCGGATGACGTAGCCGGGTGTGATCACCTGCGCGTAGGCCTTGTCCGGCTCCGGGACGCCCAGGCTGGCGTCGGGGAACTCGACCGCCTCGACGCTCTCCACCTCGATCTCGTCCGGGCTGATCCCGAGCTGCTGGGCCAGGTCCTCCTTGGCCAGCTCCACCAGAGGCTCGGCCTCGCTTCGGGCCTCCGCCACCGGCGGGCAGGCCTCCAACGCGGCGTCCATATCCTCCTGGGTCACCCTGTGTTCCAGGTCGGCCTCGCCGACCAGGATGGAAACCATGTCCACCATGGGGTGCCCGGGCTTGCGCACCACCAGGGAGAGGCCGTAAGCGCCGTCATCCAGTGTCTCGGGGAACTGGACCGTCAGGGTGTCGGAGAAGCCCACGCCGGGCTCCAGCTCGAACGGCCGCTGCTCCAGGGTAGCGAGCACCAGGGGCTGATCATTGCTCATCAACTGCAGGCAGTACCGCCCCGACCACGCCTGGCCGGTCTCGTTCGTGATGGCGATGTCGAAATCCTCCTCCGCTCCCGGCTCAAACCCCTCGACGTAGCCGCTCCAGCCCACGATAGCGCCGTCCCCGCTCTCTCGCCGGGAGGAGAAGGACTCACGCTCCTGCTCCTCCAGGATCGGCGCGCCTGTCGACGCGCTGCAGCCGGTCGCCAGAAGGGCCATGAGGATCAAGAGCATCATGATCCAGCCCACGACTGTCTGTCTCTCTCGTACGTTCACGCTGATTGCTTCAGTAGCCATCGTTCTCCTTCCTTTCTTCTCTCTATGAAACCCATGCCATCTCACTAGACGTGTTTGAGCGGCGCAAGGTTCCGCTGATTCGATGCTGGTCGATCAGCCATCGCTGTGCCCCTATGGTACACGAGAGACCCCCCGGACGCATCCGTCATCTGGGGGTCTTCGGGCTGGTCAGCCGGTCAGGCCTGAACCTGGGCGGTTGACCAGGTCGCGGTGCCTTGCACTTGCCAAGCGTGCGAAGCTAAGCCGTGCGAGGCACCTGGCCCCACCCGCAGCGCGGCATCGCCTCTCGGCGATGTTGTAGGGCCAGACCCCAAAGGTTTCAAAAGCAGCTCGCTTCCTGCAGCCTCGGTCGGCGTTGGTGCGACAAGAACCAACTCGAACCTGTGCTACACGAAACCTCTAGGGTCTATCGCGTCTGTCACTGCAGCAAAACGGACTCAATCGCCCGCTCGAAGGCCGCCACGAGCCCGGCCAGCTGGTCGGCGGTTGGCGCCGAGGCGTAGACGTCGATGGCGCGGCGGCCCCCGTCGCGGTCGACCACCACCAGGACGTGGTACTCCACAGCCTTCACCGGGGCCTGACCAGCGCCCTCCTCAGCCTCCTCATAGACCTCCATCGTGAACCAGCGCCCGCTGCCCCAGGAGAGCTCCACCGGCCACGATTCCAGGGTCTGCGCTGGCTTGGGCAACATCGCCGCCTCCGGCTCCTGCGGCGGCTCCAGGTCCGCCCACTGCACGCCCAGGCGCAGCGCTTCGTTCTCGGGCGCGGCCCACGTGCCCGGCTCAACCGGCATCCACGCAGAAGGCACCTCCAGCGAGAGCCTGGCTTCGGACACCGGCCGGCGCTCATAGGCCGTGTCGACGTCGCTCAGGGTCTCCTGGTAGACGAAGGCCTGCCCATCCCAGCCATAGACGTCGATCGATCCTGCCGCCGGCCCGTAGCTGGCCAGGATCTCGGCCAGGCCGTCACCGTCCGTGTCCTCCACGCGCGCCCCGTTCTCCCCAAACGACGTCTGCCCATCATAGCGCCCGCCCTGCGGCGACAGCCAGCCGTAACCGTCGCCCCGCCATCCCAGGACGTAGAGCGTCTCACCCGCGGCGCCCATGGCCTGCAGCGAGAGCACCTCGGGAAGGCCATCGCCGTTGACGTCGCGCACGTCCAGGGCCTCGGCGCGGTCCTTGGGCAGCTGCTCGCTCTGCCAGGCCACGACGTACTCGCCGCCCTCGTCGTAGGCGATGACGAAGAGCTGCAGGAAGTCGTAGCCCAGCTGATCCGCGCCGCCGCCCCAGCCGGTGAGCACGATCTCCTCCGGCGTGCCGTCGCCGTCCATGTCCGCGGAGGCGCGGTGCAGCGGCTCCGCCGACTCGGGCAACAGCAGCGTGGGATCATCCTCGGGCGGCTGGCTCGGCGGGGTCGGCGGCCCGCCCAGGTCGAACGGGAACGTGGAGACGACGTTGGGGCCGCCGGGCTGATAGGCGCGCACCATATAATGCACCCCCGGCTGGAGCATGTGATCGGGGTCCAGGGGCACCATCAGCTCCCACTTGCCCTGCTGGACCGGCACGCAGGCCTCGCTGGGCCACCAGGGCTGCAGCGCGCCATCGGCCCAGAGCTCCGTGCTCACGCACGTTCCTTCGGGCAGGGAGCTCGTGCCGCGCACAATCACGTGGGCGTCGGTGACCTCCACGCCCTCGACGGCGATGTCGCCCGCGTGCGGCTGTCCCTCCTCGGCGGGGCCGATGTCGACCCGCACCTCGTCGATGAAGTAGGTCACCTCGGTCTCCCAGACGACGCTGATGCCCAGGGCGACCCAGACCTGGCCCTCGGCGCCGCTGGGCACGTCAAAGGCGTAGTCATAAGTGCGCCAGCCCTCGACGAGGTTGGCCGCCTGGCTGGTGTCGAAGTCGCCCTCGGAGGTGGGCAGCTCAGGACCAGCGTAGGCGGCGACCCGGGCCAGGGTGTTGAAGCTCTCGGACGCGCTCCACAGGTCGAAGGCCAGCCGCACGCGCACCGATCCGTCGGCCGCGACGGTGAAGGGCCGCATCAGCCAGATGGTGCCATCGTCCTGCTTCCCGTCGAGGGTGAAGCGGGCCGACGACGCCCCGGACGCGGCCCGGTCGGGGCTGATCTCGATGGCCCAGAAGACCGGCTCGCCGGGCCGGTCGGGGTCCTCGGGCACGTCGGAGCCCTTCTGCCAGCCCTCCAGCGTCCCCTCGAAGTCCTCGCGGAACGCCACCGGCTCGCCCGGTGCCTCGGCGGTGGGCGTCAGCGCAGGCGTGCCGGTGGGCGCCTCCGTGGGCTTCAGCGTGGCGGTGGGCATCGGTGTGGCTGCAGGCGCCTCCGTCGGCGTCGGCGAGGCCGCCGGCCCACACGCGGCCAGCAGGCTCAGCACGGCGGAAGCGATCAAAACGTAAGCGATCTCTTTCTCAAACATAGCATAACCTCCTCTCTAATCGCGGATACGGCCCTATTATGCCACGATAGCCGCTCAGCGACATCCGACGTCTGGGGGGTCCGCGCCCTGGTCAGATGGGCAGGTTCGCGCGGGGGAGCATTCACGGTGCCTTGCACGTGCCAAGCGCCAAGCCGCGTGCGAGGCACCTAGCGCCCGTCTTTTGATCTCGGCGACGTTGTGAGGTATAATATGGAGAGCTAGAGACAACTGGCTTGGGCACTGAGCCCAACGGGTTCGAGAACGAAGAGTGAGGATTCAGATGCCGTCAGAAACGCTGAAGTTGGAAACGATCAAGGATATCTCTCTAGAGGAGATCGTCAGGCGAGTCTTGAAAGAGAACCAGGTCCTGACCATCTGGGTGTCCGAAGACGAAGAAGTGGTGATTGAACCTCAGCAGAAACTGCGTCCGCTTCCAGTTCTGGATGGCCACGTCCCCGAGGGCTGGAAGGATGCCGTCTATGAGGTCGAGTGACCCCATCCTGTTTGACGCAGGCCTCTTCATCGGGGCCCTGCTGCGGGATGACCCACGCCACCCCAAGGCCTATCCCCTGACAGCAAGGCGAACCCACGACGCCAGGCACGCAGCAACAGCTTTGACGGCCGGGGTGCAACAAGTTTACACCTATGACGTCACAGACTGGCAAGCCTTCGAGACCAACGGATTGAAGGTGGTCGGGCCTGAGTCAGTGCTATCCTGAGCAGGCTCCCGCTGCCCCACCCAGCTGGAGACATCGCGCTCACAACCAAGAGCCTTCAGCCCGTCCCTCAGCCCTGGGCTTTCTTGGTGCCTTGCATGTGCCACAAGCGCAAAGCCGCTTGCGAGGCACAGACCCCACCCCAAGGTGCAACGCACCCACGAGGTGCATCGCACCGGACGAAGTGACGGTGCCTTGCACGTGCCAAGCGGAACACCCGCGCCCTCACCTCCGTCATGTACATGTGAGCGCGCCAAGCAGCGGCGTGCCCCCCAAGATAAAGAACAGAGACAAGAAGGAGGAAAGATGAAGACCATCGTACTGAGCACGCTCGTGATCGCCATACTCACCATAACCGCGTGCAGCCCTGCGGCACCGGCGCCAGACGACGACCAGACGCCAGAGGAGCCCACGCCGACCCCCGAGCCCACCGGCGATCGAGCCCCGGGCGAGGCCGTGGCCTCGGACCTGGAGCGCGTGAGCGCCCCCGACGTGAGCGACGCCGACCTCAGCGCCGTGGCGGAGGGCAACAGCGCCTTCGCCTTCGACCTCTACCAGCGCCTGGTGGAGGAACAGGGCGACCAGAACCTCTTCTACTCGCCCTACAGCATCTCGCTGGCGCTGGCCATGACCTACGCCGGTGCGCGCGGCGAGACCGAACAGCAGATGGCGGACGCGATCCACTACACCCTGCCCCATGAGCGGCTCCACCCCGCCTTCAACGCGCTGGATCAGGCGCTGGAGAGCCGCGGCAAGGGCGCCGAGGGGAAGGATGACAAGGGCTTCCGGCTGAACATCGCCAACGCGATCTGGGGACAGGAGGGCTACCCCTTCCTCGACGCCTTCCTCGACACCCTGGCCATGAACTACGGCGCCGGGCTGCGGGTGCTCGATTTCGTCGAGGCGCCGGAGAAGGCCCGCGTCACCATCAACGAATGGGTCAGCGAGAAGACGGAGGGGAAGATCGAGGAGCTGATCCCCAGAGGCGTCATCGGATCAGCGACGCGGCTGGTGCTCACCAACGCCATCTACTTCAACGCCGCTTGGTCCACGCCCTTCCAGGAGGAGCGGACCAGGGACGGCGCCTTCCACCTGCTGGATGGCAGCGAGGTGACCGTGCCCATGATGCGGCAGACCACGTCCTACGGCTACGCGAAGGGCGAGGGGTATCAGGCGGTGGAGCTGCCCTACGACGGCCGCCAGCTCTCGATGGTGATCGTGCTGCCCAAGGCGGGCGAGTTCGAGGCCTTCGAGGGAGCGCTGGACGCCGAGCGGATGTCCGCCATCGTCGACAAGCTGGACCGCCAGGAGGTCGCTTTGACCATGCCCAAGTTCGAGTTCGACGCGGGCTTCGGTCTGAACGACGCGCTCAGGGCCATGGGCATGGAGGACGCCTTCTCCGAGGCAGCCGACTTCTCCGGCATGACGGGCACCACGGAGCTGTTCATCTCCAGCGTGATTCACAAGGCGTTCGTCTCGGTGGACGAGGAGGGGACGGAGGCGGCGGCCGCCACGGCGGTGGTGATGGCGGAGAAGGCCATGCCCGCCGAGCCGGTGGAGGTCACCGTGGATCGGCCCTTCACCTTCACCATCCGCGATATCGAGACCGGGGCGGTGCTGTTCGTGGGGCGCGTGCTCGATCCCAGCTAGCGCCCCCTGGTGCCTTGCACTTGCCGTTAATGCGAGGCACCTGGAGAGAGCAAACCCCCAAGGTGCGACGCACCAACGGCAGGTGCGTCGCACCGCCCTACGGCGTCAATTCCACCGTCATCCCATACTCAACCGCCGCGGCCCCGGGCGGCGTCAGCAGCGCGATGAACGTCTCCCCCTCCGTGGGCAGCTTCGCCGTCAAGCTGCTCTCGCCGAACGACGTCGCCCAGACCGCCCCGTCCTCGCCCCGCAGCCAGATCCCGCCCGGCCACCCCATCGGCTCGACCTCCACCGCCACCATCTGCCCCGCCGACGTGCGGAGCACGTACCCGGCGTGATCGCCCCCGGCGGCCAGCGCGCCCGACACGGTCGCCCGCCTGGCCCCCGACTCAAACGTGATCCACGCAGGGGTCACACCCAGCGGCTCGACGGCCACCTTGAGCACCCGGCTCCCCCCGTCCTGGGCCATAGGGTGGATGAGGTAGTCTCGCGTCTCCGGCAGGGACAAGAGCGCGGCGAACGGCGCGCCCTGGCTGCTCAGCCACAGCTCGCCCCCCACGACGTCCAGGCTCACCTGATCCTGCGGCGCAACCGTCACGTAGAGGCTCTGGCCCGCCATCGCCTCCAGCGCGTACCACGCCCCGGCCCGCGCATCGATCACGGCCGAGGTGGCGCCCGGCTCAAACGTGATCCGGGGAGCGGAGAAGGTGAAGTCGCCCTCGTTCTCGTCGCGGATAGCGGGGTCCCCACTGTCGCTGACCATCACCCTCCCGCTCGATTCGGCCACCCCAAAGCCGCTCACGAAGCCATCGGGCACCGTCCAGCTGTAGCGCCCCGCAGCAGCATCCAGCCCCTGGGCAATCAGCCCCTTGTCCTTCCCCCCCAGAGCGACGCCGATGTCGACCTGCGCCACGCCCGTCGCGCGCCAGAGCACGTCGTACGTCCGCCCCTCGACCCACGTCTCGCCGGGGCCGGGGGAGACCACCTCGATCGACGGTCCGGCCGACTGGGCGGGGATGGCGACGCTCAGCTCGTAGTCCGTCGCCTCGATGGAGACCACCTCGATGAAGTACTCCTGAGTGACCGGCAGCTCGCTGCGCCAGGTCGTCTCCTCGTCCACGTACCGCTTCAGCGGTATGCCGTCCTCGCCCACGATGGTGAGGCCGATCTTCTTCGGCGCGGTGAGCGCCACCTCCATCGTCTGCCCCTCCTCCGCCCAGAGCACGTAGTGATGGACGGTGTACTCGCCGATCTGCCCGCTCAGCGTGGCGGAGGTCTCGCCCGGCTCAAACTGGACGCGTATAGGGATCATCACCCCCAGCTGGTAGTCGACGCCCTTCCCCACGGCCGCCACCTCCACCACGTAGTCCTGCGTCGCGGGCAGGCGCCCCACCCAGCTCGGTGCGCCATCGCTCTTGGGCTTGAGCATCGTGCCATCGGCGGCCCAGATCCCCAGGAGCAGCTCATCCACCGGCGGCAGGGCCGTCACCTTCATGGTCTGCCCGGCCTGCGCGCGCACCACGTACCGCCGCGAAGCGCCCGCGTCCAGATGCCCGCTCACGCCGGCGGAGGTCGCCCCGGGCTCGAACTCGACCCGCTCCACCCCGCCCAGCATCCGCACGCGGCCCGCCAGCAGCGCGCCGGCGTCGCCCGGCCTCCCCGTGGCCCGCAGCGTCACCCCCGGCAGCACGTCCTGCAGCGCCACCGCCTGGCCCTCGGCGGAGAGGATCTCGCTTCCCTCGGTGAGGGCGACCACGTCGAAGCCCTCCACCGGCTCCCGCAGGGCGATGACGCGGGCGCTGAGCGCGACGCGCAGCACCGTCCCCTCGATGGTGATGGGCTCCTCGGTGGGGGTGGGCGACGGCAGCGGTATGAGGGTATCCGTCGGTTCGGGCGCGGCGGTGTCGGTGGGCGGCGGCGCGGACGACGCTGAGGTGGCCGTGGCCTCCGGCGGGGGCTCAGTTGCGATCTCGCATCCGGCCGCCAAAGACAGCAGGATGAGGGCCAATAGGACGCATATGAGGTTTTTCACGGTCTCACGCCTCCCGGTACCGCCGGACGCCAAACCGTCCGGCTCATAGCTCAACCCTCCTGACGGAGGCTGGGACGAGCGCCTCTTACTGTGGCCGGATTGTATCCCAATGACCACATTTGCACAAACGCCCCACCGCTTGACACGCCGCCACATCGAACGTATGATGGACGCCCTGGGACAAGCCTGGATGTACCGAAAACGGAGGAGACAAATGAACCCTGTCGCACCAGAACAGGCCGGGTGCTCCCCGAAACGCCTGGAACGCATCAGCCAGCTCATGCAGCGGTACGTCGACGCCGGGAAGATCGCCGGCACCGTGGCGATGGTGTTTCGCCGCGGGCAGATGGCCTACGCCAGGGCCCTCGGCATGATGGACGTGGCCGCCCAGAAGCCGATGAAGCTCGACACCCTGTTCCGCATCTACTCCATGACCAAGCCCATCACCAGCGTCGCCGCGCTGATGCTCTACGAGGAGGGGCACTTCCAGCTCACCGATCCGGTCTCGCGCTTCATCCCCGCCTTCGGGGACGCCCGGGTGCTGGTCCGGGCGACGGAATCGGGGCTGGAGCTGGCGCAGCTGGACCGCGAGATCGCGATATGGCACTTGCTGACGCACACAGCCGGCCTCGCCTACGGGCTCGACGGCGAAGATCCAGTCGACGAGCTGATCCAGGAGCGCGTCTGGCGCGCGCACGAGAAACGGCCCGACACCACGCTCGAAGAGCTGGTCCACAACCTCGCCGAGGTGCCCCTGGCGTTCCAACCGGGCACCGCCTGGCGCTACAGCCTGGCCACCGACGTGCTCGGCTATCTGGTGCAGGTGGCCTCCGGGATACCGTTTGAGGATTTCCTGAGGCAGCGGATCTTCGAGCCGTTGGGCATGGTCGACACCCACTTCTGCGTGCCGGAGGCGAAGATCGACCGGTTTGCCGTCAACTACGGCCCCGGCGAGGGAGGCGGTCTGATGCCCATCGACGAACCGGCCACCAGCAGGTTCGCCAGGCCCAATAACCGCCCATCGGGCGGCGGCGGGTTGGTCTCCACCGCGCCCGACTACGTGAGGTTCGCCCGCCTGCTGCTCAACCAGGGCGAGCTCGACGGCGCGCGCCTGCTGGGGCGGAAGACGGTCGAGCTGATGACCATGGACCATCTGGGAGGCGTCCTCCACCCGTTCGAGGATCCAGCCTTTGGCTTCGGCCTGGGCGTCAGCGTGCTCCTGGACGTCGCTCGCCATCGGGGCCTCGGCTCCGCGGGGGTCTACGGATGGGGCGGCGCCGCCAGCACCACCTTCTGGGTCGATCCCCGGGAGGAGCTGATCGGCCTGCTGATGCTCCAGTTCATGCCCAACGACGTCTATCCCATCAATCCAGAGTTCCACGTGGCCGTCTATCAATCCATCGTCTAACACCCGGGAGGATAAACCATGTCGAGACGAGCGCTACTGTTTTGGGGCGGCTGGGAGGGCCATCAGCCGGAGCAGGTCGCCCACCTCCTCGCCGCCACCCTGGAGGACGAGGGGTTCTCCGTGGAGATCGCCGATACGCTCCAGGCCCTGGAGGACGGGGAGCACCTGAAGGACCTGGACCTCCTCGTCCCAGTCTGGACGATGGGCGAGATCAGCCCCGGGCAGTGCGACGCTGTGAGCGAGGCGGTGGCCAGCGGGACCGGGCTTGGGGGCTGCCACAGCATGTGCGACGCCTTTCGCAGCAGCGTCGAGTGGCAGTTCATGACGGGCGGCAACTGGGTGGCGCACCCCGGCGGCGGTGACGTCGCGTACACCGTCAACGTCAGGCACAGCTCCAGCCCCATCGTCAGCGGACTGGCGGATTTCGTGGTCAGGAGCGAGCAGTACTACCTGCACGTCGACCCCGCGGTCGATGTACTGGCCACCACGCGCTTCCCCGTCGCCCCCGGCCACCACGCCACGAACGGCGCCGTGGACGTGCCCGTGGTCTGGACCAAACGCTGGGGCCGGGGCAGGGTCTTCTACAGCTCCCTGGGCCACGACGTCGACGTCTTCAAGATCCCCGAGGCCCTGGAGATCACGCGCCGAGGGCTGCTCTGGGCGGCGGAGGGGAAGAGGAGGGCGGGCGAGGACGGGAAAGGTGAAGGGGACGCCCGGTCGGGATCTGGCGATCCTTCGTGAGCAGGAAAAGAGGGTGGCGCGGATGATGGGGATAGGCTTTCGTGGTGGCATGCTAGGTAGACTCGGTGCGCATCGGCTTTCGTATGGCTAACACAAAGGAGAGCCAGCAACCCTTGCTCGACGATCCCGGCCGCCGGCGGGCCATCGCCACCTTCGTCGTCGCGTCGGTTCTCTTCTGGGTCTCGCTCTACCTCTACGTGCCCACGCTGCCCACGTACGTGGGAACCAAGACCGAGAACCTCTCTTTAGTGGGCGTGGTGCTGGCCCAGTACGGGCTCTGGCAGACCGTCATCCGGCTGCCGGTGGGCATCGCGGCCGACTGGTGGGGCCGGCGCAAGCCCTTCATCCTGGGTGGTTTCGTGCTGTCGGCCGTCGGGGCGCTGGTCATGCGCAGCGCCGGCGGCGTCACAGGGCTAGCAGTTGGCCGGGCGATCACAGGGCTGGCCGCGGCAACGTGGGTACCGCTGATCGCGGCGTTCAGCAGCCTCTTCCCGGGGGGGCGAGCGATCCAGGCCACGGCCGCGCTCAGCTTCGCCGGGTCCGCCGGGCGCACGCTCGCCACCAGCGTCAACGGGTCGCTCAACAACTTCGGAGGCTACCCCTTGGCCTTCACGCTGGCCGCCGGTGCGGCGGGGCTGGCGATCCTGACCGTCGCGCCGCTCAGGCAGAGCAACCGCCAGCCCAAGATGGGCTCGCTGGACAGCATCGGGGCCATCATCGGCCGGCGCGACGTGCTCCTGCCCTCGCTCCTCTCGGCCGCCCTGCAGTACGTCAACTGGGCCGCCAGCTTCAGCTTCATCCCGGTCCTGGCGGAGCGGATGGGCGCCGGCGACGTCACGCAGAGCATCCTGGTGAGCCTCTACATCGGCGTCTCGCTGGTCGGGAACCTGGCCACCACCGCCTTGGTGGAGCATATCGAGGCCCGCACGCTGGTCTCCGGGAGCTTCCTCCTGGCATCGCTGGGGCTGGGGCTGGCCGCCGCGGCGGGCGCGCTGCCCCTGGTCTTCGCCGCGCAGGTCGCCATCGGCCTCGCCATGGGCGTCGCCTATCCGCTGCTGATGGGCCTGAGCATCCGCCACGTGGACGACGAGGACCGCACCATCGCCACCGGGCTCCACCAGGCCGTCTACGGCGTCGGCATGTTCGCCGGCCCCGCGCTCAGCGGCCTGCTGGCCAGCGTGGTGGGCATCCGGCCCATGTTCGGCATCACGGCGTTCCTCTGCCTGCTGCCCGTGGCCGTAGTGCGATACGTGATGCGCAAAGCGTAGACAAGCTCAAAAGGGGGTGTGCCACCCCCGACCCAGCCCGCCAACCTGACCACCGGTAGATACACCCGCACCGTGCCACCGGCAGGCCGCGTGGCCGGCTCCACCACCTCGACGTTCGCCACCGTCACCGTCGCCCTGCGCGGCTGCTCCGTGCCCTCCCCGCAGGCGAAGGGGATGCCCTCCAGCTCCAGATTCAGCCTCTCCATCGCGGCCTGCCATCCGGTCCTGCCTGGGGGAAGGCTCGCCTCGCCGATCAGCGCCGCGACCTCGGCGTCGCTCATGTCCAGGTGCGCGGAGTGGACGTCCTCGGCGTAGAACGTGAACCCCCCGGCGTTGTCCACCAGATAGGCGCCATGGCTGCGCAGGGCGGCCAGGAACATGCGCGTGATGGGGGCCAGCTCGCCCTCGTCAATCGGCTCGCAGTCCTCGTCCACCAGCGTGCCCTTCAGGCGGATGCGCTGACCCGCAGCCAGGGCGTGGGGATGGGTGCTGTAGAAGTCGCCCTCGGTAGTCACCGCCGGGTAGACGTAGTCCGAGGGGAGCGGCTCATACGGGTCGTCGCTCAGGTTGCGCGGGCCGGGGATGGCGAAGGCCAGGGCGTGGGAGATGGCGCCGCTCTCGACGTCCTCGGGCAGGATCAGCCCGGCCAGCAGCGGCGTCCCCACGGCGCGGGCGCTGGAGACGCCGTCCGGGTTCGTGCCGGGGCCGGCGACGTCGAAATAGTCGACCGCCCCGGCGGCGAAGATGGTGGTGCCCGCGTACCCACCGCCCAGGCTCTCCCCGTCGCTGAGGGCGGTCGAGGCCTGCCAGAGGTCGTACGCGGTCGAGGTGGCGGCTTCGTAGAGCACCAGGTGGCCGTCGGCGTCGATGCCCTGTGGGCCCGCGGGCCGCACCACGCCCACGGGAGCGGGGACGGTCACTGGGCCGCCGGGCTCCGCAGGGGCGTCCGGGAACTTCGGGCCCGGCCACCACGCGTTCCCCTCGTAGTCGTAGAGCCCCACGCTCGCCATCTCCGCGCCCGCCCGGAAGATGGGGATGGCGTAATGATCGTAGTTGACGTCCGGGAAGGGCCAGCGCGGGCTGTCGGTGCCCGGGGATAGGTCGGAGGTGTCCCCCAGCAGGATGCGGTAGGTGACCAGGACCTGCTGGTCGCTCTCGGGCAGCGCGCTGGCCCCGGCGACGGTCTGGTTCCAGGCGCTGTCGGGGGCGAAGAGGGGGATGGGCAGGGCAAACGTGCGCGTCGGGACCTCACCGACGGCGGCAGCCTGGGTAGCATCGCGCTGATCCCCGCCGTCGGCGAGACAACAGGTGAGCATCAACCCGACCAGGATGATGGATGACAAACACCACACAGTGACACAGAGACGCCTACGACTCACAGACCCCCCATTCCTAGCCAAGTTCGTAGTCAGGCACGCCAAGCTGAGCGGAGCTCAGCCGAGTGCCGTCGCTGGTGCTACGAGCGAGGCACGTCCAGCGCACGGCGGACGGCCCGGGCCATCTGCCCCGCGTCAAGCGGCTTGTGCAACACCTCGAAGAAGCCCGCCCCCTCCAGCCCCTCCAGCGCTTCGTCCGCCGTGTACCCAGTGACCGCCAGCACCGGGAGGTCGGGGTGCATCTCCCCCAGCGCCCGCCGCAGCGCTTTGCCCCCCATCTCCGGCATCACCACGTCCGTGACGACCACGTCCACAACCAGGCCCTCCAGCATCTCCAACGCCTCGCGCCCGTGGGCGGCGGTGAGCGCGCGATAGCCCAGATCCTCCAACATCTGCCGCCCCGCCTCCTGCAGGTTCTCGTGATCCTCCACCAGGAGGACCGTCTCCCCCTTGCCCATCGGGACGGAGGCCGCCTCCCCCACCTCCTCCACCTGCCCGGCCCCGTCAGCCGGCAGATAGACGTGGACGTCCGTGCCCGCGCCCAGCTCCGTCTCCACATCGATGTGCCCACCGTGCTGCTTGACGATGCCGTAGACCTGGGCCAACCCCAGCCCGGTCCCCTGGCTGCGCTCCTTGGTGGTGAAGAAAGGCTCGAAGATCTGAGCCTTCACATCCTCCGTCATGCCGGTCCCGGTGTCCGACACGACCAGGTGCACCCACTCACCGGGCGCCATGCCCAGCACGGGGGGACCGGTCCCGGGGCAGATCATCACCCGCGAGAGCCCCACGCGCAGCGTGCCGCCCTCCGGCATAGCGTCGCGAGCGTTGATGGCCAGGTTCATCACCACCTGCTGGATGCGCGTCGGGTCGGCGTCCACCGAGCACGCCTGCGGCTCTATCTCCGTGATCAGATGGATGCTCTCCGGAAGCGTGGTCTGCAGGATGTCGCACACCTCGGCCAGGAACAAGACCAGATCGACCGGCTGGACCTCCACGGCCGAGCGACGGCTGAAGTCCAGGATCTGTCGCACCAGGTCCGAGGCGCGAGTGGACTCCGAGACGATGGTCTCGGCCGCGGAGACGAGGTCAGAGGGCAGCTCGTGGCGCAGGATGATATTGGCGTAGAGGATGATGGTGCTCAGGAAGTTGTTGAAGTCGTGGGCGATGCCGCCGGCCAGCTGGCCCACGGCGGCCATGCGCTCCTGCCGAAGGAGCTGGTCCTCCATCTCCCTGCGTGCCGTGACGTCCTCCACGGCGCCCTCGTAGCACACCACCCGGCCCTCATCGTCGCAGACGGCCCGTGCGCTCTCCTCCACCCAAATGGCCGTCCCGTCGTGCCGGCGCCACTGCGCCAGGAAGTCGCGCACCACGCCGTCGCGGTCCATCAGGGCCTGCCACTGCGCGCGATCCTCGGGGTTCACGTACCCGCCGGTCACGTCCGCACGGAGCGCGGCCTCCCGGTCGGGGAAGCCCAGCATGTCAACCAGGGCCGGGTTCAGGTCCAGGATGCGCCCGTCGGGCGTGGTGCGGTAGAGCCCCACCGGCACGCGCTCGAAGAGGCTGCGGTATCGCTCCTCGCTCTCCTGGAGCGCCCGCTCGGCGCGACGCTTCTCCGCCATCATGCGCTGGCTCTCCAGGACCCTCCGCACCTCGGCCAGGACCTCGTCCATATTGAGGGGCTTGGTGATGTAGGCCGTGGCCCCGTCGTTCAGCGCGCGTATCGCCGTCTTGGTCGAGGCGTACCCGGTGACCATGATCAGCCCGATGTCGGGATGGCGCTCCTTCAGCGGCCACAGGAGCTCGACGCCCTTGCCGTCCGGCAGCCGGATGTCCAGCAAGCCCACGTTGAAGGGGCCGTTCTTCGACCTCTCCAGCGCTTCCTGCACTGTCCGGGCCACCACCACATCATACCCCTCGCGCTCCAGGATGAGCGTCAGGGTCCGATGCGCCCCCTCGTCATCGTCGACGATCAGGATTCTGGGTCGTTCAGTCATGGTCTACCTCCAACTGCGTGATGCGTGATGCGTGAGCCCGTCTACCGCGCCTCCGCACCTCCGCTCCCCCGCACCTCCGCCCTACTCCCGCCGTACCGGCAGCCTCACCGTAAACACACTCCCCTCCCCCACCTCGCTCTCCACCTCAATGGTCCCCCCGTGCGCCTCGACCAGCCGCTCGGCCAGGGCCAGCCCCAGCCCGATCCCCTGGGCCCGGGTGGTGAAGAGCGGCTCGAAGATCCGCTCCAGGTTCTCCTCCGCGATCCCCGCGCCCGTGTCCGCGATGGAGACGGCCACCCCTCCAGCGCTCTCGAAGCTCCTCACCGTCAACCGCGCCTCCCTCCCGCGTGCGGGGGGGACGGGAGGGGCGCCTATCGCCTGCACCGCGTTGCGGATCAGGTTGCCGAACGCCTGGGCGAGCTGGTCGGGGTCGGCCAGAACCTGCGGCAGCGCCGGGTCCAGCTCGGTCACCACCGCCACGTCGTCGGGCAGGACGGCGCGAGAGAGCGCCGCCTGGACCACGTCGTTGACGTTCACATCGCGCCAGGCGGGGGACTCCTGCTCGGCAAAGTCGAGCAGATCGCCGATGATACGTTCGGAGCGCTCCACCTGCTCTTCTATGATGTCCAGCGCCTCCTCCACCTCCGGCTCCGTCTCCCGCTCCCCGAGCACCATGTTCAGAAAGTAGGTGGCGTTCTTGATGACGCCCAGTGGGTTGTGCAGCTCGTGGCTCACGCCCCCCGCCAGCTGGCCAACCACGGTCAGCCGCTCCTGCTCCATCAGCCGCTCCGCCATCTCCTTCTGCTGGGCCGTGCGCTCCTCCACCATCTCCTCCAGATGGTCGCGATGCCGCCGCAGCGCCGCCATGGTCGAGGAGATCACGGCAGCCACGATCCCGGCCGCGGCCAGCCACGTCACGATGGAGAACGCGGCCTGGCTGGAGGGATTTCGGGCGACCGGCGGCGGCAGACGGCCCTCCAGCCACAGCAGGTTCATCGCCACGAAGGAGGCGGCCGAGATGACGGATACGAGCCAGGCGCTGCGCCGATCCAGCAGCACGAAGGCCAGGGTGATGACCAGGAAGGACGCCAGCCCGCCCGCGACGTCCTTGGCGGGTCGCCCCTCCACGTAGAGGTGGACCAGGGCGATGAGCAGCAGAGAGCCGAGCACGACCCAACTCGCCGCCCGCATCCGGCCCGAGAGCACGAGCCACACCATCAGCCCGCCCAGGAGCAGCACCAGGACGTCCACCGCCAGGTCGCCCGGCGGCGCGGGGAGGAAGTCCGGATGCACCCACAGCACGACCTGCATCAAGGAGATGAGCACCCCTCCGGTCACGAACATCAGGCCGGCCACCATCAGGACACGCGCGCGGTGCGCCTCCTCCCCCGCGCCCTGCGGCAGCAGCCCGGCGATCCTCTGTTTCAGCTCCGTCGGTGCCTTCAATAGCCTATCCCTTCCCCATCTCCAGCGCGAAACACAATGCGTAAGGCGCAAAGCGTCTGGACGCCTCTTCTGTCGTCATCGCAGTCTCCTCTCGAGTTCATCCAAGAGCTCGTCCACCTGACCAGGGGAGGTGTATCGGGGCGGCTCGCCCAGCCTCTCCAGGAGCGCGTTCACCCCCCTCTTGAGCTCGAGCACGCGGTCTTCTCTTCCCAGGACCAGCTCATCGATCCTCTTGACCTGTTCCATCTGCTGTCTGAGCTGCTGCTCCGCCCGCTTGCGCCGGGCCAGATTTCCCACCCAGCGGTCCAACTCCGCCTCGGCGGACGCCGAGCCCAGGAGTTCTTCGGGAGAGATGTAGTAGAAGTTCTCGTAGATCTCCGTGCCGATCACAGCGATCGGATGCGTGCGCAGGACGTCCAGCAGCACCTTCGGCTCGAAGCGACGACGGTCATACTGGCAGAGCGCAAGGCAGCGCTTGCCGGGGAAGAACTGGTTCAGCTTCGCCTCGTACTCGATCAGCCGCTCGGAGCCGGGCAGCCCTCGCAGCGCCCAGCTCATCTCGCCCGTCACACGCAGGGCGGCGTAGCCATCCGCCAGCGCCTGCTCCGTCTCGCTCTCCAGCAGCGCGATCATGGCGTCCGGATCGAAGGCCCCGCCGCGCACGTAGGACTCGGTCCTGGTGAGCAGACGGAGCTGCCCATCCGCAAGGTAAAGCTCCACACGCACGCCATCCTGGCGCAGGTACCTGATGATCTGCTCGGCGGTGCGGTCGTCGACGATGTAGAACACACGCTCGCCGCGCTCCAGTCCCCAGCGCAGGAAGGGCGTCAGCACAGCGCGATGCTCCCCCTCCGTCTCGTAGATGCAGCAGAGATGATCGCCGGACCGCAGCTCGTCTATGGCTCGCACCTCATCTGTCTCTGTCATCGTTCACCTCCAACTGGAGCAAACAAGCTCACTCCGCCAGGGCGCCCAGGTCCAACGGCTGCCGGTGAATCATGGCGCGGCTGGTGAAGTCGAGGCTCTTCTGCAGCTCCCGCTCGACCCTACGTCGCTCGGCGATCTCGCGTTCCAGGCGCTCCTTCTGTCGTCGAAGCTCGTCCCTGGCCCGCTTGAGGCGCAGCAGCGCCTCGGCCCCACGCTCTCCGCCCTGCTCGCTCACTCGTCCCCCCTCCCGCCCCCCGGCAGCCGCACCGTGAAGGTGCTGCCCCGGCCCACCTCGCTCTCCACCTCAATCACGCCGCCGTGGGCCTCCACCAGCATCCGCGCCAGCGCCAGGCCCAATCCCACCCCCTCGGCCTTGGTGCTGAAGAGCGGCTCGAAGAGCCTTTCCCTCCGCTCCGCCGGTATCCCCTCGCCCGTGTCGGCGACGGAGATGACGACCGCGGCAGACCTCGGGGGTTTTCCGGAAACCCCCGAGGTCTTGAAGGTCTCGACCGTCAACCGTCCCCCCTCGGGCATGGCCTCGACGGCGTTGCTGATCAGATTGCGAAAGACCTGGCGCAGTTGCTCCGGATCGGCCCAGACCGTGGGCAGGTCCTCATCCATCTCCCTGACCATCGTGACCGCCTCCGGGATCTCGACCCCCGCGAGCGTCTCCCCAAGCAGCGCGTTGACGTCCACGGCCTCGCGGCGCGGCTCCCCCGTGCGCACGAAGCTCAACAGGCTGCGGATGATGGTCTCGGCTCGGTCCACCTCCTGCTCCAGCAGCTCAAGGGTTTCCCGCACGTCCTCCTCGGGCTCCTCGATGGCCATGTTCAGGAAGTAGGCGCCGCTCTTGATGTTCCCCAGCGGCCCGCGCAGCTCGTGGTTGATGCTGCCGGCCAGCTGGCCCAGCATGGCCAGCTTCTCCCGACGGAGCAGCTTCTCCTGCGCCTGGCGCAGCTCCCGGGTCCGCGCCTCGACCCTCTCCTCCAGACGCTCCGAGTAGGCCCTCAGCGCCTCCTCCGCCTGCTCACGCTGTTCCACCTCATGCCTCAGGTCCTCCGCCAGACTCAGGACCGCCGCTTGTCTCCTAACGTTCTCTTCATACGCCTGCTGCAGCGCCTGATCCGCCCGCTTGCGCTCGGTGATGTCCAAGATGAACCCCTCCAGGACGGCCGTGCTGGCGCTGCCTCCGTCGACCGCACACCCCTGTTCCCACACCCAACGCTCCCGGCCCTCCTTGTCGCGCAGACGGTACTCGATGACGAACGGCTCCCCCGCCCGCACAGCCTCCTGGACCGCGTTCCACACCATCTCGCGGTCCTCGGGATGGATCAGATCGCCGTAGAGCGGGCTCTCGGCGCTCGTCAACTCGGCCGGCGCATATCCCGTGAGCGCCAGGCCCCCCTCGCTCACGAAATCCATGGGCCAGCCAGGCTTGTTGGCACAGCGGTAGGCCATGCCGGGCAAGTTGCTCATCAAGGTGGCGAGCCGCTGTCGGCTCTCCCGCAAGGCCTGCGCCGTCCTCCGGCGCGCCTCCTCCAACGCGATGTCGTGCAGGGCGAAGCCGATGTCGCCGCCAAGCTCGCGGAGCAGAGCCTGCTCTTTCTCCTCCCCCGCCAGGTAGGCCGGGACAGAGACCACCAGCAGGCCGTAGATCCGTTTCCTATGCGCCAGGCGGATCGCCATGCCCCCACGACCGGCATAGCTTGCTGCCAGGGGGCAGTCCGTGCAGGTGCGCGGTGGATCCTCGGTCACCACCACCTCCGCCTGCATCAGCGCCCTCCGCGCGCAGTCGGGCAACGCGCCGCGCTCCAAACGCCTGACCATGAGGGAAAACGCCTCGCCCAGGCCGGCCTCGGCGACCGTCAGCGGCCCCTCGCCAGGCTCAACGCTGGCCCCTCCGCCCTCGCTGGAAAACGACCTGCCGGCCTCGTCGAACAGGGCGATCCACGCGTTGTGATAGCCCCAGGTCTCGATCAGCAGGTCGCAGACAGCCTGGAGCAGCCGGTCCCGCCTCTTCTCCCTCACAATGAGCTGGTTGACGTTGTTGATGGCGCGCAGCACGCGGTTGAGATGCTCCGTCTTCTCCTCGGCACGCCTCCGCTGCTCGATCTCCCGTTGAAGCCGCTCGTTGCTCTCGGTGAGCTCGTCCGTCCGCTCCTCGACCAGCGCCGTAAGCTCGTGGCGGTGTCTCCTCAGCTCCCTCTCGGACGCCAGCCGCGCGGCAGTCGTCCCGACCAGCCTGGCGACCGCCAGATAGAGGTCGAGGAGCTCCTTCGGGAGCGGCTCGGTGCTCCTGTGGCCCACCACCATCACGGCCGTGGTCTGGTTCTCCTGCACAATCGGCATGAACGCCAGCGAGAGAGGCTCAGGCCTGGACATCACCCGCGAGGTGAGGAAGCCGCTCTCCAGCGTCCCGATGATCGCCTCCTCCACGTCGGCGGGTACGGAAACCCGCCCTCCATGCTGGACGGCGCTCAACACCGTCTCGCCGAGAGCCTGATCGGAGAAGGTCCAGTGGTGCGCCATGATCTCACCGTCGCCACGGCGCTCGCCAAAGGCGACCACGTCGACGCCAAAGAAGCTGACCAGCGCCCTTCCTACCTCGCCCCACACATCCTGCTGGGTCGTCAGACCGGCCATGTACTGGCCCAGCTTGATAAACGGATAGTGCTCTTGGCTATAGAGTGCGTTGTCCCCGATCATTCATTCCCTCTTAACCAGTAGGTCGGGTTTCCATACCCGACGAATGGGGCGGCGGCAGGTATCGAAACCTGCCCTACATTCTACCCGAGTATAGCACAGAATAGCCGCCAGCTCAACCTTGGCAAGGTTGGCGTTTCGGACCGTTTGACTTCTCCCCCACGTCAAGTAGAATCAGACCCACACCATGACCATGCAGAGAGAAGCCCCCCACCCCTCAGAGGCCTCAGCGTGAGCTCCCTCCGCGCCAGACCGACCTGGATCGCGGCCGCCATCGCCCTGCTCGCCTTCCTGCTGGCCGTCTGCTACGGCGTGGTCACGCCGCTTTGGGAGGGGAACGACGAGCCGATCCACTTCGACGTGGTCAAGCACATCGCCGAGCACCACCAGCTGCCCACCCTCTTCGACGAGGGCGCGATCCTGGGCCAGAACCTCCAGCCCCCGCTCTTCTATGCGCTGGGTGCGGCGGTCGTCCAGGACGTCGACATGAGCGACATCGACCAGGCGCGGGAGATGAACCCCTTCTTCTGGGGGCTGGAGCTGGGGGAGGAACACGCCTACGCCATCCACGGGGAGGAGGAGGCCTGGCCCTGGACCGGCACCGCGCTGGCCGTCCACCGCGTCCGCATCCTGCAGGCGGCGTTCCTCTTCGTGACCGTCATGGCCACCTACCTCATCGGCCGCGAGGTCTTCCCCTCGCCGACCGATCCGGCGCTGTTCGCGGCTTGCGTGGCGGGGTTCGTGCCCGGCTTCATCAAGATCCACAGCTACGTGAACAACGACGCGCTCCTGGCCATGCTGGCCAGCCTGGTAATGCTCGCCGTGGTGCGCAGCGCCGTCAGGGGAGTCACCACGCGACGGACGCTGGCGGCGGGCGCGCTGCTGGGCCTGGCGCTCATGACGAAGCAGAGCGTGGTCCTCTTCGTGCCGGTCTATCTCCTGCTGATCTGCCGGCGGGCCCTGCGCCAACGCTCCCTGCGGGTCCTGGTCGTCCAGTCGCTGGCCCTGGCGCTCCCCATCGCGGCGCTGGTGGGATGGTGGTATCGCCGCAACATCGTGCTCTACGGGGATCCGCTGGGCACGACGTACTACTTCAAGTACGCCGTCAACCCCGGCTTCCCCGAACTAACGGCGCGCTACCTGTGGGAGGCGGCCAGGCTGATGGTGGAGGGGTACTGGGGGCGGTTCGGGTGGGGCTCCATCCGCATGCACACGGGGATTTACCTGGCCAGCTCCCTATTCGCCCTGATCGCCGCGGGAGGCTACGTCTACCACGCCCTCCGGGCGCGGGATCGCGACACGCGCGGTGCGTCAGACACGAGGGAGGGCTCCGCCCTCACGTGGCTGGGGCTGATGGCGGCGGTCCTTCTGGCCTGGTTCGCCCTCTATCTGATCCGCATGGGGCCAGTGGCGCTCCAGGCGCGCTACTTCTACCCCCTCCAGGCGGGGTTCGCCGTCTTCGTGGCCGGCGGGCTCTGGCACCTCGCGGGCGGGCGAGAGAGGGCGTCGGGAAGCCTGTTGAAGAGGAGGACGGGGAGCCTGTTGACAGGCGCGTTCTGCCTCTACCTGCTCGCCGTGGCCGTGCTGGCGCCCCTCCTCTACATCGCGCCGCACTACCCCTAGCCCCACGGTGCGACGCACCTGCCTAGCGCCAAGCCATGGTGCGACGCACCTGCCGTCGGTGCGTCGCACCTCGGGCGCATCACACTCCGCCACCCCGCTCCGAGGGGTCTGCGACCCCGACCAACAGCACTCCGCCACAACCGCTCGTCGTGCGCTACGGAGCCGGGCCGAACGGCCTAAGGAGTAGCGCCGCCGCGACCGCCCGCCGGCCCCGCACCCTCCAGATACCGGTCGAACATCATGTCCCGGAAGAAGTCCGCAAAGCCGGGGTCGTCGTTCAGCAGCTTGTAGAAGCGGAAGCTCACGTCCACCATGTCCTGGATGCGGTCGTTGACCGCGTGCTCGAAGCTGAGCCGCGCATCCTCCCGCGTGTTCACCCGCACGCTCGCCGCCAACCCCTCGTCCTCCGCCAGGCGCCGCTGGAGCTCCGCGATGAACGTCTCCCCCTCCTTCTGCGGGATGTTCGCGCCAGTGCGTTCGTTCAGAAGCTTGATGATCTCCGACAGCACCAGCAGCTCCTCCTCCTGGGATGCCCGCGTCCCCTCCGTCGTCTGCGGCTCCAGCTCGCCCGGCCCCCTATCCAGCCCGATCTCCCCGTTGTGCATCTCCCGCAGGCCGTAGGCCCCCAGCTCCACCTGGCCCAGGATCTCCCGCGGGAGCGCGCTCCGGTCCCAGGGCAATCGCCGGAGGAGCAGCCGGGCGAAGACGTAGAAGCTTTCCAGGTCGGCATCCGTGAAGGTGATCACCTGCGAGAGGAAGGCGTAGAGCCGCACGTACTCCTTGAGCTTGCCGCGGAACGCCTCGCGCTCCTCCTCGGACGCCTCGCGGAAGCGGTCCACCGCCGGCTGCAGGGCGTTGTGGATCTGAGCGTGCTCGTGGTAAGGCGGCTCCGCGTCGCGCCAGACGCCGAACCAGATCGCCGCCAGGTGGTCCACCTCGTCGGACGTGTAGAAGTGGAAGTCCTGGAGCTCCTGCTGGAGGTCGTAGAGCTGATTGGGATCCGTCGCCTCGGTCAGCAGCGTGGCCTCGTAGTAAGGCTCGAAGGCGCTCTGGATCACCTCGGCCTCGTTCGCAAAGTCGAGCACCTGCGTCATGTGCTTGTCTGGATGGGTGCGGTTGAGGCGCGAGAGGGACTGCACCGCCCGCACGCCGCCCAACACCTTGTCCACGTACATCGCCGCCAGCAGGGGCTGGTCGAACCCGGTCTGGAACTTGTTCGCCACCACCAGGAAGCGGTACCCCGTCCGCGCGAAGACGTCCTCCGTCTGGCTCTGGGGGAAGCCGTTCATGCCCCTCTCGGTGTACTTCATGCCATCAGCGGGGTCCCTGACCGTGCCGGAGAAGGCGACCAGCGCCTTGTAGGGATACCCCTGCCGTTTCAGATACCGGTCCAGGGCCAGCTTGTAGCGCACGGCGTGGAGCCGGGAGCGGGTGAGGATCATGGCCTTCGCCTGCCCCCCGATCTGATGGGCCACCGCGCCGTGGAAATGCTCGACCATCGTGGCCACCTTCTGCTCGATGGCGTGCTCGTGGAGGCTGACGTAGCGCGTGAGCACCTTCGTCGCCTTCCGGCGGTCGTAGCGCGGGTCCTCCTCCGCCCTCTTGAGCAGGTCCCAGTAGGCCTCGTAGGTGGTGTAGTGCCTCAGCACGTCCATGATGAAGCCCTCCTCGATGGCCTGGCGCATGGAGTAGAGGCTGAAGGGCCTGAACGTGCCGTCGGGCTGGGGCGTGCCGAACATCTCCAGCGTGCGCTTCTTGGGCGTGGCCGTGAAGGCGAAGTTGCTCACGTTGGGCAGCCGCCCGCGGACCCTCATCTCGCGCACGATGCGGTCCTCCCAATCCTCCCCCTCGTCGCCCTCCTCGGCCGCCGCCTGCTCCAGGCTGTTCGCCGCCAGCACCGACTTCAGGTGCTTCCTCATCTCCCCGGACTGGGAGGAGTGGGCCTCGTCAATGATCACGGCGAAGGCGTGGCCGGGAAGCGACTCGATCTCGTCCGAGATGTGGGGGAACTTCTGCAGCGTGGAGACCACGATGCGCTTCCCCTCCTCCAGCGCCTCCCTCAGGTCCTGGGAGCTGCCCCGGATGTTGCGCACCAGGCCGCGCACCTGCTCGAACTCACGCACGTGCTGCTGGAGCTGCCGGTCGAGCGCGCGGCGATCGGTGATCACCACGATGGTGTCGTAGATCGGCTGGTCGTCCCGGTCGTGGAGCGTGGTGAGCTGGTGGGCCAGCCAGGCGATGGTGAACGTCTTGCCGCTCCCGGCGCTGTGCTGGATCAGATAGCGCTCGCCGGGGCCGTGCTCGCGGGCGTCGGCGATCAGGCGCCGCACCGCGTCCAGCTGGTGGTAGCGGGGGAAGATCAGGGCCCGCTCGCCGGTCTTGTGGCCCTTGTCGTCGAAGATGGGGACCTCGTGGACGAAGTGCTCCAGCAGGTTGAGCACGCTCTCCTTCGTCCAGATCTCCTCCCAGAGGTAGGCGGTAGCGAACGTCCCGGCCGGCGGGATCGGGTTCCCCGCGCCGGTCCCGCGCCCCTTGTTGAAAGGGAAGAAGCGCGTCGCGTCCCCCTGCAGGCGGGTCGTGAACCAGACCTGGTCGGGGTCCACGGCGAAGTGGGCCAGGCAGCGCCCAAAGGCGAACAGCGGTTCCCGCGGGTCGCGCGTGCGCCTATACTGGCGTCGGGCGTCCTTGTAGGTCTGGCCGGTAAGCGGGTTCTTGAGCTCCACGGTGAAGAGCGGCAGGCCGTTGAGGAAGAGCGCCAGGTCGAGGCTCAGGCGATGTCTCTTGTCCCGGTCGTCGGCGCTGTACGCCAGCTGGCGCACCACGGAGAAGAGGTTGGCCTGATACTTCTTCTGGAGGGCCGGGTTGAGCCCGGTGGGCGGTTGGAAATAGGCCAGGCGGATCTTCGCCCCGCGATCCCGAACGCCGTTGCGCACCACGTCCAGCGTGCCGCGCTTCTCGATCTCCTGGGAGAGCCGGTGGAGGAAGCGCCGCCGGGCCTCGTCGCCGTACTGCCGCCTCAGCTTGCTCCACTGCTTGGGCTGGGTGGCCTGGATGAAGGCGATGGTCATCTCCGGGTCGAGGCAGAGCGCCTCATCGTAGTCCGCGGAGCTGCGCTTCAGGTAGCCGCCCAGCCCGTAGGGCGCCTCGGCCCCGTAGCGGGGCGGCGGCTCCCGCGCCACCCTGAAGCCGTCGCAGGCGTCCGGCCCGCCCGCGAGCAGCGTGCACGCGATGGTCGATTCGAAGTTCTTTTCGTTCACCTTGAGCATAGGCGCCCTCCTCCGTCGCAGACCCTAAAGGTTTTGGTGGAGGCCTCTGTCTACTGCGCCGAAACGCGCGTTCGGCGAGCTGACGTCACGTCAAACGTTGATTTTGCGAAACCTTTAGGGTCTTACAAAATACCTGGAATGACCATGCTCGTGCGCGCCTGATAGTCGACGTACCCCTCGCCGTGCGCCTCCCGTATCTCCTGCTCCTCCCTCCTGCACGCCAGCCACCACAGCGGGGCGAACGCGACCAACACCAGAACGTGCAGCCACGTGAAGAAGACCAGCCCCAGACCGGTGCAGAGGAGATACATGCTGACGTAGATCGGGTGTCTGATGACGGCGAACGGCCCGCTCGTGGCCACCCCGTCCGCGTTGGCCGCCCTCTGGCAGTGCATCGACGCCGCGACCCAAAGCAACACGCCGCCCGCGATCAAGACCGCCCCCAGCCCCAACAGGACCGAGCTGGTCGTGAGCACAGACGTGCGCTGGCCCGCGACGTAGGACGACCACTGCGCCGCCGCCAGGCCCACCTTCCGCTCCCAGCGGATCCGCGATCCGCTGGCGCTCCGCAGGAGCGAGATCCGATCACCAGCACCACACTCCTTCGCCGTCGTGCACTAACACCGCGCGCGCCCCCGCACGTCGATCTTGCCCGTCACCGCCGCCGAGATGAGGGCGGTGCGATATTCCTCCAGGCGCTCGATCATCATCTGGGCCTTGTCGATAAGCCTGTCGATCTTCGCCGTCTCGCGGTTAAGCCGGTCTATAATCGCGACTTGCTCGTTAATCGGAGGCCGAGGTACGATCACTTGTCGCAAGCTATCTGAGTAGATCACCTCAATCGTGGTCGCATTACTCATGAGGTAAAGCTGTGTCTGGACCAGGAAGCTATCTTGAATGAGGAAGATCAAGTAATCGGGCAATAGCCCATCTGGAGCGGACTCGATTCTCATCAGACAGGGATGGAGTATCCCTAACTCGGCGTGTTCAGGCACAGTAACGCACTGTCCGATGGTACCACGGGTGGTGACCAAGATGTCCCCTGGCAATACGCTGAATGCTTCCAGTTCCTCAAACTTCTCTCTTGAGATGTACTTGTCCCCTTCGGCCAAGTCACGATCGATGACATTCCGCTGGTTGTAGACCTTTATCTCACTGTCCTGCATTTCCGAGGAAAGCAGCTGGCTGCCAAAAGGCCCAGTTTTGACCGCGTCAGGAGTCCGAGCCAAGAAGTGCTTGAGGGCAGCGAAGTCCCAGTGCGCTGGGATTTCACCCACCCACGGAATGCCGGAATCCTTCATCGGCACGTCCGGGTCGAGGCCCTTGGTGACGGCGTAGCTGATGAGAGCGGCGCGCTTCTCCTCCAGCAGCTCGATCAGCCGCTCCTGCTTGCGGATCAGCGCGTCGATCTTCGCGGTCTCGCGGCCCAGGAAGGCAGCGATAGCCTGCTGTTCGGATAAGGGAGGAATCCAGATCGATAGCTCCCCCAATCGATTACTGGGAATCGCTGGATAACCGATACCCACGGAGTTGGCCACGACCGCATCAACGAAGCCAGAAGATTGCACGAGCCTCCACAAGTACTTTGGTTCTAGCTCACGCCTGTTTGGGCGCAAGACAGCGAAGCCAGTCGAAGCAATCAAGTCGCTGGGGGGATCGTCGATGAAAGCTATGGCCCGTAGGTAGGTCCGGACTGTAGATATGATCGTGTCTCCGTGCCTCACCTTGCGCCGAGCACGAGACGGGGCTTCCTCGAAGCGAAACTCCTGTAAATCCAGTATTCGTCCAGTAGCATCGACGTTGCCGATGTCCACGTATCGCATAGGGTATTCAGGGTCGGTATCTTCGTGGAGAGACTCAGGGTTCATTCTGGCAGCGTACTTCAGGCGTCTCGTCTCCCAGTGTGCCGGAATCCTCCCGAGCCACTCGATGCCGGTGTCCTGGTAAGTCGGATAGGACCGCCAGCGACTGCTCATACCAGACCCACCTCACCTCCGGTCTCCGTTATCTCCTGCAACATTCTCACAATCTCATCCTGCAGCTCCCGAATATCAGCCTCAATCTCCCCCAGCGGCCGCGGCGGCTCGTACGCGTAGAAATAGCGATTGAAGTTGATCTCGTACCCCACCCGCCCCACACCGCCGTCCTTCTCGTCCGTGTACTCCTCGTCCACCCACGCATCCGGCACGTAGGGCTCCACCTCCTCGGCGAAGTAATCCTCCACCGAGCGATCCAGCGGCACCCGCTCGTAATCGCGCAGATCGGTGTCCGGCTCGGGGCGTCCCTGCCGGTCCACCAGGATCTCCGCCGTCTCGTCCGGCTCGCCCAGCGCCTCGACGATGGCGTCCCGCATGGCGGCGTAGAGCGTGATCCCTCGCCCCTTCGCCACCCGCTTGAACGCGCTGCGGAACAAGCGCACGTCCTTGTAGACCAGCGGGGCCATATCGCGCAGCATGGCCAGGATCGCCTCCTGCTTCCGCTTCCCCTCCTCCATCTCCCGCTCGCGCGCCTCGGGATCCCGCTTCCGGCTCTGGGTCAGCTTCTGGAAGGCCCGCTCCTCCTTCAGCCGGGGGATGCGCTCCTCCGACGCGCAGAAGTTGAGCCGCACCGGCCGCTCGATGCGCACCTTCCGGTAGCCGAACTCTGTCGTCTCGAAGAACTGGGAGCGCCCGTTCTCCTCCAACCCGCGGTAAATGCGCGTGATCTCCCCGATCTGCTCGGCGCTGATGCGGCGGCGCTTGTCGCCCAGGCTCTTCCGCATCGGCTCCCAGAGGTCGGTCGCGTCGATGAGCTGCACCCGGCCCGCGCGGTCCGCCGCCTTCCGGTTGCTCAGCACCCAGATGTAGGTGGCGATGCCCGTGTTGTAGAAGAGCTGCTCCGGCAGCGCGATCAGGGCCTCCAGCCAGTCGTTCTCCAGGATCCAGCGGCGGATCTCGCTCTCCCCGCTCCCCGCGTCCCCCGTGAAGAGGGGCGAGCCGTTCATCACGATCGCCACCCGACCCCCGCCCTTCTCCGGCGAGCGCATGCGGTTCAACATGTGCTGCAGGAAGAGGAGCTGCCCGTCACTCACGCGCGGCGTCCCCGCGCCGAAGCGCCCCGCGTGACCGCGCCGCGCCTCCCGCTCCACCGCCTCCTGGTCCATCTTCCAGTCCTTGCCATAGGGCGGATTCGCCAGCAGGTAGTGGAAGCGCTTGCCCGTGTGCTGATCGTTCGACAGCGTGGAGCCCCGCGCGATGTTCTCGGCGTCGCGGCCGCTGGGGTCCTTCATGTAGAGGTCCGACTTGCAGACCGCGTACGTCTGGGGGTTGACCTCCTGGCCGAACAGGTAGATCGTGGCGTCCGAGTTGAACTCCAGAATGCGCTCCTTGCCGATGGTCAGCATGCCGCCTGTGCCGCAGCAGGGGTCGTAGAGCGTGCGGATGATGTGGGGCTGGCTCAGCCGCTCCCGATCCGGCGTGACGATCAGGTTGACCATCAGGCGGATGATCTCGCGCGGCGTGAAGTGCTCGCCCGGGTTCTCGTTGAGCGCCTCGTTGAAGCGGCGGATCAGCTCCTCGAAGATGTAGCTCATCGTCTCGTTGGGCACCCGCTCCGGGTGCAGGTCGACCGCGTTGAAGCGCTCCATCACCATGTAGAGCAGGCCAGCCTCGTCCAGCCGCTCGATGGTATTGTCGAAGTCGAAGTTCTGGAGCACGTCGCGCATGTTGGGGCTGAAGTCGCCGATGTACTGGCTCAGATTGTCGGCCAGATTGTTGGGGTCGGCCAGCAGCCGGTCGAACGTGTAGGGCGAGACGTTGTAGAAGGCGTAGCCCGACGCCTTGCGGAGCAGGTCGGGCGGCACCTCGTCGAACCTATCCCTATACTTGGCGTAGAGCGCTACGACGTCGTCCTTGGTGGGCTCCAGCACCTGGTCGATGCGGCGCAGCACCGTGAAGGGGAGGACGACGTCCTGATACCGTCCGCGCCGGAACGTGTCGCGGATCAGATCCGCGATGGACCAGATGAAGTTAGCCTTTTGGTTGAAGGTGTTGACCATGCACGCCCTTTCGACGTTGTGCTGAGCGATACCGCCGGGGCCTCTCGTCCTTTCGTTGCTTCTGAGTATACATCAGCTGACCCTGACTGCAAGCGAGCGGCCATGGTGCGACGCACCTGCCGTCGGTGCGTTGCACATCGGGCCTCCAAACTCCAGGTGCCTCGCACGAACAGAACGTGCAAGGCACCATCGGACTACACCGCCCCACCGCCACCCCGCTATATCGCTCCGAGGGGTCTGCCACCCCGACCGACGGCACTCCGCCACCCCGCCACCCCGCTCCAAGGGGTCTGCGACCCC
>CAZNRX010000025.1:0-53408 GCA_964575455.1 uncultured Anaerolineales bacterium | reverse complement strand
ACAAAGCACGCGCGGATCTCTTCCGGCTCGTGCTCTTCTGGGTCAAATGCTAGGGCTGATTTCACCTTCGCCGTAGAGCTCCCACTTGGATAGTAGTCCTCGATATCTCCACTGAGAAGTAATACCCCCTCGCCCAGAAGCAGCCTCTTCAACTCCCTCCTGAGGTCACAGATGGAATCGCGGTCGCACTGGAGCGCGGTCCTCTCTGCATCATCATGGCGCTTCAGTAGCAGTTTTTCGAAACACCCGAGGTGTTCATCGGTATACTCGCCTCCATCCGTCAGCGCCGAGTACAGATCCTCCAGATTGTTGAACACGTCTCTCCAGCGATACCCACTGGCAAGCTTCTCCGCGTAGCCTTTGTTGATCCGCGGTTGAAACTCCCCCATCTCGGCGAGTTCCCGAGCGTGTTCGCATAGACGATTCTTGGCTTGTTTGATTGCTTCTTGACCATCACCAGTACAGAGCCTCTCTATTGTGGTCCTTACTGCGTCAATATCCGTGACGATGAACGGCGCAATCTCCAGGGATTCAAGGAAGCTCTTGAACAGGGGAAGATCTCCCTTTCCGGTCACCGGCAAGACAGGGATCCCACATTGCTCGAAGTCCCACCCCGGCTTCAGCTTGGGAGCGAGCTTCCTAAGTACAATGCGATCCGAAACCCCTTCAACCAGTAGCACTCTGTCGGCGAAGAGGTACGATGACACATTCTGTATCTGTAGGAGCCGGTTTCTCGTTGAGCTGTCTTCCTGTGCGAGGACTGCGTGGAATCCGATCACCTGCGTTCCGCAGTCAGCGTGTTTCCTGACCAGGTTTATGGTAGACAGATCCGCCTGCAGCATGAATGGGGAATGAGTCGTGAAGATGACTTGATCTCCTGCCTCTTCTAGGTCGGCAAACGCTCCAAGAAGCACGCGTTGCATACCGGGGTGAAGGAAAAGCTCCGCCTCCTCATACAAGACAATGAGGGGCTTGGGCGGTGTCTCTTCCTCTTCGATAGCGTCCGCATCCTTGTTCTGTGACTCAGTGACTTCGAGTTTGCCTTGTCGCAAGTCCGCCAACGTACGGATTAGACTGAAAACAAGAACGCGTTTGACTCCTTCTCCGACGCACTCAACTTGAATCTGTCCGAGACCAGGTTCCTGGATCAGGACTTGTGCGTTGCTAAACATCACGCGGCTCTCGGGATTTGGGAAACGCAGGAGGACGGATAACTCTTGAAAAGTCTCTGTCAGGTAGCTGGATATTCGATCCTCTAGTGCCCTAACGCCTGCGTGTCTTTCGTCTGTTTCCTGACCTGTCTCTTCGTCAAATACGAGGTTCAGCCGACGGTAGACGTCTTCCATTGCCTGTCCGATGGCCTCATCCAGTTCCTCCTCGACTTCCTCTGACAGCTTGCTCAACAGCGCTCCGAATTCGCCAGTGCTCGACGTCTTGGTTGCGTCGGTTACTTCTTTCACCGCGGGAACCACAATTGGCGTCGGAAGCAACTTGTCGATGACTCGAGATACATCCCGCTCAGGAGAAACCGCGGCTTGCACCAACTCAACGCCCTCTGGCCTTGCTTCCACGAATCTCCCATAGGCTCTCGGCCATTCGGTCTTGTTCTTTTCCTTGTCTTCAGTCAGGTATCCCTCTAGCTCGGGATACCGTTCTAGCATCTTGTCCCGGAAGTCCGTCCTTCCGTCCCTGGTGGCCCAAGCCGCTTCAAGGAATTGATCGAAAGCTGCTTTCTTAAGTCGCTCTTCTCTTGGATACAAGCCAATGATCTCGAGGTCCGAATCGTCAGTCTCACGGTGGATCCCGATCACCGAGCCATCTAGTATGAAACTGGCTACAGCCTCGTACTCATCTTCTGTGAGCCGCGCGATGTCCGATTCCTCCACACGAAAGAACCCGGTGACCTCGATAGTCCGCGATTTGTCACGTTTGTAGTAATGATCGCCTGAGATGGTCTCCTTGTCCAGCAGGTAGGAGATAGCCTCGAGAATGTTAGACTTCCCCGCATTGTTCTTCCCAATAAGGCAGTCCCGGCCTCCGAACGTGATGGCCTCCTCCCCGCTTTGGCTCTGGATGGAGCGATAGTTCTCAATCTCGAGTCGAACTAGTCTCATGGCAACCCCTCACTCGCTTTTGTCCTTATCCACCGACGAATGTAGCCAGTCTAGCTTCTTCTGCCTCTCTTGCTCGTTGCCTTCCGTGAGAACCGCAGCGGCAGCCCCTGCTCCTCCGCGAACGCCTGGAACACCCGATAGAACTGCTCCCGATCCCGGCGCGTGATCACCGCCACCGCATCGGCTGTCTCCAACGCATACGGATACCCGTTCCCCACCACGCATTCGGCCCGCACGACGTCCACCACATGCTCCAGCTGTCCCTCCTCCAGCACCCAGCGCGGCACATCCAGCCTGGCGGGTCGGCCGTCAGCCGTCGTCTTCAAGTAGACGAAGACGATGTCCTCATAATATCGCTGCTCCACCGCGTCTTCCCTGGCGCAGACGTAGGCCGCGCTCCGGTCGCCCCAATCCATCCGGCGGCGCAACACGGCGCCATCGCTGATCGAGCCTGGGAGCTCCACGTCGGACACGTGACTGAGCATCGCAACCAGGTCCTTGGCGTAGCTCCCGTCGATGGTGCCGACGACCGGTACGCGACACGCCTTCGAGGCCGACAGCAACGCCATCACGGCCCCCACGTAGCGGTGCTGTAGCGCCGAATCCATGTGCTGCACGAAGGAGATCACCAGTGAGCCATCGAAGAAACAGACTGGCTTGACCTCGGCATCTTGGGCCGCCTCGATCAGCGCTACCAGCTTCTCGCACTCCTGGACGAAACGTCGCGCGTTGACCTCTCTATCGGGGAAACCCAGGACCCCCTCTTCGTCATCCACCAGCTCGTTCGGGGCCAGGATCTCGAAGGCAATATCCTTCGTGTAGTCCTGCTCAGCATCGTGCGGATTGACGAACCAGCCGATCTGAATCGCGCCCACCGGCAGCGAGATCTCCTTGCTGGGGGTGATCTGCGACCCATCCACCGCCGCCGTTGGCACGCCCAGCAGCACGTCCTTGGCCCAGGCCCGCGCCTGCTCGTGGTTCTCCCATTGCTGATCAAATGGCACCATCACCCCGTGCTGATCGTGCTCGGGGGTCGGCCGCGCGCCGGGGGAGGGGAGGCCCTCGAGCCTCGCCTCGATCTCGGCGCGGGCCATAGCCGCCGCGTCGTCGAGTGCCTGTTCGAGCGCTCGCTGTGCATCGTCCAGGCCCAGTTGATAGCCAGCGAACCGGTCGGCTTTCGCCTCCAGTGCGGCGATCACGCGTTCACGGTGGAGCATCGTCTCCCTCCATTACGCCCCCATCGTCCGACTCCGACCGTCTTCCTTCACCACCCGCACCACGTGATCCGTATCCTGCTCGAACGTGTCGTCGTGGCTGATGACGAAGAGCTGGGAGAAGCCCTGCACGTTCAGGATCTGTTCGGCCAGGTTGTCCCGGCGACGGTCGTCGAGGTTGGCCGTTGGCTCGTCGAAGAAAGCGAGATCGATGGCCGATACTTCTTTCAGCAGCGCCAGGCGGACCGCCAGCGCGGCCGCCATCTGCTCCCCGCCGGAGAGCTGCTTGAACCCACGCTCCCGCCCGTCGGATTTGAGGATGATCTCGTAGTCCTCCGTCCAGTCCAGCCGTGCGCTGCGATCGGCCATGATATCGGCGTACAGCCTTGCCGCCTGGGCCGAGATCACCTTGACCAAGGCCTGAGTCACCTTCGGTCCGGCGTCCCGCACCACCTGGCGCAGAAACTCCATCAGCGAGAGGAGCTCCTTCAATTCAACGAGCTCCACTTGGGCCTGCTCCAGCTTGTCCTCCACCTCAGTGAGATGCTCGATCCGCTTCTCCGCTTCTTCGAGTTGCTTCCTCTGGCGACGGAGCCCCTCATCCAGGGTGGCTATCGTGTCGCGGAGGTCATCGTAGGCCTCCTGCAGCTCCTCATAAGCCTCAGCGTCGTAGGCCTCGGCGACCGTGTCCCGCTCCTCCGCCAGACGGTCCAGCTCGGCTTGCGCGGCGGCCAGAGCTTCTTCTTGCTCCGTGACCTTCTGCTGCCGTTCCTCCAGCGTCTCAGCCTCGCGGATGTGGGCCACGTACCGTTCGTAGTCCTCCGTGTGCCTGTCGCGCGCCTTCCGCTGCGTCTCGATGCGCTCGTCCAGGTCCTCGTAGGCGCCCAGGTCTTCTTCCAGCGCGCCGAGTTGGCCGCTCAGCTCGACGACCTCCTCTTCGGCCTGGGCCAGCTCGTTCTCGACGTCCTCCCGCCTCTGGGCCGTGTCCTCTGCACGCCGGTACGTGCGTCGCGGATCCCCCAGGTTCTCAAGATCGTCGCTCAGCTGCTCCACCTTGGCTGCGGCATCCGCCACATCCTCGATCTCCTTCTCCACCTTCCCAACAGCCTCTTGCTCGGACGTGATCTGATCGGACAATTTCGTCCTCTCCTCCAGCCGTGGGAGCGTCTTCAGCCGTGCTTGTCGTTTATCGAGCCTCGCCTGCAGGTCTTGCTCCGCCTCCTCCACCTCGGCCTTCTCGCCTCGGAGACCCTCCAATGCCTCCTCAAGGTCCTCCTCCATAGCGCGGTTGCGCTCCAGGAGCTCGGCGCGATGGTCCGGTGTCAGGGGACCTTCGCAGACCGGGCACGTCGCCTCCTCTGTGGATGCCAGCGTCTCTGTCTGCTCGCGCACCTGGTCCAGCTTCGCCTCGCACCCGGCCACCTCTGACGTCAGCCGGTCTCGCTTCTGTCCGCTCTCTTCCAGATCCTGTTTCAGCCGCTCTATGGCCTCTTCGACCTCGGTCGCTTCCTCGAGCCCTTCCTCCACGTCGGCGAGCTGCTCCTCCAGTTGGGACAGGTGGTTCTGCCTCTCCTCCAGCGTCTCCCGCCTCTCCTCCAGGCGGTCGGCCGCCCGCTTGGCCTCGTCCAGCTGCTCTTCCAGCGCATTCTGCAGTTGCACCTTCGGCTTCAGTCTCTCAAGCGTCTCTTCCGCCTCGGCAATCTCCTCCAGCTCCGCTTCCAGCCGCGTGATCTGCTGCTTAGCCAGTGCCAGCGCCTTGTCACAGGCCTGATGCTCGTCCTTCAGGCGATCACGCTCGTCCCGCTCCTCGTCTAACCTATCCAGCTGCTCTTGAGCTTCCAGGTGGGCCTCGTGCCCCTCCTCCGTCTCCGACACCACCGTCTGGGCTTCCTCTGCCTGCCTCAAGGCATCCTTGGCGCTCTTCCACTCCGCCTTCCGCGTCTCTGCCTTGCCCTCGGCCTCTGTTACGTCCCGCTCCAGGCTCTCCAGCTGCTGCTTGACCTTGGCCAGCGCTTCCTTCCGCTCCGTCACGTTGTCCAACTCAGCCTGAGCCTCCGCCCGCGCCGTTTCGTCCTCTGCGATGGCCGCGCTGAGCTTCTCTGCTCTCTCCCTCTCCGCTGGCAGTGCCTTGACCTCACCCTCCAGCCGGGCGATGCGTTCCCTCTCTTCCGCGATGTCCTCCCTCAGGCACCTCGCTGGCTCCCGCAACGCCGCCCAAACCTCTTCGTACTCGTCCACGCGCAGTAAAGGGTTGAAGATGTCCTTCCGCCTGCTGGCCGTCTCGAGGAAGGCTGCGGTCAGTAGCCCCTGCGGCACCCCTACGGCGTCCTGGAACAGGGCCGAGAGGTCCCCGCTTCGCTCCACCCCCGTGAACGCGTGCAGCCATCCCATCGTGTCGGCCTTGCCGTCGGTCAGTTTCTGATCGATCTCCGCATCGTACACATAGTACTGGCTGGTGCTGCCGCACTTGCGCACCACTTGGAAGGGCCGGCTGTCGTCTCCGGCGACGTGGACCGTGACGGTGGCTGTCTTCTCCCCCTCGCGCACGAACTGATCCTGGTTGACGGCGAGAGCGTCGAAGAGAGCGAACCCGATGGCCTCCAGGATGGTGCTCTTGCCCGCGCCGTTGTAGCCGCAGATCGCGTTCGTGCCCGGCGTGAAGCGGACGCTTTCTCGTTCGTAGCTCTTGACGTTCTCCAGGTCGACCCCGATGATCTGCATCCTACGCCTCCTCAGTCGCTACCGAGATCTCGGCCTTCGCCTCACGCAGGGCGTCGATCACGGCCTGCGGAGGGCTGCCCTCCAGCATCATGTGCTTTAGGTCGAGCGCCACCTTCGTCCACGCCTCAGCTGCTGGACGGAAGCGCGCATCGCGCTCCAGCAGCTCCTGGACGATGCCGCGCTCCAGCTCCGGACGAGCCGCCTCGGTGTCGACGTCTATCTCAAACTCAGACGGGGTGGCACGGTTCTTCACTCGCGTGATCAGCGGCGACCACGCCTCCTCCAGCAGATCCTCCACGTGATCGAGATCGAGGTCAAAGCGGTTGAAGGGCAGCACGCCGCTTAGGATGAGCTCGATCACGGGTTGAGGATTGCGTGTGATGACATCATCCTGCTGCCGGATTAGCGCTCGCACGCCATCGTAGAGCTGATTGGGCTCGGTGAACCCGTCCACCTCCAGTCGCAGTCGGTGGAAGGGGCGGCGCGGCGGCACGATCAGCTCAGCTTCGTGGCTGGGATTCCCATCTGGCGTCACCTCCACGAGGTAGTACCCGCGCTCAGGCCACGCCACCTCGTCCATCCCGCAGGTCTCCGGGGAGCCGGGGTTATAGATCCAGCCATCCAGCTCGTAAGGTTTGTGGATGTGACCGAGGGCCAGATAGTCGATGTGGTCCCGAAGCGGGGCCATAGCGTTGTACCTCAGCGTCCCCGAGTAGTGGGGGAGTTGCCCTTCCACGCCGGCGTGGGCCATCAATATCGAGAAACTTACGTCATCGTCATCGACCGCAGCAACCGCGTCGGCGAACATACCGAAGACTTTGGCCGTCGATGCGCCGTAGTATCTCAGTCCGTAGACACGGACACCACCCGGGAGGTCGACGTAGGCGCCCCGGGCCTCCCCGCAGGGCTCCAGCACCGCCCGGCCGTCCTCAAACTTCGGGTCGAGCAACTGGAAGTAGTCCATCGCGTCGAGGAAGTCGATCCAGGTGTACTGGTTGCGATAGTAGGAGCGCTCGTGGTTACCCTCGACGGCCAGCACGGGGATGTCCGCATCGCGCAGCGTCTGCAGCCCCTGGATGGCCACCCGCATGGCCATCGGGTCCACCTTCCGCTTCTCGAACAGATCGCCGGCCAGCAGGACGAAGTCGACGTTCCGCTGGACAGCTTGGTCGACGATGTGCAGGAAGACCTTGCTGAAGTCGTCGAAGCGATCCTCGGATCCGTACTGTTGATAGCCGAGGTGGATGTCGGCAGTGTGAATGAACCTCATTGCTTGGCTCCCATTTTAGGTGTGCTAGTGGCAAGAAGACGGGGCAGTCTGAATCAATGTCAGTCTTCGTGGCCCTCGTCTTTCTTATATGCCTTGTCGACTGGCGAAGTCGGTCAGCGGGAGTCGGTGTTAGCTTGGCTGTTGAGATCCTTCCCTTGATCAGTTCGCGCCGCCAGCCGCGCTAACGGGTTCGCATACACCGTGTAACTGAGCCAGGTCGGATCCCCTGCGCGGCGGATCTCCCGACGGGCGAGCCGTGCGGCCTCTGCAACGGTCTCACCGCCAAGTAGATAGCCGTAAAACGCTACTGCGAAGTTGTAGGCTGACTCGTCGTGGGCCTCCCAAGTCGACCCGACGAAGCCCCCAGCTCCGGCTCCAATGAAGGCTTTCGCCCAGCCGCCCAGTCCTGTCAATGACAACCCGGCGCGGCCCGTCTCACATGCATTGAGGAAGACCAACGGCTCATCATGGCCAAAGGTGCGTTTCTTGCCGGCGATGTCGTTAGGGCGGAAGCGCTGCCCGGCTTCCAGAAGGACCACCGATTGATCAGGGTTCTGACGGTCGTACTCACCGTGGCAGGCGAAGTGTAAGCCCTGGAAGCCACCTTTCTCCAGGAGACCATAGATATCCAGGAGCGATGGCGACACGTCCTTCACTTCAACACCAGGGAGTCTTCTCAAGGCAGCTGCCTCGTCTGCGGCGGCTGATAGGTCCGACGCCGCCACAACCAGTGCCATTCTCTGGAGATCAATGACATCGGGCGAGGACGGCCCGGCCAGCCAGCGCGTGAGGGCGAACTGCTCGCAAAGGAAACTGTCCTCACCCAGCGTCTCCGGGTGGTATGGACGGACGAGCTCCCAGGGAATCCAGGGGTCGGCGGAGATGATCTGTACGGTCCCCACCTCATCGCGCAGCTTCTCCCAGTAGATGCGCTTGAGCTTCTCCGGGAACAACTGATCGTAGAGGTTGGCGCCCAGGCTGCTGAGGCGCTTGAAGAAGAGATCGTCGTCCACATCGGGCTCTCCCAGCCAGTCGTTCATCTCAGCAAACAGTCCCTCGAAGTAGACCTCTGGCGGCGCTTGCAGCTCGACTTCCCCCGCTTCCTCAAAACTCAGGTTGAGTTCGTGGATCGGGGAAAGCAGGAGAAAGTGGTAGAGGCGACGCTCTTTCTCTAACGATATCTCTTCGATGTAAATCGTCAGATCCGGTGCCAACTGCTGTGGACGCAGGGCGAGAGCCACATGTGCAGAGACTGGGTGAGACTCCCGTAGCTTCTCCTCCACAGTAGTCTGCACTTCCGCCCGCCCCAGGTAGCGAGTGTCCTGGAAGAACTCAACGCCTATCGTCTTTCGCCCCACGCTCTTGGGCACAAGCTTGAAGATGACGGGCGCTGAGTCTTCATCAAATGGGACTTCGATTGTTTGTACACTGGGACTCTTCAAGTCAAAACTCTGCGGAGAAACTGCTAAACAGGCATCAACCTTTATCGGTTCTTCATCATCGGATGGCACCTCCAAAGCGAGTTCAGCGGATTGGTTGGAGATTGGCTCCAGGGCAATAGCGACCCTGAGCGCTTCTGTCTGCTGCACAATCGTGTGGCTAGGAAATGAAACATCGCTGTACCTCGTCGGATTCGGCACAGCGAATAACCCATCTTCCGTCTGCTTAGTCTCCTTACCCATTGCGACAGTTTCGGCGTTGTCGCCAATTGTGACCTCAATTTCGTCCTCCGACATCAGTTGCGTCTTCCTCGCTTGATCCTCCATGGCCAGTTGGGTCTTTCGGTCGATCTTCCCGCTTGCCCCCAGTTCTCTAAGAGCGTCTTCGATCAGCTGCGTCTTCTTCCTATCCCCTGTTCGCTCAGACACTTGCCTGGCCGCTGACAACAACCGGGTAGCCTTGTCCTTCTTCCCTTGCTCCGCCAATCTTGTAGCCTTCTTGACCGTAACATCGACGTGCTCCGCATCCACATATCGTAGCACCTCACCATTCTGGTTTATTTGGGAGGGATCCGTGGTGTATTTGGTGATGACTCTGACCTTCTCTGTGCTTCCGCGTCCACCAGCCGATGCCGGTGAATCGTACATGGCAAACAGATCCGCGATCCGATACCTTCTTGGTTCGTTCGCCGGAAGACTGAGCTGAAACAACAGGAACACGGGCTTGTTCCTCTGCATCGCCCCTATCTTCACAGCCAACTCGCCGTCTCTCACCCTCTCGACCACCAAGTCGGCGATAGAAGGCTCGACCTTCCGGGCTTTCCTGACCTTGACACCGCGTCTTAGAACCGTCTGTAGAACCACAGTGTTGAGAACGGTCTGTTGAAGCCCCAGAGCTTCTTTCTTGAACTCCGCGGCGGTGTCTTGAGGATGATCGATATAGTACCAATCTCCTCCACTCAGACTCGCAATTCTCTCAAGTAGAGGTCTATTCCATTCGTCGCCTACACCGAAGGTCGAGAAGGCTATGCCATTCTTGCCTTCTACTTTGGCAATCCGCTCACACTCCGATTCCGATCGTGTCTCTCCATCGGTGAGCAACAGCACTTGGTTGACTCGGTCAGAGGATAGACTGCGGTGGATCTCTGCACAAGCGTTCTTCATACCCTCGGCCATACGGGTTCCACCGGATTCCCACGAGGTGATTGAGCGGATCACCTGCTTGATCCTGCTCTTTGCCTCTACTGGCGTGCTGGTTTGAAAGGTCTTTGCCCGGCTGTGGAAGCCCACGACGGAAACCGTATCGCGAGGGCCCAACGCGTCGACGAGGTGACTTGCCGTTTCAATAGCGTGAGCTATGCGATTATCATCCCCATACATAGATCCGCTGTTATCAATGACGAGCGAGATATTCAACGGTAGCGAATAAGCCTCTGCACAAGCTTCGGGGAACAGTTTGACCAACATATAGTTGGTGACCCTCTCTCCTGTGACAGGGACGTTCTCCTGTGACAACACATAATCGATTCTAATCAAATTGCCCTCCTCGAAAATGCAAGAAAAGAGGACGCTTCAGCGTGTCGACATCCTGGCCTCACTCCACCCCCATTGCCCGGAACGCCGCATTCACCGGATCCGAGAAGAAGATGATCTGCAGCTTGTCCAGCACGTCGCTGGGCACATCGGCGAAGTCGCGCTTGTTCTCCGAGGGGATCAGCACGCGCTTGGCGCCGTTGTCCATCGCCAGCTGCAGCCGTTCGGCCAGCGCGGGCACCTTGAGCAGGCTGCCGTGGATGCTCATCTCGCCCAGCACCACCAACTGCTCCAGCACCGGTTTCTCAAGCAGCGCACTGAGCATAGCGATGAAGAAGGCGACACCCGTCTCGCTGCCCTCCTTAGACTGCATCAGATTGACGATCTGCACGTGGAACTCGTATTCGTTGGGATCCTTCGAGATCCCCAGACGCCGGCTGTGCCCGCGCAAGAAGGTATAGGCGGTCTTGATAGCGTCCTTCATCGCTCGCGAGGGCGCGCCGGTGATCCTCGTGCTGCCCCTACCTTTTAGCGCCTGGGTCTCCACGCGGAAGATGGCGTGGCGATCCTGGTCGCGATCGACGCCGATGGTGAAGACGACCCCTGGGTTGGGCTGGCCCGGCGGTATCAGACCGCCGCCACCCTGCTCGGGCACGGTGACGAAGGTCTCCTGATGCGTCTCGTTGTCCAGGTAGGAGAAGTTGACGGCCCAGTACTCCAGCCCGCCCATCTTCTTGAGCTGCTCCTTGACCCGCCGCCGACCCTCCAGCGCCAGCACCAGGTACTCCTCCACCTGATCCTTATCGAAATTGCCATCGGGATGAAGGAGCTTGATCAATCCCGAGACACTCTTACGCACCGCCCGCACGTCCCGCTGGTTGAGGTGGCCACCCAGGCTGAAGGTGCGATCGATGGCGTCGCTGTAGCTGGTCTTGCGCATCTCGCGCCAAACCTCGGTGATGTAGTCGACTACGAAGCCGTAGTGATCGCTCAAGTACTCGGGCTGCATCTTGCCCAGGTCCCAGCCCGGGAGGTAGAAGTGGAGCCGGTCGATGAAGGCCATGTCCTGCAGCTCGGGCGAGAGGGGCTGGAACAGGTGCGAGGTCTTGAGGATGCTCTCAATGTCGGCGTCGATGTTGCCGTTGTAGACGATGGAGGCGTCGGCCGGCACCTCCTCCTTGCCGCGGGAGAAGCTGCCTGATTCCATGTAGTCCTTAAGGATCTGAATGCCGTTGGGGTCCTTGAAGCGGACGCCGGCCACCTCGTCGAACGCGACCACGTCCCACAACCCCACCAGGCCCACGCGCCCGGTGCCCAGGTGGATGAAGAGCTGAGCCACCGTGGTCTGGCCGCCGGAGATGAGGATGGCGTACGGGGAAAGCTCGCGGTAGACGTAGCTCTTGCCGGTGCCGCGCGGCCCCAGCTCGATCAGGTTGAAGTTGGCCTCGACCATGGGCACTAAGCGCATTATCGTGAGCAGCTTGGTGCGGTGCGTCAGGTCGGGATGGGTGGGCTCCATCCCGATGGAGCGGATGAGCGTGTCCAGCCACTCGTCGCGGGTGAACGCAGCGCGGGTCGCGTAGAGATCGCTAAAGTCGGTGCTCGGCTGCTGGATCGGCTTCAGCCTCTCGATGATGAAAGGCCGCGTCTGCCCCCGATGCTGGAAGGTGGCGTCGTAGCGCAGGTCGATGATGGCCCAGATGCCGCCGGCGAGCAGCTTGTCGTACTGCCGCACCGCGGCCTCGCTGACGTTGACGTACTTCACGCCCATGTTGGTCAGCTCCGCCCAGTACTTGTCCTCCGTCTCCACCAGCCGCACCTTGACCTTGTCGATGATGCGGTGGGTGCCAGACTCGCGCGTCATCGACTTGATCTTCTCGCTCTCGTCCGCGCGCACGTAGTTCTGGCTGAGCGTATCGCGCACGTACTCCAGCCCCTGATCAATGATCTCAGGATCGGTTGAGGAGCAGTACTTGCCCAGCAGATACTCCAGGACATAGACCGGGACGTTGAAGCCGGTCTTCGTCTGCCGCACCAGGTCCTTGCGCACCACTCTCCCTGGGAAGTGGGTGGTCAGTTTCTCATCCAGCGGGTCCATCATCGGTGCGTCTTTGATTGGTTCGCTCATAGCAGCTCGCTTCGGATCACTCCTCGGTTGCACAGCGTCTTGACGCCGCCACCGGGTGTGCTATACTTCATTTGTGGTTGTCGCAAGCGCGACACGAGGTTTTCCAGGAGGATTATGATGTCTAAGCCAGTTGTCACCATCGATGAGAGCACGCCTGACCGCCCGCGGCTGGTGGTGGAGATGCCGGCCGATCAGCGGGAGGCCATCCACAGGGCGTTGGAAGCTCTGACCGAAGCCGGAGATGGGGCCAAGGTTCAGCGCATCGTGTCGGAGGCCCTGTTGACCGCGGTGGAGCAGCGCTACTTCTGGACACCCGAGTGGCAGGCCAAAGAACAGGAGGCCGACGAGGCCGTCGCCGAGGGCCGAGTGCGCACCTTCGACACCATGGACGACATGATCGATTTCCTCGACGCCCAATAGCCCCAGCATCTGACGTGAAGTTTCAGCCCACCGAGCCGTTCTGGAAAGCCTACGCCAAGCTCCCTGAGCACGTAAAGGAGAGAGAACGAAAGGCCTTTCGGCTGTTCCAACGAGGAGCACAAGACCCTCCATTTCATCCCTCACTGCGCATCCGCAAGATGCAGGGGTATCCCGACATCTGGGAAGGACACGTGACCCGCGAATACGTCTTCACGTTCCACATCGAACAGGATCCAGACACCGGCGAGACCGTCTTTGTCTTTCGCAACATCGGCACGCACGAGATCTACCGTAGCCCCTAGCACCGCCGAGCCTACCAATCCAGATCGACCTGCACCACCGCCGGCTGCTGGGCCAGCAGCTCGCCCGTGTCGGCATCCCGCACGCGTACAGCGACGGCTTCCCCCTCGCTCAGGCCCATCTGGGAGGAGAGGCGCAGCGACTTCTCGACGACATCTCGATTGACCACTGCCTCCCACGTCTGCGACACGCGCTCGCCCGCCGAGGCGATGTCGATCTCGACGCGACGGGCGCGGCTGAGCAGGTCGACGCCCTGGGGCTTCAACCGTACCTTGAAGATGGCGTTGCGGATCTCCGTGCCACCGACTAGCTCCAAGTCCACGCTGACAGGTCGCTCGGCTACCGACTGACGCACGGTGACGTGGGCGGTGATCACCTCCTGGAGAGAGATGCCGCCGTGCATGTAGTCGTAGGCGCCCGGCGTGAAGAAGCAGCCGATCCCCCGCGGGAAGACGGCCACCAAGTCGTCGCTGCCCGCCACGGGGAGGGTTGGCAGGTCGATGGCCGACCGATCGGGATCGCGCAGCAGGAGATACCGCTCCGAGCGCTTCAGCAATTGGTCAGAGGGAACGTCCACTGTGACCTTGTCGCTCTCCCGCACGTCCTCCCGCAGGAGGAAGCCGTGGTCGGAGACCACGTGAATCTCGGCGCAGTCCAGCGCCAGCAGGCGGCGAACGGCTTGCTCAAGACGCTGCAGCAGCACCTCGGTGGTGTACCAGGTGACAGGCCCGGCCCCCTCGCCGACAGCGTCAATCTCGGTGGAGCTGATGACGATCCAATCGGCACCCTTCGTCACCTGGTCTAGCGGCGTTTTCAGCCATTCTTCGAGATTGAAGAAAATGACGCTCTCCAGACAGTGCTCCAGCCACGCCAGACGGCCCTTCTTGTCCGCGATGTTCCCTCTGAAGCCCGGTGCAGTGATCGACCACGCCCCACTTCCGTAGTCCACTTCAAAGTCGGACCAGCCCGGCAGGAGCGTGGCCATCCCCGGCGCCGTGACCGATGGCAGTGCGCTTAACGCCGCACCGGGCGTCGCCTGCGGGCTGGGCTGCAGCTTCGCCGTCAGTTCTTGCCCCAGCTCGTAGCGCAGCGCGTCCACGATGATCACCGCCCGGCGTCCACGACTGCCTGTGGATGTCGTCGCCCACAAGTTATCCGCGCCGAGGGCCATGCCCTCCGGCGGCCACTGGCCCTCTTGCCAGACCATCTCGCTGAAGTGTGCGTTGACGGCCTCCAAGAAGTCCCGGTAGATGTGTTGGGTCCATTTGCGCGCAGCGTCAAGCTGGCCTACGCCCCGGTTCACGTGATCGCGGAAGCGGCGGTAGCCGCGATCAACGCGCCACCAAGACTGCGTGTAGCAGTCGACGACGGCGGATGCGGCGTCATAGCCGGCGAGCTCGTTCAGCGCATCGTCGGCGCCGATGACGACCTCCGCCATGGTATTGAGCGTCGTCCAGCCTGGAATACTCCCCTCTCGCGCCCAGAAGCCCCGGGCTCGCTCGCGGAAGGTCGCGCGACGGGCGCGGCAGAAGGCTATCGCGCCAGCTTTGGTTGAGACGTCATCGAGCCGCTCCCGCATGCGCTCCCAGATCGCCCTCTCCACGTTGAGGAACCCGCTGACATTCGGGGCCTCTGGCAGACTCTTCACCCACGAGGCGAGACCATACCGCTCATCGATGGCCCTGGCGCGCTGGGCGAAGGCGTTGTTCAGCATCTCGTCCCGCTGCCACGTCCGGAGGAAGTCGCGGCAGCGGTCCCAGTGGACCGGGTCGGGAAGCGCCTCCTTGAAGGGGAAGTCGGCCGGCTCGTCCGCCGCGACGAAGGTCTCGACCAGGCAGAGCGTCGCGGTGAAGCGGTCCGCCCAACCATCCTCCATGCCCTCCTCCGGGGGCATCACGCCGTACTCGCTCTCCAGAAGCGTGAAGAAGGCCTCGCGCTGCTCTTGCTGCTCCAACTCACGCGCGGTCCGTTCGGGAGCGGCCAGTAGCTGCATCATGCGGTCCTCGAAGTCGGGGAAGAGACGCCCCAGGACGGCCTCGACGTTGTCCAGCCCCTTCCAGAAGGCTCGTCCCTTGCCCAGCGAGGCGACGGCCAGCGCCGGCAGGTGAGGCCGGATGTCGCGCATCTTGGCGTGCGATGCAGGTAGCTCGATGCCCTGATCCCGTAGGACGCTTTCGATCGAGTCATCGAACACCTTTGACGTATAGATGAAGGGACGCATATACTCAGCTTCGCCGCGCCTGGTCAACTGGAGCTTTTCGAACGGCAGATAGACGACGGCGCGCTCATCCGGCGACCGCTCCACAAGCTGGTACCGTAGCTCTAGCAAGCTCCCCTGGTAGACGAGCAGCGGCAGGCGCGCCCGGAGGTGAGGCAACAGCCCTTCCCACTCGCGCTTGGGATCGAACCAGAGGATCGTGTGATGATCTCCGCTGCGTTCAAAATAAGTGTTGAAGGCTTGAGTAAGGGTCTTGATTAACATAGCTTGTTATGGACAGGATGAACAGGATTTGCAGGATGATGCCCGTTCATCTTGCCGTCTCATCCTCCTTCAGACTCACGTACTCCGAGGTCTGTACTCCCGGAACTTGCTTTTCACCTCGACAGACGGGCCGAAGTTGAGCAACAACCCCGTGTCCACCCCCGTAGCGGAGAGGTAGTTGACCAGCTGCACCTCGTGGGCCTTGGCGAGCTTCTGAACGGCCTTGAGTTCCACGATGACGCGTTCCTCGACCCACAGATCGGCGTAGTAGCTGCCCACGACCTGGCCGTCGTAGTGGACCTCAATCGGCGCCTGCTGCCTGACCCGCAGACCGCGCTTCGTCAATTCGATGCGCAGGGCGTTTTCATAGACCTGCTCCAGGAAGCCAGCTCCCAACGCGTTATGCACGTCGAAGGCGCACCCGATGATGGTTTTGGTCAGTTCTTCGTCTTTCATATCGTCTTCGGGAGTTCTTGACAGGATTGACAGGATTACCAGGATTTCTACTCATCTTGTCAATCCTGTTCATCCTGTCTATATCACACGATCCGCTTGGTGGGCAGCAGCTGTGCCTTCTGGATTCTTGACAGGATTTACAGGATTCTCAGGATTCTTGTCTATCTTGTCAATCTTGTTCATCCTGTCCATATCATACCACCCGCTTGACGGGCAGCAGCCGCGCTTTCTGGATCGGCAGCAGGTTGACCTTGACGCCATCGTTCAAATCGGGGTCGTAGGGCGGCTCCCCGTTCCGGTAGGGGCCGTTGGCCCACTTGGGCAGCTTCACCTTCACCGTGCCCTGGATGACGGATTCCAGGCGCTCCTCGAAGGCCTTCAGATCCTCCAGTTCCTCCTCCAGCTCGGCGATGGTGGCCACGGACTCCTCGACTCGGGCGGCCGCCAGACGGGTCCGCACCGACTCCATCTGCGGCCAGAGGTACTGCGAGCGGACCTTGGGCAGGGTGTCCCCATCCAGCCGGTGGTAGTCGAGCATCACGGCGAAGGTCTTCTTATCGCTGGTCAAATGCCAGAGGATGGGACGCTTCTTGTACAGATCGACGTGGAAGTGATGGAAGAAGTAGGTGTGCAGCTGGGTCTCCAGGTCCCGGTTGATGTAGTCGGCGGCTTCTTTCTCCAGCTCATAGGCCGTGGCGGCGCCAAAGGTCTCCTCGAGTTTGGCGCGCACACGGTCCATCAGATACGGCTCGCGGCCGCCGCAGCCGGCCAGGGGGACGATGCCGTCCTCGTCTTCCCGGACGGCCTGCAGGGCAAAGTAGGAGAAGAAGCGTTTCACGTGCTCCTCGCGCTTCTTGCGGTCGGACTTTCCATCCATCTCGGGCCAAACCACCTCGGGAGGACGTTCTCCCAATTCCCGCTGAATGAGCCGACGGTCCTCCGCACTGATCTCGTAGAGATCGTAGACAGCCTCGTCGATCTCAACCTGCAAGCGCTGCAAGCCAGCATCGGCAGCTCTCTCGATGGCGCGGACGGTATCCAGCAGCGATTTGAGCGTGACCGATTCTGAGGGATCACACTCCAGTCCATAGTCGCCAAGCAGCTCCAGGACACGGCCTAGCCCCGTGACGAAGTCATCGTCTTCTAGTCGAGTAAGCTGGACCAGCCAGGGTCGGTTGAAACGGGTACAGATTTCGTTGCCAGTATCCCACGCCCTCTTAATGTCATAGCCCCATCGCGAACAGTGCTTCAGTCCTTGTCTGGTAGCCCCTGTAGGCTCAACGTACGGGAGCAGACGTACATATCCGACCGCCTTGTGCTGACCACATATTGTGTTGATTGTGAACTGCAGGAGTTGCGAGTTCAACAGGGCAATGAGATGCCACGTGTCTTCCGGGTCGTGAGGGAATACTGCGTGTCCTTCGTTGGTGAATAGCTGGTTGCGCTCTAGTCGCTGTACGCTAAGGAAATTCGTCCGCTTTCCGTAAGTAATCCCGCTTCGGAAGTAGAATTCCTCCGCTGTAGTTCGAGAGCTCTTCTGTCCCTTTGCATTTCTGTGGTTCTTGATTTCTTGCCCATCGTTCTCGTAGAGGATGATCTCGGTGATAGTTCGGTAGAAGGGTGAGTAGTAACCACCATTTGAGACAAGTGCCCATTTCGCGTCGGGTCCCCCAATGTCTCCGTGACGTACTTCCCACCAGTACTTAATGAACCTAGCAGCATCCGCAGGCTTGATTCCCTCAGTTGCCTTCGCGATCCTCGGGTCCATCGGTGGATGGTCGCGGAACAGTCTGCGCACCGATGCAGGTACCCAATAGGACAGCGCCTTGTTGGGAAAGGTACTGAACTCATTGAGATCAATCACAAAGAAATCGTCAGATTGTTGCTCCGCGTTCATACAGTCGAGGAGTAGCTCGATTCTACTTCGCTTGTAGCTTGGGTTCTGATCAGCGACTCTGAGGAAAGCTGTGGATCTTTCTGCAGTTCTACTAGCGGATTCGAGGACGACTGTCACGGTTTCTACATTCGCGTCATCGAGCACTCCCCACCCCAGGTCTACCATTGACACTAGTGCTCCCTCTCGAACAATGACATGGTCCCGAAAACCTTCGTAAGTTGACCTCAAAGTCGATGACTTATCGACAATAGCGCCTACAAAGCCTGCCTTCTCGTGGGTCAGCGACTTGCCTCTGTCGAGAAAGGTGCAAAGCAGATTCTTGTATGAGTGAGGATAAAGCTTCTTCAAGTGTTTCTGCGCGTCAGACATAGTGTCGCCGAAAGGAGGATTCATCACAACGACCTCGTAGTCCGCCATCAACACGTCGAGCAGCCGCACGGCCTTGTCAGCCTCGGTGGCAAAGAGCTGGGCGTTGAGGTCGTGCTCGTCCAGTGCCCGTCGGGCGAAGGCGCGCAGATCCTCCCGCAGCTCCCGCAGCGTGTACTGGGGTGTCCATGCCGCGGCCTGCTCCTCGTCGTCGGCCAGATCGGCCAGCCCCATCTGGCGCACCGGGGGCTCCATCCCGGGCAAGTCCCGCTGTCCGCGGGGATCGAGTGCCTTTATCGCTTCCTTGCCGGCGGCGCGCCCGGCGTCGCTGAGCAGCTCGCGCAGCCGCCCCTCCACGCGCAACAGGCTGCCGAGCTCCGCCACCTGGTCCATGTCGTCGAGCACCTGGGCGAAGGCCTCCTGCACCCGGGGCGTCTTGGCGTAGCGCTCCAGGAACGTCTCGCGCACATCGCTGTCGGGCAGCGTGGCGTCGGCCGCGACTAAGTTGACCTGTCGGACGCGAGCCTCGGGATGCATCGTGCGAGCCTTCATGAAGAGGCTCAGGGCCGCCAGTTGCACCGCGCGCCGGTCGATGTCGACGCCGAAGAGGTTGTTCTCCAGGATGACGGCGGGAATCTCCCAGTCCTCGATCTGCAGGTGGCCCCAATCGCGGGCATCGCGGTACATAGCCTCGAACACTTCCATCGCGTAGTGCCCGAAGTGCATCGTTCCGCAAGCGGGATCCAGCAGCCGTATACGCGGCACGGCTTTCTCCACCCGCTGTGGCTCCGCCTCCGGGTTATTGATCGGTGAATCCGGATCGAGCTGGAAATCTCCCTTGCCATCGCCGACCTTCTCCGCCTCCCCCTCTCCGTGTCGCCCTGTCCCCCCGTCTCCCTGTACCTCTGCCTCTGCCAGTGGCTCCGGGACCAGGTAGTCGCATTTCTCACGCACCCTCTCGCTGCCGGGGTGCATCTCCAGCCAGAGTCGACCCAGGGTGTTATCGACCAGGAACTTGACGATCCAGCGCGGGGTGAAGAACTGGTTGATGACGGCGACGTCGTGGGGCGTCTGGGGCTTGCCGCGGCTGCGGATCGCCTCCTTCTCCCGGGCGTTGTAGAACTGGTAGATCCAGCCGATGATCTCATCCTCGGCCCACGCCTCTTCGTCCAATCTGTTGATCTTGGCGATGCAGTCCTTGAGCACGGCGTAGCGCGGCCAGACCAGGCTGTGGTCGTCGTCGGGGTCGAAGAGGTAGCCGATCATCTCGTCGTTGACGTGGCGCCAGACCGATTCGAGGCAGGCGGGCAGGGCATCGTCAGCTGCCCGGGCCTCGCGCGGGTGCTCCTCGCGGTAGTCGCGGTGGGCCTTGCTCCGCCCGCCATAGATGTCGCGGGTGGTGATCACCTCGTCGATGATGCCGCGCACCTCCAGGCATTTCAGCCCCACCAGTCGGTTGAGGAAGGTGAAGGCCGATTCCCGGACGTAGTCTAGGCTTGCTGTGGCAAGCACGCTGGCATCTTGGAGGGTGCGGCCCTCCTGCATGCGTTGCTTGACCACGGTGACGACGCGGCGCCAGATCTCGCGGTCGCGGGGCTCGGTGAGGCGGTCGGGCGGCGCCTCCAGCGACCAGTTGCGGTCGGTGAAGACGCCGTAGCGACGGAGGGCAATGGCGAGTTCGTCCTCGAGGGTGTGGCGCAGGTCGAGGACGAGGGATTTGATGGCTGACTTAGTTTCTGAGTTCATAGAGCTCCGTTAAGTGTATTCCTCTTCGTACAGCGATGCGAAATACTCTTGCAGCAGCTGATGAATGAAGATGTAGCCCCCGCCTACCTTGCGCATAAGGATGCAGTCCCGGGCATGGTTAAGCAAGCAAAGGAGATCCCAAGGCAGGTGGTTGTCGCGGAATAGGATGAAACGGAGAACCAAGTGCTGAATGACAGCAATACCACCGGAGCTAAATCCGAGCCACAACCCGACGATTAGGCCCGAGATGAGTCCCCACTCCGATCCTATGGTCAGACCAAGTGCGAGACTCGCAAGCATTCCAGAAATGACCCCAAAGGCGATGGCTGTTCTTAGCGCCTGTCGCGTACCCTGGTTGGGTCTCACCGTCTTCTCCAAGTCTACGCTGATTAAACCTCGTGCAGATCCAAAGGCAAAGCCGGTAGCCAGCCACGTAAGCAGTCCAGAGAGTATCCAGGTCTTCACGCCTCTGGTCAGACCACCCTTCACACCTAGCTTCGGCAAAGTTGCCAACCCAAGCACTAGGCCAACTATGAACCCCCAGCCCAGCCCAAGAACTAGGCCAGCCATAAGTCCGGAAATCAGACCCATCCCCGCTTGCCTCCACGACCAAGCCACCGTCTCGGTTGTTGATACGAAATCAGGTCCAGCACGTTTGCCCACGAATAGCCCGGCAACCATGCCGACGATTACCCCATAGTCCCACACAGTGATCGGCACGTAGTTCCAGATCTCAGCCAGCGGATCATAGTTCAGCCCCAAGAGTGCGCCGAAGTCTGGCCTGAGGGGTGGCTGACAATCCAGCCTGACAATCAGCTCTCGTCCCAAGTCCAGGCCCAGCAGCAAGATCAGCCAATTTAGCAGCACTGCAGCTGCGCCCGCAAGGAACCGATATCGACGTCGCTGAGATCGGTGGCACAGCCAGTCGGGGCTGATCTCTTCCATCAGGAACATGTTCTGGCTGTGCCGACACATACTAGTCGCCAAATTCGCAAGCCACCTGGCGGTCTTCCGAGGTGGATGACGCCCTTCTACCCCTCCACGCTTCAGCATTTCCTGCACGTACGCATGCAGGACGTGCCTGCGGCGGGCCTCAATTGACCCGAGAGAGCGTAGGCTATCAACAGACATTCCCTGATAACTGAGAGCTATGATGCTGAGCATCAGCGGCGTTCGTGCGAGCTCGCGGAGCGTGGGATCGTGCTGGAGGGTCCTGAGTGCTGCCAAAGGTCCAGCACCTGTCTCACGGAGATAGTGCTCGATTTGCTCGCGACCTATAGGCTGCAGCAAGACTGCCCGGCTCAGGTGAAGCCTCTCTTCTAGCACACTATAGCGGGTGATGCGGCTGCTGACCGCTATTAGAACCATGTGTTCTTGGAGGAACTCGTTCAACATACCAACACACATATCTTGGTGCCCTTCTGGAACTTCGTCCAGCCCATCAAGCAAGAGCAACAGATCATCGTTGGCAACCCAAGTACGAGCGATACGCTTCGGGATCTGATACTTCCTATTCAGCTCTTCCACAAGCCAATCAGCGATAGACTGACGACTCTCCGCCCACGAGGAGAGGTTGAAGACCACCGGGATAGGCTGCAAAGGGTCCTCCTCGGCACGGGCAATGGAGGAGCGTGCCAGATCAAGGAGTATCGTTGTCTTCCCCGAGCCTGGCTCGCCCAGGATCAGCAGTGATCCGTTTGCCTCATCGAAGACATCGATGATCCTGGTGCCAGGCGGAAGCTCCCGATCCTCCCGATCGGGCATCCGCACCACCATATCCCACGGACGCTCGACGGCGTCGGCGCGCTCTTCCATGCCCAGCTCGATCATCGCCGCGCCGTGCATGGATTGCTCCAGCACGCCCTTGATCCAGGTGTTCTTCACGAGCTCCAGCATCGCACGGCGGTTGCGCTGAGCGCGCCGCTCGTTCGAACCCGTGAAGTTTTGGACGATGACGTCGCCACCAGCGATGATCGAGTTCCAGATGCCGCCGAAGACGTCACCGATGGTGACGCCATCAGCTTGATCGGTATCGGGGAGACGAGGGCTCTCAGCCACGGTTCCTCACAAGTAAGACAACCGATCTACGGGTTGCCCTCTAGCAACCACAGCTTCGCCACCCAAAGCGCAGCCACGCCGACCTTCTCCACCAGCGGCTCCAGCTTTTCAGCCAATGGCTGCACGGCGCTGACGACGTCACCGGTCTTCTCAGCCACGCTCTTGGCGCCGTCGAGAATTGTACTCAGCAGGCCGGTCGCTTCCTTCAGGCTCTCTTGCACCGATTTCGCTTGCTCGGGGTCCATCTCTCCTGTCTCTTCTACAGTCTCAGCTACATCCTTGACGGCTTCTTCAGCGCCCTGAGCCGTGTAGGGAGCAGCCGGCGACACTTCTTTCAGTGCGTCCTGCTGAGCCGTGATCTCAGATAGTCCGTGCTGGATTTCAGCCAGCAGTTGCTTGAGCTCGTCCTTTGTCGGCTCCCTGTCCGCCGGGACCTGTTCACCGCCGAGGGTGATCGTAGCGTTCTTGACGTCCCAGCCGGCGATGATGCTACTGTGGATGCCGCCCGTCACGTTCCCAATGGTGACGCTGCCACTCGAGTCTCTATCGTTTGTCATGATCCCCCCTTCTATCAACTGGCGTGATCGGATTCCAATGCCAACCAGATTGGTCATACTCAGTCTAGCATCTCCCCGATGTCGCTCCAGGAGATGTCCGGGCGCCGGCGTTCGAGGAACTGGATCAGCTCCTCGATCCTCCGGCGTTGGGCGAAATGGCTTACCAGCTCCCGCACTTTGCCAGCCTTGCCTTGGGCCGGCAGGTCATCCCAGTCTATCCCAAGGTCGAAGCACAGCGTACGGAGTTCCTCCAGGTGGAAACGCTCGCTAAGAACCTGGCGCAGCGTAGCGAGGACAGAACGATCTATCGACAATGCTGAGACCGGAGCGCGGGGCTCTGCACTCGATCCGACAGTCACGTGCACGTCACGGCCAGCAATGATTGTGTCGCGTATGCCGCCACGGACATCGCCGATCCCCAGACTACCTGATTCTTCGCTGCCGGGTCGTTTAGTGGTCGCCCGATCACTGGGCGACTCCACGCGCTTGACCCGTACTGCGCCGGGCCAGGCCTCCGCAAGCATGCCAGCTGGAATGACGTACGCGGCCTTGACCGTCTGGTCGGTGTCGGTAGCGACCACCATCCCGATCACGCCATTGAGTTGCTCGTCCCAAACCGGCGTGCCGCTGAAGCCACGTTGCACCCAGTAACCGGCCACCTTCACGTCATCCATCTGAACCCAGCCAGTCTTTGTCCGTCCCCGCAGCACGCCCGAGGCCCACACACCGTCCTTGCGATTGGGTGGGCAGCCGAAGGCGCAAAAGGGATGGCCCCACAGGTCATCAGCGGTAATCAGGGAGACGGCCTGCGCCCCAAGGGGCTCTTCCACAGCCATCTTCAACCCAGCGACGTCGGCGTCGGGTCGCCAATGGCAGACTCGGGCAGTGAAGTGCTCACCTAGGTCCAGCAGCGGGAAGTCGAGGAGCACCTGGACCGAATCCGGACGTGAGCCATCAGTGGCGAGATCCGGTGCCGAAACAATCGTGTGAGCACAGGTGATGATGTGTCGGGATCTCACCAGGAATCCCATACCGACGGCTTTTCGATTGACATACAAGCGACAGACGCTACATTCAATCTGTTTGGTCATCGCCGTTCTCCTGGATCGCCCAGAAGCAGCTGCATTGTCTTCAACCCTATGCTGCCGAGACACGCATCGGCCAGGTCGCACTTGCGGTGCACGACACAGCCCGCCACAGCTAGAACCCTAATCGATCCTCGGCCGGTATTCCTCGTCCTCCTTTGCTCGCAAAGGAGGACCGGGAGGATTCGGAGTACTCCTCGGCCATCTCAATCGCCTCGGGCGGCAGGCATTCGTAGACGTCGGGGCGTTTCCACTTAAGATAGAGGACTAGCTCAGAAACGGCCTTCGGGCGCCTGCGCCACACATAGGCAGCGAGTTCTCGGGCCTTGCCGGCCTTCCCCTTGCAGGGGAGATCGTCGTAGTCCACATCAAGGTCAAAGCAGAGCGTACGTAGCTCTTCCCGGGAGAAGCGTTCACTCAGAAGCTCGCGCATCTTTGCCCTTACGGAGTCCTGTCGCCAAGCGTTCTCGATGGCCCCCCTGTCTCGGTCGAGTGCCTTCCTTGCCGCCCCGGAACCACCACCAGACCCACCGACCGTAGGCCTGACAACGCTCGCTTCGTCGGCAGCCATATGCCTAAGGAGCAGTTGACAGCTGCCGTCAGGCAGCTCGAGCACTCCGTCTGGGCTATCACTGCTCAGAACTAGTCGTCGCTTCGTCTTCTCCTTGGTCATGACACCCTCCTACCTGTCAGCTTGGAGTCAGCAGGGACGCGCGCTCATCTTTCAGCGAAAGTCACTCGCCGAAGCGCAGATGAACACTTTGTTCGACAGGTTTACTGCCATTCAGACGTCATTCGGATTAGGCCCACGATCCCGTGCGCCAAAGGAGGCGCGGCTGGAGTGGTCCGGACCGAAGCCGTTCGCTGCCGACCCTCGCGACTCGGCTCTCTCTCGTCCAGCATAACGTCTCTTCTCCAAACGAAACGTCCTTAGAGCGCGATCGAAGTCGGGATGGTGAATCCCTTTCGTCCTCTTGGTCTCCTCGACCTGCTCCCACAGATGCTCTAGTCTCTCACTCACGATGACCTCCAGTCTAGTTCCTCTTCAACGAAGACCTCAAACGGGCAACCGCTTCGGCGGCAGTCCGTAGGACAACGCTGTTCTCGAAGAAGCGTCCTGATCTCATCAACGTTATTGTACAACAACTCGGCTATCATACGAAGGCGAGCCTGGCTCCGCCAATCGGGATCTGGACCAAACAGGCGCTCTCGGATCTGCGACGGCCCCAACTCAAACTCCAGGTGCCCTTGAGCATTCTCGGCAATACCCAGGTCGACGTCAGTAGCCATGACAAAGGCCCGAATTGCGCAACGCGGATCCAGCTTTCTGCCGATGAGATCAAGGTACTCGAATCCCTCCCTGTAGGGGGAGTCAAAGCGCGAGGGGAATGCCTGAAAGAAGTCGCTGCGTCGCTGACGATCAGACAGGCCCGTAGCTTCCTCAACGAGCAGGACGCGACGGGGGTATGCTGCCTGCCGGATCTCTCGGTCGAGCTTAGCCAGGAACGTTAACTCTAGCCAGGTGGCAAACCCCTCATTGACGATGATGGCGCTGTCTTTGATGTCTCTGGCAATTCTCCTATAGCTCTCCCATTCTGAGCCCGAGCCCTGGCCGAATACCCCATGACGGAGCAAAAGCGCCAGTTGCCGACCCAAGCGCGTCTCAGCGTAGAAGAAGCCGTGACCGTATTTCTCATGGAGTAGATAGGCGGCCACGTTCTGCTTGATGGCGATATCCTCGCTCTCCTCAATTTGCAGGAGGTTGTACTCCAGATATCTTCTATCTGTGGGATGGAGCTCAGCCAAGTCGCTGGCCAGCGCGGGATCATAGGGGATAAACGTGCCACGCGAGGGCAAGTACGTGGGAGCGATGTGTGTGAGGAAGAGATCTAGCAGTTCGAAATTCTGGTACTGTTCCCGCCTCGCGGCCGCCAATACGCCTTGGAGCCACGACACGTCCTTCTCTGCGTATACCTCCTGCACAAACTCCTCCGGTGACAGAATGATGAAAGGCTGCTCTGTAATACCCAGCTGGCTCAGTCGAGCATCGATCCGTCTCAGCCGCTCAGCTATTTCGGCATCCAGAGGGTAAACGTAGGCTGCCCGGATCTCGTCCCGTCGATCCGCAACAGAGGGCTTGACCCTAACCATCGCCGGGAGGGACTGCTCAGTCTCCACCAGGCTGAGCGTCAGTCTGTGCTGTCCCGGAGCAACCGTCTGCAAATGCCAACGGCCTATGCCGTGTCCCTCCTCATATCCACGGCGGATCAGCCCCTCCTCCGTCTCTAGTTCCAGATGATAGGCCTGTTGTTCTTCCCCATCCCAGTGGAAAGCGCCTTCAGCTGTGAGAAGATCCCCTGTGTCGAAACTTGTTCGTTGCTCGCCCGCTGCGCCCTTGATCTCAAGCGTAAGATACCCCGGTGCCAGGCATTTGACCATTTGCAGATCATCGAAGTACAGTGATTCCCCTTCATCCACGTGAATCGTCAGTCGCAGCTTCTGATTGCCCAGGACTTGAGGATGTACGGTCCATCGCATCTCCGTAGATGTCTCAGGCGGGATAGATCGGCGCTTTCGTATCGGTTCCTCGATCACGGCATCAGCGTCCGATTCCAGAACACACTCTACCTGAGGACGCCCTACGGGCCTCCTGTTGCGCATCTGGAGGGTTACCGTGACGGATTCCCCCCACTTGACGCTGCCCGGGATGTCGACTTCCAGAACATCAATCGGGTTGCGTCGTGCCAGCCAATCGAAGACATTTCTCGCAAGCCTGGCATTGTCGTGGGTGGTCAGGAGGTCGTCTGCAAGCCAATTCAGATCACTGACAACGAGAATGCGACCTTCCTTCGGTTCAGCACAGGACATAATCACTTGGCCTGTGGCCCTGGTCCAGGCTAGAGGAATGGCCGCCCCCTCCGGTTCCAAGCAGGCTGTTCTGCCCACCTGGACCCTTCTGACCCCGGCCGTGACGTAATGAGGTCGGAACTCCTGAAGGAAGGTCGGCGGGTAGTTGTGATACTCGCGCAATGCCAAGCCCATTGTGTCCAGCAACACGCTCGACAGCTTGGGGAGCAAGTCTACCCGGGTCCCACCGTCGCCGATGAGCAGCACGTCACCGCCTTCCTCGATGAATCGCTTGACGACTTCTACCTCCTCCGCCGTGAGGTCCTCTTCTGGCCCGCCTATCACGATCAGCTGAGCATCCACTAGCTTCTCGGACGAGAGAGGGGCAGGCGTGGGCTGTATCAAGTATCCCGCACCAGCCAACATCTGATACAGTCTGGAGAACTCCCCGTCTTCCCCTCCGGTCTCCGGAAGCGGCAGTCGCTCGCCGTGCCCGTGAGAAAGAAGAATCTTGATTCGCTGCTCATTTGAGTTATCCACGTTGTTCCTCGTTAGAGACCTATCACGATGCTTTCATAGCTGCTCGACGGTCAACTCGCGCTAGCGGCAACCCGAAATCCAACGTTCGCCAGCCGCAGATCGGGCTGAACACCATTGCGCCAGGCGCAGCGGGCCAGCAGTGGGTCCTCGTCGAAGGCGCCGCCGCGGACGACGCGTTTGCCCTCGGCATCTGGATCCTCGCGGCCATCCCCGGCATCATAAGGATACGGCTGGTACAAGCTAGCGGTCCACTCCCAGACGTTGCCGGCCATATCCACCAAGCCGTAGGGACTGTCACCAGCGGGTGAGCACTGCCCCACCGGGCTGGACTCCAGGCGCAGCGCGCCGTGGGCATCCACGTTGCACCGCTCCTCGTCGAACTCGTCCCCCCATGGATACTTACGTTTCTTGGCCTGCAGTTCCGACCGCTGGGAAGAACTGCCAAGCGGCGGCGGCTCTGCCGCCGCCGCCTTCTCCCACTCCGCCTCGGTCGGTAGTCGGCACTGATAGCCGGTCACCTGAGTCATCCACCTACAATAAGCGCGCGCGTCCTCCCACGTGACCAGCACGACCGGGTTATCCTCCAGTCCCCGCGGATAGGTGCGCGCCTCCTGATCCCAGTTGTAGCGCTGCGCATAGCGCATCGGGCTATAGGGAACCGGGTAGTCCGGGTTATTGTCGATGAAGCGCTGATAGTCGACGTTGGTCACAGGACAGCGACCGAGGCAATACGCTCCCACATCGACCGTATGCTGTGGGTGACAAGCGTCCTTGAGACGCGGATCGTCGCTGCCCATCAGGAAGTCGCCGGCCGGGATGTAGACAAGCTTCTGACCTAACGCTTCCACCTCGCCGATTGGCAAAGGACGGGGTGGGCGGCTCTGCAGGCGCACCGTTGGCGTCTCCGCCGTCTCAGGCTGCAGTGCCGCGAGCATGGCAGCGGCCGCCTGGAACCGATCTCTTGGATGGAGCGCCAGTGCTTTCTTCACAGCGTCAACCAGGAAGTCGGGCGCCTCAGGATTGGCACGCTCGATGGATGGTAGTCTCTCCCCCAAAACACGCATAGATGCAGCGGTCGGGCGAAACAGCGTCAGCGTGTAGTAGAGGGTGGCCCCCACGCTGTAGACGTCAGTATAGGGACCGGTCCGTATGCCATCACTTCGAAGATCCTCGACGTACTTCAACACTGAGGGCTCCGAAGCGATGTGCTTTCTGTGATACTGTTCGATGGGAGCATAGCCAGGACTGAAGACCCGGGCGGCTGTCCCGGTCTTGGTCTCATCCAGACGGCGGGCGATGCCGAAGTCGAGCAGTACGGCCTCGCCCTGCAGCGTGATGCAGACGTTCTGCGGTTTGATATCCCGATGGATGACGGGCGGTTCCTGAGCATGCATGTAACACAGGGCATCCAGCAGGTCCCGCGCCCACTTGAGCACGTCGTGGGACTCAAAAGGTGCGGAACGCTCGCCGCGCAGATCGTCCAGGGTCTGGCCCTCCACGTATTCCATTACGATGTAGGGGTGATCCTGGGCGAAGAAGTAGTCGTGGACGACCGGCAGGTTCTGATGTCGCAACTGCGCCAGCAAGCAAGCCTCGTGCTCGAACTGCTCCCGGCTGGTGGTGTCGTGCGAGAGCACCTCCTTGATGACGCTGTGTCGCCCGAGGCGGGTGTCCTTCACCAGGTACGCTGCACCCATTCCGCCCTCGCCCAGGGGGCGTAGGACGCCATACCGGTCTTTCAGGGTCATGCCTTTGTAGAGAGTCATCGATCGGCTTCGTCTTGCTCCGATGGGCACGTTCCGTAATTCGTGTGATTCAGTGAATCCCTAAGGCTCTTCACCCGAACCTTCTCATATCGCTCTCTTAGTTGCACGTCTGCGCCCTGTGCCACGGTTCGCAAGGCGTCAATCCCCCCTATTCAACAATTTAGGCTCCGCCAGAGCTTCAGCAGCTCGCCAGCGTTCCTCCAAGGGCACTCCCACATCCCGTACCAGTTGGAAAGACGGTCTAGTTGCCTCGTCCGCACGGCCCAAAACGCTCTAACATCTCGACCGCTGTCCGGCACACTGGCAATCCGACCCATCTATCTCGCTCCAGCGTCATCCAAGCCTCATTTGCTTAGTCCTCGTGGCACTCCAGTGCTTCCATGGCCCTCCGGCGTTCTTGTGGTTTAGTCCCTGCATTCCGCGCCAATGCGAGCAGTATGTCAGTTGCCTAGTCCACATGGTCCAACTGTCTCAGCGCCTCGGCTGCCCTCCGGCGCTCTCCCGGTCTGACGTCTGTACTCCGTACCAATGCTAGCAGGACCTCAACCGCCTCGCCCACACGGCCCAGCCGCCCCAGTGCCTCGGCTGACTTGCGGCGTTCCCGCGGATTGACTTCCGCGTTGTGCGCCAGTGCCAGAAAGACGTCAGTTGCCTCATCCACACAGCCCAACTTTCCCAACGCCCCGGCCGCCCCCCGGCGCTGTGCCGGTTTGACTTCTAGACCCCGTGCCCACGCTAGAAAGACCTCGGTTGCCTTGTCCACACAGCCCAACTGTCTCAGCGCCTCGGCTGCTGGCCAGCGCTCTCCCAATTCGAACCGTGTATCTCGCGCCAGCTCCAGCAGAACATCGGCTGCTTCGTCCACGTGACCAAGTTGCCCCAAGGCCTCAGCTGATCGCCAGCGTTTTCCCAGTCCGAGTTGTGTATCTCGTCCCAGCGCCAACCAAGCCTCGGCTGCTTCAGCCTTGTGGCCTCCTTCTTCCAGCGCCTCTGCTACCTTCCAGCGCTTCCAGAATCCGAGCCGCGTATCTCGCGCCAGCTCCAGCAAGGCCTCGACTGGTTCGTCTAGTTGATCAAGCTGCCCTAAGGCCTCGGCTGCTCGCCAGCGCTCCTCTAGTCTCAGCCCTGTATCTCGCGCTAATGTTAACAAGACCTCGGTTGCCTGAGCCACATAACCCAATTGTCTTAATGCCTCGGCTGACTTGCGGCGCTCCCGCGGTTTGACGTCTTCATTACGCCCCAGTGCCTGCAAGACCTTGCTCGCCTCATCCGGACGCCCCAACAGCCCGAGGGCCTCGGCGGTCACCCGGCGCTCTCGCGGTTTGATTTCTGCATTCCGCACCAGCCCCAACAAGACCCCCGTTGCCTGGTCAACGCGGCTCAACTGCCTCAGCGCCTCGGCTGACTTGCGACGCTCCTGCGGTTTAGTTCCTGCATTCCGCACCAGTCCGAGCAAGGCCCCAGTTGCCTCGTCCAGACGCCCAAACCGCCCAAGCGCCTCGGCCGCCAATCGACGATCTTGCGATCTGACGTCTACATCCCGCGTCAGTGCGAGCAAGACCTCAGCGGCCTCAGTTGCATGCCCGAACTGTACAAGCGCCTCGGCTGCCAACCGACGTTCTCGTGATCTGATACGCGTATCCCGCGCCAGTGCCAGCAAGAACTCAGTGCCCTCGTCCAGGTGATCCAACTGCGCGAGTGCCACGGCTGACCTCCAGCGTTCTCCCGCTTTGACTTCTGCATTTCGCGCCAGTGCGAGCAAGACGTCAGTTGCCTCATCCACATGCCCGAGCTGTCCAAGCGCCTCGGCTGCCCTCCGGCGCTCCCCCGGTCTGACATCTGTACTGCGTACCAATGCTAGCAAGACCTCAACCGCCTCGCCCACACGGCCCAGCCGTCCCAGTGTTTCGGCGGTCTTCCGACGGAATCCAAGTGGCTTTGATCTGTCTCGTGCCAGCTCCGACAAGACATCAGTTGCCTCGTCCATTCGATCCAGGCGTGCAAGCACCTCACCCGCCGCTCTCCGTGCTGTTAGTTTCAAGGTCATGTCCTGTGCTATACCTACCAGGATCCCAGCAGCTTCCTCGATGCATCCCAATTGCCCCAAAGCCTCGGCTGCCTCAAGCCGTGGCTCTGGCCGCAATTCTGCGTCGCACGCCAAATGTTGCAAGATCCCGGCAGCTTCATGATCTCGACCCATCTGTTCCAGGATTTCAGCGGTTATCAGCGCCATGTCGCGCCACGAGGAACTAGGCAGATGCGGTCGGAGCACGTCAAGCGGTGTCACAACATTGCCGCGCCCGGTCGCGTATCGCGCCAGACCTCGCCACTCTAGATCGTGCATTCCGGCCAAGAGACAAGCGGCGTAGTACTCCTGCCACACCTGGTGCTCGAACGCTATCGAGCCACCATTGGCTCCTGGCGTCCACCTGGTCAGCCGGGCGCCCTGAGCCAACCGTAGGACAGCATCTAGCAGCGGCTCACAACGTCCTGGCTCGAAGAACCACGCATCAGGCAGTCGCTCGGCTAACTCGCTCTTGGTCACGATGGTCTTCCCCAGCGCGGTCATCGCCAGCGCCAGCGCCCCCAGCACTTTCTCCTGTTTTTCCTTTGGCATCCAGCGTGGATGCCTCTTCCTTTTCTCCCAGCCGATGCTCAATGCCGCCAGACGGTCCAGCAAGGTTGTTCGTGCGGTCGGCAAAGCACCACCCACTCGCTGGCGGATACTGGTAAGGCCAGCTAGCAGGAAAGGGTTGCGGATGAGCCCGCGCAGCTGACTGTAGTGCGGTTGCTCTAGGGTCGACCACAACTCGTCACCTCTCTTAGACCCAAGATATGCCTCTAGGAAGCGCTGGATTTGTGCGTCGTCTAAGGGACGGATCTCGATCTGTTGTAGTGGCAGGAGCCCCTCGGCGTAGTCCTGCTCGCGACAGCTGACCACTACCCAGTTTCCCATCTCGGCTGCCTCCTGGACGAAGCAGCCAAGCCGATTCAGTCGTTCCTGCCGACTGGGGCCTCGGGGCAGCTCATTGAGCGCATCAAGAAGCAGCACGGCCCGCCCATCGGCCAGGTAATCTCCCAATCGGGATGCCAGGGGCCGGATTGCGCTCTCAAGCATCTTCTGTTGCTTCGCGTTAGCCCGCAGTGCCTCGACCAGCGACGCCGCCCACGCACCGACCAAGAAGTCCTCGAAGGGACCCTCATTGTAGCGGCTGAGCGCGACGAAGACGGGGAGACGATTCGCTCCCTGTTCAGCCTCCCCCCATGTTCCCAGCAACCAGAGCAAAGCCGAGGTCTTTCCCGCGCCCGGCGCTCCCAGCAAGGCGATCGTTTCGTATTCGGCCAAGCCGCGGCGCAGATCTGGGACGGGAGCCCTCTCCAGCTGTTCGAGATCGTCATCATTCTGCGTTTCGCCCTCTTCCTCTTGGTCCATCAGCGCCACGAACTCGACCATCAACGGATCGCCCGGAAGCCCAGTGGAAGATGCAGTATAAGGTTCGGGCGCAGCGGGGATCTCCACCGCATCCATCGCTTGGTGCACGAAACGGTCGCGGAAGAAAGCCCGGTAGGCATCGGCCAAGCACTTCAGATAGCGCCTTTGCCACATGAGCTGGGTGCCAACAGCGGCTTTGGCTCGTGGTTGCATGCCAGACAGCCACTCGGAATAGATCGCGGATAGGCTTGTCTTCAAATCAGCTAACGAGGCCCGTGCTGCGCGAGGACGGAGGCCAGCCAAGAGGGCGTGCGTCAACCGATCTCGCATCTCTGGCAAGAGGTCGTATCGCTCGCTCAGCACCAGAACCAACTCTTCATGGACAATCTCTGGCTTATGGCCTCTGAAACGGATGTGCTTTCGCCCCGACCACACCTCAAAGAAGACGGCACAGAGGGCGTAGACGTCAGCTCGCCCGTCCACCGGCTGGTTGGCCGCTTGCTCGGGCGCCTGGTAGGCCGGTGTGCCCGGCTGATAGGACGTGAGTGTGGACTTGGGCAGGTGGGCGATGCCAAAATCGCTCAGTTTCACCACATTCTCGCCCGTAAGCAAGATATTCTCTGGCTTGATGTCTCGGTGGATGATTTCCAGCTCGTGGACCTCCTCCAGAGCGGCGCAGAGGTCAAGCGCCCATTTCAACGTTAGCCTCAAGTCCGGGCAAGGACACTCGCGCAGGTAGCCGGCCAGGCTGCCGCCCTCCGTCAGCTCCATCACGATGAACAGGCACTCGTTCTCCTCAAAGGCGTTCCGGACCTCGACGATATGCTCTTGGTGCGTCAGCCGACTCCCGATCTGACACTCACGCTTGACCCGTTCCACATTCTGAGCATCGAGATCGCGAATGTCGATCATCTTGATCGCAGCCGGCGCGTCCAGCAACGTATGATGCGCTTGCCAAACAGTGCCATAGGCGCCGCTGTTTATGGGGCGCTCAAAGCGATACTCGCGGATGACATCGCTAGGCTTGATGTCTATCTCCATAACCTTCTGTCCTAGCTTACGCTCTCAGGATCTCAAACCATTCTTCCACTTCAGCGGCTGAGGCGGGCCGATCATCTGGGAATCGCGCGACCAGGGTCCGCAGCAGCTCCTTCACATCTTCGGGGATCTCGCTTCTTGCGATGAGCGCCAGACGCACGGGCTCGTCCTCCGGACGCCGGAACAGCATATCGTACCAGACCGCGCCAAGGGAGTAGAGGTCTGCCCCGAAACCGGCCTGACGCGGATTGTCCAGCTGCTCAGGGGCGATGTACTTGCTCTCCACGAGCGCCTGCCCGGTCTTGGAGATCGTCTTGCCGATGGTCGGCACTCGGGCGAAGTCGAAGTCGCCCAGCTTGGCGGGTTGACGCTTGGGAACGTAGATGCTATGTGGCGTGAGGTTTCGATGCACGATCCCGTGTTCGTGACAGTGCGCCAGGGCCGCGGCGACGTCGCTCAGAATGCGCAACTGCTCATCCTGCGCTATTGTTCCTTCCGCCAATCGGTCCGCCAGCGTCTTCTCGCCGGCCCATTCCAGAATCAAGTAGTAGCGCTCATCGGAGCTCTCGTCGCGGCGAAACTTGTGCGGCATCACCAGGTTCGGATGGGAGCCAGCCTCCACCAGGGCTGCCATGTCGCGCTTGAAGCGGCCCACCGCCTCCTCCAACTCGCGCCGGGAGCCGATGGAGGGCACGTCGTACTGCTTGATGCGCACCTTTCGTCCGGGGAACTCGGGGTCCTCGGCGATCAGTTCCACGTAGTGCCCACGGTCGTGCTCCTCCAGCACCCTGTAGCCGGCCACGCGCCGCTCGGCGTCGCTGACGTGGGAATCGAGCAGCGTCTGACGCAGTCGCTCGAGCTCGCTGGACGTGAGGATCTTGGACTGGGGATGGAAGACGTAGTCGCGCCCGGTCAGTGCCTCGATCAGACGCTCGTGCAGCCCAAAAACCTTGTGCTTCTGGGGATCGTCGAGCTGGAGGGCTCCGGTGCCCTTGGAGAGCACTACCAGTCCGGTGACGCTGACGTCGCTCCAGCCTCGTTCAGCCAGGAAGCCGTGGGTGATCTTGGCCTTCTGCTCGATGATGGGGATGGGGCTGCGGCGCAGGTCGCCGCTGGCGTGGCGCCAGTGGACCTGATCGCCCTCGATGGCACCCCACCAGTGCTTCACCTCCAGCAGATAGACGCCATTGTAGTTGAGCACCACCACGTCGATTTCCTGGGTGCCGGTCCTGTCCGGCAGGTGGTAGTTGACCAGGAGCACGCCGTTGGGCAGATTGTGCCGCAGGTAATTGATGGTCAGCGTCTCCCCGATGTGGGGGTGGGGCATGCAGTTGATGAAGTCGACGTTGGTCATGGGTTACTCCGTGGGTATCTGATCATGGTTCGTGAGAGGAGGAGATGACAACGAATCTGCAGGATTCACCGAATCAGGTTTCGTCCGTTCGCGCCGGCTCGCTTGCTTGTCCAACCGAACGGCATTAGGCTCTGTCTCTGCATTCATCGATTCGTTCAATCCCCTCGATTCGGTGTCATATCTCACAACCCTCAAACCACCCGCTTGTAAGGCAGCAACCGCGCCGCCTGCAGCGGCAGAATGTTGACCTTGACGCCGTCGTCCAGATCAGGATCGTAGGGCGCCGTGCCGCCTCGATAGGGGCCCACCGCCCAACCGGGCAGATCGACGTCGACATCACCCTGGATCACGCGCTCCAGCCGTTCATCGCAATCCTCCAGGTCGGCGATGATCTCCTCCATCTCCCCAATCGTCTTGACGTCGGGCGGTTCCTCCATCTTGGCGGCTCGCAGTCTCGCCCTCGCGCGCTCCAACTGGGGCCAGAGATACTGACTGCGCACCTTGGGCAAGGTGTCACGGTCCAACTTTTGGTAGTAGACCAAGACGCGGAAGTGCTTATCGCGGCTAGTTACGTGCCACAGAATCGGACGCCGCTTGAACTGGCTCCTATGCTTCTTGAAGAAGGGATTCTCCAGCCAGTGAGCCAGGCCGCCGCGGCCCAGGATCTCATCCATCTCGGTCTCGATGGAGACGGCGTTCTCGGCGCCGAAGACGTCCTCGATCTCCCCGCGGACTTGATCGAGTAGCGGTGGATTGCGCAAGCCGTCAGCGTAGGGGATGATGCCGTCCTCGTCCTGTTTGCTCAGTTCCCAGATGCGGTGGGTGAGGAAGTTCTCCACCTCGTGCTTGAGATCGTCGGGACTGACAAGGTCCATCTGGCGCCGTAGAGCTACTAGCGACACGGGGTTTGTCTTCAATCTTTCACAGAGCTCCCGCAGAGGAAGGTCTTCCTGAGCGTACATCCTCATAAACTCAGATTCTAGGAGCTCTTGGGGATCCGAAGAGGATTGCGACGACTGTTCCCTCTCATAACCGATCGCCCAATCTTCGATGGATTGTCGCTGTAGTCTCTCTAGATGGTTGCTTGCTCCAGGCGCGAGCATTCCAAGATCCGCATCTAGTTCAGCTAGGAGAGGATATGATGACACTGGGATGCCCTGCTCTCTGAGGATCCGGTTTTTTACCCGGTCTTCAACCTCATAAGCCTTGAATACCTCCTGGTCTATTGCGCCTTCGTTCACCAATAGCCTTCCAAGCCTGTTCTCGCGCTCAACAAGGGCATGTCGATATGCGGACTCGAGTCCATCGCCCTCGCGTCTTAGACCAGCCTCAATGAATGACTCCTCGAAGTGGATTTCGTTGGGCTCAAAGCTTATGAGCCACTTCTTATCGTCGACACACTCTCTGACTAGTTCTGTGATTACCTGTTTTCTTGTTGGTGCAGGGCTGGCATAAGGGAGCCGATTGATGTCACCGGTCTGGAAGTTCATGGTAGGGTTCATCAGCTTAAGGAAATGTGCTGCCAAGGACGAGTTCAGGTATCCAAGCAAGTAGTACAGACGATGCGCGTCGGTGAAGATCCCTGATCCTGCATCAGAGATCAGGAAGCTAGATGGAAACAACCTCGCGCTGAAGCCTCTCGAGCTTATTCGCGTGAAAGTGATACCTTGCCGGAAGTAGAATTCCTCGTTTGGAACGATTGCATTCTCAGTGCTCTTCACCTCCTTGCCATCAGTGCCCCACAAGATGGCATAATGAAGGTTTCCATACCACTTGCTGAATCCGCCACCGCGAAGGTGAGGGTGCCATCTACGGTGACAGTCGCTAGTGCCATGGTTCCAGCATATCAGATGATCTGGAATCTCCCAGATGTACCGCACGAATCTTCTCACGTTGGCCGTGTCTACGCCACGCCTGCATCGAGCAATTGCGTCCTGCGTGCCATCGTCTAGTGCAGGTGCAGACCGATAGACCTCGAAGATCCGTTCACTGATCCAGTACGCGATTGGGGCAGTAGATATGCTACTGAACTGACTCTGATCAACAATGAACTCCAGACCGCTGCTCTCTTCTTTGGTGGATGCGTACGCCTTCAAATTCTCGAATTTGCTAGTGGCATCGGTTAGGTCGATGTAGCGTCCTAGACTCTTTCCCTGCGACGCGCTCTTGCGAAACACGAACATCACTGTGTTGACGATCTCGCCTCCAATTGCCTCAAAGGCATGAGGGCCAAGATGAGCCAAGGATCTGATCCGAACATTGGACAGCCACCATTCTCGCAACTCAGAGTAGCTTCGAAGGAACAGGAAAGTCTGTTGCGTTATCATGGCCGCCATCCCAGAGGTGAGCACGAAATCCTCACAGCGCTCGATGAAACACGCATACAGGTCTGTACTTGCCTCGGGGTATAGCGCCTTAATGCTCTGCAGCAATGAATCCTTTATGTTCCAGCTGCCCATGTATGGTGGATTTGTAGTCACCACGTCATATCGCTGCGTCAGAAGGTCCAGCAACTGAACGCCCTTGATGGCTTCTTGTCCAAACATGCGCCGGTTGACGTCGAAGGCCTCGGTCGCGCGGTCGACGTAGCTCTTGAGCGTCTCCAGGAAGTCCCGCTTCCACTGTTCCCACAGATCCTCGGGATGCTCCCAGAAGGTGCCCTTCTCCGCCTCGCGCTTGCGGGCGATCACCTCGTCGATCTGTTCCTCCACCTTAAGCAGACTGCCCAGCTCGCGGGCGTTCTGCAGCCCCTGCCAGATCGTCTCGATCAGCTCCTGCGTCAGCGGGTCGTTCTCGAAGCGCCCAAGCAGCTCCTCCAGCTCCGGCCCCTCGCGGAGCACGATGTCGGCGCAGGCCAGGTTCATCTGCACCGGCTCTCCATTCTGGAGCTGGTTGAGCCTCAGGTCGGCGTAGGTGCAGGCCTTCATGTAGAGGTTGAGGGCCGAGAGTTGGATCGACCGCAGATCGATGTCGATGCCGTGCAGGTTCTGGCGGAGGATGCGCCGGGCGATGGCCGGGCGGTCCACCGGTTGGCCCTCCATCTGCGCCTCGGCCTCATACATCTGAGCGAAGAGGTCGAAGGCGTAGAGCATGAAGTGTCCGCTGCCGCACGCCGGATCGAGCAGGCTGAGCTCCGCTACCGGGCGTGGTTCGCGTCCCCGCTGCTGGGTGCCATCGTCGTTCTGCAGGTTCGGATCCTCGACGAAGTAGTCCCAGCCCTCGCACAGATCGGACGCCGGGTACATCTCCATCCACAGGGCGCCCAGGCTGTTGTCCACCAGGAACTGGACCATGTAGTGCTCGGTGTAGATGGTCGTCGCGGGCACGATATCGTAGCCGCCGATCTTCTTCTTTTTCGTCCGCAGCTCGCGGAAGACGCGGTCTTTCTCCTCCTCCTGGAAGTACTGGTAGACCCAACCCAGGAAGGTGTCGTCGGCGTAGATGCTAGGCATGGCATCCGGGTTCCGGTCCAGCTTGCGCGCCACGTTCCCATCGAGAGCATTGATGTCGTCGATGGAGTCCTTCAGCACCTTATGGCGCGGCCAGATGACGGTGTAGTCGCTGTCGGGATCGAACACCACGCCGATGTACTGGCTCACCTCGGTGTAGGCCTCCCGCAACATCGGAATCAGGCCGCGGTCTGGCGCGCGGCGGGCGCCGGGGTGATCGTCCAGGTAGTTGCGATGTCGCTTGCTCCGCTCGCTGTAGATGGGGCGCGTGGTGATGGTCTCCTCGATCAGGCCGCGCGTCTCCATGCACTTGAGCCCCAGCAGGCGGTTCATATGGGTGTAGGCCGCCTCGCGGACGTAGGCTTCCACGGCCTCGGCCTGGTCGAGCCCGGCGTCCCGCTCGCGAGCGATGGCTGCCTCGATACGCGGCCGGTGCGCGGTCCGCTCCTCCTTGCTCAGGTGGCCGAGCTCGTCGGCGGGCAGCCAGTCGCGCTCGGGATAGATCCCGTAGCGGCGCAGCTCCCTCTCGATCTCCCCCTCCAGCGTCTCGCGAAGGTCGAGAACCAGATCGCGGATGGCGGACTTGGCTCGTCTGTGCATCCTATACCTTTCGCTCGAACTTAAACGTCAGGCCGCCTTTGCCCGCGGCCTCCACGCCGGTCCCCATCAGCACCAGTCCGCCCTTGGCGGAGATCTCGGCGGAAACGGTGAACTCGGTGAACCGGAACCTGCCGTCGGCCACCTCGTCAGGGGCCTTCTCCAACATCTCCTCGATCTGGCCCAGGAAGACGTTGACGTTGGCGGCCAGCACGTCAACCTGGAGTTCTCTGGGGCCGCGACCTCGTCGGGTGACGGTGGTGTCGGCAGTCTGGACAAGGATGGTGTTCTCTTCGGTCATGTCACTCTCCTTCTCGCACTAGGCGGATTGATGGTGGGGCGTACATTGAGTATAAAAGGCCAGACGGGTTGTTATGCTCCTCTAGGAAATATCGGCGTGTGGCCAGAAGACTCTCCCCCAGCGGCTCTCCTGCGAGCAGGTGTGTGTACAGCTCCTGGGCGAAGTCGCCGGCAAAATCGTCGGGCACCGCGCATTCGGTAGCCACCACACCTCTCGCGCCGTACTTGAGGAAGGCAGCCGCGAAGTTGGCAGTATACAACGGATTCAGATTGCCCGTCTCGCAGGCGTTCAGAATGACAAGCGGATGGTCACTGATCTCGACCCCGTAGACTTCCAGGTCCTTCAAGGTGATGGGAAAATCATCCGACAAGAGGATGCGAGAAAGATTGGGCGACTCTTCTCGGTAGGAGACGTGGCAAGCGAAATGAGCCAGATTCAAGGCTTCTCCAAAGAAGCCTCTGAATGCTGCATATTCTTCTCGCCATCTTTCCGGATCGAGTCTGCGGAGCCGAATGAGTGTGATCTCACCGTCAGTGTGTAGCCTCTCGAAGAACGGGATTTCTCTCTGCACCACATTGGGTAGGCCAGCGTAAGCTAGCAACCCAAGTCTCGGTCTGTGAGCGATGGGGATAGCCGGCGATACGAAGGCCCCGGGCCGAGCGCTTTGAGCAATGACCCGGGAGATGACATGGCACACCCCCCAGAAGTGCTGGTACGACAGCGGCTCATCAGCTTTGATGCTGACGGGATACATCAACTCCCAGGGCAGAAAGAAGTCCTCTGCTATGATCTGAATGGAGGCTCTGGGGTCCAGTGTGAGAAGCTGTTGCATGATCGCCAATGCATCACGGTACCCGAACACTTGCTTGAACGCATAATGCCCTGCTTCTGCCAGATAGAGAAGCTGGTCTTTCACTTCCGCTTTTGTTGGTTCTTCCTGTATTCCTTCAGCAGCAATAGACTGTATCTCGTCTTGGAGTTGCTTGTTCAGAATCATCAGGTCATGTTGAGACATCGAGATTGGGACCTGCTGATCCTGTCCTACGGCCGAGATGTACGCCCTGTAGTGCGCTCCATCTCGGAATATGCGAATAGTGATGTCCACAGGGGGGGCAAGATGGTCCAGAGGAATCTTGACTGCTTGGGTCCGTGGCATCATCCTTGCCATATCTTCTCCCCGTCTCGGACCGAGATCAGCCTTCACGTTGCTTTGCCCAAAGCCTTGGCCAACTGCTCGCCGGCCATTTCTCGGTCCGCCAGGATGCACTGGTACATCTCTGTTCGCTGCTCGGCCAAGAGAGTGCGGAGCTTTTCCAAGAACGCCCTGGTAACCTCGGGCGAGTTCTCCGCTGCGCGTTCCAGGATCTGTTCCTCGGTCATCCCGGCCAGCGTCTCCGTCTCCTTCAAGCTTGCCAGTATCTGCGCCTGCTCCGTCTCGGGAACGGAGATGAGAAGCTCTGCGGACATCTGACTAAGCTGCTGCAACTGTGCCTCTACAACTTCTACCTCGAAATCAATCTTTGTGAGCCAGTTCCCTTCGTGATAGAATTCGATCAGTATCCGTTTTTGACCCATGTGTCTGGGTATCAGCCTGAACTTAACAAGGTCGGAGTCTTGCCCTGCTCCGAATCTCAAAGTCTGCTTCCAGTACGGCAGGATCTCCATGCCACCTGCGAGGATCGCAACGTCGATTTCTACTATAAGCTCGGATAATTCGATGCGTTGTGCGGTGAAACCCTCTGGTACCCTGCTCTGAACACCAGCGACAAGTGTGTACTCATCGTTCACGACGAGGAGCGAGTCTTCTCCATCCCCCTCAAGCTTTGCTACTGCATATGCTTCTGCAACATCGCGACAGGTAACCTCTCGATCGCCACCACCTGGCCTTTCCAGAGCTGCGGCGTGTATCTCAGCTAGAATGGCCAGTACATCGGCATCCTCTTCCACGTCTTCCACGAAGCGTTCAGTGCCCTCAAGTGTCGCGATCATGTTGCCGAACCTGTCCGCGTTGAAGCGTCCTTCAATCATTGCGTCGGTGACGTAAGCCTCGAGATGGGAGAGATCCATCTGCGAGATCTTTGACCAGAGCCCCGAATGTTGCCAAAGACGCTTTCTTGCCTTGAGCTGGATGAAACCATTGATGATCCGAAGCTGTTGCGACACCACTCGCAAGTTTCGCTCGACGGTCCTGGTCTTCCTGTCCAATTCCTTGATCTTGCGGGCCATCATCCTCTGCTTGTGCACCGAGGATTCCTTGGTGGCTTGCTCAAAGACCGCTCGCTTCTCCGCCTCGATCTGCCTCACTCTCTGCAGCAGTTTCTTCTCTTCTTGTTCCACGCGGACGCGCTCGCTTGCCAGATCATCTGACGATAGATCAGCCAGCCTGGTAACACCCGGCTCTTTCGCTTCTGGCCTCCGCCCTTTCTTCCCGAAGCGCTCAGACAGGCTATTGACTACTCCGAGAAACGTCTTGGCCTCGCTCATCTTAGCCCGCTGCTGGGCTGGTCTGATGTGCAAGATAAGGGCGTGCGTACACCATTAAGCACAATGCTTAACATTGCGGTTTCACCCCAACATAACTCTTTTCCCTGCCTCCAGCGCCTTCTCCACCGCCTGCCGCAGCTCAGCGACAGCCTCATCCAGCTCCTCAGCGCTGCCGATATCCCGGGTCTGGATCACGTCGTACAGCCGCACGATCTCGTACTCGACCACACCCCCGCCGTCATTCTTCTTTGGCGGCTCGTGCTGCCGAATCAGCCGCGACTTCTCCTCCGGCGCCGACTGGATCTGATAGTAGAGGGTGTCGAGTGCCGTGCTGCAACTCGTGCAGGAGAGCCGATCGAGCGTCCAACCCACCGGGCCCTGGCAAAGACGGTCGCGAAGGGGATCGGTCGGGACGCCCATCTCCCCCAGCTCTTCTTTCACCTGGCTGTAGCGCTCATACCGTTTTTGATGCAGCCTTTCGTAAGCTTCCTGATACCGCCGGAGCAAGGGCTGCATGTTCTGATAGTAGGTGTCCCACTTCTCCACGATCTCGTGGTTTTCCTCGATGACCGTCATCTCGTCGAGCCAGCCCTGCACCTCATCGCCACCCAGCTCCGGCGCCACCGCCTGACCCTGTGCCACCGCGTGCTTCAGGCGGCGGGCTTTCCGGAAGTCGGCTGGCCAGCCATTGTCGACGAAATCTTGCAGGCTGTTCTGGTAATCCTTCAGCTCTCTCAACAGAGACCCATGGTCGAGGAAGGTATCTAACCGGCGATCCGGTTGGGGATGCTCCAGAATCTCGTCGATGGCCTCTTTCCCCTCTTGCAAAATGGACTTGACCGGCAGGTCCGCCTCCTGGGCGAGGATGCGCTGCTCGGCGTTCTGGGTCTTCAGCTTCTCCAGTTCCTCCTCCAACGCGGTGGCCATGATGTTGACGGTATCGGGCTCAAGACGATGGAAGATGCGGTCGATCGTCTTCTGCGCTTTCTTGCGTTTCCTAGGTGGCAGTCCACCTCGCTCATACAAGAACTCGGTCCTGCGAAAGGGACGCGCCTTAGTCAATAGGTCCTGCGCGCGGGTCGCCTTGTAGTCGTGGTAGACCTTACCCTCGTACTTCAGGCTGACCACGCCGGCGCGGAACAGGGCGGTGAGGATGATGCGCACTAGGGTCGACTCCCAGCCGTACGGCACGGCCTCGAAGAAGTTCCTCAGCGCCTTCCCGTCTCGTGGGTCCCCCGCTTTCGTCCGCAGCCGTAGCTCCTCCAGCATCTCGCTCACCACCGGGGCGTGTCGGTTGAGCCGGCGAGCGTCGTCGAAGAGGTTCAGCTCCGGCTCGATGTCCGGCAACTCGACCTCCTTCGCCTCCAGGATGCGTCCGATGCTCTTCTCGTCCACCTTGACCGCCGCCGGCTCGAAGCGGGTGTAGACGTGTGGAATCACCTTCGAGACCTCGCGGCTGAAGATGGTGTTCAGCTTGGAGGTGCGGCCCGTCAGCTCCTGGACCTCCCCGTCGTAGATGACGGCGCCGTCGAGCAAGCTCTGGCGCAGCAGCGTTTGGATCTTGCTCTTCGCGTTGTCTACGTCGCGCTGCTTCTGGAAGAGGATGTTCTCCTCCTCCGGGCTCTTGTCCTTCCGCGCCATGCGGCGATTCACCACGGCCTCGGTCTGAATCAGCTTGGTCAGCTCCCGGTACAGATCGTCCGCCGGCGCCGGATACCAGAACAACGTACGGTCATCGCTGAAGCTGCGCTGGAGCACCTCATTCCGCGTCAGGTCGGTGGCACGCACGTAGATGGGGGTGTAGACCTGGAGCGTGATCTCTCCGCTGTCGTGGAGCACGTCGTCATCGCCTCGCACTCGGATGTCGAAGCGTTTGATGCGCTGGTAGTAGAGGCGCCCGAAATCGACGACAGTGTCGAGATACTTCTTGATCTCACGACGGCGGTCATTGACCGACACCTTGACCGCCGCGATGTCCATCTCGATGTCCTTCTTGACGCCGGACAGGAATTCGTACTGCCCGGTCCGTTCTACGACGTAATGGCCCTGCTCCAACGTCTCGAGTCCCTCCGCAACCTGCTGCTTCAGAATGCTGAACGGCACCTCCGGGTCATCGACCTGGCGCACGATGAGACGGGCCAGGTTGCCCGCTGTGCACGGGAGCCACTCTAGCTTCTGCAACAGATAGAGCGCCTTGAGGATCCGCTTCAGGAAAGCGGGGTTGGGGGGAATGTCGACCTCGTCGATGGTGCGACGGTCGATACTCGGCAGCTCAGCCTCGATCTGATCGTAGATCTCGTCAAAGGCGACCAGACGGCCCACGGGGGCATCGGCGATCCCCGTCTCCGGGGATTTGATCACCGCCTGCGAGACGCCGATCAAGCTGCGCTCGGTGCCCTCGATCTTCTCCTTCTCGCCGCCCGGCGTCCGTACGGCGGCGAAGACCTCCTGCAGCACGGCAAGCTGATAGGGGGGCAGAGGATAGTCTGCCACGAACTGCTTGAGATCGGGCTCCGGTAGGGGCCGGTTGGCACCCTGCAGCGTGCACACGGTCGAGATAGTCCCGCCCGCTCTGTGATAGAGAGAGCGCAGCGCCGGCTTCTTGCTCTCCTTTTTCTTCAGAATCCGCTCTTCCAGCACTGTCCCGATGTTCTGCGACGTCAGCGCCAGGCGCAGGTTGAACCGATCCCGAATCTTGTCGAACTCGTTCTGGCGGCGGATGGCGTCCCGGACTACTTCCTCCAGGGCCTCCTGAGCCGTGACCACGAGCCATAGCTTGCCCAAGCCGTGCGTGCCGAAGGCTTCGGCGATTGACTGCAGCTCCAAGAGCCTCTGGTTGTCCCCGCCAATGAACTGCCCCATCTCGTCGATGATGTAGATCAGGTGCGGCGTCTTCTCGGAGCCGGGCCTGCGCTGGTTCTGCACCCACGCCGCCAGCTCCTTAGCCAGGATAGCCGGTCCCATCTGGAGCCCGGTCTGGATGTCGTCGATCGCCTTGGACGCTTTCGTCTCGTTGGTGTACCGCCCCGGCAGGACGTTGCACAGCGCTTTCACGGCCGCGTCCCGGACGAGCATATCGTGCCGCCGCACCTCTGGCCATGGCTTTCCTTCAAGGCTCTCGACCTCTTTCCGAAAGGCGTCGTATTCTCCCAGGCTGGTCAGCTCTCGCTCCAGCTTGGCCACCCAGAGCGTCGTGCTGTAGCCCTGCTCCCCGAGCCATTGCCGGTACATGATCGTCGAGATATGGTTCCCCACGTTCTCAGCCCTCTGGGTGAGCGGCACATTGGCCATCAAGTCCTCTTCGGTCTTAATCTGGAAGGAGACGGCATGGCTGTCGATGAAGTTGGTCGCCTGGTGGAGTAGCCGCTCGATCTCCTGCTGCCGGGGGGTGCCGACGATACGGGGTTTGAACCACTCGATGGCGCTCCGGTTGCCGATCTGCCGGTTTTCCAGGAGATAGCTGAGGATCTTGGCGAAGTGCGACTTGCCCGAACCGAAGAAGCCGGAGATCCATACCCCGATGCGGTCGGTCTGCCCGGTCCTCGTTTCGACGTAGCGCTCCAGGAACTCGACCAGCATGTCCTCGATGGCGTCGGTGACGACGTACTCCTCCAGCTCTTGCTTGACCTCCTTGTGCCGGAGGTCGTCCATCTTGATGACGGTGGTGATGTCGCGCTTGATCGGATGAACGAAGAGGTCTTGAATCTTGGTCATAGCTTAGATTCTCCGTGCTCGGTACTTGCTATGGGGGCCATCGGCGTTCTCCAGACACAGGAAGCGCATCTCGCTGTCCAACTCCTCGCCCGGGTAGAAGACCACCAAAGGGAGCTTCACCTGGTTCTCCAGATTCTCAAGGAGATTGGAGACGCGCACGAATGGGTAGAGATGAGCAGCCCTGGTGAGGAAGAGAACGGCATCTTTGTCCCGTTCCTCAAGCATCTCGGCGGTCGCAATGATGTGCTGAGCCAGCACCGGGCGGTAGTTCTTCGCCAGATCCCGATAGACGGTTGCTGCCTCGCTCCCTTCCTTCTCGAAGACCTTGTCCAGAAGGCCGATCTCGGCGTAGTGGTCGAAGATGAACGTGTCTAGAGAGATCTCCCGCACTATGAGCCCAGCATCTTGCAGTTTGGTCATCAGATGCTGCTGTTCCTCCTGGCAGCGGCGCTCCTGCCGCGGGTCGTAGATGAGCAGCACGAAGGGGACACCGGTGTGGAGCGCCAGCGTGTGGCGGTGGCGAAGCAGGAGGTTCTCAAGCTCGCTGAACTTGTCAGTCAAGGATGGCATCAGTAGCCTCCCCTAGGTCATCGTAGACGAATCGCAGATCGTAGACGTCGCCGGCGCGGCGGAAGTGGACAAAACCCCCGTTGGCCGCATCCTCCAGCATGAAGATTACCTCTTGCTGGCTCAGCAAGAACAAGCGCCAGTCGGTCGATTCGATCAGCTGCTTTCCCCGCAGGCCACAGTCCATCTGGTGATAGAGGGCGTACACGAAGGCCTCCCTGGGAACGTAGAACTTGTAGAACTCCTTCTTCTGGGCTCCGGTCACCAGCCCGAAGTCCCGAATTGTGGACAGGTACCCACTGGTCAGCCTTCCACGCGTCTGCGGAGACCAATCGGCGATCTCGGGATGGTCGTCCTCCTCCTGCTGATGAAGCCACTGGTTCACATCCATCTTGTCGATCGCCGTGCGTGCGTTCTGATAGAGCTCATAGGTGCAGTATGCCGTAAGGTCATAGAGGAGGTCGTCTACCTGACAGTATTCATAGAACAGTACCAGGTCGACGGCTGTGGTGTTGGGACAACGAGCGACGACTCGCGCTAGATCCGCTACGTGACCCGGGTCGCGCTCGCTAATGTAGCGACGAAAGACCTCTCCCCAGTACGTCTTTCTTGACTCCAGCGTGCGCTGATCGAGGAGATCTTCCTCCACCACGGCGCGCCGTACTTCCTCAACCGATCGTCCAGCGGCTATCTGCTTGAGGACCCTCCTAGTTTCGGGTAGATACGCGCCCTTGCCAGCCAGGGTGCTATTGTAGCGTCGGTCGTTGTTCATGCTTGCAGATCTCCAGTCATTCGCACGATGTCGGCTCGGACAGTATGGGACGCTCCTCATCGGCCCGCTTGGCCCAGGTGCCGTGCTTCTTGTTCCCCAAGCGCTCCATACGTGCCTGGTGTTCCTCCAGTGAGTTGGGATCAACCAACCATACGCCGGCGATCTTCTCGCCTTCGATCATACCTTTGGCCAGGAGGTTGCGGATGTGAGACCCAGAATAGCCGTACGTCTCCGTGGCCTCTTTAACCGAGATCAGATCAAGGGGCATAGATCACCTCGCTCGATTCATCGGATTCGTCGGCCGTAAGCCGTCTTGACGGCCATAAGGCGTCTTGACGCCCCTAGGCCGTGTAGAAAAGGAGTTGTTAGGTGGTCTGCTGTCGCAAGTCATCGTTCTGCATCCCCAATCTAGATGCTTCCACTCCAGAGTAGCAGGAGAAACGCGATTCCACGCGCTCACTCGGCCTAGTATATCATCGAACGCAAGTAGTGGCAAACCCGCCATAAGTGGCATCTTCGGTTGCCCTTTGGTGGGGCTAGCATCCGTGTTGCTCGCTATTCCAGTACGTCTCCTTCTTCCTTTCGCGCTAGCTTCAGTGTGCCGTCCAGCCCGCCTGAGTGAGCAAAATCGACGAAGTCGATCCTCATGTACGGATCCCGCATCGCCTCGCGCCTCATGTCCCAGAAGAGATCGGGCACCTGCTCTTGGAAGAATCCCAACAGCAGCCGCACGCGCTTTCGCGTGTTGATGCGCCTGCCTCGCGGCCCGTCGAACGCGAACTTGACGGCCATCCTGTTGCGCTCCAGCCAGCGCCGATGGGCAAGCCCCTGCAAGAAGAGGTTCTCCAGCTCGACGCGCCCGCAGTCAGGTCCCTTGATCTCAAAGGCGACCAACGACTTATCGTCCTTGTCGACCCCGAGAATGTCCAGGCGTTCGGGCCTCACCGTCCCCTCGCTGGTGGCGAGCTCGTGCGCTACGTAGTGCAGGTGGATCTCGCCGGTCTCCACGGGAACGCGGAGTCCCTCCGGCTCCATCATCCTGCGCCGAAGCCAAACCTGGACCCATTGCTCGTCCACCTTGTCCGGGAAGACAGGACGCTCTGGATGCTCGGGCCTGACCAGGCTGGTGGTGAGCACGACGATGTGGGGGATCACATCATCCAGCAGCCTGAACTTGCGTAGAACGACGTCGGGGAAGCGCACGCCCAGCAGGTAGAGGCACGGCAGGCGGCCTCCGTAGTGCTGGTTGATGCGTCGGTGCAGGTCGAGCATCGGGTAGAGGATCATCCTCAGGTAGGGGGTGCCCAAGGCCTCAGTGGTCAGTTGTTCTCCCGAGCCGGGGAATCCGACTATGAGCCCGCCCCAGCTCCTCGGCCCTCGGGCCACACGCAGGGGGAGACGAGAGAGCTGCTCGGTGATCTTCGCCTGTTCCCCGTGGTCGCTCAAGAGCTGCCGAGGCACCGGCTCTAAGGTCAGCTGCGATGCCATCTCTTGGAGCAGGTCATCGACGTATCTCTCCTCAAGGATGCCCCCTCTGGAGAGCGCCGAGAAGTAATCACCGCGTCCCAGGCTCATAGATTCCCTCCTCAGTCCTCGACTTGGCTCAGTGCTCGCTCACCCTGATAATAGGGCGGCCTAGCGTCCTGGCCGATAACGCTTGGGGCAACCCTTGCCCTCGCCCTGCTTGTGGCGATAGTACCAGGTGACGGACTTGTCCATGCAGCGTCGGCCGCGCTTGTGCACCTCACAGCCGCAAGATGGACAGATCGCCACCCCCGGGGCGTCTGGCCCAGCGACGACCGTGCGACCTTGATGTTTCGCCTTGTGCAAGGTGATTGTCCTTTCGAAGAATGGACGGAACGACGGATCGGGTACAGTCGCCGCTTCACGTCCTACATCGCCTACTTCTCACGATGCCTAATCTCACACCTGGCCCAGCTACGCACGCGGCTTAGCTACGCACGCGGCTTAGCTTCGCACGCTGGGCAAGCCGGCTACGTGGCAGGCCTCGGTAGCGCCTTCTCCGGTTCAGTCGTACGCCTTCTCCAGCTGCCTACGCTGAGCAGCGTGGTCTGACCACCAGCTGTCTTGGTACGTCTTCTGGATCTTTTCGAGAGGCCAGGTGATCGCCTCATGCAACCCCGGAATGTCCTCAATCGCCTCGCGCACCACAGCACGCATCCGGTAGTGCCAATCGTCGTCTTGTCGCGAGATGTCAAAGAACAGCCCGATGCCAGGATTCTGGGCGTCAAAGGGGCTGCTATGGTTGATGCGATTGCCCAATGCACCTAGCACACCGGTCAGCGATCTGGTATCGCCGTCCCGGATCTCCTCAGCCAGCTCGGTCTTCGACAGCCCGCGCTCAGCAGCTTTGTACAGGGCATGGTAGAGTGTCATCTGCCCATAGGGGATGAATCCGCGCGTGAGGACCTGCTGGATCGCCTCGACGGATGATAGATCGACGGTCTCCTTGTCGGGCATCGATGTCTTCGGTGGCTCCACGTGCCAGCGCTCCACCGCCCACGCTTTGATGCGCTCGCGACGTTTCTGGATTTGGGTCGGTGTCCAGTCATCATGGCTGGCCAATGCGTGCTCGATGAAGAGCTTGGAGCCGGCGTAGGTGCCTTCTTGACCGGCCTCACCTCTCTTCCTTGGGAAGGACTTGTTGCTCAGTGTGGGGTTGTCGTAGGTCAGCGTCAGGTTACCGATGTCGTGCACGTATCTGGCGTGCATCTCAGGCGTGAACCGCCCGGCCCAGTAGCCGCCCGGTTCCATCGTCTGCGGGAGGATGTGCTCGATGGTGTCCTTCTTGCGGGTCAGCTCCTCCCAGGGCATACGCACGTGCTGCCCCGCTTGCCCAGCAAGATGGGTTTCGTACTCGTAGAGGAAGTACTTGAGGCCCCACCAGCGGAACCAGTTCACGTCTTCCTGCTGGAAGCGCGCCTCAAAGCGCTGGTCATCGCAGTAGTACAGGATCGCTCGACGCAGGTTGTCCAGGGCGCGGTCGACATCCTGGTCGTTGTAGAGGCGATGGGCGTTGCGCAGCAGTTTGGAGCGCCCGGTGTTGGACCTGTAGCCCATCCAGCGGTAGACACGAAAGACGAACGTCTCGCATAGGTCGACCGCCTCCCGGTAGCCGCGGCCATCACGTGAGTCGCTGAGGCGCACGGCCAGCAAGAAGGGTAAGAACGTGGCTACCGTGCCCAGGCGGGCGAAACGTTCGGCAGCTTTGACAATCCGTGCGCGTTGCCTGGCGTCACAGTCAAAGGCTTTGAATGCGGCAGGATGGCTGGGATTGTAGACGTCGCAGTAGGCGACGGTGGCGTTCCATAAGCTCTTCAGGTACAGCGACAGATCCGCCAACAGATCCCTGTGGCGGCCCTGATAGTCTCGAAGGTTGAAGCGATCCTTGATCGACCGACTGCCGTCCCAGTTGCGGGTATCGTAATCGTAGGCCATGAGCCAATGAGCGCGTAGCAGCCGATCCTCGTTGCTGACGTCCCCCAGATCGGCCGCCATCAAGTGCTCAAAGATATGGGTCCAGGTGTCGTTGATCCTCTTTTCGAGGCCATGGTCCCCCGGCAGATTGAGCTTACCCGCCAGGTAGAGCAGGTAGTTCTTGACCTTCTCCAGCTCGGTGAGGTCCTTACCGCGGTTGTTCATCGTCTCAAAGACCACGCCGGCATCGGATTCATTATCGACGGTGTACACCACGACGTTCAAACGCTGGGTGATCTTGAGGTACTGCGTTCTCAGCCAGTCGGCATAGCTCTCCTCGAGCTTCTGCTGTTTTCCATCCAGGTAGGCGTCGAAGTGAGCTCTTGCCTGAGCAAGAAGCTCGTGGGATCGTATGGTGGCCCCCACGAGATCCTTGTCCTGCCCCAAGACGGTCCCGTAGAAGAACTTGTGGGTGTCCCGATTTAAGGTCAGCTTAGGTCTCGGGAAGCCGTGCAGATCGCGCGTCACGATGAAGGTCTCTCGCAGGCCCGATGCAAGCGTCTTTAGGGGCTCGAACCGCTCCATCTCTCTGCGGATGGCGTCCAGCAACAGTACGACGGTGGTCAACCGCTGCTGGCCGTCTATGACGTCGTAAACCTCATAAGAACGGCCTCTTTGGTCCACGACTGGCTTTGATCCGTGGGACCTGCCCTGCAGAATCAAAAGGCCGAAGAAGTGCTCCTGACTCTTGCCTATCAGTTCCAGGTCCTCAATGAAATCCTGGCACTGCTGCTTCTCCCAGGCAAAGCCGCGCTGATAATCCGGCACGCGGAACATCCGATCAGAGAAAAGTCTGCCGATCGTATAGAGGTTCTCCATGGATAAACTCCCTATCCTTTGGTGCTGAAGTAGGCCAGTGTGGTCTCGCTCTTGCTTCGACGCCGCGTGTCGCTTGCGGAGAGAAACCCCTCAATGAGGCAGCGACTCAACAAGCTGGCGCACAGCGGGGTTCGACCCGCTGTAGCTCACCATCGCCACGTCCAGATCCCAATCCTCGTACGGCCTCAGCGCGTGTTCGATGCTGTCGGTGATCCAACGGGTTCTGTTCCCAAAGGCGCCCCCGCCGAGGAGCGTCAGAAACAGACGGTTGTTCCCCGTACTCTGCGCGTTCAGGATCGCCGCGCAAATCGTCGCTTCGTAGGATGCCTCCAGCACCAGTCGCGCGAAGCCCTGCCAGAGATCGGAAGAGTGATTGCTGTAGGCGACGGGCAGGGCGGAGCAGTAGGTCTGCGTGACCGTGTGCGATGAGCCTCTGATCGTCACCTGCGTGTTCCACTGCACGCCGATGCGCAGTCGCTGCCGCAGTTGATCACGTTCCTCCTCCGAGGATGCCTCAAGCCGCTCCGAGATCTCGAGAAGGCCCCTGCGTGACGCCAAAGCGTAGCCATTTCTCATCTTCCAGAGCTTTTCCTCGACGTTGCCCAGGGCCGCTCCCAGGTCCGAAAGGCAGTCAATCTGCCAGCTGGCTGACTGCCCGCGTTGGCCGTCCACCTCCGCGAAGTAGTTCCGGTAGATGGTTCCCGCGCCACAGGCCATGGCGCAGGCTGGTCCCTGCGTGCGATCGTGCTCGTAGATGCCGACGCCGCGCTCAGGGGTGACGCGCGGGCTCACCATCTCCAGCAGGTTGAATTGGGAGGCCACCTGAAACAGACTCCCAGCATTCGAATCGTCGGCGTGCAAGTCCGCGACGTCCCCAACCACTTCCTCCAGCGTAAGCCTACCCGTCGCGCCCCGACTGCGGCCCACGCGCTGCCGCAGCTCGCCCAGAGAGGGTGTCTCCAGTCGTCCCCACGTGAACGTCCTCCCGTTCACCAGAGACGTCAGCGTGTCACCCTCGACCGTGATGGTCTCACGCACTTGGTCTGGGGATACCTCCCGAAATCCGGTCAGCTCTTCGAACCACGTCATTAGAGTCCTCCGTACATCTTGCAACTGCACACCGGAGGGATCACCACGTCCGGGGCGTCCGGCCCGGCTGTGATGACTTGGCCTTGATGCTTCGCCTTGCGCAATTCGCGTCCTTTCACACGTGTCGGACAGTCATGATATCACACTTTAACGTTTCAATAAAGCGCGATGCGGCGTTTTTCTGTGGCGAAACTTAGATTCTTTTGTAGTCTATGTCAGATCCTCGGTGTGGCGGAAGTTAGATGCGCGATGTGGCGTTTCTTTGATTCAGCGTCGGCTCAAGTGGCTCGCCGACCTTGACTCAACTGGTCGAATGTGATACCGTATCACCACAATCGAATCAACAGCCAGGCCTCAGCTCAATCCCACACCCGCTGACCTAGCTGAGGGAAACAGCACAGCCTGACGGCGCGAGCCCCCCCGCTCGCCTGTCGGGCTGTTCTGCTTTGTGGGCAGCGTCGAGAGACACGAGGAGATGACGATGAACCAGGTAACGGTCGACGGCACCATCACCAACAAGATCTGGAGCTACAGCGGCGACACCCTGTTCCGGCTGCGCCACGACAACGGCCAGGCATACTTCACCGTCCGCTTCCGGAACATGCCGCTGGACGTGGCGCCCGGCAACCGGGTGGTGATCACGGGCGAGCTCATCTCCCGAGACCAACGGGTGAGTTTGGAGGACTTCGTCTCTCGGGCGGGATCCGGCGGCGACGGCGATCCTAACGAGGAGACCCAGGAGCTGATGGACCAGCTGGCCGGGCAGCTGCGGCCGGTCAACCGCTCCTACACCGAGATCCTGGCCCGGGAGATCAGGCCGCTGAAGTAGGGCAGGGCGCCGCGGTGGCCCCTCGACCCGAGCTGTCCTCACCGTCGTTGGGGGACACGGTCTCGGATCGAGAGGCCAGGAGGCAAGGGGTTTCCTTTGCCTCCTCGTGCTCGTCGTCTCTACGAGCGAGCACGTCTGTACCTTAACAACTTCATACAGCCAACTGTACGATGAACTGTTCAAACAGTTATGTCGGACAACGACAGGGGGCGACGGTCGGTCCGCTGGCCTGACGACCGGCGCCGGATGAAGGCGAGCGGCTCCGTCGGGTGCAATGCCGGAGCGACCGCCCCCCCCTGCTTTCTAGCCAGCTTGTGGACAGGCGGGTTCGATTCCTGCCGGCTGGATTGGACGCACCTCGCGCTCTCTATGGGAGGGCGCACGTGTAGTGCCCCACTTGGGCGTCGCCCTGAGCGCGTCGAAGCGGGCACCATCTCGCGATCGTCGCTGACTCTCGACTCGGTCTGCCGTGAGCAGGCCGGGTCGCTGGCAATGACCTGGCACGCGGTCCCGCACACAACGAAC
>CAZNRX010000024.1:0-53464 GCA_964575455.1 uncultured Anaerolineales bacterium | reverse complement strand
GTCACGATGCGGACGCCCGCCGCTTGAGCCGCAGGTCGGCCGCTCGCGATGTTGAATCCCACTATTTTCCCTGTGCCCGCGCCGCCGCCCACGTCGCCGTCGCCACCTTGGCTGTCCGGAGCCGCACCCAAACCACCCGCCAGGGCCAGCCGCGCTGATCTTCGCAAGCTTGGCGAAAATGATAACACCCCGCCGCGGCGCAGATCGAGCTTGACAGATCCCAGCGCCACGAGTATACTGGCGGTAGAGTGACGCCTGGTCAGTCCGGCTCAGCCTGATAGGCGCTGTGGGGCCGCATGCCCAGCACGGGTCTACTCCCTGTAGGAACCTTCACCAACACGGCAGGACCTGATAACCGCAGATTCCCGACGGGCCTGGAGACGCAGCATGTTCAACCTCACCGGCAAGACACTGGGCAAATATCGATTGGTCGAGAAGGTGGGCCAGGGTGGAATGGCCCAGGTCTATCGGGCCCACCAGCCTGAGCTGGATCGATACGTCGCCATCAAGATCCTCCATCCCCATCTGACCAATGATGAGGCGTTCGCGGCCCGCTTCCAGCGGGAGGCGCGCGCTGTGGCCGCGCTCGAGCATCCCCACATCATCCGCGTCTACGACTTCGACGCCGACGAGGAGCTGGCCTTCCTGGTGATGGAGCACCTGGATGGCGTCAGCCTTCGCTTGCTGCTGCACGACCTGGATTGCGAGGACGAGCTGATGGCGCTGGAGGAGGTGGAGCGCATCGTGGCTGCACTGGCCGACGCGCTGGACTACGCCCACCGACAGGGCGTCGTGCACCGTGACCTGAAGCCCTCCAACGTGCTCATCACCTCCAGCGGCCGGCCGGTGCTGACCGACTTCGGGATCGCCCACATGGTGGACTCGACGGTCATCACAGAGAGCGGCGGCACACTAGGCACGCCAGCCTACATGTCGCCGGAGCAGGGCCAGGGAGAGCGCGGCGACGCCCGCTCCGACATCTACGCCCTGGGCGTGCTGCTCTATCAGCTGTGCACGGGACGGGTCCCCTTCGACGCCGACACGCCTTACGCGGTGATACTGAAGCACATCACCGCGCCGCTCCCCTCGCCCCGCTCCCTGCGGCCAGATCTACCCAGGGCGGTCGAGAAGGTGATCCTGAAGGCGTTGGCCAAGGATCCCGAGGATCGCTATCAGACGGCCAGCGACCTGGGCCGCGCCCTTCGCGTGGCGGTCGAGTCGCCTGTCAAGGCGCCTGCGGAAGGCCGCGGCGTTCTGGAGGCAATCCGGCGATGGCTGCAGGCGCTGCCCTCCCTGCCAGGGCGGCGGGGCGCCCTCCGCGGCGCGGCGCTGGTGATCGCCACCTGCTTCGTCTGTCTGCTCCTCCTGCTGGTCACACGCCCCATTCGGGTGCGCCGCTTTGTGAACCACCTCACGCCCACGCCCGCCATCGTCCCGGACGGAGAGACATCCGTGCTCGTCGTCCAGGGGCCAGATCTAGTGGACGACACCTGGCTCAACCCAGACCTGCCGGACGAGGTATGGCACGAGACGGACCTGGTCCATCTGCAGGGCCCTCTCACGCCGGACCGCCTCCTGTTCCGCTTCGACCTCTCCGAGCTGCCCGGCGAGGCCACGCCCGTCTCCGCCACGCTGACCCTCAAGGTGGAGCTGTGGGGCGAGGAGTCGTTCCCCGGCGCCGCGGTGGCCTATCGCGTGCTGACGCCCTGGGAGCCGGGCTCAGCGACCCACGGGACGCCGTGGAGCGCGCCGGGCCTGGTGGCCGGCGTGGACTACGATCCCACACCGCTTGACGTCTCCCCGGTGCCCGACGCGGGAAAGCTGAGCCTTGATGTCGGTCGAGCGGTGAAGGCCTGGCACGAGCGCGGCGAGCCCAACCGCGGCCTGGTCGTCATGATGTCGGAGGACAGCCACAATCAGGCGCATTACTGGGCCTACATGAGCGAGCAGCCAGAAGCTATTGACCAGCCACGGCTGCGCATCGCCTACGAGATGCCTCCGTGACGGAGCCCAGCCCCGGTCCAGCACCGTCCGCTGGAGACGGCGGCGACGCACCCTATCTGGTGGACAGCGCCGGGCGACGCTTCCCGCTCTCCGACCCGGTCGCCACGCTGGGCCGCTCCCGGAGCTGCGAGATCTACATTCCCGACCGGCGAACCTCCCGCCGCCACGCCGAGATGCGGTGGGACGGCGAATACACCACCCTGCGCGACCTGAACAGCACCAACGGCACGTTCCTCAACGGTAGACGGATCGATGGCCCGGAGACGCTGCGCGACGGCGACGAGATCGGCATCGGCAGCGCCATCTTCACCTTCCATGACCCGGAGGCCACGATTCGCGAGACGGAGTTCCCCCTGCTGGTGGTGAACCCATCCAGCGGCGCGATCTGGGTCAACCGGAACCCTGTCTCCCTCTCCCCCAAGGAGCAAGCCCTGTTCGATCTCCTCTACCGCAACGCAGGCCGAGTCTGCAGCAGGCAGCAGATCGCCGAGTCGGTCTGGCCGGAGTATCAGGCCGAGGTCCACGGCTACCAGATCGAGAGCCTGGTCAAGCGACTGCGCGAAAAGCTGGAACCCAATCCTCGCAACCCTGTGCTGATCCTCACCGAGCGCGGGCGTGGCTATCGGCTGATCGCCACCCACTAGCGCCAAGCAAGCCTCTCCCCTGTTGGTCAGTTGTTGGTTTCAAGTTAGGCAACGTGGCGCCAAGCACGGTATACTTCCTATAGGACGGGACTGGGAGAGCCTGACGGCTGCCTTTCCGAGAAGTGGCGGCCCCATCAATGTCTGTAGAGAATCTGTACGGCATTCAGACGCAGAGCCACAGCGCGTGGTACAAAGAAGCAGGAGGAGGAGGAGGAGGAGGAGGAGGTTAACATGCAAAGGAGGGTCTTTGTTCTGAAGGAAGTAAGGATAGGCTTGCTTGCCCTTGCCGCGCTCATCATTGTCAGCCTGCCGGTCTTGGCCGTCGCCGGCACGCAGACGGTGCCCAACAGCAAGCTCGCCTGCACAACGTCGGCCCAGGTGCTCCTCGAGCCGACGACCATGGCTTGGGTCTCCAGCGCCGAGCCGAACACCAACTTCGGCGGTCTGGGATACGTATGGGTGGGTTACGGCCAAGGCAGCGGAGCGGCTTGCTGCAGCACGCTGCGCGGGCTGGTCAAGTTTGACCTGAGCAGCATCCCGGCCGATGCCACCGTCACCGACGCGCGGCTGTACGCCACGATCTGGAACGCCCAGGGCCCACCCGATCACTTCACGTACTGGGCAGGACGCGCCATGGACCAGGTCACGCGCTGGACGGAGGAGAGCGTGACCTGGAACAACAGCCCCAATCACACGTGGGGTCTGTTTGGCACAGACATCAGCGCTACCTTCGGCCAGGTCTCCTGGGGCGTGACGGACTACGTTCAGGGCATGGTGGATGGCAGCTACTACAACAACGGCTTCTCCCTGACGCGAGAGAACGATGACAGCGACCCGCAGGAGCACACCCGTATGTTTGGTCTCCTGCAGCTGGCGGTCACCTATCACGTCGCGCCCCCCACGCCCACGCCGACGGCCGCCCCCATGGTAGAGATCACCAAGCGCGACCGGGTCGATCCGGTGCACGCCGGCGACGAGGTCGTCTACACCGTCGAGGTGCGCAATGCGAGCACCGAGCCACTGGAAAACGCCTGGCTGGAGGACACCATCCCCGAAGGCACCACCTTCGTGGAGGCCTCGGGCGGTGGCGTCTTCGAGGACGGCACGGTCGTCTGGGAGATCCCGTCTTTGGCTTCGGGAGCCATGTACGCCGTCGATCTGACGCTGCGCACCGCACCGACCGTCCCCGACGGCACCGTGCTCACCAATCAGGCCGATGTCAGCTATCTGTACGAGCGCCCCGACCGGGAGGAGACCGGCCGCATCTATACGGAAGGGACGAGCGAGAGCACCACGGTACGCCGCTGGCCGACCCCCACGCCGACGGATCCAGCGTGCCTTGTAGACGAGGCCGGCGACAGCTTCAACACCGCCGCGGACATCCAGCCGGCGTCCACCAGCCGCCTGGCGTTCATCTGCCCGTCCGATGACGAGGATTGGTGGAAGTTCCCCGCAGATGTAGGGGAGACGATCGATGTGCTGCTACACGGCATGACTGCGGACTTCGATCTCTATCTGGTGAGGCCCAATGGTCAGATACAGTTCACCTCCACGCAGGCCGGCCAGGCGAACGAGCGTCTTACCTGGCGCGTTTCGGCTGGCACCGGCGGGGAGTGGCGCGCAGCGATCCTCCCGCACTCCCCCACCTCGGGGATCGGGTCCTACTATCTTCAGGTGCAGGTTCTCGCCCCCACGCCGACCCCTACCGAAACGCCAACACCCACCGCCACCCCCACCGGCACGCAGGCGCCCACCGATACCCCGACCTCTACCCCGACGCCCACCGACACGCCACAAGCGAGTCTATCCATAGAGAAAGAGGTCACCAGCGGGACGGTGTATGCTGGCCAGGCTGTGACGTATAGGATCAAGGTGACCAACAAGGGTGAGGCACGCGTCGACAACGTGGTCGTCCGGGACCAGATCCCGCCGAGAACCACTTTCGTCTCCGCTTCTCCGTCGGAGGAGAGCTTCGCCGATGGGGTTGTCACGTGGCCCAGCCGGGACTATCTCAATCCTGGCGGCTCGATCACTTACCGTTTGACTGTTCACGTGCCTCCTGGGGTACCCGACGGCGACGTGATTGCCAACCAAGCCCGTGCTCGAGCCGATGGCATGAGCGACTTCGTCCAGACGCGCCATGAAGCTACAGTGTACCAGCTAGCCGACCTGACGATCACTGACGCGCAAGTGATCCAGGCGGTCTCGCCGGGCGACATTCAGGGCATGGATTCCCCCATCCCTATGATTGAGGGCAAGCACACCGCCGTGAGGGTGGTCGTGGATACCGGCCTGAACATGAGTGTACCCGACGTCACCGGCCGGCTCTACTACTATCACCCGGGAGGCGACGTACAGTACGTTGAGCCAGACAACGGTCCCATCGAAGCACCTGTGTCCCCGAATCTGGAGAACAACGATGACACGCTCAACTTCTTCCTGCCAACAGACCACCTGGATAGCGAAGTGCGGTGGTGGGTGGAGATCAACAACGACCGGAGGGTGAAGGAGAGCGATTACGCCAACAACCGCTGGCCGCACGACCCGGACCAGAGGAGGGTGATCCAGTTCCAGCCGGCGCGCTCCTATAGCATCGGCTACGTGCCCATCGGCTGGATCCCTGCCGAGGGCGACCCGATGCAAGGACCCAGTCTGCAGATCGATGACGCCGACTGGTTCTTGAGGCGGACCTACCCGATGGACCTTTACAAGACGGACTACTATGACGTAGGCATGGGCTTCTGGACCTGGCTAGGCAGCGACTGGGAGGCGTTGATCGCCGACCTCAACTACCTCTGGGACTACCTGGAGATCCACAGCGCCGACGGCGCCCCTGATCAGCTCGTCGGGTGGCTCCCGGCCAACGCCTCTGGGTACGGGGGCCTGTCGGATCCAACCTGGAACGGCGGTCGCAGCCTGGTATCCTTCGCCAATGATGGACAGAGCACCCAGAGCGGCGCCGTCATCGCGGCTCACGAGATTGGCCACAATCTGGGGCACTACCATCCCTGTGAGGATCCCGACTGGCCCTACCCCAACGACTACGACATCCAGTCCATCGGATTTGACCCCTACGAGAGCCACTACGGCAGCGGCATAGGCGTGAGGAACTCCTGGACCTCCGAGTACATGACTGGCGGCTGGTGCGGAGCGACAGGTCTCGAAGAGAAATGGATCTCGCCTTCCAGGTACAAGACGCTGGTGGGCGACTTCACAGCGCATCAGATGGGGGCCGCGTTCAGCTCGACGTTGAGCGCCCAGGCTGGCGAGAGAACCTTGCTGGTGACCGGCGCTGTGCGCGACGATGGCATTGACCTCTTCGCCAGCTACCAGGTCATCCCGCCGCGGGCGGTCACCCTGCCTCGCCCGGAGCCAGGCGAGAAGTTCTGTATCGCACTGCGGGATGCCGGCGGGGCCGAACTGGATCGCTTCTGCTTCGACATGCCCGAGGAAGGGGGACAGGGATGGTTCACCGACGCTTCAAGGAGCTTCTCCGTCCCCTTCCTCTACCCTCAGGATATGGCCGAGCTGGTGGTCTGGGAACAGGCCGGCCCACGGGAGGCCCATCGTCCTGTGAGCGCCAACCCCCCGCAGATCACGGCGCTGCATCCGAATGGAGGGGAGACGATCACCAGACCCTTCACCGCCACCTGGTCGGCGAGCGATCCCGACGGGGATGCCCTCACGTATGGTGTGCTCTACAGCCAGGATGATGGCGCTCACTGGCGGCCGCTGGCTATCAGCCTGGAGAGCCCAACCTTCGTGCTTGACCCGACGCTACTGCCGGGCAGCGATCAGGCCCGGCTGCGAGTCGTGGCCACCGACGGCATCCGCACCGTCCAACGAGACAGCGCAGAATCCTTCACCGTGCCGACCAAGCCACCGCGCGCTCGCATCCTAACGCCTCAGGACGGCGCGCAGGTGGCCGAGGGCGAACCGGTGAGTTTCCTGGGGCGCGGCTTCGACCGCGACGATGGGCTCATCAACGACGATGGCGCCTTCACGTGGTTCTCCAGCCTGGACGGGCGACTGGGCAACGGGCGACGGCTGGAGCTGAGCACCCTCTCGGTCGGCCAGCACACCATCACCCTGGCGGTGACGGACAGCGACGAAGAGACCGGCCGCGACAGCATCGTCGTCACGGTGTCCCCCGCGGGGCCACCTCCCTGCACGGCTAACGAGCTCATCCACAACGGCGGGTTCGAGGCCGGTGACCTGCGCTCTTGGCACCCTGGCGGCCCACCAGCGGCCGTCATGGACGACGAGAGGCACAGCGGAGAGCACGCCCTCCTGCTCGGCAATCCGACGCGGCTGCCGCAGCAGCCCAGCCTCTCCTTCGTCCGCCAGTACGTGCGGGGGCCAGAGGACGCCACCGAGGCGAAGCTCACCTTCTGGTACAAGGTGCGCTCCCTGGATCCTCACCTGGACTACGACTGGTTTGGCGCCTACGTGCTCGACCCCGCGGGGGAACGAGCCCACCAGGTGATCAAGGTAAACGCCAACACCGGCTGGGAATGGGCCAGCTACGACCTGACGGAGTTCCGCGGTCAGATGATCGGCATCGGGTTCTTCGTGCGGAACGATGGCCAGAGCGGTTCCACGTGGGGCTTCGTGGACGACATCTCCGTCTGCAGCGATGGAAGTGCGACGCCCCCGGCCGAGCCCGACGCCTGTTGGCTGCCGGGCGACCTGCCTGACTACGCCCCTACCGGCCTGCCCGACTTCGATCAGCGCCAGATGGGCTGGCAGACGATGGATGCGGGACAGTGGACCCACGACGGCCCTGTGGCGGTGGCTGATCTGCTGTGGTGGCGGGACTCGGCCGAGGAGGACGGCAGCATCGACCCTCCTGGGGTCTCCGACGGCTACACGCTGGTGGAGAGCTATGGCACGTGGGACGATCATGACTCAAAGAACGTGCCGCACTTCCTCGGGGACCTGGCCACCCGCTTCAACACGAGCAGCTACGGCGACCAGCTGGGCACGGACCTGGGCGAGCTGGTGAGTGGCCTGGACGGCTACCTGTCGTCCAAGGGCCTGCACGATGACTACACTTTGACCGTGCGCCAGTCGCCCTCGTTCGACTGGGTGCGGGAGGAGGCGAAGCAGAACCAACAGGTGCTGCTCCTGCTGGGCTTCTGGGAGCTGCAGCCGACGGGGTGGCGGCGTCTGGGCGGGCACTACGTCGCGGTGGCCGGCGCTTCGTGCAGCGGCGACTGGATCGCCTTCAGCGACCCATTCCGCGACTACGCCGAGGTCGGCTGGTCGGGGCGGGTGGCCCCCACCACGCCGCATGGCCATCCGGCCGATCCCCCAGATGGCGTGCACAACGACGCGGCCTACCTATCGCACGACACCTATGGTATAATGCGCACGACGACCGGCTGGGGACCGCAGGCTTACGCCCATGGGTATCAGAGTGTGGGCAACTTCACCGGTCTGAACTTCGCCGCGGCCCTGGAGCCATGTCGGGCCGCTGCCTATCTGGGCGGCGAGATCGTGACACTGGCAGACTATGCCCTCGTCCTGGCACCGCAGTCCGATCTAGTGATGATGAAGCTGGCACCGACGACGAGCCGCATTCGGGCCGGTCAATCCTTCCTGATGGAAATGGAGGTCCTGGCCGGCGCGCAGGAGGTGGATGCTGTCAGCGCCCACCTGGACTTCGACCCGGCTGTGCTAACAGTGGTCAATGAGGAGGGGAACCCGGCCGCACAGGTCACTCCCGGCACCGCCTTGCCCAACGTCGTGACCAACAGCGTCAACAACACGACAGGACGCATCAGCTTCATCGCCAACGGCGATGCGACAACCGGCCGCTTCACGGCAGCCTTGGTGCGCTTCAAGGCCATCAGCTCCACTTTGAGAAGCCCGCTCACGTGGAGCACAACGGCGCTGCGTCAGAGCGACGTGACCTTGGGCGGCGTCTCAGTGCTGACCAGCCTGCAGGATGGCTCGGTCACGGCCGGGCCAGGCGCCATGCTGGCGGGCCAGGCAACCATGCAGGGCCGGCCGACGCCGCCGGACGCCTCGTGGCGCGTGCCGCTGCTTCTGACGTTGAGCCGCGCTGGCGAGCGGGGTCCGGCCTATGCCTTCGGCACCATGAGCACCCAGAACGGTGCGTTTGCCGTGCCCGGCGTGGTGGCGCCCGGAGAGTATCAGTTGCGTCTCAAGGGACTGCACACCCTGCGCAACCTGCTGCCAACAGCGCTGAGCGGCGGCGCCAACGCCGCGGACGTGGAGACGCTGCTGGAAGGTGACGCGCTCAACAACAACCGGGTGGACGTGCGCGACGTGTCGCTGCTGAGCGCGGCCTACGGCACGTCCCAGGGTCAGGCAAGCTTCGATCCACGGGCCGACTTCAACGAGGATGACACCATCGACGAGGCCGATGTAGCCCTGCTCCAGGCCAACCTGGATCGACGGGGCGACGTGTTGGTCGGAGCCCACGGTTCACGTCTGATGGCCCAGGGGACGGCACTGGAGAGCCTCGACCTGGATCTAACAGCGTCGGCGCCGGCGGGCACCGTCTCGCTGCGGCTCGAGCCCAACCGCGCCACAGCGGCCATCAGCGACGTCGTCGCCCTGGACGTGGTGGTCTATGCCGGCGCGCAGGAGGTGGACGCCGTGGAGCTCCACCTGGACTACGATCCAGCCGTCCTGCAGTTGGTGGATACTGCCGCTGACCCGGCCACCGGCATCGAGCCCGGAACGGCCTTGCCGACCGTTCTCTTGAACAGCGTCGATCATGCCCGGGGTTGGGCTGACTATGTGGCGTCCATTCTGGGCTCCTCACCAGCCAGCGGTACCTTCAGCGTGGCCACGCTGCGCTTCCAGCTGCTGCAGGAAGGTGAGACGTGGGTGCGATTCAGCTTCTCCGACTGGCGAGCCACCGACCTGACCTACCAGGCAGAGTCGGTGCTGGAGAACGTAGAGGCAGCCCAGATCCGGGTCACGGAGGGATATGAGGTCTACCTGCCGGTGATCCTTAAACAACGCTGAGGCTCATAAGAGCAAGAGCCTCCCACAGCACCTCCGCCTGCGGGGGGCTCGCGCCATGTCTCAAGCGAGGAGGATGCCCAACAGCCGGACCGATATGCTGCCGGGATGGCCCTTCGGTTAGAGAATGAAGTTGAGGAGGTGGGCTACGAGCACTGGAAGACAGGGTTTTGATCGAAGCATTTGTGTGCCGTGGCGGAGGGAATCGTCTCAACGCCCACGGACGGACAGGATGGTCAAAGAGGAGGAAGAAGATATGAGAGGAAGATCGTTTTCCGTTTGCATCGCGCTCACAGCCGGATTGGCGCTGGCTGTGCTCGTCCTGTTGGCTGGCACCGCTGCCGCCGGCACAGCCCCGCCCGAGGTATCGAGCTCCAAGACTCAGGCCGCGGGTGCTGCGCAGTGGACAAGCGGCTGGAAGCCTGTCTCGACGAGCACCTTGCACGTGTACAACCACGATCTGGGCCACGACCCGGACAAGTACGCCGTGGAGCTGTGGTTCCGGGACACCGACGGCGGTTTGGGCATCAACCGCTTCAACTACGGCGGCCTCGAAGCGGGCGGCAACTGGGCCGGCGCGCATTGGCAGCGTCTGACCGCCAGCACGATCGACGTCTATCGCCAGCCTGACGACCGGGTGGCCGACTACGTACTGGTGCGGATCTGGATCCCAGAGTATGATCCAGGGGATTACGAGGGTGAATGGATGGACATCGACCCAGGCCAGACGATCACTATCACCCACGACGTGGGGATGGCAGCGACCGACCTGACCGTGGGCATGTGGTTCAGCGGCACCGCCCGCGGCCGTCACCATTACGGTTATGGGGGCATGACTCTTGACGGTCCCCCACGTGAGCATCGGGGTGCCTTCTGGCACAACTTGACCGATATGACGGTTCGGGTCACGCGCTTTGCCGACGACAGCGACGTCGAGCAGTTACGCGTGGCGGTCGTCCACGCAGACCCGCCGGACTACGACAGCCTGGAGGCTCTGGGGGACTGGTCGAGCATCCGTCCGGGAACCTCATATACGTTCACACACGGCCTGCACTGGAACCCCAACTTACTTATGGTACGTGGGGAATGCCGGGCCCCAACAGTGCAGGGTGTCGGAGGGATCCATCAGCTCTATGCCGGAGGCAACCACGATCCAACCTATGGATGGCAGGGCACCCAGTTGTGGAACCTAACAGCCAATACGGTCGCCGTTACCCGGCGTTCGAACGATATGGTCTGCCCCGAGATGCGCATCCGCGTCTGGAAGCGCAGCGTACGAGTCTATCTCCCATTGGTGCTGCGCGGCTTCTAGCACGGCGGGCTTCATCATCAAGCCCGCAGCCGCAAATCTGGGGTGGACAATGAGAGCAGCACAGCGTGGCCCGGGTGCTGGTGACCGCCGGCATCCAGCCCAATCCACCCCACTGATGGAGAGCAAGGAGAAGCAATGACAGAGAGGATCGACCGTCGCAGGTTCCTCGTTGGTGCCGGGACGGCGCTGGCCGGCGCAGCGCTGGCGTGCGGGCGCCAGCGCAGTCTGCCCACGGCTGTAAGCACAGCGACGCCTACACTGACCCCTATCCCCACGCAGCCGCCACCAGCGCCGAGCACGGCCACGCCGACCGCCACCATCAAGCCAACCGCCCCGCCGGAGCAGGCCGCGGACCTGGTGCTGCTGGACGGCAAGGTCATCACCGTGGATGGCTCTGATTCCATCGCCCAGGCGGTGGCCGTGAAGGACGGGCTGATCCAGGCCGTTGGCACGGGCGACGAGATCGCGGCGCTGGTCGGCAAGGCAACGCAGCTGGTTGAGCTGGGGGGCAAGGCGGTGACGCCGGGCTTGATCGACGCGCACATTCACTTCCAGGTGGTGGGGCTGATGAACGGGTACTACGTGCCATTCCTGCCGCCCGAGGTGACGACGCGCGAGGATATGCAGGCCAAGCTGGCTGAGGTAGCGAGCAGGACCCCAGAGGGTGAGTGGATCAAGGGTTACTTCATCGTCGTCCAAGGCGGCGGACTGCCGACTCGCCACGATCTGGACCCTGTCTCACCGGATCACCCGGTTTGGATCATGCAGCAAGGCGGACATTACGGATCGGCCAACTCTGTGGCTCTTCAGATCGCGGGCATCACGGCCGATACGCCCGATCCGGTGGGCGGTGTGATCGGGCGGGACACGAACGGCGAACCGGACGGCGTCTTCTACAACCATCGAGCGATGGATCTGGTGCGGCTGCACGTCCCCGTTTACACCCAGGACACGGTACGAGAGAACATCGCCTCCACCCAGCCCCTGTTCGCCGCTTGCGGGGTGACCAGCTTCCAGGACAACAACGTCCGCGGCACAGATACCGTGAGCACGTACCTGGAGACAGGCCAGCGAGGAGAGATGTACCTGCGCGGCGCCGTTTACTACACTCTGGAGTGGCCCGGGGATCTGAATCGCGCGCTGAACGAGATCAAGCGGCATGACGACTTGCTCACGCGTTCGCATATGCGCTTCGCCGGCTACAAGTTCCTGCTGGACGGCCAACTCACGATGGCCTACTGCCACGAGCCGCACGGCGGCGAACGCTGGGACACACCCACCTGGCGACCGGAGACCTTCAAGAATGCGGTGCGAGCGCTGCACGACACCGGCCTGCAGATCTGTGTTCACTGCGTCGGCGACGCGGCGGTGGATCTGACGCTGGATGCCTTCGAGGAGGCGATGAACGCCAACCCGCGGCCGGATCCGCGCCATCGCATCGAGCACTGCATCATCTGTACACCAGAGGCGACGCAGCGCATGAAGGACCTGGGCGTGGTAGTGAGCACCCAGCCGCAGTTCATCCGCCTCGGCGGGGATATGTATGCCGACATCCTGGGGGAGGAGCGGGCGCGGCGCGCCATTGTCACCCGGGAGTGGCTGGAGGCAGGCGTGCCCGTGGCCCTGGGCTCCGATGCGCCCTCGACACCGTGGTATACGCCACAGGTGACGATGTTTGGGGCGGTGACGCGGGTCACGTTCTCCAACCAACAGCACGAACCGGATCAGGCAATGACGGTTGAGGAAGCGCTGCGGGCGCACACCATGGGGAGCGCCTACGCTGCCCACGAGGAGGACGTCAAAGGCTCCATCGAGGCAGGCAAGCTGGCCGACCTGGCGGTGTGGAGCGAGGATCCCTACACCGTGCCGATGCAGCGGCTGTGGCAGACCCCCATCGAGATGACGCTGGTCGACGGAGAGATCGTGTATCAGGGCAGGGAGTCAGCGATGCGTCCGCGCGCGGTGAGGGATCTATGAGAAAGTGCCAGGCAACTCGGGGTTGCCTGGCACCTGGAGCGCGGCGGCGCACAAACGATGTCTAGCCAAATTGCGCGACCAGAACCTCCTTCAAGGTCGGCCGGCCGAGCACCTGCAGCTCGTACCGCACCCGGTCGACGGGGTGCCGGACGTCGATGAGGCGCCGCAGGTCAATGGGCGTGGCAGCGAGCACCAGGTCGCAGTCGACGGCGTTGATGGTCTCCTCTAGCTCGGCGACCTGCTCCTCCCCGTAGCCCATGGCCGGGAGCAACTCCTCAACGTGAGGATAGGCCTCAAAGGTCTCAGCAATGGAACCGACAGCGTAGGGCCGCGGGTCGACCAGCTCAGACGCCCCAAGCCGCCGAGCGGCCACCACACCGGCGCCATAGGGCATGCCCCCGTGCGTCAGCGTCGGCCCGTCTTCGATGACCAGCACCCGCTTGCCCCGCACGACATCAGGATTGGCGACGAAGATGGGAGAGGCTGCCTCAATCACCTTGGCGTCGGGATTGACGGCGTAGATGTCCTCACGCACCCGTGAGACCCCCTCGTAGTCGGCGGTGTCAACCTTGTTGATCAGCACCACATCCGCCATCCATAAGTTCGCCTCACCGGGATGGTAGCGGCGGCCGTGACCGGGGCGGTGCGGGTCCGCCACGACGATGTGAAGATCGGGGCGATAGAGCGGTAGGTCGTTGTTGCCCCCATCCCAGACGATGACCTCGGCCTCCTGCTCGGCCTGGCGAAGAATCGGCTCGTAGTCCACGCCAGCGTAGACAACGACGCCGCAGTCAATGTGCGGCTCATACTCCTCACGCTCCTCAATGGTGCAGTTGTGACGGTCGAGGTCCTCATAGCTGGCGAAGCGTTGCACCGCCTGGGCGGCGAGATCGCCGTACGGCATGGGATGGCGAATGACGACCACCTGCTTACCCATCTCCTGGAGGACGTCGCAGACATGGCGTGTGGTCTGGCTCTTGCCGCTGCCGGTGCGGAGGGCGCAGACGCTCACCAGCGGCTTGTCGCTCTCCAACATGGTGGTGTTGGCCCCCATCAGCCGGAAGTCTGCCCCGGCGGCCAGAACCTGCGAGCCCTTGTGCATCACGTACTCGTGCGCGACGTCGGAGTAGGCAAAGACGACCTGGTCGACGGCCTTCTCACCGATCAGCTCTGTCAGGTCGGCCTCCGGGTAGATGGGGATGCCCTCCGGATAGAGACCACCGGCCAGCTCCGGTGGGTAGCGCCGCTCCTCAATGTTGGGGATCTGCGTCGCAGTGAACGCGACGACCTCATAGTCAGCGTTGTCGCGAAAGTACGCATTGAAGTTGTGGAAGTCACGTCCGGCGGCTCCCATGATAATAACACGTTGTCGGGTCATACAACGATACTCCTCTCTCCTTCTGCTCGCCTATACGTCGCCAGTACCATCCTCGCCCTCCTCCACCAGAAGCGACCAGATCAGCGGAGGCACGATCCATACCAAGATACCCAATAGGATCATCGGGACGGCAGCGGTGGTTCCAATGTCGACCGTGCGGCCCCGATCTGCGACAGCGTAAATGCCCGTTGCACAGCAGACCGTCGAGCAACAGAGCGTAAACAGCGAAACGACAACCGTGCCCGTCACCTTCGACTGCTTCTCCACCAATGCCCTCCTCACTGAGGCGAAGCCACCATCATCACGCAAAGCGCGCCAGTAGAATCCCAAGCTCGTACAAGAGCAAGAAAGGGCCCATAATAAGGAGCATGTTGACAGGATCCGTGGTCGGCGTGATCACCGCGGCCCCGGCAGCGGCCCCGATGACGACCACGCGGCGGGCCTTGCCAAACCCCTTGGGCGTCGCCACGCCAAGCTTGGCCAGGAAGTACATCACAAGAGGCGTCTCAAACACCAAGCCGGCCCAGAGCAGAATCGTGCTCACAAAAGAGATGTAACGGTTAATGGAATAACGTTGTTCGACGATCTCGGACAGAAACCCACGTAGGAACGGCATCGCAGCGGGGATGAGGACCAGAGCGGCAAAAACGACACCGCCAGCGAAGCTGAGCGCGGCGATCGGCGCCCCAAACAAGACGTAGCGCCTCTCGTGAGGCTCAAGTCCTGGAGCCACGAAGTGGAAAAGCTGGTAGACTATGACAGGCATGGCCACGACGAGGCCCACCACGATAGAGACCTTGAAGTAAACGCCCACCGACTCGGTGGGCGCGATGGCGATCGGCGTCTGCTCTCCAAGCGGAGCGACCAACAACTGCAGGACGCGTGGTGCGAAGTAGGTCCCGACCACGACACCGACGGCGAGAGCGATGACGGACTTCAGCAGCCGGTCCCGAAGCTCGGATAGATGCTCCAGAATGGACATCCTTGCCTGTTCGCTCATGCTTCCTCCACGGTCCGCGCTTCGGACTCGTCATGCGCGTCAGGCCCGCCATCCGCATCGGGTTCGCGCTTTTTAGGAGAACCGGAGAGCACGTCCTCCAGATCCCTCTGTACCTCACGCAAATCCATCCCGGCCTTGCCTGCCTCTTCCTCGGTGGCTTGAATCTCAGACTGAAGCGCCATGGTGAACTCGCGAGACATATCACGTAGTTGACGCGAGAACTGACCCAGCGTGCGGGCGATCTCGACCATGCGCTTTGGTCCGGCGACCAAGATGGCGATGATCAGCACAACGATCAGTTCCCACGGGCCGACATTCAGAAAATCCACGACGACGTCCTCTCAGAACTCATGCTTGTCGTGCAGCTTCGGCGATAGCCTCTTTGCGATTTACCAGGCTGCCCAAGACACCGTTTACAAACCGCGCCGCGCTGTCGGACCCAAAGGTCTTCGCGAGCTCGACAGCCTCATTGATGGCAACCTTCACCGGCGTGCCACCGTCGACGGCGAACTCAAAAATGGCCATGCGTAGGATGTTACGGTCGATATAGGCCATCTGCTCGAGCGGCCATTCAGGCGCATACTCGTGGATGAAGTCATCGAGCACGTCTTGATGCTCAAGCACGCCAGTCACCAGGTATCGGGTGAAGTCCGCGTAGGCAGGGGGGAGGTCATCCTCAGATAGCCGCCGATAGAGCACAATGACCGGTGCATGGGATGCACAGTCAATCTCGTACAAGGCCTGCAGCGCCAGAATCCGCGATTGGCGCCGGCCCTTCACCGCTGGCGCTTCACGTTCACCATTCAAAGCAGATGGAGACAAAAGGCACCCTAGGTAAAGGCTACGTCCTCGATGTGAACGTCGACCGCTTGAACCTCAACGCCCACCATATCCTGGAGCGCCCGCGTGACCTCCGCGCGAACCTTGCGCCCCACACTGAGCATATTGGCATCCGAGTCTGTCATCAGGTAGATCTCCACGTAGACCTGGTTGTCCTCGACCACCTCGACCTTCACGCCGCTGGCCTGGAGGAGACGTCCCATCCCGGGCGGCGCGATCAAACGAGCCACGCCTGGCACAGCCAGCGCGGTGAGCCGCGCCGTGGTGGCCAGCACCTCCGGCGCGACGCTTATCTTGCCCAATTCCGCCTTCGTCTCCATCCCTCATCCCTCCCGCAGGTAACGCCACACTGGAACGGCTACCCCTGCATCACCAGGCCACCGTCCACCGTCAGCACCTCACCGGTGATGAAGGATGCCAGATCGGAGACCAGAAAAGCCACAGCGTGAGCGATCTCCTCTGGCTGGCCCATACGCTTCAAAGGCGTGGTCTCCACGGCTTTCTCCTTCAGATCCTCCGGTAGATCAGCGGTCAGGTCCGTGCGAACGAAGCCGGGAGCGACAGCGTTCACCGTGATGTTGCGAGGCCCCAGCTCCTTGGCCAGGCTCTTCGTAAAGCCAATCACACCCGCCTTAGATGCAGCATAGTTCGTCTGACCGCCCTGCCCGGCGATGCCAGATACCGAGCTGACGTTCAAGATCCGCCCGGAGCGCTGACGCATCATCTTGCGAGAAGCGGCCTTGCAGCAGTTGAAGACCCCCTTCAGATTCGTGCGCAAAACAACGTCCCAGTCTTCCTCACTCATCAGCATGAGCAGCTGATCCCGAGTGGTGCCAGCGTTGTTGACTAGTATATCGATACGACCAAAAGTGTCAATTGCCGCCTGGATCAGCTTTTTGGCCTGATCGAGGTCACCGACATCGGCCTGGACGGCAATAGCCTGCCCGTCCTCTTGCTCGATAGCGTCCACCACGTCGTTCGCAGCATCGACGCTCCGGTGGTAGTTGACCACAACGCTGGCACCGCGATGGGCCAGATCCAGCGCTATGGCGCGACCAATCCCGCGCGAAGCACCCGTCACGACAGCCACTCTACCGTCCAGATTCACAGTCACCCTCCATAGACCTGGCTTCGACCCAACAGCCTCTTCTTCTCGCGGTCAGATGGGGAGACACGCGCCACGCCGAACCGACCAGAGGAGCATGCGAGATCATCTGACCGGCGCGACGTCCGCGTCGCCCTTCGCCAGCACGTCCGCCGTGGTCATCCCCTCGGTGGACCGATCAATACGCCGCAGAAGGTTGGTGAGCACCTTCTTCGGCCCGACCTCAACAAAAGAATCCACGCCCTGCCCCAGCAGCCAGGCCATCGACTCGGTCCAACGCACCGGAGACGTCAGCTGCCTCCCAAGCGCCTCCCGAATCTCATCTGGATCCGTCAAGGGCTGGGCAACGGCATTGACCACGATCGGCACGCTCGGCTCTCCCAGCGGCGTCCCATCAAGACGTCGCTTGAACGCCTCAGCAGCCTCCGCCATCAGAGGGGAATGGGCGGCGATACTCACCGCCAGGCGAATGGCTCGCTTGGCCCCACGCTCCTGAGCAGCCTCCATCGCTCGCTCCAGCGCGGTCACCGCGCCAGAGATAACGACCTGTCCAGGACAGTTGTCATTGGCCACACCGACGTAGGCGCCCGTCCGCTCGCGGACAGCAGCGCAGATGTCCTCTAAGGCGCGGCGCTCCAGACCCAACACGGCCGCCATGCCACCCGGGTTCCGCCGGCCGGCCTCCTTCATGAGGCGACCACGCTCGCGGACCAGCTTCAGCCCCGCCTCGAAGGAAAGGGCTCCAGAAGCCACGAGCGCACTGAACTCACCCATGCTGTGGCCCGCCACGTAAGCCGGGGCCTCCTGACCGCGGGCCTCCATCACGCAAAGAGCAGCCACGCTGGTTGCCAGTATCGCCGGCTGCGTGTTCACCGTGTCATTGAGCGCTTCAGCGGGTCCCTCGAAGCAGAGCCTGGACAAAAGAATGCCCAGGATATGATCAGCCTGGGCAAATACGTCGCGGGCGACGGGATCGTCCTGAACCAGATCATACCCCATCCCCACGTACTGAGAGCCCTGTCCTGGAAACAGATAGACGCACTTACGTGCCAATGGCTCCCTCGCTAGACTGTTAACGAAAGACGTAGCCGCGCTTGACGCGTCGCTGCGCTACTCCTCTTCAATCTCAAGAACCTGCTCGCCGCGATAGGTACCACAGTTCATGCAAACGTGATGGGGTCGCTTCGGCTCACCACACCACTCACAGGTCACGAGATGGTGAGGCTTGATCTTCCACTGACTACTCCGCTTGCGACCTCGCGATTTCGAAATCCTAAACTTCGGAACAGCACCCATTATCCACCAACCCTCCTTACTTCAAATCAATCGAACGAATCGTCTACGTCGCGTAATTATAGAGCTGCGGGCTGAACATGTCAAGATCAGGCGATCTCCCTTCAGAAGGTCTACGTCCCTGGATCGGGCTCAGGCTCGCTAGAGGGGGCAGCGGCCCTCCCCGACTGACCCCTTTGCCTGGCCTCAATGGCATGGATGCCGTTCTCGATAACGGTCAGCGCGCGCTTCAAATCCTGCTCCAAGTCACAAAGGACGTCGAACGCATACTCGTCCGCCCCGGCCACGATCTTCCGAGCCTCTTGCCTGGCCTGATCGCGGATCGCAGATGCCTCCTCTTCCGCGGTCTGTGCAACGCTGTGACTCCCGGCCAGCTCCGCCGCCTCCTGCCGGGCCAGCTCGATGATGCGCTCGGCCTCCTCTGTGGCCTGCGCCTTGGTCCGCTCCTTCTCTCGCAGGATCCGCTCAGCACGGCGCATCTCGTCAGGGATCGAGATTCGCATCTGATCAAGCAGAGGCCAAACCCGCCGCTCGTCGACGATCCGACGGTCGCTGAAAGGTAGGCGTCGGCTCTCCTTGATAATCTCCTCCAGGCGGTCAATCAGGTGCAGGATGTCCATCGCAGCCTCCGTTATCTAGTCACGTAACGAGACAACCGGTACCGGCTCGTGATTCTCCTCTCGCTCGCGGCGTCTTGCGGCGAGCGCCAGGGCGACGTGCGGAGGCACCATGCCGTCAACCTCTCCCGACAACAGGGCAACCTCTTTCACGATACTCGAACTCAGAAAGGCATGAGCCTGACGCGTCATCAAGCAGACGAACTCGATCTCCGGGGCAAGCTGATGATTCGTCAAGGCCATCTGATACTCCAACTCGAAGTCAGAAATCACGCGCAGCCCGCGGACAATGGCCTGAGCGCCGACCTCCCGAGCAAATTCCACCGTCAATCCACCATAAGGCGCCACACGCACATTGGAGAGGCCGCCCAGGGCCCTGCGCGCCAGGCTGACGCGCTCCTCGACGGTGAACATGAGATCCTTGGCAGGCCGATCATAGACGGCGACGACCAGATTCCCAAAGATGTTTGACGCTCGCGTAGCGATATCGACGTGGCCCAAATGAATCGGGTCGAACGTCCCGGGGTAGAGTGCTGTTCGAATCAACTTATCTCGCCTCCCTCTTCTAGTAGTCGCTCCACCCGCCGAGCCAGCAGGCGGTGAGCCGGATCGACCAGCTCCGGATCGGTCTCAAAGAATCGTCGAGCAGCCTCACGTGCCTGCTCCACAAGCCGCAGATCAGCAATCGTGGCCAGATCCATGGCGAGAAACGCGTCCGACAACCCCGACTGGCGCGTGCCCAGAAACTCGCCGGGGCCGCGCATCTCCAAATCTTTGCGCGCCAGTTCGAAGCCGTCATTGGTGGCTTCCACCGCCTCCAGCCGCTCCCGAGCTTGCTCGGAGGACGAATCGGAGACCAGCAGGCAGTACGACGCGTGCTCGCCTCGGCCAACTCGCCCCCGAAACTGGTGAAGCTGCGCCAGGCCAAAGCGATCCGCGCCCTCAATCAGCATGACGGTGGCATTCGGCACATCAATGCCGACCTCAATCACGGACGTCGCGACCAGAATGTCGAGCTCCCCTCGAACGAAGAGAGCCATGGTGGCTTCCTTCTCCTCGCCCGTCATTCGCCCGTGCAATAGCCCCAACTCAAGATCAGGGAAGACGCGCTCCTGGAGCCGATCATACTCCTGCACCGCGGCTTTGGCCTCCACCTTGTCCGACTCCTCGACCAACGGGCAGATGATGAACGCCTGCCGCCCTTTCTCAACCTGACTGCGCACAAAAGCATAGGCGCGATCCCGCTCAGTGGGCAAGAGCAAGCGCGTTGTGACAGGCTCCCTGCCCGGCGGCATCTCATCGATGATCGAGACGTCCAGATGCCCCCAGACTGTCAACTGGAGGGAGCGGGGGATGGGGGTGGCAGTCATCACCAGGAGATGGGGATTATAGCCCTTCTGCCGCAGCGCCGCCCGCTGTTGCACGCCAAAACGATGCTGCTCGTCGACCACCGCCAGAGCCAATTGGTCGAAGGCGACACCCTCTTGGATCAAGGCGTGGGTGCCGACGACGACATCGACGCTGCCGTCCGCCAGCCCTGTGTAGACCTCCTCCCGCTCTTGGCCTGTGACGCCCCCGGTGAGCAGGCCTACCTTCAGGTCATCGTCAAGCGTCTCCCGAAGGAGACGGTCGATAGTGCGATAGTGCTGCTCGGCCAGGATCTCGGTGGGAGCCATCAGTGCCGACTGCGCCCCCGCGGACGCGGCGAGGGCCATCGCGGCCGTGGCCACAACGGTCTTGCCCGACCCGACGTCCCCCTGCAGCAAGCGCGTCATGGGTTTCCTTGAACGGAGATCGTCGACGAGCTGCTGAAGCGACCGCCGCTGGGACCGTGTCAGGTCGTACGGGAGTCCATCGACGAAGGCCTCAAGTACGCCGTCCTTCACCGGGAGCGGCTGACCGGGCTCCGATCGCCACTCGTGCCGGTACTTCAACAGGGCAAGCTGAAGCACGAAGAGCTCATCGAATGCCAATCGCCGGCGAGCGCGCCTCAGCAGATCCTGACTGCTCGGGAAATGAGCCTGTAGAATGGCGGTCTCCAGGTCGAGCAGCCCCTCGGCCTGCTGCACGGACGTCGGCAGGTAGTCCGGTAAGCGTCTGGCCCAGTAGGTCACGGTGCGCTTCATCAGGCGCCGCAACCACTTCCCACTGATGCCCTCGGTGAGCGGGTAGACGGGCACAATGCGATTCGTGTGCAGCAGCTCCTCCCTGAGAGGCTCCCATTCGGGAGACGTGAAGCAGAGCCGACCCAGGTATTCATCCACTTCGCCGCTGATGACGATCTGCCCACCACGCCTGATCTTGTTGGCGAGATACGGCTGGTTGAACCAGGTAACTTCGACGGATCCCGTCCCGTCGTCAAGGGTGGCCTTAAAGATCGGCTGTCCTCCCCTGGTCTCGCGCAAACGTGTCCTACGCACCTTGCCGATCACCGTCACCTCTTCGCCATATTCGATGCGGTTGATGGGCTTGAGCTGCGAGTAGTCGTCGTAGCGACGCGGGAGAAACGTGAGCATATCGCGAAGCGTGCGAACGCCCAGGCGAGCGAAGCACTCCGCCCGCTTGGGTCCAACCCCGTGCAGTGTTGTGACTGGCGAATCGAGATCAGGGCGCCGCTTGGAGGGCTTGCTCGATCTCGGTCGCTCTTGGGATCGCTGCGTCGTGCTCTCCTGCGACGACCGCTGGGCAGGCTCGGACTCGCCCGGCCCGTGCTCGACGACGTCCCTCAGAGCAGCCAGCGCCTTGCGCCGGGCCGCCGTGTTTGGCAGGTCGCTGTACGTCCGCAAGCGCTCGGCGACCTCCTGCACCCAGGACGAGGCCTCGCGACCAAAGGCCGGCCGGGCCTCCTGCATCCAGGTGTCCACGTAGGACGCCAATCCCCCCACCACGGCTTGATCCTCGTGCTTCTCCGCCTCCAGGTCTAGTATCTTACCAAGCTTCTCAATCGGCCCTGTCATCATCGGTTAGCGTCCACCATATCCCTCATAAACCAGCATGCCAACCGCGTCAGGCCCGATGTGAGAGGCCAGAAGCGGTCCGTAGAGTAGGACGGGCAGTTTCCCATCCTCCGCCACCACCTCGACATCGTCACGCAGCATCTCCGTCTCCTCGGTCGCGTAGGGCGTGCTCTGAAGAATGGCCATCTTCTCGATGTGTGGGAACTCATTGGCAAAATCGGCCAGTTTCCCGATCGCATCGCCACGGCCGATCACTTTCTCCATAGGAACGATCTTGCCCCTTTCCACCGCCAAGGAAGGCTTGTTGTCCAGCATCGTGCCGAGAATGGCCTGGCTAGCGCTGATCAAGCCGCTGTTCTCCAGGTAGTCGAGCGTATCAGTGGTAAGCGATATATAGATGTGTCGAAGCATCCCGCGAATGTGCCGGACGATAGCACTCAGGGGCATCGATTCCTGGGCCAGCTTGGCCGCCGCCTCGGCCAAGATACCCAACCCCAGCGAGAACGTCTCTGAATCCACCACAGCGATGTCGTAGCGCCCCATGAAGCTGGTTCTCGCCCGCTCGGCCTCGTGATGGACAAGGCTTAGACTCGCTGAGGAATGGAGCGATAGGATCTGGTCCGTGCGACGCGTGAGGCGACGGTAGACCCGGCGGAAGTCCCTCTCCGTCGGGCCAACGATTCTCGGTCGAACGCGCTCGCTCGCCATGCGAAGCAGCAATTCCTCGTGATCCAAATTTACGCCATCCTTGAATATCTCCCCCTCGATCTCCACAGTCAATGGCACGATGGTGATGTCCAGTTGATCGGCGACTTCCCTATCGGAAATCCCTTCATCTACCGCGGATGGCAGTCGCAGAGCGCTATCAGTGACGACATGGACCTTGGACACGAGACCTCCCGAAATAACGTGAGCCTTCAGCAACCAGCAACCGGCACCTCCAAATCAGGCCACCTGGAGTCTCCGACTCAGGTGCCGCAGCCTCCAACAGGATCTACTCTACCGAGACAATGTAATGATAGTGAGGCTGTCCGCCCGGTATGACCTCAATATCCTGCTCAGGCCAGTCCTGCTGCAGTAGACTGGCCAGCTCCTCAGCCTGCTCCTCGGTAACATCCTCACCATAATAGAGCGTGATGATCTCAGCGTCCTGGGAGTCCAACTGGCGAAGCGCCTCGCGCGCGACGCCTCTGATCGTCTCACCGCTCAACGCAAGCTCGCCATCGTGCAGGGCAATGACCTCCCCGTCAGCGACCTCAACCCCGTTGACAGTCGCCGATCGCGTGGCAAGCGTGATCCCCACCGTCTCGACATCCTCCATCGCTCGCGTCATGGCCTCAACGTTCGTCTCCAGATCAGCCTGGTAGTTGAGCGCCAGCAGCGCTGCCACACCTTCCGGCACGAAGCGGCTCGCTATGACCTCCACTGTCTTGTCACTCAGCTCACGGGTCTGCTCTGCCGCCATGATGACGTTGCTGTTGTTGGGCAGGAGGACGACCTGATCCGTCGGTAGGCTCTCAATGGCCTCCAGTAGATCCTTGGTGCTGGGGTTCATCGTCTGACCGCCGCGCACGACGGCCCCGACCCCCAGACTCTGGAAGACACGGGCCAACCCATCCCCAGGAACAACCGCCACAACGCCGATCTCGCCGATATCCTGGACGGAGGCAAGCGGAGCCATACCGGGCGAAGGCCGCTCTTGATCAACGACGAAGTCCTGATACTGGGCCTGCATATCCTCCACAACGACATCGCGAAGAGATCCCAGGCTGGCTCCATAGCTGATAGGCTCACCTGGATCGGATACGTGGACGTGGACCTTGATCGTCTTGGGATCGCCGACGACCAAGGGACAGTCTCCCATGTCGGCAATGCGTGATCGAATCCCATCCACATCAAGCTCCTCGCCGACGACGAGGAATTGCACATCGTAGTCGTAGCCCAGGTCGCCGTGGGCCATACCCTCAGACATCAGGTCCACCGTCCCGGTCAATCGAACATCCTCTGCAACTGATTCGCCACGCATGTACCGCAACATGCCCTCCAAGATAATGAACAGTCCCTGTCCTCCTGCATCCACCACACCAGCCTCCTTAAGGACAGACAACAGAGAAGGTGTGAGCACAACGGCCTCGTGGGCGGCGAACACAATTCGCTCCAGGATACTGACCAGGTTGTCCGTATCCTTCGCGGCATCCTCTGCCGAGTCCGCCACCGCTCTAGCGACGGTGAGAATCGTCCCTTCGACGGGCTTGACAACCCCCTTATACGCCGTCGCTGAAGCCTCTCGACAAGCGTCCGCCAGGTCCTCAGCACGGAAGACCTCCTTCTCATCCAGACTCCGGGCAAAGCCACGCCATATCTGAGAAAGGATAACGCCAGAGTTGCCTCTTGCCCCCATCAATGCCCCATGGGCCATCTGGCGAGCCACCTTGCCAACATTACGCCCCGGCGAATCCGATATCTCGGCCCACGCTGAGCGCATAGTGAGCACCATGTTGGTGCCCGTATCTCCGTCTGGGACGGGGTATACGTTCAGCGCGTTGATAGCAGCTTGATGGTTCTGAAGCCACGCCAGACCGGCCTTGACCAACCGCTTGAACCCCGGCCCGTCCACGGCGTAGCGCGCATTCGCACGAGCCTGCTCTGATCTCCTATCCTCTGCAGTCAACCCATCTCTCCCTCGGAATCCTGGATGTCTCGACGAACGGTCGACGCGACCATCAATCGACATTGCTCACACGCAAGCCATCGACGTGCACGTTGACCTCCGCGACTGGCACACCAAGCGCCCGCTCCACGCTGAACTTCACGACATTCATCACGCTGCGAGCCACTGCAGCGATACGAGTCCCATACTCAATGATCACGTACACGTCAATCGCAATGCGCCCATCCTCGATATGGACCTCAACACCACGCTTCCTTTCCGGCGAGAGGGCAGTGGCGATGCCTGTCGCCAAGTCCTTGGACGCAGTCCCGACGACGCCATAGCAGGATCGCACAGCATCATCCACAATGCTGACGATAGCGGTCGGCGACACGTCGATCCGACCACGATACTCGACTTCCGGCATGCTTCCTCCTTACGATCAACAGGTCGTACGCGTTTGGACAATCTACAGAGCGATCACGAACGCCCACCCGGCTTGCGGCGCGCCGCAGAATTGGTGTGCGGCCACCAGGAACAACAGACCGCCGTTCTCATCGGCCGGGCCCGGTGACATATACTCGGGAAAAGTTGCGCGAAAGACCCGCCTGGCGTATAATATGCTTTCCATACCAGAAGCACGCGCCAGGCATGGTGCGCTGTACATGAGAAAACGAACAGAGCCGCGAGCAGCGGACTGTCCTGACTAATGACAAGGTTACTGGAGGTGAGATCAATGGCAAAATGTGAAATCTGCGGTAAAGGCACGAGCTTTGGACGCAACGTTCCCCACTCCAAGAAGAGGACGAGGCGTCAGTTCAGTTCCAACGTGCAACGTAAGCGAGTCATGATCGACGGCGAGATGCGGCGGATCTATATCTGCACAAGATGCCTGCGGACGCTTGAAAAGTCATCGTGACAGAGGCTTTCAAGGTCGAATAGAACAGCCGACAATCGCAACGAACCCCTTGCCCCCTTTGGGGGCTTTGTTTCGTCTCTTCCCACTCCAGGCAGGGAGGATTCTGGCTCATCACCGTGATATGATACATCAGATTGCACAGAAAATCAAGACGTGGACAAACTGGTTGAACCACCCGAGTAGATGTGGTAAAATGTGTGTAGACATCGAATAGCCTGCAATGAGCCCACTTCAATCGACGTCCAGGTCAACCGGCGCTTTTGAGAGATAGAAGGATTGTCACTAAACGAATGGCGGACACGAGAATAGGAACAAACGACTGGTTGAACCCACTTATCAACCCTATGATCATGAGTGAACTGAGCGCTTCCTTGCGCGAGGGAGCGGACAACGGCTATCGACTTGAGGTACCACCGACGCTACCCATACTGCCGCTTCGCGGCCTGGTCATCTACCCCATGACGGCGGTTCCGATCCGCGTCGGACAGCCCCGTTCCGTGCGGCTGATCGATGATGCCGTGAGCGAGAACAAGATCATCGGACTGGTAGCGAGCCGAGATCCCGAGATCGAAGCACCAGGCACGGACGACGTCTTCCGAGTTGGGACAGCAGCCGCGGTCCACAGGCTGGCCAAGGCCCCGGACGGTACACTCACGTTGATTGTACAGGGTCTGGTACGCATCCACATCGAGGCGTTCGTTGAGGAGCATCCCTACCTTATGGCTTGCATCAAGACGATTCCGGAGAACACGGAATCGTCCCTCGAGGTTGAAGCGCTCCGACGGAACGTGGTGCAGCACTTCCGTCGCCTGATCGAACTATCGTCCACCATTCCCGACGAGATGGGCGCCATCCTCGCTGACGTCAACGATCCGCTTCAAACCACCTACGCCATCGCCAACCAGATCGACACCGAGCTTGAAGAGGCTCAGGAACTGTTGGAGATGAACAGCCTCATCGACAAGATGCACCGCCTGCTCAACATCATGAGCCAGGAGGTGGAGGTCCTCGAGCTTGGTCGGAAGATCAAGAGCGAAGCCCAATCGGAGATGCAGCAGAGGCAGCGCGAGTACTTCCTGCGCGAACAGAAGAAGGCCATCCAGCGAGAGTTGGGCGAGGCCGACGAGCAGATGGAAGTGGAGGAGTTTCGTCAGAAGATCGAGGAATCGAACATGCCGGAGGAGTCGGAGAAAGAGGCCAAGCGGGAACTGGAACGGCTGAGCAAGGTGCCCACCGCCTCCCCCGAATACAGCGTCATTCGCACCTACCTTGATTGGCTGACTACCCTCCCCTGGGATATTGAGACGGAAGATAATCTGGACATCAAACACGCCCGCCGAGTGCTTGACGAGGATCACTACGATCTTGAGGACATCAAGGAGCGGATCCTCGAGTTTCTGGCTGTGCGAAAGCTGCGAGAGGAGCGGAAGGAGGAGCTCGAGGCTCGAAGGACAACGGACTACATCCGACAAGAGCGCGAGGGCGTCATCCTATGCTTTGTGGGGCCGCCGGGGACGGGTAAGACCAGCCTTGGGCAATCCATCGCTCGCGCCCTGGGGCGCAAGTTCGTCCGCCAGTCCCTGGGTGGCGTACGCGACGAGGCCGAGATCCGCGGGCATCGCCGCACCTACATCGGGGCTCTGCCTGGACGCATCATTCAGGCCCTGCGGCGGATCGAGTCGAAGAACCCCGTGTTCATGATCGATGAGGTGGACAAGCTGGGCAAGGACTTCCGGGGGGATCCGGCGTCCGCCCTGCTTGAGGTGCTGGATCCTGAGCAGAACTCAGAGTTTCGAGATCACTACCTGGACGTGCCCTTCGACCTTTCGCAGGTCATGTTCATCACCACGGCGAACCTCCTCGAACCCATTCCGGCCCCTCTTCGGGATCGAATGGAAATCCTGAAGCTCTCGGGCTACACGCAGACTGAGAAACTGCGCATCGCTCAGGGCTACCTGATTCCGCGCCAACTGCGAGAGAATGGGCTATGGTCTGAGGAGTTGAGCTTCCACGAGGATGCGCTACGCACCATGATTGAGGACTACACTCGCGAGGCGGGCGTGCGCAACCTGGAGCGAGAGATCGGCAAGGTATGCCGCAAGGTCGTCACGCGCATCGCCGAAGGGGATCGTGAACCGGTCGAAATAGCACCGGAGAACGTCTCCGATTTCCTGGGGCCACGTCGCTACTTCCCAGATACAGCCCTGCGCACTCAGGTGCCTGGCGTCGCCACGGGCCTGGGCGTGACCGTGGCGGGGGGCGATCTCCTCTTCTGCGAGGCCACGAAAATGCCGGGAGACAAGGGCTTCACCGTCACCGGGCAGCTCGGGGACGTGATGAAGGAATCAGCGCAGGCCGCGCTGAGCTACGTGCGCTCGAAGGCGGCGGATCTGGGTATCCGGGAGAGTATCTTCGAAGATATCGACATCCACGTCCACGTTCCAAAGGGCTCTGTGCCCAAGGATGGCCCGTCGGCAGGAATCACCATCGCCACGGCTCTGGCATCGCTGTTGAGCGGCCGCAGGTTGCGCGGCGACGTGGGGATGACGGGGGAGATCACGCTGCGGGGGCAGGTCCTCCCTGTGGGCGGGATCAAGATGAAGGCCCTGGCGGCTCACCGGGCCGGACTGCAGACAGTGATTCTGCCCAAGCAGAATGAGAAAGACCTGGAGGACATCCCCGAGGAAGTCCTGGAGGACCTGGAGATCGTTCTGGTCGAGCGGATTGATGAGGTCTTCCAAACCGCTCTAGCTCCGGCTGAAGAGACAGATGGGGAAGCAGACTGACGATGGAGACGATCGTCGTCGTAGATGATGACAGAGTCTTCAGAGAGCTGCTCACAACCGTACTCAACCTGGAGGGGTATCGAGCGGTCGTGAGAACCACGCCCGAAGAGGTGATCCCCACTGTGCGGGAGGAAGAGCCAGCGCTGGTTCTGATGGACTTCCACATCCACCGTCAGAACACCCTGGGCACGCTACAAGCGCTGAAAGATGACGAAGCGCTGCAGGACGTTCCCGTCATTATGACGTCGGGCATGGACCACGCTGAGGAGTGCATGAGCGCCGGCGCGGATGCGTTCGTGCTCAAGCCCTTCCGCCCGTCTGAGATGCTGGATAAGATCGTCGAGTTGATTCAATCTCGCGAGCAATAATGCCAGTATATCACACTTCAGACCACCCGAAAGGTCGCCTGCAGCGTCGGTAGGTCGACGTCCACCACCTCGACGGTCACCGTTCTGTTCAGAGAGCAGCTTCTACGTAGGTGCACTGCCGGCTCCAGGCCAAGCTCGGGGATGAGCACCTTCCCTCGCCGATCCCACTTGTCAACCAAAACGCCCTCGCCCCGCCAATGAGGATTCTGGAGGAGGTAGACCAGCGTCCAATGCTCACGCGCCAGCCGCTCAGCATAGCCGACGCTGCCTGCCACCGCCTCCGCGGCACCGATCCGCTCCATCAGTTCCTGGGTCTCCAGCAGATCCTCGCCACGCAGATGAGCGCGCAGCTGCTGGTGGACCACCAGATCGAGATAGCGACGAAGCGGGCTGGTGGCCTGGACGTAACGGTCGAGCCCAAGGCCGCTATGACGACCCAGTTTGCTGCTGTACTCGGTGCGGCTCATGTGGCGACGCAGCCCGAACATGCCAGCCAAATCGTCGGGCCGTTCCTCCGTATCTGGGGGAACCTGAGTGGCGTAGGGTAAGGGAACGCCCTCATCAGCAGCGAAGCCAGCCGTGGCCTCCCCGACCATGAGCATGGCCTCGCGCACCAACGCTCGGCTCCTGAGGGGCGGCAAAGGATCGATAGTGACCTCGCCGTCGATGACGCGCACGCGCACCTCAGGCAGGTCGATGCGAACTGCGCCGTTCTCGTGGCGACGGGCCTGGAAGTTCTGCGCCACCTGGAAGAGGCCTTTCAGAGGCTGTACATCCAACTGCTTCTCCGCCTGCTCATACGTCAACCTGGTGACCTGCACGCGACTGGGCACGACCTTCAGGCCGACGACGCTGCCGTCATCATCCAGGTCCAGACCGAAGGAGAGCGCCGGGGAGACCTCTGAGAGCCCCATGCCCAGCCGTTCGGCCACCTCCGGCATCAGCATCGGCACTTTGCCGTCGGGAAGATATAGCGTGGCGCTTCGATCCCGGGCCTCCACGTCGGCCGGGCTCTCCGGCGGGATCAGAGCAGCCACGTCGGCCACGTGAACCCACAGCCGCCGGCCCTGGGCGGTCGTCTCCAGGCTGATGGCGTCATCGGGGTCGGTGCTGCCCTCGTCATCAATGGCAAACGCCGACAGATGAGTGAGGTCCACCCGCGGCTCTTCCGGGAGAGGGGACAACGTCAGTGAGGGCGGGTCGGTTTCGAGACCCAGTCGCTCCGGGTAGGGGACGACCGTGTGGTCCCAGTAGCCGAGCTCCAGCAGCAAGGCGTGAGCGTTCTCCGGGGTCTCGGCGCGGCCGAGCTCACTCAGCACACGGCTGTGATCCGTCTGCCCGAGGGCTAGCATCTCGACCTCGGTCAGGTAGCGCTCGTTCTCCTGAGGCACGAAGTCGCCAGTCTGAGCGCGCTCCAGGAAAGCCTCCCAGGCCCGTCGCTCCGCGGCTCGGGCCTCGCGGTCAGCCTTCTCCTCGGCCACCTCCTCCGGGCTCCGGGCCACAACCTCTTGCGGCGTTCCCTCGAAATAGAGACCGTCAGCTATCCATTGCCAGGCCGCCCAGGCCGTGTCCGGCGTATAGTCGCCGTAGGCCAGCTCAGCGAGCTCTGGCAGCGTGGTACTGCTCCCGGCGAGGAGCTCCCAGGCCGTCTTCATCTCCCCACCCGGAGGAGCGAGCTGATCGAGGCTCTCCAGCGGCCCAGGGTGGAGCAGGTCAACGTCCTTGGGACGGACGCGCACCGTCTCACCGTCGGGGAGGACAATAGTGAACTTCTTGCGTCCGACGGACTGAACGCGGGCCGGGTCGTGCTTGTACAAGACCAAGCTTCCTTGTCGAAACGAGCTTACGGTACGTGACATCCGCGCCTCCAATTCTGGTATAGCGTCTGAATCGGTTTGCCGGTTGAAGGCACACCGATGGGCTTCGCCGGGCCTCCACCTGTGGGGACGCGCCAGCAAGGCAAGACAATGCTATCATGCTATTCGTATGCCTGCAAATGACCACAGCCCGGCGGGGCCGGGGCGAGCTTGACAATGGCGTGTTTTGTGCTATGCTTCTCCTGAGTGAGCTTATGACAACCGAACCGAAGACAACCGTCTCAGTTGAGGCCCGACGAGCTCAAGGAGAGCCAGTCCACCCGTCTGGGTAGACTTGTTTCGGGCTGCTTAGCCTACGGGCTGTCTAGCCTAATAGCAAGAGCCAGTCTCCAGACGGAGACTGGCTCTTTTTTTGTGCGCGATGGACGAATCATCGCGCATTTCGTTTACCGCAGCACATCATTACCAAGAGGAGGTATCTTCAATGAGTGGCACATTCAACAAGGTGGTTCTGGCCTATTCGGGTGGTTTGGACACATCCGTCATCCTGGCCTGGCTGAAGGAAAATTACGGCTGCGAGGTGGTCACGTACACGGCCAACCTGGGACAGGGCGACGACGAACTGGAGGGGCTGGAGGAGAAGGCGCTGACTAGCGGGGCCAGCAAAGCATACATCGTCGACCTGCGCGAAGAGTTCCTCACGGACTACGCCTTCCCGACGATGCAGTCGGGCGCGATCTACGAACACCTCTACCTGCTGGGGACGTCGTTCGCGCGCCCTGTGACGGCCAAGAAGCTGGTGGAGATCGCCGAGTTAGAGAAAGCCGACGCCATCTCCCACGGGTGCACCGGGAAGGGGAACGACCAGGTGCGCTTCGAGCTGACGGCGAAGGCGCTCAACCCCTTCCTGGAAGTCATCGCGCCCTGGCGCGAGTGGGACATTCGCTCGCGCGAGGACGCGCTGGCGTACGCCGACGCCCACGGCATCCCCATCCGCCAGTCGTCGGGATCAATCTACAGCCGCGACCGCAACATCTGGCACATGAGCCACGAGGGCGCGGACCTGGAGGACCCCTGGAACGAACCCGACGAGGACGTCTTCACGCTCACTGTGTCCCCGCAGGAGGCCCCGGACGCCCCCCACTACCTAACGATCGATTTCCAGCAGGGCGTGCCGGTGGCCGTCGAAGGGCGGCCAATGGGAGCTGTTGAGCTGCTCACACATCTGAACGAGGTGGGCGGCGCACACGGCGTCGGGCGCGCCGATCTGGTGGAGAACCGGCTGGTGGGCATGAAATCGCGTGGCATCTACGAGACGCCGGGCGGTTCGATCCTCTACGCCGCGCACCAAGGGCTGGAGAGCATCTGCCTGGACCGCGACACGCTCCACTACAAGGAGGTCGTAGCCAACCGCTTCGCCGAGCTCACCTATTACGGTAAGTGGTTCACGCCGCTGCATGAGTCGCTGCGCGCCTTCGTCGAGAAGACGCAGGAGCGTGTGACCGGCTCCGTGAAGGTGAAGCTGTACAAGGGCAACTGCGCCGTGGTGGGTCGCCAGTCGCCCCTCAGCCTCTATCGCGAGGAGTTCGCCACCTTCGGCAAGGATGACGTCTACGATCAAAGCGACGCCGAGGGCTTCATCAATCTCTTCGGCCTGCCGCTGAAGGTGAAGGCACTGGTGGACCTGGAGAACGGGGATGCGGCGGATCTGGCGGCGCCGGACTACGCCAAGTTCAAGCGCGACTGAGCGAGTCAGCGATAAGGCGATGGGACGGGAGTAGGGAGTAAGGAGTAAGGAGTAAGGGATGACGCTTTGGGGTGGGCGGTTTGAGAGGGAGACGGATGCGCTGATGCGGCGGTTCAACGACTCCTTTGGGTTTGACCGGCGGTTGTATGCGGCGGATGTCGCGGGGAGTGTGGCTTACGCGAGGGCGCTGGCGCGGGCGGGGCTGATCACGGAGGAGGAACGGCGGACGCTGGTCGAGGGGCTGGAGGAGGTGCGCGCGGAGTTCGACGGCGGGACGTTCGAGGTGGCGCCCGGGGACGAGGACATTCACACCGCCGTGGAGCGGCGGCTGGGGGAGCTGGTGGGGGAGGTGGCGGGCAAGCTCCACACGGGGCGCTCCCGCAACGATCAGGTGGCCACGGACCTGCGGCTGTATCTGCTGGACGAGATCACCGATCTGGAGGACGCGCTGGTGGAGCTGCAGACGGCCATCGTGGAGAAGGCCGAGGCAAACCTGAACGTCCTGATGCCCGGCTACACCCACCTCCAGCAGGCGCAGCCGATCCTGTTCAGCCACTGGTTGATGGCCTTCTTCTGGAAGCTGCAGCGGGACCGAGAGCGGCTGGAGGACGTGGCCGGGCGCACGCGCGTCTGCCCGCTGGGTGCCGGAGCGCTGGCCGGGAATCCCTTCGACATCGATCGCCAGGCATTGGCCCAGGCGCTGGGCTTCGACGCCGCGACGCCGAACAGCATCGACGCGGTGAACGACCGGGACTACGTGGCCGAGTTCCTGGCCTGGGCCGTCCTGACGCAGACACATCTGAGCAACCTGGCCGAGGATCTGATCATCTGGGCCAGCCGCGAGTTCGGGTTCGTGGAGATCGACGACGCCTACGCCACCGGCTCCAGCCTGATGCCGCAGAAGAAGAACCCGGATTCACTGGAGTTGATGCGGGGGAAGAGTGGGCGCGTGATCGGGCATCTGACCGGTCTACTGACCACGCTGAAGGGCCTCCCCACTGCCTACAACAAGGACCTGCAGGAAGATAAGGAGGGGTTGTTCGACGCGATTGACACGCTGAGGATCGAGCTGCCGATCGCCGCCGGGGTGGTCCACACCCTGGAGGTGGACGCCGACCGGATGGCGGCGGCGTTGGATGAGGCGATGCTGGCCACTGACCTGGCCGACTACCTGGTGCGCCAGGGGGTGCCGTTCCGTCAGAGCCACCACCTGGTGGGGGAGGCGGTGCGCTGCGCCGAGGAGCTGGACGTCTCGCTGAGCCAGCTCGAGCTGAGCGCGTATGAAGCGATCAGCCCGGCCTTCGGCGAGGACGTCTACGAGGTCTTCGACGTCGAGCGCTCAGTGGAAGCGCGGGCTGCGGAGGGGGGCACGGCGCCGTCGGCGGTGCAGGCGCAGATCGAGCGGGCAAGGGACGAGATCAACTCAGCGCGCCCGATCAAGAATGGCAAAGAGGCTTAGATCACCCTCCCGGCCGCCGGCACGGAAAATCTCCCGGACGACAAGGCCGCTGGTGGCCGCCAGTTCCTCCACCTCGCCCTCGTCGACCATGTGGCAGTAGCGGAAGCCCCGCCCCCCGCGCTTCCAATCGAGCAGGTAGTCGCCAGGATCGAGGTCGCTCTCGTCGATGCCCACCGCATCCCAGTCCACGATCTTGCGCCGCATGCGCTGGTGCGCCAGAAAACGCCAGGTGGAGAGGATGACGTACCCCTCGGGCTTCAGCACTGCGGCGACGTCACGGATCACCTGCGCGCGGAGGTCGAAATCCGGGATGTGGTGGAGGAAGGCCAGGACGACCGCACAATCGAAATTTGTGCCCGAAGCCGCCGAGGAGGCCGCGCCGGGGAGGGTCTCCGTCCAGCTCGCCGCCGTAACATCCGCAACCCCAAACGTCGCCTCGGTGTGAGAGAGCTGATGGGCCTGGGCGCGCGCCTCCTCGATCAGCTCCGGTACAGCATCCAAGCCGACGTAGCTCGATCCAGGCCGCTCCTGGTCGAGCAGCAACGCCAGACGCCCATTGCCGCATCCGACGTCCAGTATCCTTGCACGAGAAGGTAGATACGGTAAAATAGATGTGAGAGCGGGGTCGGAAACGGATCGGCTGGCGGCGAAGTGCTCGGCAAAGGTAGCATAGAAGTCACGGTTTAGGGCGAGCAGTTGGTCGATCATCTGATCGTTCATGCAAGGGATTATAGCTGAGCAGATCGAACATAGCAACCGAAATGGCTCACACGGCCACCTGAAGCCGGGTTTCAGCACTAGGGCGTGGGCTAGAGCGAAGGGATCTGGCTGGAGCATGAGGGGAAGATCCGGCTGCAGTAGCGAGTCCGCGGGGTGAATCGTTACGAAGGAAACAGAGCAGGAAGTGACGAGAAGAGATGAGCAGTGGCGAAAGACGCACCGCCAATCTCTCGATCTGGAGGAACACGGCGATGTGCTGACTGCGATTCTGGACGAGGTGCGGGAGAGGCCCCATCTCTCGCAAAAGGAGCTGTCGCAGATCATGCGCAGCCACACGCTGCCCAACGGTGACATGCTCTCCAAGGATCGCATCATCAACGGCTATCGCGAGCTGTGCAGACGCGGGAACCGATCGCCCGATCCCGTGCTCGTCCGCCGGCTGCGTGTCAAGCCCACGCGAACCATCTCAGGCGTGGCGCCGGTCGCCGTGCTGACGGAGCCTTTCCCCTGCCCGGGCGAGTGCATCTTCTGCCCAGAGCCGGCCAGCATGCCCAAGAGTTACCTACCCGACGAACCGGGCGCGATGCGCGCCGCCACACACCATTTCGATCCGTACAACCAGACCGCCAGCCGCATCGCCACGCTACGCGAGATCGGCCACAGCGTGGACAAGATCGAGCTCCTTATCTTGGGGGGAAGCTGGTCGGCCTATCCAGAGACGTACCAAACGTGGTTCGTCCGCCGCTGCTTCGACGCCATGAACAGCGTGGATGCCGCTTCTTTGCAGGAGGCCCAGCTCTTCAACGAAAACGCAGAGCAACGCAACGTGGGCCTGGTGGTAGAGACGCGGCCCGACCTGATCACGCCCGAGGAGGTTCGACGTCTGCGCTGGTTGGGCGCCACGAAGGTGCAGCTGGGCATCCAGAGCCTGAGCGACGAGATCCTGGCCCTCAACAAGCGCGGCCACACCGTGGCGGACACGCGCCGTGCGATGCGCCTGCTCCGCCTGGGCGGCTTCAAGATCGTGGTTCATTGGATGCCCAATCTGTTGGGCGCGACCCCCGAGAGCGATCTAGCGGACTTCGAGCGACTCTGGCAGGACCCGGCGATGCGGCCCGACGAGCTGAAGATCTATCCCACGGCACTGCTGGAGGATACAGAGCTCTATGAGCGCTGGCGGCGCGGTGAGTTCGAGCCATACGACGAGGAGATAATGGTGCAGCTGCTCTCCCGGTGCAAGACGCTCATCCCTCCTTATTGCCGAGTCAACCGGCTGATGCGCGACATCCCCGCGCCCAACATCGTGGCAGGGGTGAAGAAGTCGAATCTGCGGCAGATCGTACAGCAGCACATGGCGCGCGAGGGTGAGACATGCCGCTGCATCCGCTGTCGAGAGGTACGCGGCGATCCCGTGGACGCGGCTACAGTTCGTCTGGAGACCATCAGCTACGAGACGGATGCCACGCAGGAGTGTTTCCTCCAGTACGTCACGCCGGACGGAGACCTCGCCGGTTTCCTGCGCCTCTCGCTCCCGAAGGTTGAGCGTCCTATCGACGAACTACAGGGGTGCGCTATGATCCGTGAGATCCACGTCTATGGCCCGGCCTTGGGGCTGGGATCCGAGCTTGAGACGGCGCCCCAGCACACCGGCCTGGGCACACAGCTGATCGAGGAGGCGAAGCAGATCGCGCACCAGGCCGGCTACAAGCGGCTGGCCGTCATCGCGGCCGTCGGCACGCGACCCTACTACCGGGAGCGGGGTTTCGAGCTAGATGAACTCTATATGATCAGCGGAGACAGACCTTGAAGGCTCAGCCAAGCAATCCAGACGTGGCCCCCTACGCCCCCCTTACCTCCTCCATCGCCGACGAGCTGCGGGACATCGTGGGGGAAGCGCACGTTCTCTACGCCGTTCCCGCCGCCATGCAGGACTACGCCCACGACGAGGTGACGGGCGAGGAGCACACCCACATGCCGGAGGCTGTGATCAAGCCGGAGACAGCCCAGCAGATCTCGCAGATCCTGAAGCTGGCTAATCGGGAGCGGGTGCCGGTCACGCCGCGGGGGGCCGGGTCGGGCCTCTCCTGTGGGGCTGTGCCAGTCCACGGCGGCATCGTGCTCTCGCTAGAGCGTATGGACCGCATCCTTGAGATCGACCGCGAGAACATGGTGGCCGTGGTCGAGCCCGGCGTGGTCACCAACGACATCAATGATGCTATCGAGGAACACGGGTTGTTCTACGCCGGTTACCCGATGAGCGTGGAGCTCTGCTTCGTCGGCGGCAACGTGGCGGAGAACGCCGGCGGCGGTAGGGCCATCAAATACGGCGTCACCGGGCGCTACGTGCTGGGCCTGGAGGTGGTGCTGCCGACGGGTGAGATCGTTCAATTGGGCGGCAAGCGCGTGAAGGACGTCACCGGCTACGATCTGATCCACCTGATGGTCGGTTCCGAGGGAACGCTGGGCGTCTTCACCAGGATCATCCTGCGGCTGCTCCCCCGACCCACGGCCTGGGCGGTGCTGCTTATCCCCTTCCCAGACACACCCACCGCCATCGGTGCGGTGCCACGGGTGATGACCAGAGGGCACATCGTCCCCACGTCCGTCGAGTTCATGGATCGACGCTCGATCCAGGCCGCCTACGACTACACCGGCGAGCGCCTCCCGCACCCTGACATCGGCGCTATGCTCCTCATCGAGGTCGACGGCACCAGCGAGGAACGGGTCGAGCACGACATGAACAGCATCATCGAGCTCTGCCTGGAGCTGGGCGCGCTCGACATCCTGGTGGGGAACACGCCTCGCGACAAGCGACGTATGTGGCGTCCTCGCCAAGAGATGGCCGAGGCGTTGAAGGCGATCTGTCCGGTGCAGAGCCTGGAGGACATCGTGGTGCCAATGGCTCAGATTCCCGACCTGATGCCGGAGCTCAAGCGCCTTTCGGAGACGTACGACGTGCTGATCCCGTGCTATGGGCACGCCGGAGACGGCAATCTGCACGTCACCGTGGTCAAGCAGCCCGAGACGCCCATGGAAGCATGGGACGAGAAACTGCCGACCATCCTGGAGGAACTATACGTCATCGTCCGTGAGCTGGGCGGCACGATCAGCGGCGAGCACGGCATCGGCTCCAAGCGGGCAGACTATCTGCCGCTGGTGATGGATGAGAAGCTGATCGAGCTTCAGCGACGTATCAAGCAGGTATTCGATCCGTTGAGCATTCTAAATCCAGGAAAGATCCTTCCACCAGAAAACAACGTGAATGCGGCAAGCTGATGGTGACGACCAAGAACGATGCTTACAGGAACTTGACACGTTCCGGGAAATCCTGTATAGTGACACCGATCTGCGGACGTCGCAGTTCTCGGTTTATGCCTGAGCCTGGCCAGGAACGCGTGCACGGTGACCGGACCTCCGGTCGACAGGGCGCGTTCGAGACGGGCGATATGCCTCTTGCCGCATCACCGCCCGAAGGCCAACGAGGGAAAATAACACGCACGCAGACCTTGAGCAGCACGAAGGAGAGGTCTGCAGGGAGCAGAATGGAGACATCGGGATGACGGAGAGATCTGCTTTTGGAAAGTGGTTGCTGAAGGAACTAGACGACAGACGCTGGTCGATGCGCGAGTTCGCTCGGCGCTGTGAGGTAAGTGAATCCACGATCTCCAGGGTGGTCAGCGGCAAACGCAATCCCAGCTCCGATCTCTGTCGGAGGATGGCTGAGGTGCTGCACCTACCCCCTGAGAGGATCTTTCGGGAAGCAGGTCTGCTGCCCCGCAGCGCTGAAGAATCGCCTGGCATCAAGGAAGCGCTGTACCTGTTTCGTCAGCTCCCAGAGGGCGAGCGCCAGCGCATTCTGCTCATCATGCGCACGCTCCTGGAGGAACAGGAACGACTCAGTGTGGCGTCTGGTTGACTTCCTGACGTGTTGGGTGCTTCTGAGCCCTGAAGCTCGCCAGCTGGTCTACGGTGAACTCCTGCGACGGAGCCGACCCCGAGTTTGGCGGTTCGAGTGCGGGGAAGCACTGCTTATCGGTGGTTGACCGCCACACTCGACGTCAACGCGCTGGCAGTCGCAGGGTGCTCGAAGGCCCAACGGGTGAGTGCCGTGACCCAGGGGACAAGTTCTCTTGTTGGGACGGAAGGTCACTATGCCAGCGCAAGAGACGACCCGACGTCACTTCCAGATAGACTGGCTGATAAGCAACCTCCGGTGGCTGCTGCTCCTCGGGGTGGCCCTTGTGGTCCTCCTGGACTTCTTTGCATCCCATAGAGAAGTCCTCGACGTCGACAAGCTGCTCCCACAGATTCTCCTCTTCGTCACTGCAGTGCTGTACAACCTTGCCGTTGTTCTCTTCATTTCGCGCAACTCCGCGTCGCACGGCCTACCGTTATTGACGCTCGCGCTGGATACACTCTTAACCATCGGTCTGATCCTCAGCTCGGGGGGTCTCTCCAGCCCGCTGCTGTTCTTTGCCCTCTTCCCCATCCTCACAGCGACGCTACGCTTCTCGCAACTGGTCAGTCTGATCATCGCTGTCGCCGTAATCGTCAGCCTTGGCAGCGCCGTCTATCTCGCTTCCCCCACCGTCTCACGTTCAGATACCCTTTCCTTCGTCGCCTATTCTCTGGTGCTTCTGTTGGCCTCGGTCTTCAGCAGCTTCATATCCGAGGAGGCGAAGAAAATCGCGGTTCGCAGCCAGCAAGATGAGATGAAGCGTGAACGTCGTAAGCTCCGCGCCGCCCGTGAGCACTCACGGCTCACGTTTGAACTGGCCAGCACGCTTAGTGCAACGTTGAACTACAACAGAGTCCTGAGGGCCGTACTCGAAGTAGGCGAGAAAGGCATGCAGGAACTAGGCCAGGATAGAGCAAGCCAGGTGGGAGCCGTGTTGCTCTTCGCCCACAATGATCTGCGCGTCGTCGCTTCGAGGCACCTATCGCCGCGGGATCGCAACGTCGTCTTCGAGGGTAGAGAGGGCGCCATGGCCGACGCACTGGCGACGGCAGAAGCCGTGGTCGTCGACAATCCCATCGACGATCCTGAACTGGGCAAGCTGACGAGCATACACAGCTGCAAGACGGCCATCGTCGTGCCGCTGCGCGCCGGGTTTGAGAGCTTCGGGGTCGTGATCTTTGGCAACTCCGAACCGGACATCTACACAAGGGACCGGGTCAACCTTCTCACTGCCATCTGCAACCAAGCTATCGTGGCGCTTCAGAACGCTCAGCTGTACCAGGACCTACGTGAAGAGAAAGAACGGATCGTAGCGGTCGAGGAGGACGCCCGCAAGAAGCTGGCTCGCAACCTCCACGACGGACCGACCCAGAGCATCGCGTCCATCGCCATGCAGGCGAGCTTCGTCCGGAAGCTGGTAGAGAATGACACGACCTCAGATCAGATCTCTGAGGAACTACAGAAGATCGAGAATCTGGCCCGCCGGACGACGAAGCAGATCCGCCACATGCTCTTCACGCTACGCCCCCTTATCCTGGAAACCCAAGGACTCAAGGCAGCCCTGGAGCAATACATCAAGAAACTGGGGGAGACAAGCCACACCGCAATAGACCTGGAAGCCGAGCCTGGGGCAGAGGAAGCGCTCAATCAGGAAACGCAGGGCATTGTCTTCTACATCGTCGAGGAGGCTATCTCCAACGCACGCAAGCACTCACAGGCAGACAGCATCCAGGTGCGGCTCTATCTTCAAGACAAAGAAGCCTTTGTCGCCGAGGTTGAGGACGACGGAATCGGCTTCGACGTTGACACCGTGCAGATGACGTACGACCAGCGCGGAAGCTTAGGTCTGATCAACATGCACGAACGGGCCGAGATGACGGGTGGAGAGCTATCAATAGCCTCTGGACCTGGCGATGGCACACAGATCAGGCTTACCGTCCCGCTGATCGAGAGAGCGTGAATGCCCCTCTCCACTGCGATTGCAGGCGAAGCCTGGCTCTGGCTGGGGGGCTCCCTGCTTGTTGCGATGCTCTGGACCAACCTGGCGTGGTTGTTCTCACCCTGGGTTGATGCAGAGGCGTCCAGAGAGGTACCCAAGAGCCTGGCAGAGAGCATCGTCTCTCGACTTGGCAATTGGCGTTTCGCCTCGACCCTATTCCAAGGGCTGCGACTGCTCTACTACGTGGGGATCCCGTCTGCAGCCCTATTCTGGGGTCGCGATGCCGTCGTGAGACGGGTGCTTGGCCTACAGCGGCTGGAGTTGCCAACCCCGGGAAGGGCCCCGCTTGAGGCAAACTGGGCTGACTGGATGCACGATCTGGGATGGGCCGCCGTGCTGGGCCTCGGCTCGGGCGGGCTGCTTCTTCTGGCCGCACTCATCCACCGCCAGGCTCTGTCGAAGGTCGACATTGACCGCCAAGGCCAAAGAGCACCGGCGTGGGAGATCGCACGAGAGACCGTCTATCACGAAGCACACTGGGCGTTCTACCGCAACGCGCCCGTCGTGGCCCTGGGCTCGTATTGGGGGACCTGGACGGGGCTGGTTCTGGTGGCCTTGGAAGCGCTGATCAATCCGACGTGGCGCGAGGGCCTGCGCGAGCCGAGCCAGGCTTGGTCTCAGCTGTCACGGGGGGCGCTTCTCGTGGTCAGCAGTCTGATCTACCTTCACACGCAGAACCTCTGGTTGGCCCTGCTGCTCCATTGGGCGATCTCGTGGACGCTAGAGGCGGTGTACGTGGCCCCATCGCCTGTACCGTCCGGCCCCGTCGCGCCCACGGAATGAGACCGTCGCCCAAGCGGCCTAAGGCAACAGGAGCGCCAGGCCAGCAAGCGCCCCTAACATGACCACGGCTATGATGCCAATGCGCCTGAGATCCGCCAGGACGTAGTGATACTCCTGCGCTAACTCAGACGTCTCTCCGGAGGACGAACTCGAGGCATCATCAGGTTTGGAGCGAACGGGACCTTCCATCCCCGGGCGCCTCATCTGAGTCTCCGAAAGCCGGATGTCTTTCTCTCTGTCTTCACGCGATTTGCTTGCCACTTCTACTCCTCCTTCAAGGTTTCAGCTCTCCCACAACAACAATGCGATGCGTATCAATGCCGTACGGATAGCACGACACAAGCGTTAGAACCGGGGAAGAGGTGGGCTCCATCACATCCACCTCGGTCGGCTCAATGATGCGCTTCTGAGTGACAACGTAGCGATAGGCGCGGCTCGCGGTGTGAACGACGACCTCATCACCCAGGCTAAGATCCGGCAGATCACGGAAGATCTCGCCGAAGATATCGTTATGCGCCGAGATGACGCAGTTGCCCCGCTCGCCAGGGTTTGCACTGCCAACGTGATGACCCGCGCCTTGCTTGAGCGTCTCCCAGTCATCTCCCTCGACAACAGGGGCATCCACGCCGATGACCGGGATCTGGATGCGCGTCGCCTGCTCAGGCCCCTGCGTCGGAACAGGCAGCGGTGTGACCGCGCTCACCAGATCACGCAGGTGAGCGGGGATCTCCGCAGGAGCAGCCCCTCCGGGCGAGTCCGGCGGGGTGTGACCACCCGGCAGCACGACTTGAATCGGCGGCGTTAGGGTGAGGGTCGGCATCACCTGTGCACGACTGGACGCTTGGTTGATCTCGCGCAAGGTCGCCAGCGAGCCGATCAGGACCAGGATCAATGCCGCCAAGACACCCAACTCAACCACGAGCAGGCTCTTATCGCGCAGCCAGGCCCAATGAATACGGAAGCTGCGCTGCCTGGGAGCTTCCTCCGCGCGCTTCTCCTCGATCGGGATGTACACTGCACGAGCTCGATACTGCGTCGTAGCGCCGGCGTCCTGAAACCGTCTGTGCCCTTTCGGCAGCGAGGGAGGAGACGGACCGTCCGATCTCGCAGGCGTCAGCGGATCCAAGGAATCCGCCTCCTGGTCACGCCCGCGCAGGCGTCGGAGACGCTCCTCTCGCTTGCGGATGCGCAGAAGCTCCTCCAGCTCCTCTATGGATAGCTCATCAATCGTACGACGGTCTTTCATTCCTCTTGTCGTCAACTCTCGCCACCGCAAACACCTCGCGCTCAAAGAACCAGCGGAAAGGGGGCCAGTTGAACAAGACGCGGCGAGCAAACCGGAATAAGGCCCCCTCATCTCGATCCTGGGGGGGCGTGTCTAACCACACACGGGAGCGAAAGCTGGCCTGGCGCAGCGCCCGCCACAAGCTCAAAGCGCTCTGCTCATTGACGTGAACGTCCAGATTGTCGGGAATAATGGCACGCGGGTCTCTAGGGTAGCCCCCCCCCTCCCCCATCATGGTCCGCACCCAGCGAACCACGGGATAGGCATAGCGATCATACCAGACGTTAGGGGCGGTGTGAATGACCAACCGCCCTTCGGGCCGCAGCACGCGCCGCGCCTCCGACAACGCCTGACGCAACTCCCAGGGGTACAGGTGCTCAACCAGGTCAAACATCAACACCCGGTCGAAAGAACCACTCCGAAACGGCAAGACCTTAGCGTCGGCCAAGCCAACCCTCGCTTCGCTATCGCCTTTGGCAAGATCAGACGCCATTCGGGCCGCGACAGCCGAGTAGTCTATGCCGTAGGCCTCCACCCCAAGGCGCGAGCAGCGGCGAAGAATCTCCCCCCGCCCGCAGCCGATGTCCAACACCTTCATGCCGGAGGTCACCTCCGCTGCCGCAAAAGCCTGTTTCAAGCGGCGTGACAGGCATCGTCCTTCGCTAGACAAAAACTCCTTGTGCCCCTCACAAGCACTCAAAAAGTAGGCTTCGTCGTAACGGTCAGGATTGACCGAGCGTTCTTGGTGATCAATGTCCAATCAGGCCTCACAGTCGACGGATTAGCATAACGACAATGAAGATTATAGTCTGCGGCTTAGCGCGCGTCAAGCAGGTTGCCAGCAGCGTCGCGCAGCAGGCCCCCTGGGGCAGACCACCGGGTCGTTCAGAGAAAGGCGCCGAGGAGGAACGATCCCACTATCAACGGTTGAAGGCTCCATGCGTGACGATCCGTTGGCCCGAAGGAAGCCTAGGGCGTGGATGGTGTAGGGGATTGTGGAGCAGGCTCCCCGCCCCGCCAGACGAACGAACGCTCCGCACTAGGAGCGCCAGCCTCCTCGTAGACCTCCTCCGCGGCCTCCCGAACTACTTGGACGCGCCAGTAGAACCTGGACGTATCGCCCCCAGCCTTCTCTAACAGGTCAAAGGGTACACGCCAGGCCGTAGCGCGCGTGCGGACCGTACTCGACACCACACCGCCGGCGGGCTGCCACAGATAGAGCTCATACCACTCGTCGCCCTCGAGTATGTCTACCGACGCCCACTGCAACAGCACGGGTGCTACATCTGTCAAGACCGCTCCGTCGGGCGGGTAGAGCAACAATGGAGACACGGAGAGCGGCACCGGCGTCGGCACGGCGTTTGGATCGGCCGTCGGTGTAGGGGTTGGGGTAGGGGTGCTTATCGGAATCACAAGGGATTGCTCAGCCCGGATGGTCTCATCGTCCAGCGATAGGTCATTGGCAGCACGAATGGCAGAGACAGAGACGTCGTATTCCTCAGCAATGGAGCTCAACGTCTCTCCCGAACTGACAACGTGGACGACAAACCCGCTCGACGTCGACGCCATGACTTCCACCTCACCAGCACCCGAAGAGCTGACTGCCGGTGTGGGCGCGGGGACGAGTAGCACCTGTCCCGGCTTGATGAGCTCCGGGTCCACGTCGGCGTTCAAGGCGAGGATCTCGTCGACGGTCACGCCGTACAGCTCAGCTATATCACTCACCGTCTCACCCTCTTGCACGTCATGAGCACGCGGGGGGAGGGGCGTGGGGGTAGGTGTGGGCACCGGCGTATCGGTAGGCGTAGGGCTGGGCACAGGCGTGGACGTTGGAGAAGGGGTGACCGCTACTCTCGTGGGCTCTGGCTCTGGCTCGACAGCCAGCATCGCGTAGAGGCCAAACCCCCCAGCGCCCAGAATGATCAGGGCCAACACAACCACAGCAACAGACCCAACCCAGCTGGGAACTGTGCGTTCCCTCTCCTCAACCTGCTCGGGCTCTCCCTCCTCTGTGAGCGAAGCCCCGCACATCAGGCACTCTGATGCCTTGGCGGCGACCTGAATGCCACAGACAGGACAGTGGCGGGGCTCTTGAGACGGGAGAGAGATGTCGGATTCCTCAGTCATAGCTCTTGGTCATCGCCGGGTATCATAGCATAGAAGCAGGAATTGACAAACAGGCGACGCAGGCTGTACACTTTACACCCCCCAGAAATCGTGCTATACTGGGGCTGACACAGGGGCTGTCTGGTTGATGCTTATGCGCCGTCTTGAGTACGCCTATGTTCGATCTCGGTGTGAATGGTGAACAAGGCTAAGAAGCACAGCTCAATCGATGGGGCGGCGCAACTTAGGAAAAAGCTGACCGGAGGATATGGCAGCGATGAATGACATCCTTAGTCCTACAGCATGGGCTCTTTTCTTCCTGCTTCTCAGTGCGCTGGTGATGATCGCACTCACGATCCTCCATCGTCGAAGAGAAGCGCCCGAAACACGTGATATCCCTGCCTTCAAGGATCTGCAGGAGCAACTCGGGCGAGCCGCCGAGAGCGGGAGGCCCCTCCACATCGCCCTGGGAAACGGGGCGCTTGGCAGCGAGGACACCGTCTCCTCCTTGGCAGGCCTTCACGTGCTGGAAGGGTTGATCGACGCCGCAATTGCCTACGACGTCGCACCTGTGATCACAGTCGGCGATCCCACACTCCTTCCGCTGGCCCAAGATGTGGTGCGCCGAGCCTATGAGCGCAGCCAGATCCCTGAGTTCTACGATGCAAGCCTGGTTCGCTTTGTCGCTCCCTCCTCCCTGGCGTACTCGGCCGGGGCGATCCCCGTGGGAGCACCCGAGCGTGTAACCGCCGACGTGGTCGTGGGGACGTTTGGAGCTGAGGCCTCACTCATTGCGGACACCAGCGATTGGCGCAACAGACCGAAGACAGCCGCTGTCGACGCTGTGCAAGCCATTGGGGCGCTGTACCCCGCCACAGATCATCTGGCTGTGGGAGAGGAGCTGTATGCGAGCGGCGCGCAGCTCACCGAGAAGAAGAGGTTTGTGACAAGCCTGATCACGGAGGACATCCTTCGATTTGTCCTGGCACTGGCTATCCTGGGGACGGCAGCTCTGGCCCTCATCGGGAGCTAGTGGGGGAGTAACGCGGCGTGGCGCCGTAAGCCTTATCAGAATTGATCCGCAGAGGACAGAGGGCATGAGGCGTATTATCAGGAAATGGTTACCCATCTTCATAGCCACCGTCAGTGGGCTGGTCACGTTGGCTGGCTACCTGTTTCCAGATACGATACTGTCCACCTACCGCGATCGACTGATCGAGTGGGCCGTCATCATCGGCGCTTTCGCCCTTATCCTTGGGGTGTTCAACATCCTCCGAGTCCATGGCCAGCGAATCCTCAAGTCTGGAGAGAGACGGCTGTACAGCCTGGTTTTGCTCGTCGCTGCTCTGCTATCTTGGATTCCCCCACTCCTCCACGGCCCCTCAGCCGAGACGACACGGGCGATGCTGGACTACGTGATCAGCCCGCTGGGTGGGTCGCTCGCCGCGCTGGTGGTCTTCACCCTGACCCTGTCCGCCGTTCGATTGCTGCGTCATCGACGGGACGCGTTGTCTCTGCTGTTCGTTGTCATTGTGGCCCTATCCCTTCTGGGCACAACACCCCTGCTGGGCTTCGAGTGGTTGGGCGACGTTCGCGACTGGCTTATCCACGTGCCTGGGATGGCAGGGATTCGGGGGCTGCTCCTTGGCGTCGCGCTTGGCATAATGATCACCGGCATAAGGGTCCTGCTGGGCAGCGATCGCCCCCATAGCGAATTCTGACGGTGACCCGATGATCCATTGTCCCAACTGCGGAACGTCCAACCGAAAAGGCAGCCGCTTCTGTAACGAATGCGGCGAGCCACTGCCGAGCACTGGCATCCGCTGCCCCATGTGCGACACCATCAACCCCGTCGGCAACGTCTACTGCCAGAAATGCAACGCGCGCCTTGTGCCCATGTCATCGGCATCCGAAGACGAGGAATCGGAGAAGCAGACAAGACCGATCAAAGGATTCTCGCTGCCAACCATTCCATTGGATGAGACGGAAGAAGAACGTGCTGTCGAGGAGACCGAGCAGGAGGAATCGCCCCCCGAGGACTGGCTGGATGAGCTCAGAGGATCGACAGAACAAGAACCTGAGGAAGCCGACGAAGATCAGCCTGCTCAACAAGATGGCGAAGAGCCGTTGGAACCAGCCGACATCCCCGATTGGCTGCGGGAGCTAGGCCCGATCAGCGAAGAGGCTTCACGCCCCACCAGCGCAGAGGCTTACCCGGCAGAGGAAGCCACTGCCCGCGAGGATACGACGCCTGCAGAGCCACACGTTGAACAAGCAGACACGGCCGAGCAACCTTCGCCCTCGAGGGCAGCAGAGGTGAGTGGGTCCAAAGCGGACGTGACGCCACCCTCCGAGGAAGAGCCACCTCCGGAACCGGCGGAGATCCCGGACTGGCTACGTGAGTTGGGCACCGTCAGAGACGAAACACCGCCTCAGGGGGACGAGCCTCTGATGGAGCCGGACTCCCTTGGCGAGGAGGCAGAGGAGGAGCGGCCTCAAGCTGAGGAGCCCGATCAGGAAGAGACCCCGGAGTGGCTGCAGGACATCCTGCCATCGGAGCCAGACGCTGCTGTGACGGGTGAGCCCTCACCCAGGGAGCCGAGGATCGCCGACGAAGAACCCGCGGCCATCGAAATCCCAGACTGGCTCAAGGAAGCACAAGAGGGCGTGCCTCCACGGTCCCCCGAGGAGCCTGCAGCAGACAAGGAGCCCCCAGCGCCTGCGGAACCTGCGGAGACAGAGGCAGCCGCTTCGACAGAGGCGCACCATGAGTCTGTTGAGATGCCGAGCTGGCTCGAAGAAGCCGAAACTGAACTGCAGGAGGCGCCCTCTGAAGGATCCATTCCCCCCTTCACGGAGGCACCCTCGGAGGGCATTGAAACGCCGGATTGGTTGACCGAGCTTATGACGCCAAGCCCGGATGAGGATGACGAAGGCTCACCATTCCCGGAGGAGCTGGACGTCACCGATGAGGAATGGGCTGCCGACCTGGAACGCGCACGTATCCCCGACTGGCTGCAGGAGCTAAGACCCAGCCAGGAGGAGGGCAAGGAAACCATCCGAGGGCCCATGGAGACCGAAGGGCTGCTGAAAGGGCTGCGCGGTCTTATTCCCGCAGCTCAAACCATTGGCGTACCTGCCACCTTCGAAGGCCCATCCACATCTGGGACCAGTGAAGCAACCCTGGCCCGAGCCGAGCTGCTTCAGAGCTTGCTGGGCCAGCCGGCGACTCAACCAACGACGGAACCCACACGTGAGGTAAGAGAGAGGGGGACCGATGCCGGGGACCTGGCAGAACGTTGGCTGGCAGCCGGTATCCTGATTTTCGCCGTGTTGGCCGTCCTCCTGGCCCCCCTGATGACAGGCCAGTCCATCCATCTGACTCAACCAGTGACGGCCTCAGGAGCCGCTGACCTCCATCGCGTTGTGGATGAGCTTGAGGCGGGTGACCATGTCCTGGTGGCCTTCGACTATGGGCCACCGGAAGCGGATGAGCTTAGCGCCGCAGCACGGCCAGTCCTGGAGCACGCGCTGGAGCGTGGAGCACGAGTCTCAATCGTCAGCACCCGCCCCGATGGGCCGCTGATCGCTGAGGCTATGATGGCCAGAATTGCCGACTCCAAGGATCAGTACACATTCATCGGCTATCGGCCAGGGACAGCGACCGCCATCTCTCAGTTGTTGGCCGCCACTGACAGAACGCCCGCCCTGCTTCTGGTGTTGACCAGTCGGCCAGCGCCGCTCCGCCTCTGGATTGAACAAGCCAGTGCGAGATATGGTGACCAGCTGCCACTGGTCGCCGTCGGCAGCGCAGCCCTGGAGCCCATCGCGAGCCCCTACCTTGACGCCAACGCGGGGCAACTGAGGGGAGCCGTTCACGGCTTCAAAGGGGCCGCCGCTTACGAGGCTCTCCGCGGCACCGCTGGCGGTGCCACGCAGCGACTCGACGCGTTGGCGGCCGGCCACGTCGCCATCGTCGTGCTGATGATCGTCGGCGCTCTCATCCACGCCCTCGGCGGGGGCAAAGAGAAGAGGAGATGATGTCAGAGCTCGTCGGCCCCATCATAGGCGCAGTCTTAGCACTGTTCACGCTGAGCTATCTGATAGGCGACAACCCGCTGTACAGACTGGCTCTACACATCTTTGTCGGGGTACTGACTGGCTATTCGTTTGGCGTCGTCGTGCGCGAGGTCCTGCTGCGCATGGCGTTTCCAAAGCTGATGTCCAATCCCGCTGCAGTTGTGGTGCCACTTGTGCTCGGAATCCTGCTGCTCTTCAAAGGATTCCCGAAACAGGCGTTTGTTGGGAACTTCTCCATGGCCCAACTGATCGGCGTGGGAGCGGCGGTCGCCCTCGGCGGAGCCCTCCTGGGCACGCTCGCCCCCCAGGTGGAGGCAACGGGACGAGCACTCAGCCCGGCCTCCCTGACATCCTTGCGCTTCGGTCTGCTGGATGGCTTGATGATCGTCGTAGGGACAGTATGCACGCTATTGGCGTTCACCTTCACACAGCCCGGACGTGACGCTGATGGCTTCACCTGGCGAAGCATCATAGACGGAGCGGCTTGGATTGGACGCGTGTTCCTGGTCGTCGCCTTCGGCGTGGCTTTTGCTGGAGCACTCACAGCATCGCTTTCCATATTCGTCGGTCGTATGGAGCACTTCATCGACCTAGCCCTCCGGGTGATGGGACTATAGCGAGAAACACGATGACAGCAGGGGAACGTATTGGCTCTATTCTGGTCGTCGACTGTGGGACAGTGATGACCAAGGCCATGCTACTCGACCGGATAGATGGCGAGTATCGCTTCCTGGCATCTGGCGAAGCGCCCACCACCTTCGGGCCACCCCCGACCACCATCGTGGATGGCGTACGGCACGCTGTGGAGCGCATCTCGTATGTCACGGGGCGACGCTTCTTCGATGAAGCGGGCCATCTCATCTCCCCCCAGGCAACAAACCAGCGCGGGGTAGACGCCTTTGCGGCAACCTTGAGCGCGAGCGAACCGCTGCAAGTCGTGCTGGGCGGCCTGGTGGAGGATCTGAGCATCGCAAGCGCCAGACGTGCAGCCGCAGGCACCTATTCACAAGTGACGGCCATGCTGGACGAAGGCCAAGATGTCGCCCCGACCGATGAAGAACGCGTGCGTCTTATCCGTGCCACCACGCCGGATGTCGTCTTTCTCGCGGGCGGGATTGATGGCGGTGCCGAGCGACCCGTTCTCGACACCGTGAAAGCTGCGACACTGGCTTCCGCGATGATGGATCGCAACAAGCGCCCCACGCTACTCTACGCGGGCAACACACAACTGCGCCGGCAGGTTGCCGAGATCGTCGGTGATGAAGCCGAACTGCGTGTGGTCGAGAACGTGCGCCCGACACTCGAAGATGAGCAGCCTCTGGACGCGCAAGAGGAGCTGCAGAGCATCTTCAGGCGGCGCAAGATGGAGCAACTCCCGGGTTTCGCCACCATGACAGATTGGAGCCCGGTACCTGTTGCCCCGACTGCGCAGGCATTTGGTCGACTAATCGAGTATCTATGGCACCTGGGCGATCCAAGAAGGGGCGTCCTGGGCATCGACGTCGGAGGGGCCAACACCACAGTGGCCGCCGCCTTCAATGAAAAGCTTCACATAACAATCCACGGCGGCCTGGGCGTGGCTTTCGGTGGGGAGAAGCTGTTGGAGGAACGAGGCCTGAAAGCCCTCAGCCGCTGGCTCCCTGAATCGATAACCTACCACGACGCCCAGGCACTGTTGATCAACAAGCAGATGCATCCCACCAGCATCCCCCAGATGGACCGCGAGCTCTGGGTGGAACAAGCGCTGATCTGCACGGCAATCCGCGCGACACTCGAGATAGCCCGTCCGGGGTGGCAGTCCAGCGCTGCGCAACCCTACCCTGAACTTACGCCACTTTGCGACACCATTCTTATCAGCGGATCACCTTTGACGCAAGCACCCCGACCTGGACAAGCTGCGCTGGCGGTGCTCAACGCACTAGAGCCAATCGGGGTGAGCACGCTCGTGATGGACACCTATGGACTTGCACCAGCGCTGGGAAACGTCGCAGTCGTCAAGCCCCTGGCGACGGTTGAGGCACTGGACGCCGGCGTCTTCACCAATCTCGCTACTGTCGTCACACCAGTCGGACGAGATGCCAAGATCGGTGACACGATCTTGAAGGTCAACGTCTCATACAGCGACGGAAGCGAACTGGACATTGACGTCTGCTACGGAGACCTGGAGGTCTTACCCCTACCTCTTGGGCAAGAGGCCGTTCTGGAGCTGAGGCCGAAACGTGGTTTCGACGTCGGACTTGGAGGAAAGGGAAAGGCCGGCAAGCGACAGGTGAGCGGTGGATTGACCGGCCTCATCATTGACGCGCGAGGCCGCCCGTTGTCTCTGCCTGCCGAGCCCGAGCAACGCCGGCAATTGATGCAGCAGTGGCTCTATGACGTCGGCGGGTAGGCCAGAGCATTGGCACGGCGCCAGGTATTGAGTGGTTGTTTGAACCATGTACTACGCTTCCGAAGCTAGGACATCACACCTGACGAAGATCCGTCGCGAACGGGTTCTCCCGAAACCGGGGGAGGTACTCGTCCATTCCGGCGATCGGGTGGAGTCCACGCAGGTTGTGGCCCGCGCCAGCCTGCCCAGCGACTTTCGCATCGTGGCTGTCGCGCGCCTGCTGGGTGTCTCGGCGCCAGAGGCTGAGGATTGCCTCCGGGTCGACCTGGGAGACACTGTACACCGAGGAGACGTCATCGCTAAGCAAGGCGGTCTTCTCGGCCGCTCAGTCCGATCCCCCATCGACGGTATCATGACCGCCACAGGAGGAGGACGCGTGCTGATCGAGGCCCAGCCCGTGCCCTTCGAGCTACACGCCTACATCCCAGGGACCGTTCTGAACGTCAGGGGCAATCGAGTCGTCTCTATAGAGACGGTAGGGGCCCTCATCCAGGGGGCCTGGGGCTCGGGAGAGGAGAGCGTCGGCGTGCTGAAGGGCCTGACGAAGCATCCAAGCGGTCCCCTGGAGACGCGCGCTGTCGATCCGTCTTGCCATGGCAGCATTCTCGTCGCTGGCACAATCCTTGAGCGGGAGCCGTTGGTGCGAGCACAGGATGTGGAGGTGCGAGGCGTCGTAACCGGTGGCCTTTCGCCAGAGTTGATCCCCACCGTCGAGCAGTTGCCTTTTCCCGTCATTGTCGTCAGCGGTTTCGGGGACATCCCAATCATCAAGGATGTCTTCGACCTACTTCAGAAGAACGAGGGAAGAGAGATCTCAATCAGCGGCCAGACCGAGATGCGCTGGCACTCAAAGCGACCAGAGATCATCATCCCTATGCCGAACAGCAAGGTCCCAGCAGATGAGACAGAACGACACGGAGAGCTTAGACGGGGAGCACGCGTGAAGATCGTCCGAGCGCCCTACCTGGGCTCGGTGGGAACGGTCGTCAACATACCTCAGCACGCACGCCGCATAGCGACGGGGGCTCGAGTTTACTGTGCAGAGATGGACATCGGTCAGGACGAGCCTGTCGTTGTCCCGCTGGTCAACTTGGAGATCCTGCGCTAGCGCTCTAGCAGTCCACTGCGCCACGAGAAGAAGGTCACCATAGGAGGAGAGACATGGAGAACCAAGAGGAGATCATCCAGGAAGAAGGGACTAACCGGAGTTTCGTCATCCTCGTCGCGGTGTTGGGGGGGCTGCTGGTACTGGGCATCGGCGCCTTCGTGGCCTGGGCATTCCTTATCGCACCAGGCATGAGAGCGGACCTCGAGTCCAAGAACGAGGCCGCTTTCGCGACGAACACAGCGGTTGCCATTGCAGAAGCCGCGACACAGACGGCTGCCGTCACGCCAACAGCGACTGACACCCCTGTTCCAACCAATACGCCGATCCCAACCGCGACACCAACGCCGCCGCCGCCCCCTACCTCAGAACCAGAGACGCCAGAGGCAACTGCCACCATCGGTCAACAGACACCAGAAGCGAGCCTCGAGGAGGGTTCGGGAGGTTCTATGCCAGAAACGGGCATCGGTATCATGGGGGGCGCCGCGCTGGCAGGGGGCCTGGCCTTTCTTCTAGTCCTCGTCCGGCGCATGCGGCGTACAGCCTAACACAACAACCTGATCCCTGACCCAATAGGCTTCCGACGTCTTTGTCGCCACGCTGCCCGGTGCGAGAGGTCCCTCGAACGGGGCCGACAGTGGGCCGGCGAACCGGCTACCAAGGCCTCGGAAGCCTGACGTCATCTGTGCCCGGCTGATCATCTGGCTGCGGCACCTGGGCCAATGTGCCGTGTTCCAGCAGCGGCAGGCTGCTGCCGGAAGCCCCATCCCTCACCGGCCTTGCTCTGACGATTGTGAAGCTCATTCAACAGCCAGCAGGAATCCCCTCCTTCGCTGGAAAGAAGTCTTGCCATTCGATCCATTGCCTTGTACAATAGCCAAACAGTCTGCTTCGCAGCCTACCGGTCAGGTCAGCTATTCGGGGAGGGAAGTATGAAGCTTCATCAAAGCAAGCAGGAACTCTTAGACAACTTAGACGGGATCGTCCACGTTGAAGACGAAACCGTTGTCATCGAAGACGAGGAGAAGCTAGAGGGCCCAGCGATGGACGCATTGGTCTACAGCGCCGTCCTTGCCGACGACGACTCGAAGGCCGCGGCCCGCTGGCTGATTTGAGTCTGGCTAAAACCAGTTGGAACGTCGTTCATGCGACCTCCTCGACAGTACA
>CAZNRX010000023.1:0-56699 GCA_964575455.1 uncultured Anaerolineales bacterium | reverse complement strand
AGCGTACTCTGGAACGTTTAGATGGCCTGTGACAAAAATAACGTTGTAGTACTAGGAATGGAGAGAGGAGACCAAACATGTCGAGCATAACTGATGAGATCGCCCCTGGTGTCGTGACCGGGGACGACGTACAAACGTTGTTCGCTTTCGCCCAAGCGAACGAGTTCGCCCTGCCTGCCGTGAACGTGGTGGGCACCGACAGCGTCAACGCCGCTTTGGAGACGACCGCGGAGGTCAACTCACCGGTCATTATTCAGTTTTCAAACGGCGGCGCCACCTTCTTCGCCGGCAAGGGGTTGAGCAACGAGAACCAATGGGCGGCCATTGCCGGCGCTGTGTCTGGCGCGCAGCACGTGCGCCAGCTGGCGGAGTTGTATGGCGTCCGCGTCATCCTGCACACAGACCACGCCGCTCGAAAGCTGCTTCCCTGGATTGACGGCATGTTGGATGCTGGTGAGGCGTACTACGAGACGCACGGTGAGCCTCTCTACAGCTCCCATATGCTCGACCTCTCGGAGGAGCCGCTGGAGCAGAACGTGGAGACGTGCAAGCAGTATCTGGAGCGCATGAGCAAGATCGACATGACCCTGGAGCTGGAGCTGGGCATAACGGGTGGCGAGGAGGACGGCGTCGACCACGGCGATGTGGACAGCTCCCGGCTCTACACGCAGCCCGAGGAGGTGGCCTACGCGTACGAGGAGCTGATGAAGGTCAGCGATAAGTTCACCATAGCGGCTGCCTTCGGGAACGTCCACGGCGTCTACAAGCCCGGCCGCGTCCAGTTGCGCCCCAGGATCCTGCATAACTGCCAGACCCACATTCAGGAGACGTTCGACACCGACGACAAGCCAGTCAAGTTCGTCTTCCACGGTGGCTCGGGCTCCAGCCTGGAGGACATCCGGGAGGCTGTCTCCTACGGCGTGGTCAAGTTCAACATCGACACCGATACGCAGTGGGCCTTCTGGGATGGGGTGAGGCAGTACGTCCAGGAGAATGCGGCATATCTGCAGAGCCAGATCGGCAATCCCGAGGGTGACGACCTGCCTAACAAGAAGTACTACGACCCCAGGAAGTGGTTGAGACAGGGCGAGCTGTCCTTCAAGGCGCGCTTGAAGCGGGCCTTTGAGGACCTCAACAACGTCAATACCCTGGCCTGAGTCGTCGCTTCACAAAGCCTCTGAAGACTTGACACACCGATTTCCCTCCATCAGGGAGATTGGTGTGTCAGGTCTCACTATGAGGGGGGACGTAGCGGAAGCCATGATCTACACGCTCACGCTGAACCCGGCCCTCGACCGGGAGCTCACGGTGCCTGATCTGGTCTTCGACCAGGCGCTGCGCGCCACTGCCACGCGCATCGACTACGGCGGCAAGGGTTTCAACGTCTCACGGGCCCTCGCTGCCATGGGCACGGAGAGCGTGGCTCTTGGTTTCGTGGGTGGCAGAACCGGCGAGAGGCTGGAGGCCGGTTTGACATCGCTCGGGGTTTTCACGGATTTCACCCAGGTGGCCGAGGAGACGCGCACCAACGTCAGCATCGTCACCGAGAATCAGCCCCACTACATCAAGGTCAACGAATCGGGGCCGACCATCGCGCCCGTCGAGCAGGAAGCGCTCGTGGCCAGGGTCGACGATCTGGCCCACTTGGGGAATTGGTGGGTGCTCTCTGGCAGCCTGCCGCCCGGCGTGGCGGAGACGGTGTACGCCGACCTGATTGAGACGATTCAGTCCGCCGGGGCGAGGGCGATACTTGATACCAGCGGTGCCCCCCTGCGCCACGGCTGTGAGGCTGGCGCCTTCGTGGTCAAACCGAACGCTTGGGAGGCCGCGGAGCTGACCGGAGAGCGGGTGGAGACGCCGCAGGAGGTCCGCGCTGCCGCACAGGCGATCCACGCGCTGGGTGTTCACCTTGTGCTCATCTCCCTGGGCAAGGCCGGTGCGCTCTTGTCGGATGGCGAGGACGCCTGGCTGGCCAGGCCGCCTGAGATCGAGGAGCGAAATCCCATCGGCGCGGGGGATGCCTCCGTCGCGGGGCTGGTCTGGGGGCTGGATCAGGGCCTACGGCTGCCAGACGCGTTGCGCTGGAGCGTGGCCTCTGGCGCGGCAGCGGCTAGCCTTGAGGGGACGGCGGTGGGCTCTCATGACATGGTGGCGTCCCTGGCTCAGCGGGTCCGCATCGTAGAGTAAAGAAGCCTGTTCGGGTCGAGGAAGCGTTAAAGCATCCCTCCCAGATGCCACGGGCTGAACTCTGCCTCGCCCACGCCTTGAGCCTCGCTCTTCGTCTGCTCGCCGCTGGCCACAGCGACCACCAGATCCAACAGCTCCTCTGCGGCTTCCGCCATGCTCGTCCCCTCGAGCAGCCGACCGGCGTTGAAGTCCATGTCCGCCTCCAGGCGTCTGTATGTGGCCGAGTTCGTGCTGATTTTGATGGTAGGCGCGGGGAGGGAGCCGAAGACCGAGCCTCGACCCGTGGTGAACACTACCAGATTGCAGCCGCCAGCGATCTGCCCCGTCACGGAGACGGGGTCGAATCCGGGCGTGTTCATGAAGGTGAGGCCGCGAGCCGTGACCTGCTCAGCGTAGCGATACGTGGCGGTCAGGGGGGAGCTCCCTCCCTTTGCCACGCCGCCCAGCGCCTTCTCATAGATGGTGGTCAGGCCTCCTGCCTCGTTGCCGGCGCTGCGATTGTCGTCAAACGCGATGCCCAGCCGCTGTGTCCGCTCCTTCCACCAATCGATAATCGCCAGAAGCTCCCTCCCCACCGCTTGGCTGACGGCCCGACGGGTGAGCAGATGCTCGGCCCCCAGGATCTCCGGCGTCTCGGCGAGCAAAACGGTGCCGCCCTGTCGGACCACTTCATCGCTCACCAGCCCCACCAGAGGGTTGGCGGTCACGCCCGACCAGGCGTCGCTGCCGCCGCACTGCAGCGCCAGTGTTAACTTCGAGATGGGCACCCGCTCGCGCTTTGCTGCGTTGATCTCTGGCAGCATCTCCTCCACGGCCGCGATGCCCGCGCTTACCGTCTTGGCGATCCCGCCCAGATCCTGGATCAACAGCTTCGGCGGGCTGGCCGGGCCCGGCGGGCCACACTGCCCTGCGCAGGGCGCCGCGCACTGCGCCGCCAGCTCATCGATTTGGTTCGTCTCGCAGCCCAGGCCCACCAGGATGCATCCCCCAACGTTCGGGTGGCGGGCCACCCCGCACAGCGTACGCTGCAGAAGGGTGAGGTCGAGGCCGCCTTGGCGCTGACCACAGCCCGCGTGATGGGTCAGGGCGAACACGCCGTCGACCTGCTCGTACGGCTCCAGTCGCGCCGGGCTGAAGTGGCGTGCGACGGCCTGGCAGACGTGGGCCGAGCAGTTCACCGTGGCGATGACGGCCACCATGTTGCGCGTTCCGACCCGTCCATCGCTGCGACGATACCCCTTGAAGGTGCGGCGCTCCTCCGGCGGTGTGTGCGCCACCGGCTGTGACGTTGTGCCCAGGGCGTGATCGCGCTGGAAGTCGCGCAGCTCCAGGTTGTGCGTATGGACGTGCTCGCCGGGCCGGATGTTGCGCGTCGCAAATCCGATCACCTGCCCATAGCGGCGCACCGGGCCGTACGCGTGGATCTCCCCCAGGGCGATCTTGTGCCCGCTGGAGATTGGTTGGCGCAGCGTAATCTCCCTCTGGGCGCGCTCCTCCTCCCAGTGCAGCTCCGTGTCAGCCTGGAGGTCGTTTGTCGCAATGGCTACGTCGTCGTCGCCATGGAGTCGGATGGCGACGTCATGCAGGGAAAAGCGGGGTGGCGGCGCCGATGCGCCGGCTTCGCGATCGTCACTCATAGCACTTCACGCTCCTCATTGCTCGGGGAATCCGAAGTCCCATTATAGCTCGACGATCCATCATGGTCAATCGCGCCTTCAAACCCCCGTAGGCCGCCCAGCACCGTCTCTTCCACGGCGGTGCCCCAAAGACTTGATGAAAGACCAATATCACGTATACTTGGGCACACAAGGATGCAGTGAGCAAGGCTGGCTTCTGGCATACACGATCGCATCAGGGGAGGCACCTATGAGCACACATGAGCTGGCAGGCAAGGAGGCTCCACGGGAGCTTCTGGTCAACGTTCCGCGGTTGGTCTCCGCCTACTACACCGACACGCCCGATCCTGGGGATACTGCCCAGCGGGTCTCGTTCGGCACCTCCGGTCACCGGGGATCGTCGCTGGAGCGCAGCTTCAACGAGGATCACGTTCTGGCTATGTGCCAGGCCATCGTCGAGCTGCGGGAGGCCTCGGGGGTGAATGGCCCGCTGTACGCTGGCATGGACACGCACGCTCTCTCCGAGCCGGCGCTGCGCACGGCTATCGAGGTCTTCGCAGCGAACGGGGTGGACGTCTTCATCCAGGAGGGGTTCGGCTACACCCCCACGCCCGTGATCTCCTACGCCATTTTGACCCATAACCGGGGCCGGTCGACGGGGCTGGCCGACGGCGTGGTGATCACCCCCTCCCACAACCCGCCGAGCGACGGTGGGTTCAAGTACAATCCGCCGGCGGGCGGGCCGGCCGCTCCCGAGACGACGCGCCAGATCGAGCAGCACGCAAACGAGATCCTGGAGGACGGCCTGAGAGCTGTCGAGCGGATCCCTCTACAGCGGGCGCTCCAGGCGGATACCACGCATCAGCACGACTACGTCATGCCCTACGTCGAGGATCTCAGAAACGTCGCAAACATGGAGGCCATTGCGGCGTCTGGCCTAAAGATTGGCGTCGACCCGATGGGCGGCTCCGGCGTAACGTATTGGGATCCCATGGCCGAGGTGTACGGACTGAACCTGGAGGTGGTGAACCGAAGGGTGGATCCCACCTTCTCGTTCATGACGGTGGATCACGATGGGCAGATTCGCATGGATCCCTCCTCGCGGTATGCCATGTCGAGCCTGCTCGGGCTCCGAGATCGGTTCGACATCGCCTTCGGGAACGATACAGACTATGATCGCCACGGCATCGTCACCCGCAGCGGGGGGCTGATGAACCCGAACCACTATCTTGCGGTGGCGGTCTGGTACCTGTTCCAGAACCGGCCCGCTTGGGCTGGGGACGTGGCGGTGGGGAAGACGCTGGTCTCCAGCTCGATGATCGACCGCGTGGCGGCGCACCTGGGACGCGATCTTTGTGAGGTACCGGTGGGCTTCAAGTGGTTCGTGGACGGATTGTTGGAGGGCTGGCTGGGCTTCGGCGGGGAGGAGAGTGCGGGGGCCTCGTTCCTGCGCGAGAACGGCTCGGTCTGGACCACGGACAAGGACGGCCTGCTTCTCGATCTGCTCGCCGCCGAGATCACGGCCACCACAGGGCGGGATCCGAGTGAGCACTACGCGGCGCTGGAGGAGCAATTCGGCAGCCCGGTCTACGAGCGGATCGATACGCCGGCCACCCAGGCGCAGAAGGAGGCCTTGAAGGAGCTCTCGCCGGAGATGGTGGAACGAGAGGAGCTGGCGGGTGAGCGGATTCTGGCCAAGCTGACGCGGGCCCCCTGCAACGACGCGCCCATCGGCGGGCTGAAGGTGGTGACGGAGAACGGCTGGTTTGCGGCCCGACCCTCGGGCACGGAGGACATCTACAAGATCTACGCGGAGAGCTTCAAGGGACCTGACCACTTGAGGAGTGTTCAGGAGGGAGCGCGGGAGATCGTGATGGCGGCCTTTGAGGCCGCTGGGGTGGAAGGATCTTGAGGGTGACGGATCGTCTGGCTGGCGGTCTTGCACATTCTCAGTAGACTCAATCCCCTCGCCCAGGATCGGCAGATCCTGGGCGAGGGCGGGTGCCTAGGTGCTTGGGCGGCCTCCGCCCGTTGACCCGCGATCCCCCTGGAGCAGTCTTGGGTATGCCGAGTCTGCTAGTTCTGGAGGTATGGAATGTCTTTTCCCAAACCGTTTTATCGCTGGAGACCCCATCCCTGGCACGGGCTGGAGGTGGGGCCGAATCCGCCGCACGTGGTACACGCCTATATCGAGATCACGCCCTTCGACCTGATCAAGTACGAGATCGACAAGACGACTGGCTACATGTGGGTCGATCGGCCGCAGCGGACCTCATCACAGCCCCCCACGCTGTACGGATTCATTCCTCGCACGTATTGCGGCCGCCGGGTGAAGGAGCTCTCGCCCAAGGCGGAGAGAGGGGATGGCGATCCGCTGGATATCTGTGTGATCAGCGAACGGCCGATGAACCGCTCGGAGGTGATTCTGAGTGCCCGGGTGGTCGGCGTCCTGCAGGCCATCGATGGCGGGGAGGCGGACGATAAGGTCATCGCTGTTCTTGAGAACGACCCCTTCTGGAGGAACGTCGATGACGTGTCTGAGCTCCCCAACGTGCTGGTCAATCGGCTGGAGCACTATTTCAGCACCTACAAGTTGATTCCCGGCGGCGAATCACAGATGTCCATCGAGGAGGTCTGCAGCCGCGAGTATGCGCTGAGAGTGGTGCAGGCGGCGATTGAGGACTACGACGAGACGTACGGCAGCTAGCTCGGCGTCGGGTGCCAATCCCGATCTCTACGTTTGCCCTGTGGCACAGCGGGGCTATAATGGGTCGGCAAGCGAATAGAGCCTGTCGTCGAGGGGTTCGGTGGGGCTCTCACACACAAAGGAGGATCCTGTGGAGGAGTGGCTGACGGTTGGTGGCTGTCTTGTGGTCGGTGGTCTGCTCGTCGTTCTCGTGATTGTCCTGCGCTCGTTCCGGCTGATCTACGAGTATGAACGGGGCGTTGTCTTCACGTTGGGCAAGTACGCCGGTATGCGCGAGCCGGGGTTGACCCTGGTCATCCCCATCTTGCAGACGATGGAGAAGGTCGATATGCGCATCAAGACCGCGGAGATCCCCCGGCAGGAGGTGATGACGAAGGACAATATCCCCATGCTGGTCAACGCCGTGGTCTACTTCAAGGTGATCCAACCGGAGGACGCCATCATCAAGATTGAGGACTACGCCTTCGCCATCCGTCAGTACACCCAGGCCGCGCTCCGGGACGTGATTGGCAACAGTGAGATGGACTTGGTCCTCACCGAGCGTGAGCAGATCGCCGAGAGTATCAAGGAGATCGTCGACTCGGAGACCGATGGCTGGGGCATCGACGTCGAGTCGATCAAGATTCAGGAGCTGGAGCTCCCGGCCGAGATGAAGCGCGCCATGGCGCAGCAGGCCGAGGCCGAGCGAGAGCGCCGCGCGGTGATCATCGCCTCGCAGGGCGAGCTCGAGGCCTCGAAGCGGCTCCAGGAGGCGGCCGAGACGATGGCTCGAAGCCCTGGGGCCATGCATCTGCGGACGCTGCAGACGATCCGGGCGATCGCTGCTGATCCGTCGGAGAAGATCGTGCTCTTCGTCCCGTCTGATCTCGGTCAGGCGGTGATGTCGCTTGGCGAGGCGCAGGGTGAGTGAGCGGCGGCCATGCTCAATGATAAGATACGCTATCTGCAGATCGCGTTCAACTACGATGTAGGCTTGGTCAGGCGGGTTCTACCGGGCGTGGCCAGGGACGTGCTGAGCTTGTCGAGGGGCCGCGAGCGCATCTTGATGGAAGCAGGGACCCCTTACATCAAGCGTGAGGGCGTCGACGGCATTCGCGCTATGCGCCGCCACTGGCCTGGGCACGTGGTGGCGGATCTGAAGACGGTGGACGGCGCCCTCGACGAGGTGAACATGGCGCGTGAGGGCGGGGCCACCGCCGCGACCGTCCTTGGCAGCTCGCCGTTCGAGGCGCTCGATCTCTTCGTCGCCCGCTGTAGTGAGCTGAACATGATCTCTATGATCGATATGCTTGGGGTGAAGGATCCGCTGCGGGTGTTGATGCCCATGCGGACCCCCCCGGACGTCGTGGTGCTCCACCGTGGACGCGATGAGGAATCCACGCGCGGCAAGCTGATTCAGTACCGGCACGTGAACCGCGTGCGCAGCAAGTTCAACGTCCTCATCTCGGCGGCGGGTGGGGTGGACATCAAGGAAGCGCGTAGCGCCATCTTCAACGGTGCCAACATCGTGGTGGTGAACCTGGTCCGGCCGGGCGATCCCTGGACCGGCATATCCACCGATGCGGACGTGGGCCGTATGGCGCAGGAGTTTTTGGCCACGATTGAGTGAGGGGGCGCCATGCATAAGACGATTGGTATTCTGGGCGGCATGAGCCCGGAGTCAACGGTGGCTTACTACGAGTACATCACCCGGACGTACACCAAGCAGTTTGGTGATTACGGCTACCCGGAGATCCTTATTTACAGCGTGAGCTTTCAGCCCTACGTCGATTGGCCCAACGGGGATCGCTGGGATTTGGTGGCCGAGGGGTTGAGCCATGCGGCAAGAGCTCTCGAGGTGGCTGGGGCTGATGTCATTCTCATTGCCACCAACACGATGCACATCGTCTTCGATGAGGTTGAGGCCAGCGTCAACGTGCCTATGCTCAGTCTGCTGGACGCTGTTGGGAACGCCATTGAGGGGCGGGGCATGGAGACGGTGGGCCTGCTTGGCACTGCGTTCACCATGGAGAAGGCATTCTACCAGGACGCGCTGGCCGAGAGGGGTATCACGGTTCTGGTCCCGGGTGCGGCGGATCGGAAACGGGTCAACGACGTGATCTACGAAGAGTTGGTGGCCGGCGAGATCCGTGAGGCATCCCGGGAGCTTTTCGTGGGTATCGTGCGTGGGCTGGCCGAGCGCGGCGCCGAGGGGGTGATCCTCGGCTGCACGGAGATCCCTCTCCTGATCAGCGAGGGGGATGCCCATATGCCGCTGTTCGACACGACGGTGATACACGCCGATGTAGCCCTCCGATACGCGATAGGAGGATGAAAGACGCGGTCTTGTCCTGACTTGACAAATCGGAGCTTTACGATATAAACACGCGCACGTATCCAGGTCCTGTTGAAAGGAGGGAGGACGTTGACTGAGGAAACGTGTAGTAAAACGCTTGCCGTGGCGCTCTCGGCGGCTATCATCGTGGCTCCGTACGTTCACCCTGTGCTTGCACGGGGTGAAGGCCTTCATGATGACGCTGGCCTATCGCCGTATTGGAGGCCAGTGGTGGGTCGCTGGGAGAACATCGTCGTTCGATACGCGGAGAGACGAGATCTCGATCCCGATCTCGTGGCCTCCGTCATCTGGAAGGAATCGAGGGGCGATGCCACGGTGGTAGGGCCGACGGGGGCTGTGGGCTTGATGTGTGTCAAGCCCTTCCCTTGGCGCCCCAGTGCTGAGGAGCTGAGGAACCCCTGGACGAACGTGGCGGCAGGCACTCGAACGCTGGCTCAGGTCATACGGGATGGCAACGGCGACGTGTACTACGCGCTGGCGGCCTACAACGGCGGCTGGAATCAGATTCATCTGGGCGTCACGCGCCGCTACGCCGCCGACGTGCTGGATAACTACGTGCGCGCCGTCGCTGTTGAGCACGGGCTCCCCGCCGACGGCGACTGGATGGCCATTCTGGCGGTTGCTGGGCTGCCCGATCACACGACCGTCACCGTGCTCGGCCCCGGTCGGTCGCTGGCTCGATATACCGAAAGGCCCTGGTCGCGAGTTGACGTACCCTCTGCGCCAGAGGGCCGCTTGCCCGACGCCACGCTGATCAGGTTTGAGGATGAGCGCGGGCGGGAGGCTCGGGTGAACCTCTGGTTCGTGGAAGGGCAGGCTTCCATACCTGCCGACAAAGGTGATCGGCCTTCGACGCTCGGCAGCCGAGCAGAGGCAGAGCCTCTGGCCTCAAGCCTCACTGCCAGCCGGGTGTTTGGGTCGGTCGACGGCCTGCTGGATTAGGCACGTCGCTGCCGGCGGGGCGCCGCGAGCTGCTTTGTGACCACGAGCGCCCCAATGTGCGGATCACGATCGTCATCCATCTGGCCGAGCCGTCCAGCGAGCTCCACGCCTTACTTCACATCACAGTAAGGACTTCAGCCCTTGACTATCTGGACATAGGTCGTGGATAAGACGACGACGGAAGCTGGGTCGACCCAGTCGCCTGAGCGATCCCAGCAGGACCACACCAGCGGAGAGCAAGAGGCGTCTTCCTCCCCCAAGCGTCGCCGAACCGCTCGCGAGTTGCTGCGGAACCGCAACTTCGCCTTGCTCTGGTTCGGTCAGCTTGTCTCCCAGATTGGGGATCAATGCCTGATTGTGGCCGGCATCACGCTTGTCTCCGATCTCTCCACGTCGCCCCTTGCTATGCTGATTCCTGCCCTCTCCATCGCGGCGCCGCAGCTCCTCTTCGGTCTGGTGGGGGGCGTGATCGCCGATAGGATGGACCGGAAGGCCGTGATGGTGGCCGCTGACGTCCTGCGCGCCCTGATCGTGCTGCCTATCCTGCTCATCACCAGCCTGAATCAGATCTGGATTCTCTATCTCGCGGCGGCTGGGTTGGCCCTCGTCGGGGTCAGCTTCTATCCGGCGCGCAACGCCAGCCTCCCCAAGATCGTCCCCAAGGAATCCCTCGTGACCGCCAATGGCTTGATCCAGGGGAGCACGATCATCGCCCTGGTGGTTGGGCCTGCGATCGCCGGCGTGGCTGTCGAGATCTGGCTTCCCTTGGCTATCCTCTTCGATAGTGCCACGTTCGTCCTCTCCGCGGTGGCCATCGCGATCATGGCGATCCCGCGGCGGGACCGCGAGAACTCCCTCGTCGGCGGAGAGACGGACGTCCGGGAAGACATCAAGGCTGGCCTGAGATTCATCTATCACAGTCCGATCCTGCGGCGCGTGCTGGTGGTGACGGGCGTGGCCACCCTGGGGGTGGGGGCCGTCATCCTGCTGGCTATCCCCCATCTCAAGGCCAAGCTGGGGGCCGGTGGGTTGGAGTACGGGCTGGCCATGAGCGTGCTCGGCCTGGGCTCCCTTCTGGGTGGTGTGATGGTCACGCGCATGTCGCGGCGCTTCTCGACCACCACGTTGGTGGGGGGGATGCTGGTCCTGGCCGGGGCCGCAATTGTGGCCTTCGCCTATGCGCCGAGCTACGTGGTGGTGTTGGTCAGCGTCGTCATCATCGGCATGTGTCTCGTCGTGGCACGAGGGTCCTTGAATGCAATCACCCAGACCCTGGCGCCCGACGAGATTCGCGGGCGCGTCCAATCGGCGGTCAATCTGATGGTGGTGGCGTCGACAGCAATCTCGGAGGGGCTGTCCGCTGTGATGGCTTCCTTGATTGACGTGGAGACTGTCTTCTTGGCGGCGGGCATCGTGACCGGTCTGGCGGGGCTGGTGGCGGTCTTCGTACTGCGCAAGGCGGGGAGGATCGTGAGGCCCGCAACGGGAGGGGCAGGATAGGCGCGGCGGGGGACCCCCGTGCTTCCTGCAGAGACGGGGATCCCGAACGCCTCAAGGTGCGGGCGCCTACGCTACTGCCCAGGCGGATGTTCTACCGCCCACGCTGCGGATCCTGGCGCGGGGTGCGGAACTGCAGCGAGGGCGTACCGCCCCAGCCGATGATCTCATCCAGCGTGGGCACCAGGGAGGGCCCCCGGAAGCTGTAGAACATCTCCAGGAACGTCGGTTGCGGCTTAAGCTCGATCACGCGAGGCTGTCCCACGATATTGCCCAGCTCCGCGGCCTTGTCGATGGCCTCCTGCCGTGTGCCTACGTCGTCCACCAGTCCAATCTCCTTCGCTTGCTGACCGGTGACTACTCTGCCATCCGCTATCTCTCGCACCTCTTCCTCAGGTAGGTCCCGCGCCTCCACCACTACGTCCACGAAGTTCTCGTAGACCTCATCGAGGATCCCTTGCCAGATCTCCTTCTCCTGCTCTGTCATATCCCGATAGGGTGATCCAAAGTCCTTACGCGGACCGGTGGCGATGATCACCGCCTCCACGCCTACCTTGTTCAGCAGCTCCTCGTAGTTGAAGAACGTGCTGATGACGCCGATGGAGCCCGTCAGCGTGTCGGGATGGGCCATGACGTAGTCACCGCCGCAGGCGATGTAGTAGCCGCCCGAGGCCGCTGTGTCGCCCATGGAGACGACCACGGGCTTGTCGTAGGCCAGCAGCGCCCGGTAGATCTCGTCGGAGGGGACCACGCTTCCGCCGGGGCTGTTGACGCGCACCACGACGGCCTTGATCGCCGGATTCACCGCTGCCTGATCCAGGAGTGACCGCACGCGATCCGGCGTGATGCCGGTCGTGGTGAGATAGTCCTGGGCGCCGGCGGTGATCGTCCCGTCCAGTCGAATCACGGCTACCGCGTCGCCGGTGCCCGGCGTCCGCGGCAGCGGCTGCTGACCGAGCTGGCTCAGCGCGGCCATGGTGATGGCGCCGGTCCCCACGCAGCTGCAGACCGGCAGCGCGAAGCCCAAGATGAAGGCCAGAAATACCCAGAGGATCGGTTTATCTTTCATAGATGTCTCCTTCCCCTACCAGATCGTCATCACGAGCTGCCGTGGCGGCTGGTCTCCCGACCAGTCACTCTCAGAATCCGAACTCGAGCCAGTTGGTGCCGGTGATGACCGAGCAAGCCAGGATCACGAAGAGGACTAGCAGGATCACGCCACATCCGCATCCTGTGCAGGAGATGCCTCTTCCGAAGCCGAATCGCTCCTGCAGCCAATCGAAGAGCCAATTGAGCAGCAAGAGCTTCAGTAAACCGGAAAGACAACCGGGTCTATCGTCCATCTCTCTCCTTTGCTATGTCTGTTCAGCCTGCCGCAGGCCCCGTCAGGCGCAGGAATCGTCGCTTCCCGACCTGCAGCACGGCCTCGTCCTCCACCGTGATGTCGGTGTCGATGCTCTTGATCTTCTCTCCGTCCAGGCGCACGGCGCCCTGCTGCACCAGGCGGCGGGCTTGGCTCTTGCTGCGCGCCAGGTCGGCGCCCGCGATGATGTCGACCACGTTCTCCGGGGCCGTCAGATGACGCTCGGGCATGTCCTTCGGCAGCTGTCGCTTCTGATGGACGCGTTTGAAGTGCGCGGCTGCCTTGTCCGCCGCCTCGTCGCCGTCGAAGATGGAGACGATCTCCCACGCCAGTTGTTTCTTCGCGTCCATGGGGTGCACGTCCCCGCGCTCCATAGCTTCGAACAGCTCATCGATGCGCTCGGGCTTCCAGCGGGTGACCAGCTCGAACCAGTTGCGCATGGCCGAGTCAGGTATCGACATGGTCTTGCCGTACTTCGCCTCCGGAGGCTCGTTGACGCCCACGTAGTTGCCCGTGCTCTTCGACATACGGAGCTTGCCGTCGGTGCCTACCAGGATGGGAAAGGTGAGGCAGACCTGCGGCTGCTGCCCGAACACAGTCTGCAGCTTGCGCCCGGCCATCAGGTTGAAAAGCTGGTCGGTGCCGCCGATCTGGATGTCCGTCCGCAGTGCCACGGCGTCGTATCCCTGCATCAGCGCGTAGAGGAACTCGTGCACCCAGACGGCGTCGCCCTTCTCGCGCCGCAGGGCGAACTTCTCACGAGATAGGAACTGCTGTACGGTGAAGTGGCTCGCCAGCTCGATGACGTCCTCGAAGGTCAGGCCGGCCAGCCATTCGTCGTTGTACCGCACCTCCGTCTGCTCTGGGTCGAGGATCCTGTATGCTTGCTCGATGTAGGTCTCGGCGTTCTCTCTCACCTCTTCCATAGTGAGACGTGGTCGCGCCGCGTCCTTATCCGAGGGATCGCCGATCAGCCCGGTGAAGGTGCCGATGAGGAAGATCGCCTGATGGCCCAACTCCTGGAACTGGCGTAGCTTCCGCATGGTAACCGTGTGGCCAAGGTGGATGTCTGGGGCGGTCGGGTCGTAGCCGCAGTAGATGCGCAGCGGCTGTCCCGTCTTCTCCGATTCGATAAGGCGCTCGCGTAGCTCCTCTCGCATGTGCTCCCTGGTCTGCTCGTCGCCGAACTCGACGCCTCGCGTCAGAATGGCCATCTGCTCGTCGATAGTCGGTCTGCTCATAGCGTACCTCGCTTTGGTCTCGTCCAATAGATGTATCAGTCAGTGGGAGTTGCTTTGCTTGTCGCTTCGCCTACAGCAAAAAACCCACGGCTGTGGGTTTCAGGGGGTCACGGATTGCAGCGACAAAGGCTGTCGCTTTGCTTACAGCCTGGCAGCTACCGGCTGCCGCGCCGCAATCCGCCGGAATAGATATAGGTGCAGCACATCCTACACGTCACGTGGGTCAATGTCACTCACCTCGCTCTCGACCTCCCGGCCATTATACTTGAATTGGCCGATTAGTCAATCCTGCCGTCCAAAGGTGACCGGCACTTGCGACCGAGAAGCCGAGGTGAAGCGATGCGGGGCAGGAGGGCCAGGCGTCCTCTGCCGAGGGATCGACAGAAGTGCCGGTCACTTTGGGCCCTGGATATCCACGGGACCAGGGCGGCGTGCGCTACGTGAACGCCAGTTCCCCCCGCGCTCGCCGTTCCTGCGGCAGCAAGCTGTGGGTGATGAAGGCGTGTAGCGGCGTCTCCACACCCGCCTCCCGCCCCAGTCGGACCACCGCCCCGTTCTGCGACGCCAGCTCCGAGGGGCGGCCGGCCATCACGTCCCGCTGCATCGAAGCGGTCCCATCGCGCGGTAGACCGTCGATGAAGGCCATTGTCTCTGCGATCACCTCACGCGGCAGGGACACGCCGCGGGCCTGGCCGACAGCGAGGATCTCCTCCATCGCATGCTCCAGCATGCGGCGCGTCTCTGGCAGCGAGCGCAGCACACCCACCGGCGCCCGCGTCACCGCTCCGACGCCGCTCAGCGCTGCGATGAACAGGAACTTCTCCCACATGGCCACGCGAACGTCCGGCGGGATCTCCGGGGTCACGCCCTCGGCCCGCTGTAAGGCATCTCGCAGCCTCTCGGCCCGCTCGCTGCGTTGACCATCAAGTTCCCCGAAGGTGACGGTCGGGCTGATGCCTGCGTGGCGGATGTGGCCCGGCTCGACCAGGGCGCTGATGATCCGGCAGAGCCCGCCCAGCACGTGTTCCTCGCCCAGCACGGCAGCCAGCTGCGAGGGCGCCTCCACGCCGTTCTCCAGCGGTACGACAAACGTCTCCGGCCCGACCATGGGCCGCATCTCACGGGCTACCTCGGGTACCTGCCACGCCTTGACGGCCACGAGGATCGCGTCAACCAAGCCGACCTCGTTGGGATTGTCGGTGGCCTGCACCGGATCGACGACAAAGTAGCCTGCGACGCTCTCCACGCGGAGCCCGTCTGCCTTCATCGCCGCCAGGTGCTCACCGCGAGCGATGAGCACCACGTCCTCCCCGGCCTGGGCTAGCCGGCCGCCGAAGTAGCCGCCTACTGCGCCGGCGCCAAAGACTGCGATACGCATACTGACCTCCTTGACTTGGTTACTGTTCTGCTTTGATGCAGTCACCTTTGAGGTGCATCGCACGGTTGACGTGCAACGCACCCTGATACGCTACTGGTGCTCCGCCGCAAACGCCAAGGGATCGAGATAGCCGTAGAACTCGGGCCGGGCGCGGTCTGCGACGTCGTCCCACGTGTAAGCGACGCCGGCGATGTGGCCATTGCAGTTTCCTCGTGCCCCTGCGGTCCCCGCTGGGAACAGGTGGCTTCCGTCCAGAAACGTGCGCATCTCCCAGTGTAAGTGGCTGTTGAGACCTTGGTCATAGACAGACGCGATGACCTGGCCACGTGCCACCGACTGCCCCGGCGCCACCTGCAAGCGATCGACGTGCCAGTAGACGGCGTAGACCGGGGACCGATCGGACAGTAGATGGTGTGTGATCAGAATCTGTCCCTCGGCGCCGGCGTCCAGGGCGGAGACCACCACCCCGTCGGCGACTGCGTGCACCGGGTCGTCGGCTGCGTTGCCCCACAGGAGCTGGCGGGCTGGACCCAGCGAGAACAGATCCACCCCGGCGTGATAGAGCTGACTGAAAGGAACGGCGTTGCCGGCTTTGTCTCGGAAGCAGTTGGATCGGTTCCCGAGCGCCGGGTTCTGCGCCCCGAAGCGCGTGTCGATGGCCCGGAAGCCGGTGATGCCCTGGGCGTAGGGGCCATAGTTCTCCGGTGGCTGCAGGGGATAGTCGAAGGCGTCAGCGACTGACGGTGTGTGCCAGCGTCCGACCGGGGGCGCGCCCCTCAGGGCAGGAGGTTCCGGGCCGCTGATCGCCCGTCGAAGCCGAGGCCCGGCGAGCAGCGCGACGGCCATGCAGAGACAGCCCAGAGCCAGCACGGTTACGACAAGCCGTGGGCGGCAGCCCCTTCTCCCTCCTCTGTCCATAGACGTATTCTACACGGCCTTGATCGATTTGCCCACATGCTCCGCGACCCTGCAATGTTCGCCGTGCCACCTTTGCCGGGTTCCGCCCGGAGACGATACACCGCTGTTGATGTACAAGTCGTCTATTGACAAAGTGCACATAGCGTGGTAGAGTCTCTGTGTGTTGGAGGCCGTGTGCTGAGTGGGGAGGACCGGGTATGGCAGGGCGAGGTCGACGATGGCGGCAGCAAGGCTGCTCGCGTCGGGCGGTGCGCATCCTGAAGCCCACGTTGCTTCTGCTCCTACATCATGGCTCGTCCCACGGTTATACGCTCATCGACCAGCTGGAGGCGTACGGGCTGGGTGACGTCAACACCAGCGTCGTGTACCGGACGCTGCGCGATATGGAGGAAAAGGAGTGGGTCGCTTCGAGCTGGAATGAGGAACAGACGAAGGGCCCGCCGCGCCGGGTCTATCGGCTCACAGCCCTGGGAAACGAGGTGCTTCATGGGTGGACCAATGATCTTAGGGAGACGAGAGAGATGATCGATCACATCCTGGAGATGCACATGCAGCACATGGAGGAGGGCGAAGGTGCCCATCACTGAGCTGCTGCTCGACGATCTACAGGCAGATGCGCCGGTCCGACAGGTGCTCATGGGTGCCTTTTGGACCGCAGTCGTCCTGGATACGAATCCGGTTCAATGCGGCCTGGCGTCGACGCTGCGCGGGGAGACGCACCGTCTTGGCCCTCCCATCCCCGAGGCAGGGGATCTGCTGGGCTATAGCGCCCGACAGCTCGCGCAGTGGCTGCGCTCGCCGGAGACGCTGAAGGCCAGCGTTGGTCTGGCGGCCTACAATGCCCTTCTGGAGCCTGAAGAGGCCGCCTTTGTCGAGCTCAATGCGTCGCAGGTAATCATCGAGCAGGGGACGGGTGGTCGCGTCGCCATCATCGGCCATTTCCCCTTTGTCGAGGGGGTGCGCAGCGCGGCGGAGACGTGCTGGGTGCTGGAGCTTCATCCCCGCCCCGGGGACGTTCCCGCCGACCGCGCGGATGAGCTGCTTCCGCAGGCCGACGTGGTGGCCATCACGAGCACGTCGCTCATCAACCATACGTTCGACGACCTGATCCGTCTCTGTCGTGACGACGCCCTGGTGATCATGCTGGGGCCGAGCACACCGCTATCCCCGGCGCTGCTCGAGACCGGCGTCGACGTTTTGAGCGGCACCCTGGTCGAGGACGTCGACCGGGTGTTGCAGTCGATCTCGCAGGGCGCCACCTTTCGGCAAGTCAAACACAGGGGCGGCCTCCGCTTGGTGACCATGGCGTATAGGTGAGTGTCGGCGCGGTAGTTGTGTCGTGGGACTGCGGAAGCAAGGATGTGGGGCGGGTTTCCATACCTGCCGCATCCCTATCGTTTCAGAGAACGCATAGCAAGATACCCAAATAAGGAGAGGTAGTGATGAAAGTTGTTGTCACATCGAGCGGCGCAGGTCTGGATGCGGCGGCGAGCCCGGTCTTTGGCCGCTGTCGGTCGTACGTCTTCGTCGACACGGATTCGATGGAGACTGAGACGGTGGAGAACCCGGCCATAAACGCTGCCGGGGGCGCCGGCATCCAGGCGGCGCAGTTTGTCGTGGAGCAGGGGGCCGAGGCCGTTATCACGGGCAACGTGGGCCCCAACGCCTATAACGTCTTGCTGGCGGCCGACGTGCCCGTCTACCTGTTCGAAGGCGAGACGGTGCGAGACGCTGTGGCGTCCTTCAAGAAGGATCAGCTTCCCACGACGGGCCAAGCGACGGGCCCGGCCCACGCTGGCATGGGACGAAGGGCCGGTATGGGGCGGGGACGAGGTGTCGGAACCTCTGGTCGGTCTGTCTCTGCGCCCTCCAAGGCTCAGTCTCAGGCTGCGTCGACGGGCGGGACTCGGCCTTCGCGCGAACAGGAGATCTCTGAGCTGGCGGAGATGGCCGCTGACCTGCGCAAGCAGCTGGCTGGGGTCATGGATCGGCTGGATCAGTTGGAAGGGGAGGAAGAGTAGGTCATGGAAGGTATGACACGCATAGCGGTTTCTGCCGACGATCGAAGCGGGCTCGATAGCGTCGTCAGCCCGCACTTCGGACGGTGTCCTTGCTTCATCTTGGTTGACGTTGACGGCTGCGAGGTTCACGAGGTCGACGTGGTTGAGAACCCCTATTATGGCCGCCATCAGCCGGGCCAGGTGCCGCAGTTTATCAACGAGTACAACGTCGACGTAATGCTCACTGGCGGCATGGGGCGGCGGGCCATCGATTTCTTCCGGGAATACGGAATCCAACCGGTGACCGGCGCCTCCGGCAGCGTGCGCCATTCGCTGGAGCGGTACCTGGGCGGCGCGCTGGAGGGCGCCGAGCCCTGTCGCGAGAGCATACAGCACGCTCATGGTGAGGAGGACGAGGAAGAGGAGGGGGTGGGGGATAAACGGCATCCCTACGAAGAGGACGCGGCGGGTCGGTTGCGCGAGGAGGCGGAGATGCTGCAGCAGCAGCTCGACGAGGTCATGGCCCGCCTCAAGGATCTGAGTGGCGGGTAGCGGGAGGCCGGCGTGAGTCAAGACGCAGCGACGGATTTCAATCGCATGGTCGAGGAGCTCCAGCAGGAGATCGTCGAGCAAGAGCGAGCGCTCTATTCGGACGTTGTGCTTCGCGAAGCACGGGCTCCAAAGAACGTTGGGCGAATGGCTGATGCGGACTGTCACGGTGTCGTCCGCGGCTGGTGTGGCGACACCATGGAGATCTACCTACGCCTGGGCGATGGCTCGACGACGATTGAGGAGGCCACGTTTGTCACCGATGGCTGCGGTGCGACGTTGGCCTGCGGCAGCTTGCTCACCCAGATGGTGACCGGCCTGACGCTGGACAAGGCGGAGTGGATCCTGCCCAAGGATCTCATCAATGCCTTGGGTGGGCTGCCGGAGGAGAGCATGCATTGTGCTGGACTGGCCATAAGCACGCTTCAGAACGCGCTCTTCAACTGGCGCGTGAGCAAGATGGAGGAAGAGGAGACGGAGGAGGCGGATTGACACTGGATAGGATGGCGCGGAAGGAGATTGCGGCGCGGGCCGGTAGGCTGGTGAGCGGCGGCTACCATTGATCGGAGAGCATCGTGCTCACCGTGGGCGAGCAGTATCTGGTTGATGTGGAACCCTGGTGTGGCGAGATGGACGCGTTGGTACGTGTGGCGACGGGGTTCTCGGGCGGGCTGGGGGATACCAGGCAGGAGCTCTGCGGGGCCTTGAGCGGTGGCGTGATGCTCATCGGCGCGCTGTTTGGTCGCACCAGCCTGGAGGAGGACGATCAGCCCGCTGTCGATCTCGCCGCCCGGTACAGGGAACGCTTCTTGGAGACCTGTGGATACACGCGGTGCAGTGACCTGCGCGAGCAGATCGTCGATCCGCCTGGCGGCCTGGATTCCTGCGGGGAGCTGGTCGAGCAAGCGGCCATGGTCCTCATAGGGCTGCTCGAGGAAAAGAAGGCGGAGGATCTTGCGAACGGTACGGAGAGGTGACAGATGAGTGTGTCGGCCCCCGCGACTGTGTCGACCCAGCTGCGTGGGCGAGATGGCCCGTCGACTCGTGCAGCTTCGGGTATGAGCGACTACATGGCACGTCTGCGGGCGAGCGTGGGGCACGACCTTCTGCTGGTTCCCTCTGCCATCGCCTGTATCCGGGATGACGAGGGGCGCTTGCTGCTGCTGAAGCGCAGCGACGGGGACGACCTGTGGGGTTTTCCGGGTGGCGCCATCGAGCCGGGGGAGAGCGCAGGACAGGCCGTCAGGCGCGAGGTGCGCGAGGAGATTGGCTTGGAGGTGGAGCCGGTGGGTCTGATCGGAGTCTACTCGGCCCTGGAGTATGCCTTCAGCTATCCCAACGGGGATCGTGTGCAGCCGGTGGGCATCCTTTTCGACTGCGAGGTGCTCGGTGGGAGCCTTGAGCCAGATGAGGAGGAGATTGTCGGGGCGCGCTATTTCGGACCGGGCGAGCTGCCGCGCATGCGTCCCTGTTGCGTGGCTAAGGCTGGTGATGTCTTCGCCTTCGATGGTCGACCGTTCATGCGCTGAGGTCACCCCGTGCCAGGTGCGTTGCACGGCGCCCGTGCGATGCACCTCAGAATCGACAGACGCTGGTGCGTTGCACGGCGCCCGTGCGATGCACCTCGGATTCAACGAACGCTGGTGCGTTGCACGGCGCCCGTGCGATGCACCTTGGATCGACAGACACTGGTGCGTTGCACGGCGCCCGTGCGATGCACCTCGGATTCAACGAGCGCTGGTGCGTTGCACGTTCCTCGTGCGATACACTTCAGAACGAATGAATCGACTAACCAATGGGTCAGACAGAACGGTGGACGTCGCTTTCCTGCGCCGTGGCGCTGCTGGCAGGTCTTCTGGTCGGATGCAGAGCCGCGACGCCGGTGACCGTGACCTCACTGCCGACCGCATCTGAGCGGGTGACGCCGTTTGCCTCGCCGACGGCTCCCCCCACGTCAACGCCGGGCGTTGTGACACCTACGCGGACGGAGGGGACGGCAACTCCAACGCTTACTGCTACGGCGCACCCGACCGCCGTAAGCAGAGCGACGCCGACGCCCATGGAGGAGGCGAGAACTGTGACCTTCACAATCGTGTACGACAATAACCCTTATGTCGGATTCGAAGCGCTGCGCACATCGTGGGGCTTTGCCTGCTGGGTGGAGACGGAGGAGACCACAGTGCTCTTTGATACTGGCGGAGACGGTCCCACGCTGATGCACAACCTGCGGGAGCTGAATCTGGATCCGCTGGCGGTCGACGCGGTGCTACTCTCCCACGCTCACGGGGATCACACTGGCGGGCTCGGTGCTCTGCTGGGCACCGGTGCCAGGCCGACGGTCTACGTGCCGGCCTCCTTCTCTCGTTCCTTCAAGGACGATGTGCGCGCGTACACCGATCTGGTCGAGGTGAGCAATGCCATGACCGTGGCCCCTGGGTTTCACACCACCGGTCAGGTGGGGACGGGCATCAGGGAGCAGGCGCTGGCGGTCGAGACCGCAGACGGGCTCGTCGTGGTCACCGGCTGTGCGCATCCCGGCGTTGATAGCATGGTGCGTCGGGCCCAAGAGCATTTTGGCGACCGGGTCGCGCTGGTGATGGGGGGCTTCCATCTTGGCGGGGCTAGCCGTGGTAGGGTCGAGGGCATCATCGCCGATTTCCGCGAGATGGGCGTGCAGCGGGTCGCGCCGTGTCACTGTACGGGTGACGCGGCCCGCAAGCTTTTCGACGACGCGTTTAGTGACGATTGCGTCCTGGCCGGGGGGGGATGGTCGGCCGAGTTTCTGCTCGCTGCGGGCCAGTAGCGCTCTGTCCCAGGCGGGGGCGTCTGTCTATGAGATTCAGGTGACTCAATCTTGCTCAAACTGGATCTTCAGATCCAGGCCGATAGCGGATCTGGGTGCCCGGGCGGCCTCCGCCCGTCGACCCGTGATCCCCTGTGAGCAGGTCTAGATCTACTGAGATTGGATATCAAAGCGAGTTTCAGCTGACGAGGAGGTGAAAGAACATGTTACGAGGTCGTGGAGGAGGTGGCGGTCGAAGCGGAGGAGGTAGCGGTCGGGGCCGGATGGGCGGCCCCCAGGCTGCCGGGCCTGGTGGGGCCTGTGTGTGCCCCAACTGTGGGCATCGCGAGCAGCACGTCGCGGGCCAGCCATGCTATCAGAAGAAGTGCCCGAAATGCGGCACGCAGATGGTGCGTAAGTAGGTTGCACCACAGAGAGTAGACGGCAGACAGGGAGAGGGACCTTGACCCGGTCCCTTTGCCCCGCTGTCGTCTGCTGCTGTAGAGGGGAGGCGTCCAGCTGGGGAGGTAAGCCGATGGACGTGACGTGTATCGTTGACGACGCTGTAGAGCGCAGCTCACCCTTCTGGGGCGAGCATGGCGTGGCCTTTCTGATCGAGACGGAGGATGGGCGCGTGCTCTTCGACACCGGCCAGAGCGGCACGGTGCTGATGCACAACCTGAAGATGTTGGACCTGGATCCGAGGACCATCGATGCCGTTGCCATCAGTCACGGGCATTACGATCACACCGGCGGCCTGCCCGCGCTGCTGGATCATCTGAGACCTGATACGCGGCTGTATGCCAGTCCGGATCTCTTCCGAGGGCGGTACTCGATCCACGAGGGAGATTTGGAGCGCGTGGGGATGGCCTCGACCGAGGAGGAGCTGGCGGCTGAGATGACCCTGGCGCTCAGCGCGGATCCCCAGCAGATCGTACCAGGGGTCTGGACCACGGGGGAGATCGCGGAGCGCCTGGAGAAGGAGGGGAGCAGCAGCTACCACCGCATGCGCGAAGGGGACGACATTGTGCAGGACCGCTATCTGGACGACATGGCGTTGGTGTTGGACTTGGACGGCAGCCTGATGGTACTCTGTGGCTGTTGTCACGCCGGGCTGTTGAACACCCTGGCTCACGCCGAACGGATCTTCGAGCGGCCGGTCGAGATCATCGCCGGGGGGCTGCACTTGACCGGCGCTGACGAGGAGGAGCTGGAGCATATCTGCCGAGTACTCAGGGAGCAGCCCGTGCTGCGCCGCGTCTATCCCAATCACTGCACGGGGGAGGCTGCCTTCGTCGCTTTGATGAATGCCTTTGGCTCGTCTGTGGTCCATCCCTTCCCGGCCGGAACGACGCTTGGGGAAACCTCTGGTTCGAGCTAGCGATTCCCCCTTGCTCCCAGCGGATCCGGCTGGAGCGTAGGGACCGTAAGATGAATGGTTACAGTTGGCGCTTTGAAATGGAGTGAACGATGATCATCACTGTAGCAAGCGGCAAAGGGGGCACGGGCAAGACCACCGTTGCGGTCAGCCTGGCGCTTAGCCTGGCGTCCTGGGAGGATGTTCCCGATCCGGTGTTCCTGGATTGCGACGTTGAGGCGCCCAACGCTGCTCTTTTTCTCAACCCCGTCATGCGGGAGCGCCGTGAGGTGGGACAGATGATCCCACAGGTCGATTCTGAGGCCTGCACGCTGTGCGGGCGATGTGCTGAGGTCTGTCAGTTCAACGCTATCGCCGTGGCGGGAGAGAGCGTGCTCGTCTTCTCCGAGCTCTGCCACGCCTGCGGCAGCTGTGCCCTCAACTGCCCGGCGGACGCCATCGACGAGGTGTTGGACGTGATGGGCGTCCTTGAACGCGGGTCGAGCGACAGCTTCGAGTTCGCCCACGGGATTCTGAACGTGGGGGAGATGATGGCCGTGCCCGTCATCCACCAGCTGAAGCAGTTGGCCATCCCGCCGCAGGTCGGTGGGCAGCCAGGCGATGAGACGCCCGTGATCCTGGACGCGCCGCCCGGCAACGCCTGCCCGGTGGTGGAGGCTATGGAGGGCGCGGACTTTGTCCTCTTGGTCACGGAGCCAACGCCCTTTGGCCTTCACGACCTGAGACAGGCCGTGGATGTGGCGCGCGACGAGATGGGCCTGCCGGTTGGGGTGGTCATCAACCGGGAGGGGGTGGGGGACCAGGGCGTCGATGCCTACTGCGAGGCGGAGGGTATTCCCATCCTGATGCGCATTCCCATCGATCGGAGGATCGCCGAGGCCTATTCAGAGGGCGTCCCGCTGGTGGAAGCGCTGCCGCGCTACCGCGAGAGATTCCGAGAGCTTTATCAGGACATCGAGGCGTTGGTGGACTGCAAAGGAGAACTTAACCCATGAAACAACTGGTCATCCTCAGCGGTAAGGGGGGCACGGGCAAGACGACCGTAGCCGCGGCGCTGGCTCACCTCGGTTCTCAGGAACTGCCGATGGTGTTGGCCGACGCGGACGTCGATGCGGCCAACATCGAGTTGGTTCTGGAGCCAAACAAGCTGGAGGAGCACGACTTCTGGAGCGGCAAGCGGGCCGTGATCGACCCGGAGATCTGTACCGCGTGCGGCGTCTGCGAGACCGTCTGTCGATTTGACGCCATCATCCCCCCTGGTCAGGCTCCCTTCAGCTACGCCTACCAGGTGGAGCCTCTATCTTGCGAGGGGTGTGCTGCCTGCTTCTACCAGTGTCCCGAGGACGCCATCCGTATGGAGGAGCAGCTGGCCGGACGGTGGTTCCGCTCCGATAGCCGCTTCGGCCCCCTCTTCCACGCCCACCTCTTCGCCGGGCAGGAGAACTCCGGCAAGCTCGTCACCGTGGTCAAGAAGCAGGGACGTGATCTGGCGTCGGAGATCGGCGCGCAGCTGTTGCTGGTTGACGGCCCTCCCGGGATTGGTTGTCCCGTGATCTCCGCGACGACCGGTGTCGATATGGCGCTCCTGGTGGTGGAGCCCACCGTCTCCGGCGTGCACGACCTGAAGCGCGTCCTCAGCACCACCGAGCACTTCGGCGTGCCGGCCCTGGTGGCCATCAACAAGGCCGACTTGAACGTGCAGCGCTCGGATGAGGTGGCAGCCTTCTGTGAGGAGCGGGCTGTTGAACTGGTGGGCAGAATCCCCTATAATACGGCGGTGACGGAGGCCATGGTACAGGGCCAGCCGGTGACCGCGTACACCGACGGACTCGTCTCCGAGGCCCTGCGCGGAATCTGGGAGCGCGTCAAGGCGCGTCTCGAGCTGCGTTAGTCCTGGGGGCCCTCGTGTCCTTCGTGTTGTGGATTGGTGCGGCAAGCAAGCTCAGAAGAGGTGTGCTACCTCCATGAAATGAGCTCGAAGAGGGTGTGTCACCCCCGCATCTGCGTGAAGCCGCAATCTCATGCATACCATCTCGAGGGAGGAAAAATGACCTCAGAGAGTCGAGCTAAAGAGACCACGCTGACCATCCTGGACGAGGTGTTCGGCGGCTTCGAGGGAGTCGACTTCAACGTGCGACTTTGGGAGGGCACCGTCTGGCCGAAGGACCCGTCCGCCTCTCCCGCCTTCACGTTGGTGCTCAATCACCCCGGCGCGCTGCGACAGATGTTTTTGCCCCCGTCTGAGCTGAACCTGGGCGAATCCTACATCTACGGGGATTTCGACGTGGAGGGCGATCTGATCGCCGCCTTTCCCCTGACCGGCGCCTTCGAGGAGCTCGACCTGGGCCTGGGTGACAAGCTCGGGCTGGCCTGGAAGCTGCGCTCGCTGCCTAAGGAGCGCTCGACCCAAGCCGGGCGCCAGGCTGCCGATATGAGTGGCGCGACGCACTCGCGCCGGCGGGATCGAGACGCGATCTCGTATCACTACGATGTCTCCAACGACTTCTACGCCCTCTGGCTAGATCGGCGCATGGTCTACTCCTGCGGCTACTTCGCCGACCCCGACGAGGACATCCACACTGCCCAGGAGCGGAAGCTCGACTACATCTGCCGCAAGCTGCGGTTGGAGCCGGGGGAGCGCTTGCTCGACATCGGGTGCGGCTGGGGCGGCTTGGTGATTCACGCGGCGAAGCACTACGACGTGGAGGCCCTCGGGATCACGCTGAGCGAGCCTCAGGTCGAGCTGGCCCAGGAGCACATCCAGGAGGCCGGGCTGGGCGACCGCTGCCGAGTAGTCTACCAGGACTATCGCGACGTCGACCCGGGCGAGGAGCCCTTCGATAAGCTGGTCAGCGTCGGTATGTTCGAACACGTGGGTGAGGAGAAGGTGCGGGTCTACTTCGACCAGGCGTGGGATATTCTGCGGCGGGAAGGGCTCTTTCTCAATCACGCCATCGCCCGGCCAGGCTGGCTGCCGAAGGACGATGATCCCGATACGTTCAGCAACCGCTACGTCTTCCCCGATGGTGAGCTGACGCCCATCAGCCATTCCTTGCGCATCGCCGAGGATCTGGGCTTCGAGGTGCGGGACGTCGAGTCCCTGCGGGAGCACTACGCGCTGACCCTGCGGCGCTGGGTGCGCCGTCTGGAGCAGCGTCGCGACCGGGCGCTGGAGCACGTCGACGAGGTGGCCTATCGCGTCTGGCGGCTCTTCATGGCCGGCTCCGCGCACGGCTTCGAGTCGGGACGACTCAACGTCTATCAGTCGCTGCTGGCGAAGCCGGGCCACGATGGCGAGAGCGGCCTTCCCTTGAACCCGCGCCGACCTGTACGAGGGCGCGGCGTAGAGTCGGGCAAACAAGCTCGGATGGGGTATGTCACCCCCGGGTCTGGGTGAGATCGGCGCGTGTGACCCACCCCCTTGAAGCATGGGCGGTCAGCAAGCTTGGAGGAGGTGTGTCACCCCCCGCATCTGGATCGACATCGGACGTCACCCCGACGCGTGGGGCGCGGGTGAAACCCCGATGGAGCATCCCGCCAATCTGCGCGGAGCCGCGCAGTGGAGGATCATCGCTGATGGGCCGAGTACATAGGTAGAAGAGGTGCAAAACATGGCAGACCTAATGCACGACCAGGTGCTGGAAAAGCTGGCGTCCGGGGAGAGCGTGCGTGGGGCCGATCTGCGCGGCATCGACCTGGCCTACGCCGTTCTGGAGGGCGCCGACCTCCGCCACGCCGATCTGGAGGGCGCCCAGCTGCAGGGCGCCGTGCTGCGGGGCGCCAGGCTGCGCGGGGCGAACCTCATCCGCGCCGAGCTGGACGAGGCCGGTCTTCTGGAGGCCGACCTGGCTCACACCAATCTGCGCGGCGCGGAGCTGACCGGGGCCGACGTGCGTGGCGCCGATCTGGAGGGGGCCGACCTGCGCGACGTGCTGCTGGAGGACGCCCTGGTGGACGAGGAGCAGCTGCGTCAGGCTGCCTCCTTGGCCGGCGCCACCCTCCCCGACGGCACCAAGCTGCCCAAGAGAGGCTGGCAGGAGCCCTTAGAGGCCTGGTGCCGCGCCCGCCGCTGACCCTTGGCTGTCCCTGGCCTGGCAACAAAAAAGCCACCGATCATCACGATCGATGGCTTTCGCATCCGGCCCCTGGACCTGCGGAGGCTGGGGGAGAAGGATTTGAACCCTCACCTATGGTTCCAGAGACCACTGTCCTACCATTAGACGATCCCCCAGCGTCGGAACTCATTTTACCACAAATCCCAGATTTCGCAAAGCGCCCCATGTGCCTCTCCGGACCAACTGTCTCTTGGGAGTGACCCATTGAAAACCCCGACCCTGCGCCTTCTTCCCTCCCCCCTCGGGGGAGGGTCAGGGAGGGGGTGCCTTCTCCCCTCTCCCTCTGGGGGAGGGCCAGGGAGGGGGTGCCTTCTCCCCTCTCCCTCTGGGGGAGGGGCCGGGGGAGGGGGCTCCAACCTCACACAAGCTCAGATTGACGTGATGGGTCATGTGTGCTATCCTACCAGGTGGTGGCTTACGTAAACCAAGGATAGCATCATGCGCTCTACTGACCACAAACCGAATATCGTCTTTGTCGTACTCGACACGCACCGCTGGGATCGGCTGGGCTGCTACGGCTATCCCCGTGGCACGTCGCCAAACCTGGACGCCTTCGCCGAGCACGTCACGCTCTTCGAGAACGGCATCGCCCCCGCTCAGTGGACGATACCGTCCCACGCCTCCATGTTCAGCGGCGAGCCCCCCAGCGTCCACGGCGCCCTCCAGTCGGACGACGTGCTCCATCCCCGGTTCAAGACCTTGGCTGAGCATCTGCGCGCGGCGGGATATCGCACGGTGGGCTTCTGCAACAACCCCCTGGTCGGCGTCCTCGACAACGGGCTGCGGCGCGGGTTCGATGCCTTCTACAACTATGGCGGCGCCTTCCCGGCGGGGCCGAGCGAGGTCACGTCGGGGGGACTGCTGCGACGCATGTGGCGTTGGGCCGGCGATTCGCTGTACAGGATCGCACAGCCGATTCAGAACGCGTTCGCCAGCTCGAACACCCTCTTCCAGGGCGCTCTCGACCCCTTCTGGGTGCCGCTCTGGACCTGGGTCGCCAATTTCAAGGGGAACACGCCCCGCTCGATCCGCGACGCCGCTCGTTTCATCGAGCGCCGCGTGAACCGAGCGCGGGGCCATCCGCATTTCCTGTTCGTCAACCTGATGGAGACCCATCTGCCCTATACGCCCCCCAGGACGTACCTGGAGAGCTTCGCGCCCAGCTACCTAGAGGGAGGAGCGGCACGCGACTTCGTGCGCGACTTCAACCGCAGGGCAGCCGATTGGTTCACACCGCCCTTGGAGCCATTCTCTGACTTGGAGGCGGAGGCACTGGGGCAGATGTACGACGCCGAGGTGGCGTACCAGGATCATCTCCTGAGCCGCTTGCTGGAGGTGCTGGATCGGCCGGAGCACCGTGACAACACCCTCGTCGTCCTCGTGGCTGACCATGGGGAGATGCTCGGTGAGCACCAGCTGATGGGCCACGCCTTCGGCGTCTACGAGGAGCTGATTCACGTGCCGCTCCTGATCCGCTTCCCCGGTCAGGTCGACGGCAGGCGGGTCGCCGATCCCGTCTCGGCCACGCGGCTCTTCCACACCACGCTCGACGCGGCCGGCGTGCGGACGTATGAGAACGTCTCCGGTCACCGGGTCGAGTCCGAGAGGCTGAGCCTGAGGGGGCTGAACGGCCACGGGAACGGCTTAGAGGAGTCGGTGGTGGTCAGCGAGGCCTATGCGCCGACCTTCGCGGTGCAGGTCATGGAGGCGCGCAAGCGGGCGCTGATCAAGGAGCTGCACTGCCGCGCCACCCACTGGGCGGCCTATGAGGGGAAGCACAAGCTCATGTCTATTGAGGGCGTGGGGGACCGCCTCTTCTCGTTGAGCGCGGATCCGCGGGAGATGGTTGACCTCGACGGGGGGCCTAACGCGGCATGGAAGCGGAGGTTGAGAGAGCACCTGGCGTCCTTCCTCGAGAGGGCGGGGGCGCGAAAGCCGGATCTTGAGGGACGGCGAGCGACGAACGTGGACGACGCTATGGTTCAGCAGCGTCTGCGCGATTTGGGTTATCTTGAGTGAGGGAGGAGGTCGATGATTGATCCGATTATATTCACCATACCGGGCACGAACATCGCAATTCATTGGTATGGCGTACTTATGGCCGCTGGAGTCTTCGCCGCCGGCTGGGTCACCGCTATCGGGATGCGGCGGCGAGGTGAGGACCCGGAGTATGTATGGGATGGCTTGATATGGGCTATCCCGGCCGGCATTATTGGCGCTCGGTTGTGGTACTGCGCCAACGTCACCTTGGGTGGTAGCACGTATTATCTGGAGGACCCGGTCCGTATTCTGCGCGTCTGGGAGGGGGGGCTCCACTTCTACGGCGCTGTCCTGTTTGGCGCGCTCGCGGCCTACATCTACTTCCGCGTGCACCAGCTTGACTTCTGGCTTCTCCTGGACGCTGTGGCACCGGCCTTGTTGATTGGTCAGGCCGTCGTCCGTCCGGCCAACTTCATCAACCAGGAGCTTTATGGGCCGCCCACCAATCTGCCGTGGGGCATTCGCATCGAGGCCGCCCGCCGCATCCGCCCCTGGGTCGACCTGACGCGCTACCCGGTCGAGACGACGCGCTTCCACCCCACGTTCGCCTACGAGATGATATGGAACGTCCTCGCCGCCGCCCTGCTTCTGTGGGCTGCCCGCCGCTACGCCGAGAAGCTGAAGCCAGGCGCTCTCTTCGCCGGCTGGCTCGTCCTGGAGGGGGTGGGCCGTTTCTGGCTGGAGTGGTTCCGTCCCGATCAACCGGTCTTGCCTGGCACGGCGATCAGCTACTCCCGCATCGTGGCCGTGTTGATGGCGATTGCGGGCGGCGTCTGGCTGTTGATCAGGTATGAGGTGGTCCGCGTTCCCTTCCTCTCGCCCGGTCCCTCTTCCTACGCTCAGGCTCCGTCGGACGGTTCGAAACCGGAGTCGAAGTCAGAGCCAGAGTTGGAGGCGTAGAAGCACAGCCCGGATCGGAGGAGCACGACCCTGGCCCGGCCAACGATGTCTTAATCTGGCGTTAACGCCGCGTTAACGAGCCCATGGTAGCATGGGACGATGGGCTGCAGTCGTCGGCCTCTGTATTTATCTTCCAGAGCACGCCCGCTGAGCCGGGGGCGTGTCTCTTCTCACGTCCCTCGGCGAAGGACCTTCGCCGCTGTGACGGGCAAGTATGCAACAAATGGTCGCTTTCGACGTAGTGATAGAGGGAAACAGGCTTGAGCAGTTTCCGGGGGATAGCTTATGACTGACGGCGAAGCGATTCAAGTACGCGATCTAGACAGAACGTTCGACGACATCCACGCCGTGCGTGAGATCAGCTTCGACGTGCACCGCGGCGAGATCTTCAGCTTGCTCGGCCCCAACGGCGCCGGCAAGAGCACCACCATCTCGATGCTGGCCTGTCTGCTGACGCCCACGGGGGGCGACGTGCTCGTGATGGGCCACTCGATCCTCCGCGAGCCCATGGCGGTCAAGGAGGCCATTGGTGTCGTGCCGCAGGAAATCGCCCTGTACGACGATCTCTCCGCCCGCCAGAACCTCAGCTTCTGGGGCAAGATGTACGGGCTGCGCGGAGCGGAGCTCGGCCAGCGGGTGGACAACGTGCTGAAGATCGTCGGACTGACCGACCGCCAGCAGGGGGCGGTGAGCAAGTTCTCCGGCGGCATGAAGCGCCGGCTCAACATCGGCATCGCCCTGATGCACCGCCCGGACGTGATCATCATGGACGAGCCGACGGTGGGCATCGATCCCCAGAGCCGACGCAACATCCTAGATAGCGTCAAAGCCTTCAATCGCCAGGGCATGACGGTGCTCTACACCACGCACTACATGGAGGAAGCGCAGGAGCTCTCGGACCACATCGCCATCATGGACAAGGGCGAGGTGATCGCCTACGGCACGCACGATGAGCTGGTGCAGATAGTGGGCCAGTTGGATCGCATCGACCTGACCATCAACGCCCCGGCGGGCCTGGTGGCGGACCTGTGGCGGGAGACGGAGGGCGTCCATCAGATCACGGCCGAGGATGGCGCGCTTGCCCTGCTGGTGGACGACAGCAACGTCGTCCTGCCGCGCCTGTTTGGGTCCGCCAACGAGGCCGACGTGCGCATCACCTCGGTGGAGATTCAAGAGCCGAACCTGGAAGCGGTCTTCCTCCATCTGACGGGACGCGCGCTGCGGGACTAGATCATGAACTGGGAGCACCTGCTGAAGGCCCTGGACATCGCCTGGAAGGACCTGCGGCACGCCTTCCGCAGCGCCTTCGCACTGGTGTTCATGTTCGTCGTCCCCCTTCTCACGGTGGGCCTGTTCTATCTCGCCTTCGGCGGCATGGCTTCCGACGGCGGTCTCGAGATCTCCACGGTCGAGGTCCAGCTGGTCAACCTGGATGAGCCCGCGTCGCAGGCCGGCGGTTTCTCGGCCGGCGAGCTGCTGGCCGATTTCCTGGCCTCGGAGGAGCTGGTGGACCTCTTGCACGTGACGGAGGCGGACGACGCTGCTGGTGCCCGCGCCGCTGTGGATGAGCAGCGGGCGGCCGTGGCCGTGATCGTCCCTCCCGACTTCACCGCTGCAATGCTCGAGCCCGAGGGGCGCGCGGCGGTCGAGCTCTACCGAGATCCGGCGCTGACGATCGGGCCGGACATCGTCAAGACCATGGTCAGCCAGTTCGTCGACGGCTTTGCAGGCAGCAAGATCGCCACTGATGTCCTGGAGAGACAGTTGAGCGAGCACGGCGTGCCGATGGATGCGCAGCGCCAGCAGGAGATCATGATGGCCTACGCCGGCTGGTCGGCCGAGCTGGGTGAGCGTCGAGGGGAGGGCGATCCTCCGCTGGTTGACCTGCGCGCCCCGGAGCATGCGGAGGAAGCGGCTGAGGGTCAGCTGATGCAGATTCTGAAGCCGATCATGACAGGCATGATGATCTTCTACGCCTTCTTCACCGCTGCTAACTCGGCTCGCTCGATCCTGGCCGAGGAGGAGGCCGGTACCTTGCCTCGCCTCTTCACCACGCCCACGCCGCTGTCGACAATCCTCGGGGGGAAGCTCCTGGCGGTCTTCGCCACCCTCGTCGTTCAGGTGGCGGTGTTGATGACCATAGGCTCTCTCGTGTTCGGCCTGGACTGGGGGGCGCTCCTTCCCGTGATCTTGGTCGCCCTCGGCCTCGTCGTGGTGGCCTCCAGCTTCGGCATTTTCCTCACATCCTTGCTAGAGAGCACCGAGCAGGTAGGCATCATCTTCGGCGGCGTGATGACCGTCACGGGCATGCTGGGCATCAACGCGATGTTCACCGGCAGTCTATCCGGCACCTCCGGGGTGACGGACATCATCGCCCTTTTCACGCCGCAGGGGTGGGCGATGCGGGGCTGGAGCATCGTCCTGAACGGAAGCGGCGTCATGGATCTGGCTCCCACCCTGGGCGTCACACTGATCCTGGGCGTCATCTTCTTCGTCATCGGCGTGCGGCGATTCGGAAAGCGGTTCGCCTAGGAGCAGGCTATGCGAGTGATCGACCTGGCTGTCAAAGATCTCTATCAGATCGTGCGGGATTGGAAGGCGGCGTTGTTCCTGCTGGTGATGCCCATTGCCTTCACGCTGCTGCTGGGCTACGTGTTCCGCGACGTAGACGGTGGAGGGGATGCGCGTCTGCCGGTGGGCGTCCTCGACCTGGAGGATGGCGGCGGCGCCCTCAGCCCGCGCCTGCTTGATCTGATGGAAGCATCGGACGCCATCCGTCCCGTGGTGTTGGAGGAGGGCGACACGGCGGAGGCGGAGCGGCGGGTGGCGGATGAGGAGCTGGCCGCCGCGGTGATCGTCCCCCAGGGGTACGGGGAGCGTGTGCTGGAGGGTGAGCTGGTCGATCTGCCGGTGATCGTCGATCCCGCCTCGGTCGCCGGGACAGCCGCGCAGCGCAGCGTTCAGGCAGCCGCCACGCGGCTGATGGGAGCGGTTCAGATCGCGCGCCTTGGCGCCGAGGCCTATGACGAGGAGCAGGAGGTCGTGAACGAGAGCGACCGTCAGGGTTTCCTGCAGGGGGCGCTGGGGGACGCGGTCGCGGCGTGGGAGGACCCTCTGCTGACGGTTGAGATGACCGCGTCGGGGGAGAGCGACACAGAGGAAGAGGGGCCGAACAGCTTCGCCCATTCGTCGCCGGCTATGATGGTCCAGTTCACCATTGCGGGGCTAATCGGCGACGCCGAGGTCCTGGTGCTGGAGCGTAGGTCCGGCGCGCTGCGACGATTGTTGACCACGGCCATCTCCAGGCTGGAGATCATCCTGGGGCACTACCTGGCGATGGTGTTGATGATCTTCGCTCAAGTTGCCATCCTGATCGTCTTTGGTCAGCTGGCGGTCGGTGTGGAGTACGCGCGGACGCCATTGGCGACGCTGCTGGTGGCTGCCGCTATGGCGCTCTGGGTGGCCAGCCTTGGCTTGCTCATCGGTGTCGTGGCCAAGACGGAGGAGCAGGTGGTCATCTTCTCTATGATTCCTATGTTCGTTCTGTCGGCCCTGGGCGGGGCGTGGATGCCACTGGAGGGGACGAGTGAGACGTTTCAGGCCATTGGGCACGTCCTGCCGTCGGCGTGGGCTATGGACGGATTCAAGAACCTGGTGATCCGCGGCCTGGGATTCAGTTCGGTGCTGGTGCCGGCCGGGATTATGTTGGCCTATGCTGTCGTCCTCTTCGCCCTGGCGCTGTGGCGGTTTGAGGTTGAGTAGCAGGACGGCTGGGTGGAATGAGCCGACGTGAGGAGGGTGTATGACGCAGATGCAGGAGAGGTTCAAGCGGGAGACGATGCTGGGCGAGACGGTGACCGTCGACGACGTCGCCGTGACGCCCCAGTCGCAGGCGCTCACCGTACGCTGGCCTCGCGGAGGCTGGGTGTGGAACCGCCCGGTGGCCGTGCTGGTGGAGTGCGGTGAGGAGGAAGAGCGCATCCCTGTCGTGGATGCCACGCGGATGGCACAGCTGGGGCTCTTCGGCCTCAGCCTGGTGTTCGCTATCCTTGGCTTAGTCATGTGGATGATGGAAAGGAGCAGATCAAATGAGTGAGACGTTCGATAAACTGACCACTACGTCGGTGGAGAGCCAGGAGCAGGCCGTTGGGCTCATCGAGAAGCTGCTCACCGTGGCGCAGCCGGGCGCCGTCTTCGGCGAGCCCGTCGTCGCTGAGGGGCGGACGATCATCACCGCTGCGGAGGTGAACGTGGGCCTCGGCGTCGGCTTCGGGTTCGGTGGCGGGACGGCCGCGTCCCACCCGGGCAAGGAGGGGAAAGCGGTCAAGCACCACAAGAGAGGCGCAGACCCACACGAGCGGGTGGAGATTGAGCGAGCTGGGGCCGAGGAGGAGGTCGAGGTGGAGGAGGCGGCTTCCCCGAGCGTGGGCGAGGACGCCGGCATGGGTAGTGGCGGTGGTGGCGGTGGCGGGGCCAGCGGGCGCCCTGTGGCCGTCATCAGCGTCACCCAGGACGGTGTGCAGGTCGAGCCCGTCATCGATGCCACGAAGGTCGCCCTGGCCTTCTTCACCACCCTGGGCAGCATGTTCTTCATGTTGGCCAAGATGCGCAAAGCGGCGGAGCGCTGATCCGCTACCACGTCAGGCTCGGTAGAACCCATTCGCTTGCCCTGGATCGGGAGATCCAGGGCAAATGCGAGGGTCTGGATGCTTGGGCGGCCTCCGCTCGTCGACCCGCCGTCCCCTTGGAGCAATCTTGGCTCGCACCGTCGGCATCCTGGACGGCGCGCTGCCCATCCTGCGGTGCCAGGCGCGTCAGGATGAAGTGCATCTATGATCGACATACGACAGATGGATCGTTCAGAGCTCGAGCGCATTGCCGAGATTGATCGGTCTGAGCGCATCACCACGGGCTACGTCTACGAGGACGGCAGGCTCCGGGCGGAACGTATGGACTGGCGCGTGCCGCGCTGGCCGATGGAGGGGGATGCGTTCAGCGTGCGAGCCCATATCGAGGGGATCGCACCGATCCTGGAGAACGGTGGCGTCATGCTGGGAGCCTTCAACCGCCAGGGGCAGTTGGTGGGGTTCGCTGTGCTGCGCCACGATCTGGCGGAGCGAATGGCGCAGCTCGCTGCGCTCTTCGTCAGCCGGGCCTATCGACGCCAGGGCATCGCCACACGCCTGACGTCCCGCGTCGTGCGGCTGGCCAAGGCGGGTGGGCCACCGACCTCTACGTGTCGGCCACGCCCTCGGAGTCCGCGGTGGGCTTCTACATGAGCCAGGGGTTCCGACTGGCCGAGGAGGTCAACGAGGAGTTGTACGCCCTGGAGCCGGAGGACATCCACATGATCCGGCGGCTGGGATAGCTGCTCCCCCCTAACCTCTGGGCTGCGTTGAAGCACCTCCACGCCGGCACCTGCACCTCTCATAGTGACGTCATATTCATCCTCTGATCTCAGATCTACAAACAATCTTCATCTACCCTTCATCTAATCTTCACACACCGGTGGTAACATCTGGCTAGATGAAGAAACGAGGGGATACGGCGACGTTGGACGGCGACACGCTGACGGTGCGAACCGGTGGTTGATGGCTCTGAAGAGATGATGAGAGAGGCTGCCTTGAGTTCTGCGGCTTCTCTCGTATTACCGGAGCAGAGTGCGTAAGCTGCTCCTGACTGCAGAAGGACAACCTTCCATGGCTGGTCGCTGTAGGCTCACTTCATGGTATCATAGCTGCAACCATGAGAGATAGGATGCGTCAGAACCGTCGTGGGATCGGAGACGTGCTGCGTTCCGCTTGGACGGATCTCTTGATCGCCGGCCTCGTCCTCGTCACCTCCCTGGCAGTCTACAACGCGACGCTGACGCCGAGCCTCTCATACGAGAGCCCCGATGGAAATGAGCTAGCCACCGTCTGCTACACCCTCGGGCTCGCCCACTCCACCGGCTATCCCCTCTACACCTGGTTGGGTAAGCTATTCACCTTCCTGCCGATCGGCGACGTGGCCCATCGCGTCAATCTGATGAGCGCCACGCTGGGCGCTGGCGGTGTGGCGCTGCTGTACGCCATCGTTCGCATGCTAACCTCGGGCTTCGGGCCGCGCGCAGCCTCGCAGCTGGCCTCTGCCTTCGCCGCGCTCAGTTTCGCTTTCTCGCGCACGTTCTGGTCGCAGACAGGCATCGCCGAGGTCTACGCTCCCAACGTGTTCATGGGGGCGTTGACGCTGTTGCTTCTGTTGCTCTGGGCTCGCACCGAGGAGCGTCATCGGGCGCGGCCGGCTGGTGGGCCGTGGTGGCGGCAGTTCGTGCCCTCGCGCCGGTCCCTGGCGCTGTTGGCCGCCTTCGGGCTCTGCTTCGGCCTCAGCCTGGGTACGCACATGTCCAACCTGGGCTTTGCGCCGGGGTTCGCCCTCTTCATCCTGCTGATCAGCTGGCGTACAGCGGTGAGCCCGGTCGGCGTGGCCGCGGCGGGGAGCGGCTTCGCCCTGGGGCTTCTCCAATTCCTCTGGCTCCCGCTCCGGGCGAGCACACTCACCGACCGAGCGATGCGGGAGCGCGCGCCGACCACGCTGCGCGGCATCTACAACTACACCTTGGGCGCGTTCCCCCAGTTCAAGTTCGCCTTCCCCCTGGTCGCCATCCCCGATCGCATCGTCATCTACCTTGACTTCCTGCGCCAGCAGTTTGGCCTGCTAGGGATCGCTCTCGGCCTTTTGGGCATGGGGGTCCTGCTCTGGTGGAGGCCGAAACGCTTCTTCCTCGTCGTCGGCATGTACCTGTTCCACGTCTGGTTCTTCGTCCAATATCGCGTCTTCGACCTGGACGTCTTCTTCATCCCCGCCCATCTGCTGTACGCCATCTTCATGGGGGTCGGGGTCGCCTGGCTGATCGGATGGCTGTTCTCGGCCGTGGGCCAGCGGCGGTGGCGTGCGGCCCTGGTTGTGGGCCTGGCCCTCCTCCTCGCTCTGCCGGTTGGGCGCGAGCTGCGCGCGAACTGGGAGGCCAACGACACCTCCCACGACACGGCGGTCAATGATTTCTACGAGAACGTCTTTGAGTTGCTGCCGGAGCGTGCGGTGCTGCTGGGGCGTAGCGGCGTCTTCGGCTACGACATGTTCTACTACCGCATGGTGTACGACGTGCGCCCGGACGTGGTGATGCCCCATCTGTCCGATCCCGACGTTGATCCTGGGCAGCTCGACGGTCGGGAGATCTACACCACCATCCGGCTGGACAGCCGCGAGGCTGGTCGCGGCCCCTGGGCCCTGCCGCGGGGCCTTCTGGACCGCGGTGCCTGGCACGTGCCCGTATTGTTCGGCGGCTCTGGGCAGGGCGGGTCTGGACCCGGCGTCCGCCAGCTTGTGCTCTACCGGGTGACGGATCAGGCACCCCGCCTGGTCGTGCCGGAGCGCGAAGCCGATCCGCAGCATGACGTGCGCCAGCTGGCAGCGGGGTGGGTGCTCCTGGGATACGATCTGGAGAGCAGCGAGGTCAGGGCAGGGGAGACTCTGCACCTGACGACCTATTGGCGCGCGGCTGCATCGCCTCAGCAGGTAACCTTGAGCACGCGTTTGGGGGATGTGGCCCTGGAGACCCACGAGCTGGGGATGGGCAACCTGCAGCGCGCTGCGCGGGAGGTGCTCCCGCTCCGCCAGGGTGTGGTGGTGGAGGACTACGCCGTCGTGGTGCCGCGGCAGGCCGAGCCTGGCTCGACCACGCTCTCGATGGGCGTTGGCCTGCCCTTCCGGTTGCGCCGCGGCGAGGCTGGATGGGAGGCGATCCTCACCCTCGGCCATGTTACGGTTCTTCCGCGGGAGTGAGGCTATGGATGAGGAGGCGCGCGAGATGACGAGTTCTTCTGGGATGCCCGGAGGGCGCGAGCGACCGTGGCTTCTGGCCGTGGGTGCCGTGATCATCATCGGCATGCTGCTCATCGCCGCCTTTGCCCTGGGCGTATACGTGGGTGAGCATGGCTGGACGCGTGACGGGTTGACGCTTCAGGGGCCGGGCGCGCAGCCGGGTCCGCGGCCTGATCCCGACCGACCGCTCCAGGGGGGTCCCGACGCGCTGCCGCCCCTTCCTGCTGGTGGAAGGCCCCCGGACCTGGTGGGCGGGATTCGCCGCGTCATGGAGGGTACGGTGCTCCTGGCGACGTCGGACGGCCCCCGCACGGTCGAGCTGGAGGAGGCGACGCTGGTCGAGACGCACGAGGGGGATCCTCGATCGCTGGATGACCTACAGCGCGGCCAGGGCGTGGCCATCTTCGGCTATCGGGGCGGGGATGGGCGGGCGCTGGTGGCGGAGTTGATCGTGCTGCTGCCCGCGTCGGAGAAGCCGCGCGCCGAGCCCTGACAAGGCTAGACGGACGAGCGATACTATGAGAATGTAGACGTTGCGGATCAGGTGCAGTCGTTCGTGCCCCTGCTGCCCCGCTACGAGGCCTGGGCTGCCGACCCCGAGCTGGGAGGCCGGGAGCGTCGCTCCGTTGAGAGCGCGGTCAGGGCGCTTCGGTGCGCCCAGGCAGATGGCTGACTCGCCGCCCTCCCGAGGGCAGCGGCCTCGTGCCTATCTCCGGCTAGCTGTGCCGTAGATCCCTGTTGAAAGGAAAGAGCGCCAGTGGAATCAGCTTCATGTGCTGCTTGGCAAAGGGAAGGCCGATGATCGTTAGGGCCAGCAGAAGGGCAAAGACGAGATGCGTGACCGCGATCTCCCAGCCGAAGAGCACGATCCACACCACGTCAAAGATCAGCTTCAGAGGTCCTTGGTGCTTGGCGTCGACCACGCTCTTCCCAAAGGGCGCGAACGTCGCCAGGCCCAGCTTGATCGATCGCAGGCCAAAGGGGATGCCGATGATCGTCAGGCAGAGCACAATGCCGCTGAAGATGTACTCTACCCCGGCGACGAACCCTCCGAAGACCAGCCAGATGATGTTCCCCAACAAGCTCACGTTCTCCTCCTTCTCCTGTATGCCGCGCGCATAGCAGTGACTGGCGTGACTAGAGATCGCGTGTCCAATCGCGGCCGCCCAGCCAATCCAAGATACCAGTATACCACACAAACGCGCGTTTGTTGACTGATCGCAGAGTCGGGTTGACACTGCCGATAGGCGTGCTATACTTGTTCCCGCTGGACGACGCGACTGTGTTGCATCTCATCGCCGCCACGGGCGCCGCGACGCTCGCGGCGGTCGTCTATGTCATGCATAATCATGGAAACTGACGTCATTGGAGCAGGTAGTATCGCTGGAAAGCGGCGGGCCCTTGAGCTCTTGACATCGGGTGGCCTGGTCGCTTTTCCGACCGACACCGTCTATGGCCTGGCCGCTTCTGCCTGGGACAACGATGCGGTCCTGCGTCTCTATCAGGTCAAGGAGCGTCCGACGGATCTGCCGATCCCCCTGCTTCTCTCTGATGCGTCGCAGCTCGATCGTGTGGCCCTGCTGCCAGAGCGATGTCGGGCCTTGCCGGAGCGCTTCTGGCCCGGCGGACTGACGCTGGTGCTCCCGAAGACCGCATCGGTCTCCGAGGCGATCAGCAGGCGGCCCACGGTGGCCGTGCGCGTCCCGGACCTCGCGCTGACGCGGGACCTCATACGCGATGCGGGCGGCGTCCTCGCGGTCACGAGCGCCAACATCTCCGGAGGGCCCAGCCCCGTCACCGTTCAGCAGGTCGAGGCGCAGCTCGGCGGGCGCATCCCTCTCATTCTCGACGGGGGACCTTGTCGGATGGGTGTAGCCTCGACCATTCTCGATTGCTCCGTCTCGCCCCCGATGCTGCTGCGCCGCGGCGCTGTCGGCGAGGCGGATCTGCGTGCCGTCATCGGCGCACTGCATCTGGCCTAGAAGGCGTTCGGGGGGACCTCTCTGTACCACTGCGCCACAGCGAGGGCGAAGCTCAAGGTGTTGCAGGCTGTCTGGAACGCTGGGCCGATGGTGAATGTTCGATTAGAAGGAGCTATTTGAGCATTGTGTGATCAGAAGGGTTTCACGTTGTGGTTTACGGGCCTGTCCGGGTCGGGGAAGACGGCCATCGCGGAACCGCTGGCGGAGGCGCTGCGGAACCGCGGCCTGCGGGTCGAGCGGCTGGACGGCGACATCATCCGTCAAGACCTGACCAGCGATCTGGGCTTCACGAAGGCGGATCGCGACGAGAACATCAAGCGGGTCACGTTCGTGGCCAAGCTGCTCTCCCGGAACGGCGTGGGCGTCATCTGTTCTTTCATCTCGCCCTATCGCGAGCGCCGGGCGCGTACCCGCAGGGAGATCGAAGAGGGAGCGCGGTTCATCGAGGTCTTCGTCGACTGTCCACTTGAGGTCTGCGCCGAGCGTGACGTGAAGGGTCTTTACGAGCAGGCCTTCGCCGGCGAGATCGACAACTTCACCGGCGTCTCCGATCCGTACGAGGCTCCGGAGAATCCAGAGATCGTCTGCCGCACCGCGGAACAGACGGTCGAGGAGAGCGTGGCCCAGGTCCTCGGCTATCTCGAGGAGAACGGCTACGTCCCGACGGCGTGACCGATGCATCACCTGCGGCTGAGTTGAGGCCGGATGCGTGAACCTCGCTCGGTCGCTGGTCCCTCTGTTTCTGGTTATCTTCGCTGTGGACGTGAGATGGGTTGAGAATGGCAAGCTCTAAGCCCTCAGCACCTGCGGCCTCGGAGGCCTCGGGGGTGAAGCTCAAGGTCTTGCTTCGGGAGAGACGGCTTCCCCCTGTTCTGCTCTTCCTGGCTGTCTTCGCGCTCTACGCCGGAACCGTGGCCCCGGGCACCCTGTTCGGCGATCCCTCGGAGTACCAGTTCATCCCGGCCATCCTGGGCATCGCCCATCCGCCGGGCTACACATTCTACACCTTGCTGGCGAAGCTGTGGCAGCTGCTCGTGCCGATCTACACTGTCGCCTTCCGCACGAATCTCCTTTCCGCCGCTGTGGGGGCCTGGACCGTCACCGTCGTCTATCTGTTGGTCCGCGACCTGCAGGCCGGCCTGCACGCCGCGCGGGATGCGTCGACGGCTGGGGGCTGGCTTTCCTCTCGGCTCGTTCCCCTCTTCGCCGCTCTCGCTCTGGCCGCCGCGCCCGACCTTTGGCAGCACGCGGCGCACGCCAACGCCCACATCGTCAGCGCCGCCCTGGCCGTCACGCACCTCTGGCTGTTGATCCGCTGGTGGCGTACGGACCGCGACCGTTGGCTGGCTCTCTTCGCGGTGACGCTTGGGCTGGCCGTCACGCATCATCCCATCACATTGATGGGCGTGCCGGCCTATGGCCTGTTCATCCTGGTGGTGCGACCGCGCCTCTTCCTTTGCTGGCGGACGCTCCTGCTGCTGGTCGGATGTCTGCTGCTTGGGCTGAGCCCGCTGCTCTACTACCCGCTGCGCAGCCCCGCCGCGCCCTTTGGCCCCACCAACATGCACACCTGGGATGGTTTTGTCAGCCATATCACGGCTCGCGGGCTGCGGGTCAATCTGTTTCACTTTGGCCTGGCGGACCAGCCTGACCGTGCCTTGGTCTTCTGGTCTCTCCTGCGGCTGCAGTTCGTGCTGCCCGTGATTCTCCTTATGCCTGTCGGGCTGGTGATTCTGATTCGCCGCGCTCCCAGGGTATCGCTGCTCATAGGAATGTTTATCCTCGGACATCTCGCCTTCACCCTGAACACCGTTCAGGACGTGATGGCCTACTTGTTGCTCCCTTTCTCCGCCCTCGCTGTCGCTGCTGGTCTTGGTGCCCTGGCGCTCCTGGGCTGGGGACGGAGGATCCTGGAGACGGGCGCCGTCGGCGCCTGGCTGCTCCAGGATAGGGGTAAGCGCGTTGAGGTCCGCGGCGCGAGGTCCTTGATTCCTGTGCTGCTGGCGGTGCTGTTGCTGCCCTGGCCGCTGGCTCGAATGGTGCAGAACCTCTCCCGTGGTATCTCGCTGCGCGACTTCACCGCCGCTGAGGCTTGGGTCGACGCGGTCCACCGTCGCTTCGACGGCCGAGGGGAGGGAGCGGCGCTTCTCTCCTCCTGGGAGTACCTGACCCCTCTCTGGGTTCACGCCTACACCGAGGGGGAGTCGTTGAGCGAGGCGGACGTGAGCCTGGACTACGTCTCTACGGCCACCCCGTGGGCGGAGGCCGTCTGGTCTCGCATCGAAGGGGGCCCTATCTACCTGCCCGACTTCCGGCCACCCGTGCGGCGTGCCGGGTTTCGCCTGATACCGGAGGACACGTTCTACCGGGTCGAAGCGCCTCCTGTGACGCAGGCCGAGCCGACGCACCGTCTGGGCCTCTGGGCCGACGAACGTGTCCATCTCCTCGGTTACGATCTGCCCGCGACCACCGTCCGCGCCGGGCAGCCGTTGGCGCTGATCCTGTATCAGAGCGTCGAGGAGCGGATGGAGGGCATCTGGATGCCGCACGCCCAGCTGGGGCCGGTCGAGGCGCGTTGGACCACGGACAGCCGCCTGCTGACGACGCAGTGGGAGCCCGGCGAGGTTGTGGTCGAGCGGTACGAGCTTTTGGTGCCCTTCCATCTGCCGCCTGGAGACCACGAGCTTCGGCTTGGATACGCGGACCTGACCGGCGGTCGGGCGGAGCTGCCGCTTTCGGGGGGTCAGACGACGGTGAAGCTAGGGAGTGTCACCGTCCTGCCGGGCGAGCATCCACCATCCCCCCGAGTGCTTAGGGCCGCGCTGGCGAATCTCGACAACCAGGTGGGCTTGATGAAGGCCCGTGTCCGCGCTGGCTTCCAGTCCCGGCTCGCCTTCTGGCAGGACCCTCTGCGTGTGGAGGCGGGCGACGCGCTGCACTTGACGCTCAGATGGCGGGCCTTGGCCTCCCCCCGCCGCAGCGCGACCGTCTTCATCCATTTGATCGATGAGGCCGGGAGGCCTGTGGCGGGTTGGGACTACACGCCGCTCGGTGGGTCTGCTCCCACCTATCTCTGGTTCCCGAAGTGGCTTCCGGGCCAGACCTTTACTGATCCCTATCGTTTGCCCCTTCCCGATGATCTGCCCCCCGGCAGCTATCGTCTGGAGGTGGGGATGTATGGTATGACTTCTCAGCGTCGCTTCCCTGTGGTAGACTTGTCGGGGGACTTAGCTGGTGATCGCGTGATCCTCGGGCCGGTGCACGTCGAGTAGGAGGTGGATGACGAGCTATGGAAATCGCATTGCTGATCTGGTCGTTGGCGTTGACCGTGCTGTTGGTGGTGGTCGCCGTCTGGGTGTTTGATCTACAGGCGCGGCTGCGTCGACTGGAGCATCGTTATGCGAGTCTTTTCTCCAACGAGGAAGAGCCCAGCTTCGCCGCAGCGCTGGAGAGGCTGGCCGCCCGATTCTCGAAGATGAACACCCGCACGGAGCGGCTGGTGGTTCAGATGGATGAGATCGACCGCACCCTCATACGCTCTGTGCAGGGGATGGGCCTGGTGCGCTACAGCGCGTTTGAGGACACGGGCGGGGACCAGAGCTTCTCGCTGGCGATGGTCGATGGTGACGGAGACGGCGTGATCGTCTCGGCCCTCTACGGCCGGGACGCGACGCGCGTCTATGCCAAGCCAGTCAAGGGCTGGACCTCGTCTAGGACGTTGGCCAAGGAGGAGGAGCAGGCGTTGAGCCAGGCCCGGCGCGTCGTGATCGCCGAGCCAAGTTGACAGCGACGGAGAGCTGGTATACTATGAGGGTAGCTACCGTTGACCTATTTGAGAGGAGGACAACTTGTTTGGAAGAGGAAAGAAAGAGGAGAAACCGTCAGGGCAGCTGGCGGGCAAGGCCTCGAAGATCGAGACCGTGATCGGTCCCAACGCCTGCCTTCGGGGCCACATCCAATCTGATGGCGGAGCCCGGATCGAGGGCGTGTTTGAGGGCACGATTGATCTCACCGGTAACCTGATTATTGGTGAGGGGGCCAAGGTGATCGCGGACATCTCTGCTCAGAACATCTCCATCTCGGGCGCGGTCAAAGGAGACATCGACGGGAACAAGGTGGAGATCCTGGAGAATGGTCGTGTGTGGGGAAACCTGACGATCAACTCCCTGCTGCTGAATGAGGGTGCCTACCTGCGCGGTAAGACCACCATGCATGGTGACATCGAACCACCTATGATCGAGCCTCCGAGAGAATCGAGGCAAGAGGAGGAGGCGGAGGGTGCCACGATCGTTGACGTGAAGCCGAAGGTGAAGGAGAGGAACGAGGACGAGGCGTAGCGTGAACCATGTCGATAGCAGAAGCCCTCGCTCTATCGCAAGAGCGAGGGCTTCTGTCATGGTATTAGGCTTGGCAAGGTGCGGCCTTAGCGCACCAGCAGCATCGGACAGTCCACCTCGTCCAGCAGCTTCTTGACGCTGCCCGAGGGCAGGAAGTCCCTGCTGACCACCAGCATACCAGTCCCTTCGGTCTGGACGGCGTTGATCAAGGACATCACGCCCGAACCAGAAAGCTCTCGATACCGCACCACCAGCCCTTCGGCGTCCAGCCCCTCGGTGATTTGCTTCTGTATCTCCTCGGAGGACCCTGACGCGGCAGCTGGAACGAGGACCGAGAGTAGCCCCCCCATGTCCTCGGCCAGGTGTGAGGCCAGCACCAAGGCCTGCTCGGTGTCTGGTGATCCGTCATACAGCACGGCGATCGGCGGGTGGATCCGTCTGTCGCGTGAGATCAGGAGCACGGATCGGGGGGCTCCGGTGGCCGCTGCTTCCGCTGTCGAGCCGATGCTCGCTTGATGCATCACGGGGCGGCTGGCCCTTCCCACGCAGAGGAGATCTGCCTTGGCTGCCTCTTCCAGGACGCTCACCGATACGTCGCCCCGCACGACCTGGAACGACCACTCAATCCGCTCCCGCCTGCAGATTGACGAGAGGGCCTGACGTGCTTGCTGTGCCTGAGCTCGAAGCTGGCGCCGCATGCGTTGGGGGTTCAACTGGGCTTGCGTGGCAAAGGGGAACTGAAGCTCCTGCGCCACCGGAAGCTCCGCCACGCGCAGCAGGTTGACGTCCTCGACGAAGAGCCCGTGCAGCTCCGCTCCCAGGCTGCGGGCCAGTTCGGCGGCGGCCCCCAAGGCCGCTAGGCTGTGATGGGAGGTGTCCAGCCCGATCAAGATGCGATGGATCGTGTGATCTTCTTCTTGCTCGCTCATACCCTTGGTGGTCACTCCTCATTCCTCGGTGCATCCGTCTGGGAAGGCTCGTTGTCCTCCTCTTCCGAGGAGCCGTCAGAGCTCTCCTCCTCGGAGCCTTCGCCAAACTCACGCTGCTTCTCCGCTAGCTCGATCAAGCGTGCTTCGACGCGTTGGTTGATGCTTCCTGCCGGGAACTCGCCTTCCTCGTCGCGTTCGCCGGCGGGCACGCCGGTCAACAGGGCGATGGCCTCGTCAACGCTTCTCGTCGCATAGACGTTGAAGTCCCCTCTCTCCACTGCCTCGACCACATCCTCCCGGAGCATGAGGTGCTCTACGTTCGGCGCTGGGATCAACACCCCCTGATCGCCTGTCAGGCCCTTCGCCTTGCAGGCGTCGAAGAATCCCTCCACCTTCTCGTTGACGCCGCCGATTGGCTGAACCTCGCCGTGTTGATTGACCGAGCCGGTCACCGCGAACGATTGCTTGATCGGTGCATCGGCCAGCTCCGAGAGGAGGGCGCACAGCTCCGCCAGCGAAGCGCTGTCGCCCTCGACGCCGGCGTAGGACTGCTCAAAGACCAGGCTGGCCGATAGCGAGAGAGGGTGTTCGGGGGCGTACCGTGCCCCGAGGTAGCTGGAGAGGATCAGAACGCCCTTGGAGTGGATTGGCCCGCCCAGCTCCACCTCGCGCTCGATATCCACGACGTTGCCCTTACCCAGGCGCGTGCGCGCCGTGATGCGGCTCGGGCGTCCAAAGGCGTAGTTGCCGAGCGCGATGACCGAGAGGCCGTTGACCTGGCCCCTCTTCTCCCCCGTTGTGTCGATGAGAATCATCCCTCGCTTGATGTGCTCCTGCGTGCGCTCCCGCAGTCGGTCCGCGCGGTTGATCTGCTTGTCGATCGCACGCTGGACGTCCGTGACGGTCACCATGCCGTTGCCTGCTTCGCTGGCCCAGTAGTCCGCCTCTTCCAGTAGATCGGCGATGCTCAGCAGATGGGTGGAGAGCTTCTTCGTGTCGCCCACGATGCGGCTGCTCTGTTCGATGACCCTGGCCACAGCCTGGCGATCGAAGGGGCGTAGTTCCTCGCGGCGTGCCATGGTGGCGATCAGCCGGGCGTACAGGTGATCGTTCTCCGGCGTCCTGGGCATCTCATCGCCGAAATCGGCCTCCACCTTGAAGAGCTCGCTGAAATCCGGATCGTACTGATTGAGGAGATAGTAGAGCGGTCGCTCCCCGATCAACACGACCTTCACCTTCAGAGGTATCGGCTGTGGTTCCAGCGAGGCCGTGCTGACCAGGCTCAGGGCCTGGCTCAGGGACTCAATGCGCACCTGCTGCGCCCGGAAAACGCGCTTGAGACCCTCCCACGCGTACGGCTGCATCAGGAGCTCCCGGGCGTCGATCAGCAGGTAGCCTCCATTGGCGCGGTGGAGGGCGCCAGGTTTGATGAGGTTGAAGTCGGTCACCAGGGCGCCCATTTGCGCGATATGCTCGATGCGCCCGATGAGGTTGTTGTAGGTGGGATGCTCCTCGTAGATCACCGGGGCGCCGTTGGATTCGCTGTGGTCCACCAGGACGTTCACCTGGTAGCGCCGGAACTTCGCCTCCTGGATGTGCTGCATGGGCAGGCCCAGGACGGATTCCGGCTCCTCCTCGCCGACTTTACGAAAGTCGTCGACGTTTTCGACGACGTCGTTCTTGACGGCTTCCATGTATGCCACCACCGGTTTGAGATCGCTGTATTTCTCCCGCAGCTCGTCGATGCGATGTCCCACAGCGAGCATGGCCACCTGGCGATTCAGTTCTTTGACCTTGGCGCGCGCGTCTCGTTCCCATTGTCTGGCCTGGCGCATCGTCTCCTGCAGCTCTTCCTGGAGCTCGGCGATGTCCTCCTTGACCTGCTCGCGCTTCTCGTCAGGCAGCTTCTGGAACTCGTCGGGGCTGACCACCTCGCCCTCTTCGACGGGAGCAAAGGCCAGGCCGACCGGCGTGCGGATCAGCGCGATGTCCCGTTCCTTGGCCTTCTCCTGAATCTTGTTGAGGGCCTCCTCCTGTTTGTCCTGGAACTCCTCTTGTAGTTCCTGCTTGCGCGTCTGGTAGTCCTCGCTTTCAAAGGCCGTCGGTATGGCCGTGCGCAGCTCCTCGACCAGTCGCTCCATGTCCTCGCGCAGTTCGAAACCCTTTCCCGGTGGGAGCTCCAGGGTGTTCGGCTTGTGGGTATCCTCGAAGTTGTTGACGTAGCACCAGTCGGAGGGGACTGGTTCCTCGGCGGCCTTTCTCTCCAGGAACTGAGAGATGGTGGTTCGCTTCCCGGTGCCGCTAGGCCCCAGGGCGTAGAGGTTGTACCCATCACGCTGAATGCCGATGCCGAAGCGAACGGCGCCCACCGCTCGCTCCTGCCCGATCATCTGGCTCAGGTCCTCCAGCTCCTCCGTCGTCCCAAAATCGAACTGCGCTGGGTCACAAGCTTGGCGCAGCTGGCATGCCTCTAGTCGTTGTGAAGTCATTGATCGATCTCCTTGTCACGGTAGCCTGCGTCGTTTTCAGAGGGAAGCCCTGGTTCGAAGGCCACGATCGCCTGGCGCCACGCGTCGGAGAGGGGCACAGAATGCTCGTTTTCATAGTCGTAGCGCACTTGCGTGGTGTGGGCCTCCGCTGCCAGATGTCCATCTTCGCTCTCTATGCGATACTTGAATACAAAGCTAGAGCGGCCCAACTCGCTCACTCGGATGCGGACGGTCACCCGTTCGCCTAGCGTCAGGGGGTATTTGAACTGACACCACGCTTCGGCCAGGATGAATCCGATACCAGCGGGTACGTCTCGAACGAGCCCCAGGTCGCGCAGGTAATGGACGCGGGCCTGCTCCAGGTACGTGAAGTAGACCGCGTTGTTGACGTGGTTCATGGCATCCAGATCCCGCCAGCGGACCTCGACGATGGTCGAAAAGCGGAAAAGCTCCTTGCTCATAGGATGCCTCACTTCGCTTCTGCTCCGTTGGGCCACGCGACAGCCCTGGTGAATCGTTGCAATCGACAGCAATGCATGTCTGTGCTCCTCAAGAGGGCTCAGAGCTTGATGAAGGTTGCCTCGTCTGCTGCCAGGTCGAGGATGCAGAAGGATCGTTGCTGCCACCGTATGCCGCCCAGCGCCCCCGGATTGATCACCCGTGTCGGACCGATGCGCTGGTCGCGCCGCAGATGGGTGTGACCGTGGAACGCGTACGCGTGGTCACCCGTGTTGATCAATCTCTTCAGCTCGCCCTCTCGATGGCCGTGCACCAGGACGACCGAATGGCCTGCCAGCGTTAGGCGATGGCGGGCGGCCAGTCTGCCGGCCCCGATCGTCTTCCGAACCGTCGGTTCCAGCTCGGGATGTCGGTCCATGTTGCCCCGCGCGATCCACGTGTCGAAGTTGGACAATGCCTCAACGATAGCCGGTCCGCAGAGGTCGCCGCAGTGGAGCAGCGTGTCGATACCCTCGTCCTGCAGGGTGGCAAGGGCGCGTTCCAACGCGCGCATGTCGTCGTGGGTGTCGGAGACAATGCCGATCCTCATGGTAGCTTCCTCATCGCCAATGATAGCAGAAATCGCCCGGTTGCACAATTTCGCTTCGAGCCAGCCGGATCTGGACTTGTCCTCTGCTCGTGGCAAGGTATAGTTACGAGGGAGAGCGCTGGTCTGGTTGGGCTTGAGGTATGGGTCAGAATAGACACGATCGCCTGAGTGGCGGGATAGGTCGACAGGTTGCTAAGCGGCTGCTGGCCTGGTTCGGCTGCAACGCTCGCGATCTCCCATGGAGGCGCCAGCGCACCCCCTATCGCGTCTGGGTTTCGGAGGTCATGCTCCAGCAGACGCAGGTCGATACCGTCGTCCCTTACTATGAGCGTTTCCTGGACCAGTTTCCCAACGTCAAGACCCTGGCCGATGCCTCGCTAGAGGAGGTGCTGAGGGTCTGGGAGGGGCTGGGGTACTACGCCCGCGCGCGCCGGCTTCATCAGGCCGCCCGGCAGCTGGTGAGATCGAACGGTGGTCAGCTGCCGGTGCGCTTCGACCAGTTGGAGGCCCTGCCGGGCGTGGGCCCGTATACCGCTGGCGCCATTGCGTCGATCGCCTTTGGAGAGACCGTGCCCGCCGTGGACGGGAACGCGCGGCGGGTGCTCTGCCGCCTGTTCGGCATCCGGGACGACGTGACGCGTTCGGCCACCAAGCGGAAGGTGAGAGGGCTGGCGGCCGATCTGCTGCCCAAGAGGCAGGCGGGCCCGTTCAACGAGGCCCTGATTGAGCTCGGTGCCACGGTCTGCACGCCGCGCAGCCCGTCCTGCCGGCGCTGCCCGCTCCGTGAGCTGTGTCGAGCCTACGCCGCGGGCGAGCAGGAGGCGCTGCCTGTGCGCCGCCCGAGACCGAGAACACCCCACTACGACGTTGCGGCTGCGGTGACCGTGCGTGGCGACGGTGCGGTCTTGGTGGCGCAGCGGAACGTCGACGATATGCTCGGTGGACTGTGGGAGTTCCCGGGCGGTAAGTGCGAGGACGGCGAGAGCTTGCCCGAGTGCCTGGTCCGCGCGATGCGCGAGGAGCTCGACGTGACCGTCGACGTGGGCCGCCAACTAGCGGTGGTCGAGCATGCCTACACCCACTTCCGCATCACGCTGCACGCCTTCTGGTGTCGGTTGAGCAACGGTGAGCCCCGGTGCCTCGACTGCGCCGCCGTCCGCTGGGCGCTGCCCGAGGAGCTGGATGATCTGCCAATGTCCGTCGCCGACCGGAAGGTTGCGCAGGCCCTGCGCGAAGCGCTTCAGGTCGACGATCTCCCCGCGGTCTGATACCGGGGGACTGCGTTGGAGATGCGCTGACGCAGGATTGCTCACTCAGCCCGTCTTATGATACAATAGGCTCGAGGGAGACGTTCTCACATCAGGGGTAACGACGTGCTGGCCCACCGTGTGAGACAGGTGAAATCACAGACGACAAGGAATTGACGTATGACGGAAGAGAGAGCCATGACCGTCGGCCAGGCCGTCGAGGAGATCGGCGTCGGGCCGTTCCAGTACAAGTTGCTGGCCATCTGCGGCGCAAGCTGGGCCGCCGACGCGATGGAGGTGGTCATCATCTCCTACGTGATACCGAGCGTCATCAGACAATGGTCGCTGACGTCGGGCCAGGCGGGGCTGATCGGCACGGCTATCTTCATCGGTATGCTGGTCGGAGCCTGGTTCTGGGGCACCATCACGGACTACGTGGGACGAAAGATCGGTTTCCAGCTCACAGTTCTGATCGACTCGGTCTTCGGTTTCCTATCCGCGCTTTCGCCGGGTTACGTCTGGCTGCTCCTGCTGCGGGCGGTCACCGGCTTCGGCGTGGGAGGCACGCTGCCGGTTGACTTCGCTGTCTTCTCCGAATACCTTCCCAAGCGAAATCAGGGAAGCTATCTGGTGCTGCTGGAAGCCTTCTGGGCCATGGGGACCATTGTCGTCGCTGGCCTGGCCTGGTTAATTCTGCCGCGTGCCCCCGTGGTGGGCTGGCGCGTCCTGCTGGCGGTCTCCGCTGTGCCGGGCGCCATCGTCTACTTCATCAGGCGCCATATTCCCGAATCGCCCCGCTATCTGCTGATTGAAGGCCGGGAGGAGGAGGCGCTTGAGGTGCTTCGGCAGGTGGCCCGAGAGAACGGCACCACATTGGATGTGGATCGCCTCAAGGTTCAGAAGCGGACGGCAGACATCACCGTCTCCGCGCTTTGGAAGAAGCCCTTTGCGCGCCCGACACTGATGCTGTGGGTGGGCTGGTTTACTATATCCTTGGGCTACTACGGGGTCATTATCTGGCTGCCCGGCATCTTCGTCGATAGAGGCTTCGAGTTCCTACAGACCTACCAGTACATCTTCCTCTTGGCTGTGGCACAGTTGCCCGGCTATTTCTCCGCGGCCTATCTGGTGGAGCACTGGGGGCGCAAGGGAACGCTGGTGGTCTATCTCATCTTCAGTGGGGTGTTTACCTACCTCTTCGCTGTCGTGAGCGGCCTGCCCTTCATCGTCGGGACAGCTATGCTGATGTCCTTCTTCACGCTGGGTGCCTGGGATGTGCTTTACGCTTACACGCCAGAGCTGTATCCCACTGAGGTGCGCGCCACCGGTATGGGATGGGCCAGCGGCATGACGCGCATCGCCGGCGCCATCGCCCCCAGCCTAGGCGGGGCTCTTCTCTCGCGCTCGCTCGTGGCTGCCCTGACGCTCTATGCTGTCTCCTTCGTGATCGGAGGTCTGACCGTGTTCCTGCTGGGGCAAGAGACAAAGGGGCGTCCCCTTCTGGAGACCATCAGCGGATGACGGCTTGAGAAAAAAGAACTCCCTTGCCGGGCCAAACCCGGAAGGGAGCTCTCGCATCAGCGGCGTTATGTTGTTCGAGCCAGTCCTACTGACCACTTATCTCGATGTCGACACCCTCCAGTGTGCAGATCGTCTGGTGGACCGGGCAGTGATGCGCGACGCGCTCAATGGCTTTCTCCCGCCCGGAGACATCGGCGTTCGGCACGTCGATGTTGACCTTCAGGTTGACCAGACGTGTAGGGTCGGAGGCCTTCTCGTACTCAACGTCGACCGTGAGGTCCTCGGTGTCCAGATTAGCCTTGTTGCAGTAGTTGGCGACCAGCGCGGCCACGCAGGAGCCGAGCGATGCCACGAAGACCTCCGGGGGTGTTGGACCGCGGTCGCTGCCGCCCATGCTGGCCGGCACGTCAATATGGAGCTTGTGGTTGCCAAGCTCGGTTTCGAAGAGCATGTCGCCCTTATGGTACGTCGTGATCTTTGCCATAGGTACCTCCTCAGGCGTTGGTGATAGTGAATTTGGAGCGTCCACCGCTCTGAAAGCGCGGGACGTCGGGTGGTGTACGTGCCACCTGGACGCTATTATACTCTGTTGTAGGCTGGAGTTCAAGCGCAATGGTTTTGGACATGGGGCATGAATCGTCCTCCGTCTCGGTTGTCATCCCCAACTGGAACGGCGTCGAGCACCTCCCCACGTGCCTGGACAGTCTGCGCCGTCAGACGATGGAGGGCGTCGAGATCATCGTGGTCGACAACGGCTCCACCGATGGCTCCCTCCAGTTGTTGGAGCGCGGCTATCCCGACGTACGCCTGCTGCCGCTGGGGGAGAATCGGGGCTTCGCCGGCGCCTGCAACGCTGGCATGCGGGCCGCCCACGGGACGTTCGTCGTCCTGCTGAACAACGACACCGAGGTCGACGTGCGGTGGCTGGAGGAGGTCGTGGCTGCCTTTGAGCGCCATCCCGAGGCGGGCATGGTCGCCTCCAAGATGCTCCTCTTCGACCGGCGGGATACCTTCCACACGGCGGGCGATTTTTACCGCCTGAATGGACAGCCCGGCAATCGTGGCGTCTGGCAGCGGGATGAGGGCCAATATGACCAGGAGGTGTACGTCTTCGGCGCGTGCGGGGGCAGCGCGGCCTATCGGCGTGTGATGTTGGAGCAGGTGGGGCTCCTGGACGAGGCTTTCTTCTTCTCTTGCGAGGACGTGGATCTGGCCTGGCGCGCGCAGCTTGCCGGATGGCGGTGTGTCTACGCCCCCCAGGCCGTCGTCTACCATAAGCTGAGCGCCACCGGCGGAGGGACCACTGCGAGCTTCTACGACGGGCGGAACGCCATCTATCTGCTGATCAAGGACTATCCCGGTGATCTCTGGCGGCGCCACTGGCGCGCCGTGCTGCGGAGACAGCTCGCTGTTGCTGGAGAGGCTATGCGGGCCTGGCGCGGGGTGGAGGCCCGGGCGCGGCTGCGAGGACAGCTGGCCGGGCTGCTTACGGGCGTTCCCCGCATGCTGCCGAAGCGCAGGGCGGTCCAGCGCAGCCGCACCGTTGACCGTGCCTATCTGGAGCGGATCTTGACCGGGATTGACGAAAGCCCCTAGTGTGGGTATCATAGGTGCCTACAGGACTTTGGAAGTCTCAAGGGACCCAATTTGCTCGCCCTGGATCGCCGGATCCAAGGCCGAAGCGGGGGTCTGGGTGCTTGGGCGGCCTCCGCCCGTCGCCCCGCGATCCCCTTGGAGCAATCTTGGATCTGCTGAGTTTGCTGAAGAAAGCGTTGGTGAACGTAAATGATACATGATGAGCGGCCCAGGCCCTATCTCTCGGTCATCATCCCCTGCTACAACGAGGAGAAGAACTTGGAAAGGGGGGTGCTGGGAGAGGTGTATCGCTATTTGGCGGATCAGGACTATCGATGGGAAGCGATCATCGTCAACGACGAGTCGACGGACAACAGCAAGCGTCTGATCGAGCAGTTCGTCCAGGACAAGGAGGGCTTCTGTCTCCTTGACATACCCCACGGGGGCAAACCGGCGGCGGTGTGGGCCGGTATCCGGCACGCTCAGGGGGACATCGTCCTTTTCACCGACATGGATCAATCTACGCCCCTCCAGGAGCTGGAGAAGCTCCTTCCCTGGTACGCCAGGGGCTACGATGTCGTGATCGGCTCCCGTGGCACCGAGCGGGAGGGGTTCTCAATCGTCAGACGGGTTGGCAGCGTCGTCTTTCGCTCGCTCCGACGCTTGATTCTCCTACGCGATATCAGCGATACCCAATGTGGTTTCAAGTCGTGTCGCCGCGAGGCCGCGCTGGAGGTTTTCCCTCAGCTGCAGTTCTTCAAACAGGAGGATAAGCCGAAGGGGTGGAAGGTCTCGGCCTATGACGTCGAGCTCCTCCATCTGTTTGAGAAGGCCGGCTCTGTGTTGAGGGAGGTGGAGGTCGAGTGGCTGAATCGGGATCAGAGCGACACCAAGGACCAGACGGGAGCGTTGGCTCGATATCTCAGGGAGTCTGTCGAGATGACGAAGGAGGTCTTGCGCGTCAGCCTCAACGAGCTCAAGGGGTTGTACGATGAGGTCTAGGCGCCCGGGTCCGTCGCAGGTCTCAACGCTTGAGCTTCGATCATAGTCTCTGCCTTGGCCCGGCGGTTTCCCGCGCATGAAGAGACGTCTGATCCCCGATCTCTCTGAGGAGCGTGCGCTGCGCGCCGTCGGCCACAGCCGGGTGGCCGGCCTGGATGAGGCAGGGCGCGGCGCCTGGGCTGGGCCGGTCTGCGCCGCCGCGGTGGTGCTGCCCCTCGACCACGATGACCTGGCCGCTGTCCTGGATGGCGTGCGCGATTCCAAGTTGCTGACCCCCACGCGGCGGGAGGCGCTTCTGCCCGTGGTCCGCGCGGTGGCCACGGCCGTCGGCGTCGGTTGGGGCGAGCCAGCGGAGATAGATGTCTGGGGTATCTTGCCGGCCACGCGGCTGGCGATGGGCCGTGCGGTGGCCGAGCTGGGTGATCAGGTCGATGCGCTGCTGGTGGACTACGTGCAGCTCCCGGGGCTCGATGTCCCTCAGCAGTCGCTTCCCAAGGCGGACGTCCACTGTCTCAGCGTGGCCGCTGCCAGCATCGTCGCTAAGGTGGAGCGCGACCGGTTGATGATCGGGCTCGATGAGGAATATCCCGGCTATGGCTTCGCCCAGCACAAAGGCTATGGCACGCAGCAGCATCGCGATGCCTTGACCCAGCTGGGTCCTTCGCCAATCCACCGCATGAGCTGGCGGCCGATGAGGGGACAGTCGGACAACGAATAGGCAAACGCGCTTATGGGGAAAGGACTGTCGAAGCGTCTCGAGGGAGATTCACCCATTCACCTGCCATCCATTGACGGCCTCGCCCTCGTTCACGACTGGCTCAATCAGATCGGTGGGGCCGAGGATGTCCTGGAGACATTGGTTGGCATGTTTCCCCAGAGCCCGGTCTACACGTCGATGTACTGGCGTGATGGGATGCCCGCCGGCTATCGCGATTGGGATATTCGTACCACGTGGATGGATCATCTACCCGGCATCTACCGCCACCATCAGCCCTATCTTCCCCTCTACCCGAAGGCCTTTGCCGGTCTCGATCTATCGGGCTACGATCTGGTGCTGAGCAACAAGTCCGGCTTCTGCCACGGCGTGCGCACCGGGGACGTGCGGCACGTCTGCTACTGCCTGGCCCCTACGCGCTACGTGTGGGATTTCGAGGCCTATGCAGCCCGCGAAGCGCTCCCCAGGGCGCTGAAGGTGATCCTGCGCCCGTTGATCGCCGCGCTGCGCCGGTGGGACTACCGCGCTGCCCAGCGTGTGGATCGCTTCATCGCCATCTCTCGTGCGATCAAGGAGCGTATCCGCCGTTACTACCGACGCGATGCCTCCGTCATTCATCCTCCGGTGGACGCTCAGCGCTTTCGGCCCTCGGAAGAGCGTGACGACTACTATCTCATCGTCTCCCGACTGATTCCTTACAAGCGCATTGATCTAGCTGTCCGGGCCTTCAACCAACTGGAGCGCCCGCTGCTGATCGCCGGTGATGGGCGGGATCGAGGGGCGTTGGAGGCCCTGGCTGGCCCCACGGTCACCTTCCTCGGCTACGTCCCGGATCAGGAGCTGCCAGAGCTCTTCGCCCGCTGCTGCGCCTACGTTCTGCCGGGGATGGAGGACTTCTGCATCTCGCCGGTGCAAGCGCAGGCCGCTGGGCGTCCCGTGATCGCCTATGGGGCCGGCGGTGCCCTGGATACCGTGATCGAGGGCGAGACCGGGACGTTCTTTCATATCCAGACGCCCGAAGCGCTGGCGGAAGCGGTGCGCGCCTTCGATCCCGACACCATCGACCCGGGCGCTTGCTGCGCCAATGCGGAGCGTTTCGACGTCGCCGTGTTCCGGCAGAAACTGAGCCGGTTCGTCCGAGAGCAGATGAGGGGCTAAGTGACCGGCCCCAGGTGGCAAGGAGGGTAATGCCATGGAACTGAGAACCTATGCCAAGATCCTGCTGCGGCGTTGGTGGCTCGTCGTCGCGCCGTTGGCCGTGGTGGTCATCTATGTCCTCGCCACGTACGCGCCGCCTCCCACGAGCTATCGGGTGGTGATGCGCTTCTCGGCGGGCACGGAACCCGCCGGGCTGAGCTTGGACTACGACCGCTACTATCCCTGGCTGACCTCGGAGTACGTCGCCAACGGCCTGGCCGACGTCGCCGAGACCGGCGCCTTCGCGCAGGCGGTCGCCGCGCGTCTGGGCGTGCTGGGGGAGGACGTGTCGCCCGCTGCTATCCAGGGCGCGATCGTCACCGACAACGCGCAGTCGATCCTGGTGGTCTACCTGACCTGGCCTGACCCCGAGCAGGTCGTGGCCGTGGCCAATGCCCTGGTCGAGGAGCTGACGGAGAATGGCGCTGCCTACTACCCCCAGCTGAAGGACCTTCAGCCGGCCGTCCACCTGCTCGACGAACCTGCTCCGGCGCCTATGCCGCCCAGCCTGCGCGCTCAGCTCATGGGACCGGCGATCAAGATCGGCCTGGCGCTTTTTGTGGGCGTCGGGTTGGCCTTTCTCTGGCACTACCTCGACCCCACGGTCCACGAAGCGAGGGAGCTTGAGGAGATGGGATGGGAGGTCTTGGCTCGCATCCCAAGAGCGTGAGGCCGGGTGCGCTAACGAGTTGTCGCAGAAGGGGAAAAAGAGGAGATCTCCGACTGTCGCGGTATAATAGGGTCACAATCAATGGCCCGTTCAAGCGCGAGAGGAGATCTCCAATGAAGAATGGGCATGGTTTAGGATAGATTGACAGATTGCCCACAGGCCGTCTATGTGCCAGA
>CAZNRX010000022.1:0-57276 GCA_964575455.1 uncultured Anaerolineales bacterium | reverse complement strand
GGACACTGATTATCTAATAGGAAAGCATGTCTTTCAACTCATTTTAGCCAGACTCGGCTGATTTGGGAGATAGGCCAAGAGCTAGGTGCACGCCCGGCGAGCATCAACGATCTCTACCGTGCGCGCGGCCGAGCCGAGACGGAGGGGATGTGGACTGTCCCGGCCATGAACCTTCGCGGCATGGCATACGATATGGCACGCGCCGTCTTCCAGGCTGCCCTGCCCCGCAGCGTGGGAGCAGTGATCTTCGAAATCGCCCGTTCGGAAATGGGATACACTGATCAGCCGCCGGCCGAGTACGTCGCCGTCATACTGGCCGCGGCGATTCGCGAAGGCTATCGTGGCCCGGTCTTCATTCAGGGCGATCATTTCCAGATCAACCCAGGCAAGTATACTGAGAGCATCGACACTGAGCTTGATGCGCTGGAAGACCTGATCGAAGAGAGCATTGAGGCTGGCTTCTATAATATCGACATCGACACCTCGACCCTGGTCGACTTGAGCCCGCCGACGGTCATTGAGCAGCAGCAAGAGAACTTCAAGCTATCCGCTCAGTTCACCAAGCTGATCCGGAAGCTAGAGCCGGAAGGCGTCACTATCTCTGTCGGGGGCGAGATTGGCGAGGTGGGCGGGAAGAACAGCACGCCAGAGGAGCTGCGCGCGTACATGAACGGATATGAGGAGCTCCTCCCCGAGGGCATGGCCAGCTTAAGTAAGATCAGCATTCAGACCGGCACATCTCACGGGGGAGTGGTGCTGCCCGATGGCTCGCTGGCCCAGGTCAGGATTGATTTCGACTGCATGCGGCGCCTATCAAACATCGCCCGGGATGAGTATGGGATGGGCGGCGCCGTGCAGCACGGAGCCAGCACCTTGCCAGAGGAAGCCTTCCACAAGTTCCCCGAAGAGGGCTGCCTTGAGATCCACCTGGCAACCGGTTTCCAGAACATCATCTACGAACACCCGGCATTCCCGGACGACCTGCGCGAGCAGATCTACGACTACGTCAGAGAGGCGCACGCCCACCGCTGGAAGGAGGACCAGACCGAGGAGCAGTTCATCTACGACAACCGCAAGCGCGCTTTTGGAGCTTTCAAGCAGCAGGTGTGGGATATCGCACCCGAGATCCGAGAGGGAATCCGAGACGCTTTGCGGGAGAAGTTCGCCTTCCTGTTTGAACAGCTAAACGCCGTCGACACCCAAGAGTTGGTCCATCAGTACATTGACGCTCCGGAGTTCCACAGAGACGTGGACGACTTCGTGATCAAGGGCGAAACCGCCGACGACGCTGAGCTTGCTGACTGAGGCCGTAGAGCCGAACAACCGCAGAACCACAAGCCAAGGGCCGGCTCCGTTATGAGCCGGCTCTTGACCATTCGCAGCCAAGACAGAGACCCTACCCGAGCTTCAGCTCAATACGCGTCACATTGTAGAAGTAGGTCAGCGATTCAGACATGCCAGCGGTGATACGGCGGTCGATCTGCTCTCGCACCGCCACCACACGCCAGTCTCCCGTGTCGGTTGGGCAGACGATGACGAGCTTACCGTCTCGCAAAGCCCACCAGCCTTCGTGACGACGTCGGAACATCTCGCCCAGGAGGCTGGCCCACAAGATACGCACCTGCAGCGGGGGGTCAGGCGCTGCTTCAAGGTAGTCCGCAATCCGCTCATCAAGGAGCTGCACAGCCTCCACACCGAAGGTGACCTCTCGCCCGGCAAAGCGACTCAGATCCCGCCTCGCCTGCTCGCCCAGAGCGACCACGTCGCGCGCCTGTTCCTGCGACAAGAATGCCACCGACCGTTCTCTGCCCATGTCCGTCCCCCGATATCGATCGACGTGATGCCAACAGTGGGCACGTCACCACCGCCTCCTCCCTCAAAACCGTCTTGGGCGACTAGGTGATCTCTGGCCCGGCTGTCCAATCATAACCAATCTCCGGGTCGTCGTGGGGAATGCGTCCCTCGTCGGTTCCATCATACTCGTGAGAGACGATGTAGAAGACGTGAGCTGGACCCTGCAACACCCGATAGCCGTGAGCCACCCCCGGGGGGATCTTCAGCACCTGTGGCGGCTGTCCCTCCCCCAGAAGAATCTCCTGGAGCTCCCCATAGGTTGGCGAATCGACCCGCATGTCGTAGAGCGCGGCCCTGACGGTGCCGACGGCGACGTACCACCAGTCGGTCTGCTTCCGATGGACGTGCCAGGCCTTGGCCACGCCCTGATAGGACATAGTATGGCTCCATTGACCGAAGCCCTCGGGGAAGATAGAATCGCTGTCGCGGATAAGCTCACGGAAGAACCCACGCTCATCAATGTGGGTCGTGAGCTCCTTCGTCTCAACGCCGTGGATCATCGAACGCTCCTTGCTATAGGTTGATCGTCCGCAGGGGCGACGGCATGAACGTGAGAATGAAGATCACGAGCATCAGCACGCCAAGCACGACCCGCCCCCGGTTGACCGTAGTAACATCATTGAGAGGCGGCGGATGCTTACGGTTGAGAATCGAGTTGATGAAACCCCACAACACCCAGAACCCACCGGCCTGATTCCCCCTCACCAGCAGGAAGCCCCCCCAGCCGAACATCGCCACGATCAGCACGTGACCCAGCGTCCAGGCCCTGCGCCCCAGCAGAGCGTAACTGATGTGTCCGCCATCCAACTGTCCCACCGGGATCAGGTTGATCATCGTCACCAGTAGCCCGGCCCATGCAGCGAAGGCGACGGGATGGACCCACACGTCCCGGCCGTTGCTGGGAAGCCACTCGCCGAACACCAGGTACTTGAGCCCCGCGTAGAGCAGCGAGTTTCCCTCTTGTATGAGCCCGACCCCGGGGGGCAGGTCGGTGGGAGGAGGTTGCACGGTCGACAGGGTCAGCCCAAGGGCCAGCAACGGGATGGTCAGAACCAGGCCACCGAGGGGACCGGCGATCCCAATGTCGAACAGCGCCTTGCGGTCGCGCATAGGCGCCTTCTGGGTGATCACGGCCCCCATCGTCCCCAGGAGGTGACCGGGCAGTGGAATGGGGATGAAGTACGGCAGGCTAACGGGCGAGCCGTAGCGCCGAGCGACGAAGTAGTGGCTCAACTCGTGGGCCACCAGGATGCTCATCAGCGTGGCAGCAAAGGGAATGCCCAGGTACAAGTATCTCAGCGGCATCAAGAGTGCATCCGGGCTCGTCAGGTCGATCGGTATATCCGAGTCGATGAGCGCTTTCTGCGCACCGATATAGAGGACTGTGAGCAGCGTCGCCAGAAACAGGGCCACGTTGACCAAACGGTTGGAGGAATCGTCCTCCTGAACGCCCTGAACCGCCAGGACCTCATGTCGCCCTTCGTCTGCATCCCGGAGCAGAGCTGTATAGCCCAGCCTCTCAAATGCTTCAGACATGCGATCGAAGGCGGATCCCGTATCTCCCATGACCCGCCCCCGAAAAGCAACCAGGGCATCAGGCGGTTTCACAATCTCATATTCCTCGATTTCCATGTGAGGCACTAGCTGGCGCCGCAGCTGTTCAACTGCCGCCTGACGCTCAGAGGTCATTGACACCATAACTCCCCTCGTCTCATCTCCTAGCCCGCTGTCGAAACAGCCACGCCATCGCCTCAACAGAGAACTGCGAACTTAACGTAGGCCGGCCCCTCTCCTCAGGCATCGTCCTCTCCCACGTCCGCCGCTTCGAAAAGCTTCGTCGCTTCGGGATGGCAGTGGCCGCACCCAACGTAGGGGTCATCCACCTCAACCTCATACTCGGTGCAGACGGCATAGACCTCCACGCGGTGCACCAGCCCGAACCAGCGCCGCACCACCCTGGCCTCCAACACCATATTGGGGCAGGCGTTGGCGCGCAAGATGTCCGGCACCGGGCAGCGGGCACAGAGCTTCGGCTCCCAAGGCTCGGATCGGCGGTTGCGCTTGATCAGCCGGCACTCCTGCTTGGAGCGACCGCGGTAGAAGTCCTCGTAGTAGTACGGGCACTCGGTCCCAGCCGGTGTAATCATCGGAGGCTATTCCTCGGTCGCGTCGATCAGAGCCTGGAGGTCCTGCTCCAACGCCTCCAGTTCATCGCCATAGCAGGCCCAATTGCCCTCCTCCAAGCACCTCTGGGCCGCCTCATAGTGGGACTGCGCCGAGCGTGCCAGCTCCGCCACACCGCTGGGCGGCGGCGCGGTCGACTCCTCTCCCGTTTCCGGCAGCTGACCCGGCCCCACCTCCGCGGCAGCTCCACTCAGCACCTTGGCCAGGCTCTGCGAGAAGGTGCTCTCCATCGCCACGCGATTCTTGTACGAAACCACCACACGTTTGAGCTCGGGCAGGCGGCTGGCCTCGGCCTGAAGGTAGAGCGGCTCGATGTAGAGCAGCGTCCCATCGATGGGTATCACGATCAGATTGCCACGATTGACCGAGGAACCACGCTGATTCCAGAGCGTCAGCTGCTGCGAGATGGTCGGATCCTGGTCGATGCGCGATTCCACCTGCATCGGGCCATAGACCAACGTCTCCTTGGAGAACTTGTAGACGCCAAGCTGCCCATAATCGGAGCCATCTGAATCAGCATACAGCCAGGCGATCATGTTCTGCTTGCCAGCTGGCACGTAGGGACGGATCATCATAAACTCAACCTGATCGGCATCCGGCAGCCGAATCGTGACGTAGTAGGGGGACATCTCCGTCTGATCGGACTCGCGCACCTCTTTCGGCGTCTGCCATAGGTCCTCCTGGTTGTAGAAGACTCGCGGATCCTGCATATGGTAGGCGCTGTAGAGATCCGCCTGGATGCGGAAGAGCTGTTCCGGGTAGCGCCAATGGTCGCGCAGAACCGGATCCATCTCCTCAACGGGCGTGAACAGCTCCGGGAAGATGGATTGATACGTCTGGATCATCGGGTCGTCCGGGTCGACGACGTAGAACGTCATCTCGCCGGTGTAGGCGTCAATGGCGATCTTCACGCTGTTGCGGATGTAGTTGAGACCTCGTGTCGGCCTTGAATAGGGGAAGCGATCACTCCAGGTATAGGCGTCGTAGAGCCACACGATGCGCCCATCGGCGATGACGGGATAGGGATCAGCGTCGTACCAGAGCATCGGAGCCACCATCTCCACGCGATCCGAGAGCACCCGGTGGAAGAGAACGCGGCTCTCAGGATTGACCTCGCTGGAGAGCAGAATCGGCGTGCTGTTGAAGCGCAGCGCGAACGCGATGCGGCGCAGCAAGCCCCCCATCACCACGCCGGCATCTCCCTTGTAGCGCGTGTAGACGTTCTCATCACCGCTGGGGTAGTCGAACTCATCCTCGCTGGTCGCATTGACGATGACATAGTTGGACGTCTTCTCACCAAAGTAAACCTCAGGCCGTTCTAGCTCCAGCGTGGAACTATCGGTCTCGGGAGGAATGTTGCGCACCAGGAGGTGGGGCAATCCTTCCTCGCTCACCTCGGCCACGGGACTCAGACAAAGCCCGTAGCCGTGCGTGTAGATCAGATGCTGGTTGATCCAGGTTCGCGCATCCTCGCGCATCTGCTCGATATCCAGCTCGCGCACGGCCAGATTGACCTGGCGCAGCTGACCGTCGAGTATGTAGCGGTCAATGTCGACGTCAGCGAAGGTGTAGTAGGTGCGGATCTCCTGAATCTGCTCGTACGTCGTCCGCAGCGGCTTCCAATCCCACAGCCTGACGTTATCGAGTGTATCGGTGCTGTCCTCCAGATCCTGAAACGTCAGGTCTCCCGTGAGCTGGTAGTCGAACTCCTGAATGCCCTCAAGCCCGTAGGCATAGCGCGTGAAGCGGATGTTGTGCTCGATATACTCCCGCTCTAATCTCAGTTCATTAGGCTCGACAGTGAACCGCTGCATCGCCGCCGGATAGAACTGACCGATCAGGCTCAAGGCCAACCAGGCGACTCCCACGAAGATGAGCAGCCTCCACCGGCGAATACGGATGTTGATCAACAGCAACACAGCCCCGACCACCACCAAGGCCGTCAGCAGATAGAAGAGCGGCATGCGAGCGTTCACGTCGGTGTAGCCGGCCCCGTAGACGACACCGGAAGACGACTCAAGCAGCGCCCATCGCTGCAGCTGATAGCCAACCGCCTTGCCGATCAAGAAGAGGGCTCCCAGCACCGAGAGATGCCCAATCGCCTCCGCCTCCCGGATACGTCCGGCGAGCACGTAGACGAGGACATTCCCGATCAGGGTCACTGCAACCAGGGCCATAAGCCAGCTCGTGAGGAAGCGGTAGAAGGGAAGCTTGAAGACGAAGAAGCCGACGTCGAAGCCAAAAATTGGATCGCTCAACCCAAAAGATGCGCCATGACTAAACCGCAGGGCCGTCATCCACCTACCGGCGGCCGCCGACGCCATCGTCAGAGCCACCAGGACAGCGATAACACTGAGAAGGATGGTCAGAAGTCGCGCACCAATGGTGACTGACACGCGCCCCTGGCCTCGGATCCTCAATTGAAAGCGCCCGAGCAACCGCCTTGGTAGCAAGGACCAGTTGATCGCCAGAAAGGCGAGCACGATCAAGAGACCCGCCACCCACAGCACAACGCGGGCCAGGATCCGAGTCTGCAACACGCGCAGCTGCCCTACGCTGTCGAACCAGAGCCAGTCCGTGTAGAAGGAGACGGCGTTGCCAGATAGGATAGGGAGCAGCACGAGGGCTGCGAAAGCGACGATCACGCTGATGAGAAGGCGTCTAGCTCTTTGACTCATAGGTTCCTTCCAACGCCAGTGGTCGCGGGTCTACACGCGTGTGACGTATTCACCGTTTCGCGTGTCGACGCGGATGACATCCCCGACCTCGACGAACAGGGGAACCTCCACCTCCAAGCCCGTCTCCGTGGTCACAGTCTTCAGCGTCCCCGTCGCGCGGTCACCGGCCACTGCCACCTCCGACTGCACAACCTCCAGATCGACCTTGGTTGGCAAGTCGACGTCGATGATCCGGCCTCCATATACCGCCACAACGATCTCCATGCTCTCCAGGAGGTAGTTGGCATCCTCCTCCAGCACGGACGCGGGCGCCGCCAGTTGCTCGTACGTCTCCGTGTCCATGAAATGGTATAGGTCACCGTCCGTGTAGAGGTACTGGACGCCCCGCCGCTCGACGTAGACATCCTCCACCTTGTCGCCAGAGATAAACGTGTGCTTGATGGTCGCCCCGGTGTTTATGTTGCGCAGCTTGGTGCGGATGTAGGCCTTGCCTCGTCCTGGCTTGTGATGCTCATACTCTAGGACGCGATAGAGCTCACCATCCATCGTAAACGTGACACCCTTGCGCAGCTCATTGACGTCGATCATGGTTCCTCCCCTAGATGACCTGAATCCCCCTGAAGCACAGAGCCCTCACGTGGAAGTCATTCAGCACAAGCAGCTGAAGAGCTTGCCCCCGTGTGGCCTCAGTCGAATGTCGAGTAGCAAATGCGCCCTGATTATACCCTTCCTGCCCCTCTCGTCAATTGGACGCTGCCAAGCGATTTGCCTCCGTCCAGGAAAGGACGTATACTAGGCCTCCCACGGAACGTGGGCCAGGGGGCAGGCCGTGAAGCGCTATATCGACGCTCCTTCTTGCCCGCGTCGGTGTCGAAAGGAACGCATGGATGGCAATCTCAGAGGTCGACGATCTGTTAGCCTCCCACGACTTGATGCGCCTCAGCGAACACGCCCTTTACGAGGCCTACAAGGAGAGCCTGCGAGCCAAAGACGTCTTTCACGCCATCTTCAACGGCAAGATCCTTGAGCACTACCCCAGGCGACAACGCGTGCTCATCGTCGGGCCCACCATCGGTTTCGATCTCCGGATTCACGTCGTCTGCGAATACGCCGATAGAGAGGAGATCGTGGCCATCACCGTCTACATCCCCGACCGGCCTCAATGGGCCACGGACTGGGCACGGGCGTGACGTCGTCGCCCCCTCACCAAATGACACGCAGCCCAGTCCCCTATTTGGCTGGCGAAACCCTTGAGTCCGACTATAATACTAGCCAGCATCTGTCACGAGAGGACGCGCTTTCATCCCTGGCGTGATCATGCACCTGCTCAGTCTTGCATAGACCTGGAAGGAGGGACTTATGACCAGTTATCAGCGACCACCTGGAACGTTGGACATCCTGCCGGAGGAACAGCCCTACTGGACCCGCTTGCGCACTCACGTCAAGCACCTTGCAGAGCTGGCCGGCTTCGAGCGCCTCGACATACCGATCTTCGAAGCCACAGACGTCTTCGCTCGGGGCATCGGCGAGGGCACCGACGTCGTGGAGAAGGAGATGTACACCTTCACAGACAAAGGTGGACGCGACCTCACGCTCCGCCCCGAGTTCACCGCCGGCGTCGTGCGGGCCTACATCGAGAACGGGCTTCACGTGGAGGTGAAGCCGCAGAAACTCTACTCCATCGGGCCGACCTTTCGCTACGATCGCCCCCAGGCCGGTCGCTACCGCCAGTTCACCCAGTTCAACGCCGAGATTCTTGGCGAACAGGACCCAGCTGCCGACCTTGAGATCATGACGTTGGTGTGGGATCTCTACGCCGGCCTCGGCATTCCAGACCTGGAGTTCCAGCTGAACTCCACCGGCTGCCCGCGCTGTCGCCCAGCGTACGTGGAGGCGTTGAAGGGTTACTACAGCCAGCACGATGACGAGATCTGCGACGACTGCCGACGACGGCTGGAGCAAAGCCCCCTCCGCGTGCTCGATTGCAAGAACGAGCAGTGTCAGCCGATCATCGAAGACGCACCTCGCATCGTAGACTACCTGTGCGACGAATGCAGAGAGCATTTCAGCAGCTTGCGCGAGTACCTGGAGCTGCTCGATCGGCGATACGTACTCAATCACCGGCTGGTGCGTGGACTTGATTACTATACGAAGACCGTTTTCGAAGTCTGGCAGTCGGGGATCGGCGCGCAGAGCGCCCTCTGCGGCGGGGGGCGATACGACGGCCTGGCAGAACTCCTCGGTGGCCCCGAGACGCCAGGCGTAGGCGTGGCGATAGGGCTGGAGCGGATCGTGATCACGATGAAGAAGCTGAATGTGGAGCCCCCCGCCCCACGGACCCCCGAGATCTTCCTGGCCTATCTGGGCGAGAGGCCGCGCAAGGAATCTATGAGACTGATGGACGAACTTCGCCGCGCGGACGTGGGCGTCTACCTGGCGATGGGGAGAGAGCGAGGACTGAGAAGTCAGCTCCGCGAGGCTGACAAGCGTGCCGTGCGCTACACGGTCATCCTGGGAGAGAACGAGCTGGAGAGCGGAAAGGCCACGGTGCGCGATATGAGATCGGGGGATCAGGCGGATGTCGACCTGAGCCTGCTGGTCACGTGGCTGAGGGAGCGGGCCTAAGCGGGGCAGACCAAGCGGTTTGACGCTCTGGCCGCATCCGCCCGGGGCTACCCGGCGCTCGTCACAATCCCCCAGATCTCCCTCAGCGTAGGACGCTTGCCGTAGATCAGCAGGCCGACGCGGAACAGTTTCGCCCCCACCCACAGGGCTACCGGGAGAGAGACGACCAACGCCGCGACGCTGCCGACCACGTCCACCCACGGCAGGTCGCCCAAGGGCAGCCTCAGCATCATCATCGTTGGCGCGGTGAGGGGAAAGAAGCTCAACACCCGCGCCACGAGAGCGTTGGGATTGGTGAAGAGGAACCCGCTCAGCATGTAGGGTATGGCGGCGAAGAAGGAGAAGACGCCGGCCAGCTGCTGGCTCTCCTGCATCGTGGTGCCCAACGCCCCGATGCCCGCCATCAGGATGGCATAGAGGGTGTAGCCGAGCAGATAGTAGACAACGCCGAGGATCATCACGCGCGCCGGTATGAAGGCCACTCCAGCGGCGGCCACCAGGGCCACCAAGCCGCCGCTAAACGCCACGACACTGATCACCCAGATCAGCACCTGGGTCAGGCCAACGGCACCCAGCCCGACCACCTTGCCCGCCATGAGCTCCATAGGGCGCACCGAAGAGATGACGAGCTCAACAACTCGCGTCTCTTTCTCCTCTGCAACACTCCGCAACAGATAGCCCGACGAGACGAAGATGGTCATGATGAGGAAGAAGGAAAGTATGTACGGAATGACGAAGGTTAAGACGAAGCTCAGAGGCCCCTCGCCGCGTGTCTTTCCTTTCGATATCACCCTTGGCTCCACCCTCAACGGATTGGCCGCCCTTTCGCGGACGGCTTCATCGACGCGGTCCGCCAAGAGATGGTCGACGAAAAACGCACGCACATCGGACGAGTCGCTCACCTCCACTGCCCCGAAGCCGCTGCCCTGAGTCAGCACAACCACCCTGCCTGTCTCCAGATAATCCTCCGGGATCAAGAGCGCCCGGGATATCTCTCCCGCTTCGAGCGCCTCTCTGGCCGCCTCCTCGCTCTGAAAGGGAACGAAGTCCTCCTGATACTCAGGCTGTATCGGGTAGAAGATCCCCGAGCTATCAACGACAGCGGAAGGCTCTCCGTCGCCCGCAAACTGCCTCTCCAAGAAATCACCAATCTGACGAGCCTCTCCCCCGAGAATCGTAGCCATCAGCAATCCTATGACGCCAAGGGCGGGCACGATCGCGGTCATGATGATGAATCCCAGCCGCTTCACGTTGATCAGATACTCGTGTCGAGCAATCACCAGGATCTTGCGCCAGTTCATAGAGCTACTCCCCCTCGCCTCCCCCACCAACGACCTTCACGAAGATGTCCTCCAACGGCACCGGAGCGACCTCGAACTCACGAACCTGAACCTCCTGCTCCACCAGACCCCGCAACACATCTTGGGGATCCATGCCCTCTGCCAGGGTCAGGTTGAAGGCACCGTCGTCCGGCTCCACGGACAGGACGCCCGGCAGCTCAGCGGGCACTTCGTCGGCACGCAAGCGGACTGTGTTGGGAGCACTCTGCTCCTTGATCGCGTCCAGGCGACCATAGAGAACGGCACGCCCTCTGTCGATCAGGAGGATACGGTCGCACAGCGCCTCCACGAGGTTCATCTGGTGGGTGCTGAGCACAATGGTCTTTCCTGCCCGACGAAGATCGTCGACGAATGTCTTGAGCCGCTCGGTATTGACCGGATCCAGCCCCTGGAACGGCTCATCGAGGATGAGCAGGTCGGGGTCATGCACCAAGCTCGCGATGAACTGAAGCCGCTGCTGCATCCCCCGGCTCAGATCCTTGACCTTCCGATCAGCCCAGTCATCCAGACGAACCCGCTCAAGCAGCTGCTGCCCTCGATCGTGGGCCGTCGTGCGGGACATACCCTTCAGCTCCGCCAGATACACCAGCGTATCGAGCACCTTGACATCGCGGTACAATCCCCTCTCCTCCGGCAGATAGCCAACACGCTCCTTGGCATCACCTGGACGCTGGCCCAGGATCCTGACGCTTCCTGCATCGGGTTGAAGGATGTCCATGATGATGCGAATCGTGGTCGTCTTCCCGGCACCATTGGGACCAAGGAGGCCAAAGAGCTCTCCCTGTCCCACGTCGAATGACAGTTGGTCGACAGCAACCACGTCATCGTAACGTTTGACGAGATCCTCCACAAGGATAACCATGTCTCTTTCCTCTGATTCCATCATCTGCCAATCAAGCCTAGAATCCATCTCAAGGTGCGTCGAACGACAAAGACAACAAACACTCCCCGTCTACCGCCCATTCAGCAAGAAGACCCGGCTTCCACCGGGCCTTCACCAGCCTGACACAAGACGGCAATTCAGCCACCACTGTCCGCAACTCGATCCAGATCTAGAATTCGCGCCACAGATCCTCAGTATCCAAGTCGGCCGCGCTCTCCACCTGCATATCCAATAACTCTTGATAGCTCCGCCGCGTGGCGTCGGTCATGGCGTCTACTTCCCCAGGGTAGCGAGCAGCAAAGGCGGCAGCCACCACGACGATCATAGCAGCCAGCCCAGTGAATGAAGGGCCGCCCGTCTGAGCAGGCCCCGGACAGATGATCGAGGCCTCGGCCTCCAGGGCAGCCGCAGCAACGGATGACGCACCGAAGACAAAGGTCCTCGCCCCCCGCTCACGAGCGAAACGAATCACGTTAGCTGTGTCCAGGTCCATGCCGGTGAGAGAGAATCCAAGCACCAGATCACCCTCTCCGACCTCCTTCAGATTGGTCGATGCCTCCAAGGGGTCGGTCGCGATATCGACAGCTGGCAGATCAACCTCCCGTAGAGCACCGGCGCAAAGGGCAGCCAGATGAACACAAAGGCCCTGCCCCACGACCCAGATCCGATCAGCATCCAAGAGCGCAGGAAGCAGCACGTTGACCTGTTCCGACAACCTATCCTGGGCAAGCTCCAGATTGTGCTTCTCATTGTCCAGAAGGCCGCGGAAGAGCTGCAGATCCTCTGTAGCGTTCAGATCCGCAGTGTAGGATGCCTTCAACTCCGATCGAACGATCTCTTGTACTTCTTTACTCAACTCTCGAAAGCCTGAGTAGCCAAGCTCCTGGGCAAAGCGAACGACGGTGGCAGCGTCCACACCCAGCCGATTGGCCAACTCCGTCGCGGTCATAAAGGCAGCATCGAGCTGGTTCTGCAGCATGAAATCGGCAAGCTTACGGAAACTGGGCGTCAGATCATCGTACTTCTGTTGTATCTTCTCGCGAAACATCGCTGGATCTCCTTCTAAACTCTAGACATAGGAAGCGCTCAAGACGCTTTTCCCATCTGGACGCGGCCGCCGAGACCACTCCCGTCAGGTGCAGCGTTGCCCCCCGAACGACGAGCCTCCCCATGGACACGACTGAAGAGCAAGAAGCGACATCGGCCCCTTGCAGATTGCGTCAATTCTACCACGAGTACAGTTAAATTGCAAACGCAAACCATCCCTCCTTCTGCAAAGTAGCAGTCAGGAGCGGCCCGCTTCGTGCAGGACGTTTGACACTCAAGCCTTCGGCGTGCTATAATGCCCTCGCTTTGACGAACACGGCAGACGGTGAGACTCTATCAGGCCGTTGGCGCCGCTATGGCCGAATCTGGGCCCCAATCGTGGGGTTGACGGCGCTGGCGGGCGCTCTGCGTCTTCTCAGCCTGGGCGACGTTCCTCCAGGGCTCTACCGCGACGAAGCCTTCAACGGCCTGGACGCACTCCGGGTCCTCGGGGGTGAGTTTCCCATCTATTTCCCAGCCAACCACGGCCGCGAACCGCTATTTCTCTATCTCATCGCTGCGACAGTTGGTGCTCTTGGCCGCACACCCTGTGCCGTGCGCCTCGCGGCTGCCCTATGCGGCACGTTGACCGTCCCCGCCACGTATCTGATGGCTCGCGCCTGGTTCAATCGTCGCACAGCGCTTCTGAGCGCTGCCATCATCTCGGTGACGGTGTGGCACATCCAACTTAGCCGGGTTGGCTTCCGGGCCGTGATGCTGCCGCTGGCGACCGCAGCCCTGCTCTGGTCAGGGGCACACGCCTTCCAATCGCGACGCCCGCGCGCCTGGCTACTGACCGGAATCCTCTACGGCCTCACGTTCTACACCTACGTGGCAGCACAGTTCACGCCCGTCGCCGTGCTCGGCCTCGCCGCCTACCTGTTGTTCAGCGGTCAGACCGATCGCCTGTGGCCTGACGCGCTCTACTTCGGCATCGGGGCGCTCATCTCGCTGATCCCCTTGGGCACGTATGCTGCCCTTCACTGGAGCGTCGTGATGGTACGCCCGAGCCAGGTCTCCGTGTTCAACCCAGTCGTCAATGAAGGCGATCTCTGGGGCACGATGGGACGCCATCTGATCCGCACGTTGGGGCTGTTCTTCGTTCGCGGCGACTCTATCCCACGCCACAACGTCCCAGGGCGCCCGGTCTTCACCCCGCTCATGGGAGCGGCGATGGTCCTGGGGACAGTGCGAGCGGCACGTCAGGCCAGACGACGAGACATCGGCTCGGCTCTGACCCTGATCTGGGTGGGCACGATGCTGGTGCCGACTCTAGCTGCCGCCGACGCGCCACACTTCCTGCGGGCAGTTGGCGTGCTCCCTCCCCTGGTCGTCCTCCCCGCATTGGGCCTGGAGGCGCTCTGGCGTGCTGACGCACGCCAGAGTCGACGACTGTGGGGCTCCGTCCTGCTCTGCCTGGTCCTGACCTTCAGCCTGGGAGCCACCGTGCGAGACTATTTCGTCGACTACGGCACGAACTCCCAGACCGCCTACGCCTTTGAGGCTGCCGCCACCGAACTGGCCGCAGAGGTCAACCGCTTTACGGGTGTGGGGTGGGAAGGCCAGGGCGCACTAGCGTCCACGGCGGCTTCGGTTCAACCCCCAAAGCAGGAACGACGCGCATACCTGGACAAGCGACTGTGGGAGGCGTGGGAGGCGCTCCCGTTTCTGGTGCCCGAGCAGCAGGCTCTGATCACGTTTCGACCAGACAGCCCACCACGTCCATCACCCACTGAGGAGATAATGCTCCTTCTCTGGCCCTACGATGACCTACGGCCCTATCTGGAAGCCCTTCCCCATCCGGCTCAAATCGAGGCACACGCCGGACCGCTGACGCGAGGAGATCTGGAGGACAAGGCGTACGCCGCCTACGCATCATACCGTGTTGAACCGCTGCAAGAGCAGCAGCCCGCACCTCTGGCCCGCTTCGGCGCATCCATCGAGCTGGTCGACCTTGCAATCGAGGCGAAGGGCCGCACTTGGGACGTGCGCCTGTTGTGGCGCGCACAAGAGAGGCCGGATGAAGCCTATACGGCCTTTGTCTACGTGTGCGATGATCGATGCGCAGGAGACCGGCTGATGGCCCAGGACGACGCTCAGCCCGGTGACGGCTACTATCCGACACACCTGTGGCACCCCGGAGACGTCGTCGTCGACGCCCACACCCTGGAGCTTCCGGCAGGCGAACTGACCGCGCCCAAGATAGCAGTGGGTCTGTACGCCTGGCCCACCTTGGAGCGACTACCGGTCACGACACCCTCAGGATCGACAGCGGACATGCTGATCCTCCCCGTAGGGGACTGAAGAGACGGTGCAGGCTGCTCGGGTGCTGTGCACGAGGCGACCACCTGGCCAGGCGTTGTGCTTTTAGTCAAATGTGCTAAAATCACTGCCCGACTGGAGCAGGCTGGAGCGCTGGAGTCAGGGAGCGCTCATCGAGAGACGTATGGATCGAGGAGGATGAAAGTGTTTAAGAACGGTATTCGCCCCATTCTACGAGGGATCTTGGTCCTGAACATTGTCGCGACGATCGTGATTTCTGCGTCTCCTCAGCAGATCCTGGCCCAAGAGCAGCAGAACCTTCTGAAGAACGGTGGCTTTGAGCAAGGTTGGTACGACGTCAGCAGCACGCAGCAGTGCCCCAATCACTGGAGGATGCACTGGACGGAAGGGGAGGAGATGGGTGATGCCTACAACGCGACGGTTCGCCCAGAGAGCCGTGTCCTGCCGAAGGCGCAGGTCCCCCCGGACGAGCATGATCTCTTCTACTGGGACGGCGACCACACCGTGAAGATCTTCTGGTCGAAGGCTCCTATCCACGCCGGCATGTCCCAGGATGTCGGTGGGTTGGAGGTCGGCAGGGAGTATCGCTTTGTGGTACCCGTGAACGTCGACACGTACGACTGGGAGTCCGGAAAGGTGGCGCCAGGCGATCCCTTCGCGGCCCAGGTACGTCTTGGCGCCGGGCCGAAAGGGGCAAACTGGCAGGATGAGAGCGCCATCAACTTCAGCAACTGGGCCAACCCCACGAACACGTCACCCTATTACCTGGCCCGCACCACGCTGCAGTTCACGTTCGTGGCCACGGAACCGGAGATGACAGTCTACGTGGAATTTGCTGCGAAGTGGGGGATTGACAATAACGGCATCTTCATGGACGCTCTGAGGCTAGAGCCGCTCGGCATGGCCCACACACCTACTCCCACGCCGCTGCCGCCCCCGCCCACGGCGACGCCGGGCCCCTCACCCACGCCCCTTCCCACCCCGACCCCGCGCCCAGATGGATCGATCGTGCACGTCGTTCAGAGCGGAGATACACTGAGTAGCATCGCGCTCAGATACGACATCTCGGTGGATGAGCTGCAGCAGCTCAACGCCGGCTCGATCGGCGCCAACAACCTGATCCGCGTAGGCCAGGAGTTGGTCGTCTCGGTCCCGAGCGAGGCCCCAACCTCAACGCCCCTTCCCGAACCTCCAACAGCGACGCCCGAATCGGAGGGCGAGGGCGAGGCCTTGCCGTCACCTACGGCTACAACGGAGGGAGCTTCAGTCTGTGTACTCGCCTTCCACGATCGGAATGGTGACACCGTGCGGGACCCCGACACCGAGGAGCTTCTGCCTAACGTTGATTTCACCCTCGCCACGGCCTCCGGCGTCTTGGCGGAGTACACGTCGGATGGAGTCAATGAGCCCCACTGCTTCACAGGACTGGCCCCTGGCTCCTACCGCGTGATCCAACAAGCGCCGGCTGGCTACCAAGCAACCGGCCTGCCCGAGCAGAACGTTGCCCTGGCGAAGGGGACCAGCTTCGACCTCCAGTTCGGCAACGCCCGAAACACAGCGGAGGCGAGCCCAGATGAGGCCGATCAGGAATCCCCCGATGCGGGTTCAGCGAGCGATGAGGGCAGAACCGACACGAACGGCAACGGGCTGTTGGGCAACGTACTGACCAACGTTGCGAGAGTAGCAGGGGTGCTTGTTCTGATCCTGGCTGGAGCTATCGCCGTGCTCTTCTTCTTGAGCAGACGCCGCCGCTACTAGCTGCGCCGTCCCTCGAGTTCGCCTCGGCACGGAGGCAGACTCAGAGATGAGCAACGCTTCACGGAGCGTCGCCTGGGAACGGATCATCCCCCTGGCGACGCTCTTGCTTTTGTCACTGCTTGCGGCAGGCCCACTATGGGGACCGGGCCTGCTGAACACGCGCGGAGGCGGAGATAGCCCGTTCCTATTGCTTCGGACCCACCAGCTTGTCGCTAACCTGCGGGCTGGCGTCTTCCCGGTCCGATGGATGCCTGATGCAGCCTATGGATTTGGCTACCCATTTTTCAGCTACTACGCAGCGCTGCCGTACTACGTCGCCGCTGGCCTTGAACTCCTCGGCCTCGATATCCTCACGGCGATCAAGCTGACGCAGACCCTCTTTCTGGCGGCATCGGCGCTGACGATGTACCGCTGGGCCGAACAGGTGCTCCACAGCCGCCCTGGAGCATGGCTGGCCGCCGTGGCGTACACAGCAGCGCCGTTCCATCTCGTCAACCTCTACGTGCGGGGAGACTCTCTCTCTGAGTTCGCCGCTTTCGCCTTTTACCCCCTCATCCTGTGGGGATTCGACCGGCTTGCTTCGCGGCCATCCCTACGACGAGCCCTGGTCCCAGCCCTGGCCTATGCCGGCCTCATCGTCACCCACAACGTCTCGGCTCTCATCTTCTCACCCCTCATCCTCCTCTACGTGGCGTTTCATGTCGCACGCGCGGCGGTCCTCGGACCAGACCGCTCGCTTGGGAAGGCTATCGGCCGCTGCTCCCTCCTCGCCCTACCTCTGCTGATAGCCTTGCTGCTCTCATCCTGGTTCTGGCTACCGGCCCTGGCCGAGACCAAGTACGTCCAGCTGACCGCTCAGACCAGCGGTTACTTCTTCTACGGCAATCACTTCCGCGGAACCGATCTCGTCCAGCGGAGACTGTTGTTTGACTACGCCACCGGGCAGGACGACATCTCCCCCTTCGCGATGGGATTGGCACAGAGCGCGCTGGCATTGGCGGGCGTACTCATTGTATCATTCAGAGGGATTCGCTCGCGGTTCACCCCCCGGGATGGGACGTCCGAAGCACCGGGCCCTCAGCTTCGGAAACGGCATCCGACCATGGCGAAGCTAGGCTTTGCCCTCCTAGGGCTCCTTCTCAGCACCTGGTTGATCACGCCGCTTTCGCGGCCGCTTTGGGACCATCTGCCCCTCCTACCCATGGTTCAGTTCCCGTGGCGCTTTCTCTCCATTCAAGCGCTGTTTGTGGCCTTGTTGACCGGTGGCGCTGTCTCACACATCACCGTCCAGCGGCGCCACCTGGTCTGGGCCGGCGCTATTGCATTGGGCGCTGCCCTGATGACAACAAACTTGATCAGCCTGAGGCCGACCTACCTGCCCATCAGCGCCGACAACGTGAACTCTGAGCGACTACGGCTGTATGAGCTCTTCACCGGCAACATCGGCTCCACCATCCGTCACGAGTACCTCCCCACGTGGGTAAGACCTCGCCCCTACATCGGAGCGGAACAGCTCTCGCCCGATGCATCCCCCCGCGCCATACCTATACGTGGAGCGCTGCTCAGCGCGGAGAGAAGTAAGCGCAAGCCAACGCGCCGGGTCTGGCACGTGGAGGCCGGAGACGAGGGCTCAGAGGTGGCCTTCCCCCTCTACTACTGGCCAGGCTGGCACGCCCTGGTGGACGGGACACGTCTCGAGGTGGAGCCGACGCCCGGCTCAGGCTACGTCAGCCTGTACGTACCTCCGGGCTCGCACGCGGTAGAGATTCGCCTAGGACGCACGCCGCTACGTCTTGGCGCCGAGCTCGTATCCCTCATCACCGCAGTGACAGTCGTGGCACTTACCGTCAAGAAGGGGAACGAGCAGAGAACAGAACGCAGACAGCGAGAGCGCGAACAAGGGAAGAGAGAGCCACCGCGTAGACGACCGGGATCGACAATCCGGAACTGCCGTGCCGCGATCCCCTACCTGCCCTTCGTCATCACCCTATCGCTGTTGACAGCTTTTCATCCTCGCGTTACCTCAAGCTCCAGCCGCGACCTGACGATGGATTTTGAGGAGATGCCATATCTCCATCACAATCCAGGCGGGGTACCCTTCGACGGATGGGAGCTGATCAGCTACAGCTATGGGAACCTGAAGTCCTCTGCCGACGACGCGATCACCGCAGGCAAGACTCTGACAGTGACTCTCAACTGGAGGAGGGATGAAGGCAACTCCAGGGCGGCTCCTGCGAAAGCTCCTACGAAGCTGCGGTTGATCTCACCAGCGGCGGTACGGCACAACGAGATACCGGCCACAGCGGAGGCAGCGATCAGGCTCGACCAGCGACAGTCCGCTCCCGGCATCGCGGGCAGCACCGTCGTAACCCTCTCGGTGCCACAGGAGACAGCACCCGGGATCCACCTGCTCCAAATCGACGATGGGCCGACGGGCTTGATCGCCCAGACACCGAGCCCGCTGGTCACCTTGCGGCCCGTTTGGATCGAAACAGATCGGACATCCACGGGAGAACCTGTGCACGCGACGTTCGCCGAGGGTGCCCTGCGCCTGCACGACGTCCGGGTCACACAGCTCGGGGCTGATCGACTCAATGTTCAACTCGACTGGTCCGCCACAGAGCCTGTTGCCGCCAACTATGGGCTCAGCCTGAGCCTGACCGACACCGCGGGCAATGAGTGGCTGCACCAAGGCGACCAGGCCGGCTACGATACCCAGCCGGGTCACGGCTTTCTACCCACCAGCCTCTGGCCGTCTCGCCGCGTCATCCACGATCATCACGTCCCGGCCCTGATGCCGGGGATACCGCCCGGTGACGCCTACACCCTCGCCATCACGCTCTATCAGGTAGCAACCTGGAGGAGCGTGGGCCAGTACTCGATGACCGTCGCCCTGACGAAGACTGTGCAAAGACCTGACCCGCTGATTACGGCTCAACTGGGCGAGGATCTCGTGCTAAGCCGGATTGAGATGCCAGGAAGCATCTCTCAGGGGGAGAGCCTGCAGATGACCGCCTACTGGTCGACCGTGAAGAAGCCCTCAGAGAACTACGTGGTCGAATGGCAGTTGAAGGGAGTTGGCCAAAGCATCACCAGCACGCAACCGCTGGCTCCTGGATCCTCGCCGCGGGAGTGGCCAGCCGGCGCTTGGATCGCCGGCCGCACAGCCCTAGCCATCCCTCCGACGTTCCCGCCGGGGGAGTACACACTCTCTCTTACGCTCAAGGAACCTGGACGTGGAACGCGAATCGGTTCGTACACCCACCCCACCCCGATAACGGTTCGAGAAAGGGAGCGGGTTTGGAAGCTGCCTGAGATGGAAGAGAGCGTGAGGGCTCGCTTCGGAGACATGATCGAGCTGGCCGGGTACGACCTGAAGCGGGGAAGAGAGAACGTGCACCTGACGCTCTACTGGCAAGCGATGACAACGCCGGACGTTCACTACGCGTTCTTCGTCCATCTGGCTGATCCAGAGACGGGAGAGCCCGCATCCCAGGTGGACGCGATGCCGCGAGGGTTTACCTATCCAACCGGTCAGTGGGCCGCGGGCGAGGTGATCTCAGACGAGGTTGAGCTCTCAACGAAGGACGTGGCGGCCGGGCGGTATGACCTGGCAGTGGGCTGGTACGACCCCGACACGAAGCAGCGCCTCCAGGCGGTCGACAGCGAGGGGAAGCCGCTGCCAGACGACCGTCTGCTCCTGCCGCACACCATCACGCTGCCTTAGCCCTCCTCGGATCGGGAGAGCAGCGCCGATTCACCTCTCCCAAGAGCGCCGTCCCACGGCCGCGCCGGGCGTCTACCTCAGCCACTTGGAAATCAGGGCCTCCATCGTCCCATCGTCCTCCATGGCCGCCAGAGCCCCATTGACTGCCCGCAGCAGTTGAACACTGCCGCCCCGCATTGCACAGGCGTACGGGACCTCGACCACGGGCTCCCCAACGATGACCAGATCGCTTCCCTCGCCAATCACCTGCAGTGCCGAGACGTGATCGACCAAAGCAGCGTCTGTCTCTCCGCTCTCAAGCGCGCCCAGGGCCTGGGCGGGCGTCCGATATTGGACGACACCCAGGTCCGCCAGGCGCCGAGCCCAGCGCCTCCCCTCCCGATCTCCTTCCGTCCCCAGGACCACGGCCAGCCGATGTCCCCCAAGATCAGCCATAGATGCGAAGGTCTGTCGACCCGCGCGCGACACCAGAACGTGTCCCGCATCGAAATAGACGCTCGAATAGGCAAAACCGTCCATGCGGGACGGGTCGACGACGAGTGCAGAGATCACAATGTCGACGCGCTCCGCCGTCAGCGCATCGTAGAGGCCGTCATAGGGCAGGTTGGCGACAAAGCGAGGTTCGAGGCCCAATCGTCCGCTCACCTCGCGCGACAGATCGACGTCGAGACCGACCAGGGAACCATCTGCAGCGATGCTCTCAAAAGGGGGAAAGCTCGCGTCCATGCCCACCCGGAGCGTCTCCGTCTCCCGCAATCGCTCCCAGGTGGGATCGGCAGGAGAGGCGCACGCAATCAGGAAGGTGACGATCAACGCGCCGGCGAGCGCCAGACATCTCAGCCGCGAAGAACCTAACTTCTCCACAGTGGGCCACATGGTACACGGCACCAGGCGGACTGGCAACCGAGACACGCCCCCGGGCAGCCGAGCCAGTGGCGCTCCATCGCGGGCAGCTCGCGTCGGCAATCTATGCCCGTGCAGGACAGGCGATTCGACGGCAGAGTGGGCGATAGGTTCGCCCGAGCCGTCTTGGATGGGCTCATCGTACAGAGACGATTCTATGGCGTGAGCTCTACACCCACCTCCTTCAGTCTAGGAGCCATCATCTCGGTCGAGACACCGAAGACGGCGGTCAGCTCGGCGAGAGAGCCGGTCCGAGCAGAGACCTGCTTAACCCACGCTGCTGGCATCAGCAGACAACGAGCGAAGAAGCTACTCCGCTTTCGCGGGTGATCTCGATCAGGCCAGTCTAGCTCAGCAGCGCGACGGGAGTAGCAGAAGGCCACATACAGCTCTCTCGCCATTGCGAAACGCTGCAGAGCGGGCGGATGATCCAGATCGACCGCGATCAAGCACGAACCGTTGATGAGCGATCGATAGACTGCATCGTACAGGCCCAGGTTGAGCTCCAACAGACTCAAGCTTTCGAAGACCGGATGAGAGCTCCGAATCATGTCGCGCACCGGCACAGGCGGCCCCATGACGTGGAATGCCTGCAACAACCCGTAAGCCAGGCTCTCGACCAGGAAGCCCTCCAAACACGATGGCACGTCGCCAAGATATGCCTGTGTCTCCCCTTCGTGCAGATAACGTGAACCCGACACAAAGCTCCTACAACGCCTGAATCACATCAGAGTCTACACGTAGATGTGGAGAGGCTGAATCACCTCGCTCCTTGAGCCAGCTGTGCACAGTGGTAGCGAGCTCCTGCACCGACCTCGCCTCACCAGACAGCAGAATCTCGCGTTCCTCGCCCGTGAGATCGAAGTCGGCCAGAAGAGCAAGACGCTTCCCGTTCATCAGGCCGTCACATAACTCGCGATCGACCAGGGCAGCACCGATCAATCGCTTGAGTGCTGTGCGCGACATATCGGACCTCCAGTGAGAAGACTACTCAAGCCAGATTCCACCCCTGTGTCAGGTTCGGTTCTGCACAGGACTGACAGAGAGCGCACGCGAAGGCCTCCAGCGAATCAGCCTCCACCGCGAGCACGGCCTCCCGCTCCTCTGCCGTCAGGTCCATAGCCTTCACGAGCTCGGGGCGACTGCCGTTGAGCAATCCCTTCCGGAAAGCGGCGTCGGTGAACGCTCGCCAGATGAGAGCATCAATATTCCGCGGCATTGTGCCCCCTTTAGTACCCGCTGCTGCCACCGCCGTCGATGGCGCACAATACGCGGGGCACGTCGAACTGGTCAGCTGATGCCATCCTGTCGGCTACCCGGGGTCCCATGACCAGCCCTAGCATCAGGGCTACCAGCGCAAGCGCCTGAACGATCCTTTTCAACATGTTCACACCTCCTTGTCACTGATGTGTATCGGTTACCTCATACAACCTAACACATGGTAGCACGAGGCTCTAAACAAACCTCTAAACGAACGCCTGAGACAAAGAGATTGCGACGTCGTCCTGCCAGAGGGGGAGACAAAAAAGACTGCCGCGGGGGCAGTCTTTGGGCAAGCAGTAGATCCGGAGGAGGTCTGAACTGGGCGGTCAGCCGGGCGTCCTGCCGACAACCTTCTGGTAGAGGTTCCGCGTCTCCCGCGAGGGCTCGACGCCCAGCTCCCGTCCCAGAATCTCCCGACAGTCGCGGTATTGGGCCAGAGCGTCGGAGCGCCGGCCCACCTCGGCGTAGGCCCGCATGATGCCCCGATGGACATCCTCCCGCAGTTCATCCACCTCCAGAGCCTGGTGGTACCAACTGATCGCCTCTTCGAAAGCCCCGTGCGCCTCGCGACAGCGCGCCAGCTCAATCAGCGCCTCAATGTACGCATTTCGGACCTGCTCCCGCCTGGGTACGCACCAAGCCCGGTCAACCTCGGGCAACAGGTCACCTTGGTAGAGGTCCACGGCCCGCCGCCAGAGCTCCTGCGCCTGCCAGTCGTGAGGCGGGAGGAGTCGCGCCCGCTCGATCAACGTCTCGAACTCCTGAACATCAAACCAGTAGTCGACACCCAAGATGTACCTACCGTCCTCCACCACCACAGCGTCGCTTCCCAGAGCCCGACGCACACGATAGAGCGTGCTATGAAAGTTGTTGGTCACCTTCTCCGGGGGCAGATCGGGCCAGAAGACCACGCCAGCGACATCGCGCTCCACCGGTCCATAGAGGAGGATGTAGAAGAAGAGCTCCTTGGCCATGGCCGCCTGCCACGCGGAGGAGGAGATCTGTCGCCCATCGCGCACCACACGCCCCTCGCCAAAGCCGTAGATCTCCAGCCGTCCCTCGGCGTCCTCAGCCCCCTCCCGGTCCTCTTCAACCAGCTCTCGTCTGAGGATGCTCAACCGCTCCACCTTCTCCACAACATCACGGCAGGCGCTCACGCCCTCGGCAAGACCCAGCTCCAGAAGCTCGGGCGCATAGCGGCCCTCGACAACGGCGAACTGGTCGGTGCCCATCTCCTGCGCCAGGTCCATCGCACGCTGCAAGTCCTCGACAGCCTGGCCCTTCTCCCCGGCCAGAAGATGGGCCTTGGCGCGCAGGAAGTGACCGCGAGCCAGATCCCGCTTGGCCCCCTGCTCCTTCACGAACGATACGCCGCTCGATAGAAGCTGAAGCCCTCGCTCCAGCTGACCACTCTCGGCCAGCGCGATCCCCTCCGTGAGGCGCAGCAGGCCGCGCCGCACATCTAGCCCTCTCTCATCAATCAAGGTCCACGCTTGCTCCAACAGAGACATCACACGCGCACGATCTTCCTGCCAGCGATACATATCGATCCGGCCGACGAGGATGAGGACAGCCAAGCCAGGCCTGTTCTCGTGCGCGATTCGCCAAGCGACATCATAGAGCAACTCCGCCCGTCGGTAGTCCCCCAGATTGCGGTAGACGGTGGCCATTCCCTCGGCGATATTGGCCTGGCTGCGGAGATCATCACCGCGCCGCGCCGCCGCCAATCCCTCCTCGTACAGCTCCAGCGCCTCGCGATACTCGCCACGAACATCATGGACCCACCCAATGCTGTTAAGCACCCCAGCCAGTTGGGTCGGTGACCCCAGACGCCGTGCCAGGGGTAGAGCCTCGCTTAGATAGGCCAACGCTTCGTCGAAACGTCCTTGAGACGTAGACGCAAACGCCAGATCCTGCAGCAGGTTGACGACATCATAGGTGCTCTCCGCCTCCCGGAACAGCCGCAGAGCCTCCTCCAACTCGGCCACTCCCTCCGCCAAACGGCCCTGCCCGACGTAGGCCCTGCCGGTGAGTCGCCTTACGTCGGCACGCTCCAGGACCTCGTCCTGGGTCAACACCTCGAGGGCACGTTGGGCCTCAGCGATCGCGTCCCCGTAGCATCCCTGCAGAAGGGCAATGGTGGCGCGTTGGCCGTACACCCTGGCCAGACGCCTCTTATCGCCGCGGTCGACGAACCCGACCTCCGCAAACGCCAGCGCCTCTTGCGCCCCTTCGTACTCATAGCGGTCGGTAAGCGCCCTACCCTGAAAGAGAGACAGCCAGGGAGCCTGGCCTCGGATCTTATCGGGCAACGCGTCTGCCCAGGCGAGCAGCGTCTCGACGCGCCCGCGGGTGAACCACTCCATCGCCACCTGTTCCATCAGCGTCGTCGCCTCAGGATACGCAGCGGCAGCAAGGTAGTGGTAGACCGCTTCCTCCACATCGTGTTCTCGCTCGAACCAAGCACCGGCTCGACGGTGGAGATCAGCGTAGAGGACGGGATACTGTCCCTGCAGCTGCCCCTGCAGGAAATCACGGAACAAGCTATGATAGCGATAGGTGGCGCTGCGGCCATCCCCAAATCGGGTCAGAAACAGATTGCGCCGCTCGACCTCCCCAAGGAGAGAACGTGCTCTGTCTACGCCCAGAACATCGCGGCAGAGCCGGGTGGACATCTCGCGGAGGACGGACGACGTGCGCAAGAATCGTCGGACATCCGGAGGCTGTCGTTCCAGCACCTCGGATGCGAGATAGTCGTATGTCTGCGAGGTAGCCCGTTCACCGCTGAAGAGCACAGACCCGGCATCCTCGCGCAGCAGATCCAAGATCAACAGGACCCCCGTGATCCATCCCTCAGCGTTGGTCGCGATAGCTCTCGCCTGGGTTTCGGATACCTCAATCTCCGAGCGCTGAAGGAGCTCACGGATCTCACCTGGCTTGAACCGCAGGTCCTGCTCTGTGAGACCGACGAGCTCTCTCTTGGCAACCAAACGCGTGACAGGTACGTCGGGAAGCACGCGGCTGCCGAGCATCATATGACAGTTGGAGGGAAGGACATCGAGCAGTCGATGGACGAACTCCCGGATGCCAAGGGCGCCGTCCACGGACTCGAAGTTGTCGATCACGAGGACGAACCCCGCGTCGAGGTCGAGCATCTCGTTCACCAAGTCCCCGACGGCCGCGGTTGGCTCCTGGAAGAGATCTCCACCTCGGGAAGCGAGCACCTCACGCGTCTTCCCACCAAAGCCGGGAAATCGCTCCCGGATGGCGCCCACGACGTATCGAATGAAGAGACTTAGGTCGCGATCCCGTTCATCGACGGTGTACCAGCAAACCGGAACGGAGGTGCGTCGGGAGAAATCGACGAAGACGGATGTCTTGCCGTAACCTGCTGGGGCGGAGATAAGCGTCAGCTTGCGCTCCAGGCCGCGCTCGATAGCGTTACAGAGCCGCGGCCGGTGGAGAAGGCCGGAAGAGGTTGGCACCTGCAACTTGGATCTGATGAGAGTAGGACCCAGATCGCTCAACGCGCTATAGCCACCTTTGACCATCCTGGTTCGTGCTGCAGGAAAGCGCTCTTCGGACTATGGCAAGTATACACCAGCTCGCTTTCCGGGCAAGCCTTTTCAGGCATCAGCCAGCGCTTCATCATCCCCTACGCTTGGACGTCAGTCGAGCAATGAAGAGCGACCTTGACGACACAGGGAAGTCACTGTATCATCGCTCTTCCAGCTACCGATCCGCCGCACCTTATGCCAGGAGGAGACCTTCGATGAAAATCTACTTCGCTGGGTCGATTCGGGGAGGACGACAAGACGCAGCGCTCTACCACGAGATTGTCAGGCTGCTGAACACGTATGGGCGCGCATTGACAGAGCACGTCGGGGAAACGGACCTCAGGGAGGATGATCTCTCGGACAAAACCATCTACGAACGCGATATGAAGTGGCTGAAGGAGGCGGACGTGCTCGTCGCCGAGGTCACCGTGCCAAGCCACGGCGTGGGATATGAGATCGCCCGCGCCGAAACGCTGGGTATGCCCATCCTCTGCCTCCACCGACCTGAAGCCAAGCACCGCCTCTCTGCTCTGATAGCGGGCAACCCGACCATCCGATGTGAGCGCTATCAGCGACCAGATGAGGTTGACGGGATCCTGGAGACCTTTCTTCGACAGTAGACCAAGCGGAGCTCAGGATAGGAGCAGGAAGCACACCCCACGCCTCCTGCTCCCAGCCTACCGGGGCCCTGCGATCAGCCGTCCAGAGCCTTCTTCAGCGCCACCCCCAGCCGGTGGATGCCCTCAACAATCGTATCCTGCGAGGAGTAGGAGAAGTTGAGGCGCATCGCGTTGTACCCCCCATCCTCATTCGGATAGAAGTTGACACCAGGAACGTAGGCCACATTCTCCTCCAAGGCCAGCTCCAGGAAGTCCGTGGTGTTGATCATCTCTGGCACCTGAGCCCAAAGGAACAACCCCCCCTCGGGATGGGTCCAACTGCATGTATTGGGCCAGAACTCAACCATCGCATCAAGCATCGTGTCGCGACGCCCTCTGTAGACCTCGCGCAGCCTCTTGACGTGCTGCTTGAGGAAACCGCGCTGGCAGATGTCGTTGGCGATGTATTGGGTAAACGTCCCCGTGTGCAGATCGGCACCCTGCTTCGCCTGCACAAAACGATTCATCAAAACCTCCGGACAGACGATCCAGCCAAGCCGGAGACCGGGAGCCAACGTCTTGGAGAACGTTCCCAGGTATATCGTGCGCTCAGGGATATAGGTGCAGATAGGAGGAAGGTCCTCACCCTCGTATCGCAGCTGACCATAGGGATCGTCCTCGACCACTGGAAGACCCAACTCGGTAGCAACCTCAGCCAACTGCTCCCGACGCTTCGAAGAGAGAGTCGTTCCGGCGGGATTGTGGAAGTTGGGCAGCACATAGATGAACCTCGGCGGCCTTCCAGAATCGGCTACCGCCTTCTCGTAGGCATGCTCAACCTCGTCCACGACCATACCGTCTTCATCGAGGTTCACCGTGTGATACCGCGCCTGATACGCATTCCACGCCTGGATCGCACCCAAGTACGTGGGGCGACTGGTGATCACATAGTCGCCAGGGTCGATGAATATCTTGCCGATCAAGTCCAATGCCTGCTGAGAGCCATTCGTCAGCAGGACATTGCACTTCTTGGCGGGAACGCCATACTTATGCACAGCATTGCAGAGATACTCCTTGAGAGGAGGATAGCCCTCCGTCGCGCTGTACTGCAGGGCATCTGCGCCATCTTCCTGCACGATGTAGCGACATGCCTCCTCGACCTCACGAAGAGGGAAGAAATCGGGGGCAGGCAGCCCTCCCGCAAAGGAGATGATATCCGGTTTCTGCGTCAGTTTGAGAAGCTCACGGATAGCGGAGCTCTTCATGCTCTCCGTCCGTGAGGCGAGATAGGGTTCCCAGTCCAAGACCGGTATGTCGCGATCTAGGTCAAGATTTAGATCCATCACTTACCTCCATAGACTATCGATCGGGCAATGCCCGATGGTCTTAGAAACATCAAAACCACTCACAGGAGAAGCTTTTTTCTCAACCTCATGTAGGGCGGGTTTCTGTAAGCGCAGTGGCACCCGCCGAAACTGGGTTGAGCCAGCTCTCCCCCCAGACCCCTCAAGAGGAGCACGAGTGTCTCCACACCGCGTGGAGCCACCTCCGTGCGGTCACCATCACCGCGCCCACCTCGACGAACCTCGCTGCAGCCCAGGAAAAGAAAAGGCCCATCCGAGATATGACTCTCGTATGGGCCATTTCCATCGCGACGCCGCCAATGAGCACCATCATAATCACGGGATCGATAACCAAACCAGAGGAACGCCACGCGCTGGCCAGTTGACGTACAAGAACCACCTCAGCAATCTGATTGCCGGCCATGTCAAAGGCAACTAGGCTGTCCATTGTGAAGATGTCTGCCACTTGAGCACGCATTCGGCCCCACTCTCAACCTAATTCTAGCACCAGATGAACGAAGGTGCAAATGCCCACCGACGTACTCGACGCGGATGGATAGACGCTCCATGACGGCTCAAGATCAAGCAGGAATGATGCCACAGTCAAGGTATGATGAACATAACTTGACCGAATCAGCAAGCGGTTGGCGACCTAGATCTATCCGTCGTCAGCGACACGATCGAACGCTGTGGCACGAGCCAAGACGCCGTCATTCCCATCCTGCTGGAGTTGCAGGATGCCTTTGGGTACCTGCCCATTGAGACTATGCAAGAAGTCACGGAGAGGAGGGTGTCGAGTTCCATTTCCTGGCCTCCCCGGTCGGGTTCGAGGAGACCGACGGGGGGCTCGAGGTGACCGGCATCCGCATGGAGCTGGGGGCACCCGATGAGAGCGGCCGACGACGCCCCCCCCCTTCAGCAGGAGCTGACCCAGCTTCCGTAAAACCAAGGCACCATCCAGAAGGGTGGTGCCTTTACCTTTCCCAATAACCCAGCGTCAACCGCTGATGGTGCGGCGAAGCAGCTGAATCTCCTCCATGCCCACCAGGAGGGCCAATGAACCGTAGACGGCAATCCCCGCCAGGCCAGAGACGCCAACCACCAGGATCTCGCCCGGCGTGCCCGCGGGCGCGATTCGCGACAGGGCCACCACCACGACGTGTACGACCGCGCCCATCACCGCAGAGAGCGGAATGGACGTGAACACGGTCCTCCACAGACCCTCTCCCGCCAATCCCCCCATCCTGCGCCGCAGCAAGAAGAGCATCAATAGGGCGTGGGCCGTCCACTTGAGCGAGTTAGCCAGAATCAGTCCATTCAGCGTCAAGGGAGCGAACAGCGTGGGCGCTAAGGCCGCGACGACGTAGAGGAACACCGTCGCCACCCCCACCAGCGCCGGCGTCCAGGTATCCTGGCGAGCGTAGAAGGAGAAGATGAGCGGCTGATCTACCGCGGCGAAGACCAGCCCCAGGAGATGAAAACGCAGCGCAGCCGCGGTCGCCACGGTGTCGACGGATGTGAAATCGCCGTGTTCAAAGATCAACCTGACAATGGGCACCGAGAGAACCCAGAGCCCGACCGTCGCCGGCACCGTCAGAGCGAGCACCAAGCGCAAGCCCTGGGTCAGCGTCGCCTTGAACCGATCCGGCTGCCCATTGTTCGTCTGCCGGGAGAGCGTGGGCAGGATGGCGATCGATATGGCCGTGCCGACCAGGCCAAGGGGAAACTGGATGATCGTAGCAGAGTAGGTCATCCAGGAGGGAGAGGCGGGACCGGTGTGAGAGGCCAGCCGGTAGCTGAGCAATTCCGCCAGCTTATCTACGGCCAGGCCAGCGAGGATGGGCAGATAGAGACGCCCGATGCGGCGGAAGGCTGGGTGATGAAGATCGAACCCGAGGTGGAGGTGAGCATCAAGGAGGCCCGGCAATTGCAGAATCACTTGAAGAAGGGAACCGACCATCAACCCGACAGCCATGCTGTACACGCCCCATCGGTCGCCGAGCACCACGGCCAGGACGACCATGGCAAGGTTGAAGACAACGGCCGTGAAGGCAGGAAGCGTGAAGCGCCTGAGAGCATACAGAGCACTGGAAAGAACGCCGGCTAGGCTCAAGAAGAGCACCCCAGGCAGCATCACGCGCAGCAAGTCGACCGCCAGCTGCTGATCGGATGGCGGGAGCCCGCCCGCGGAGAGGCTGATCAGCTGAGGCGTCAGGATCTCACCCACCAACACGAAGCCACACACGGCAACCGTTACGATGACGAGCAGCAAGCTTAACAAGCGCCAGAGCTCCTCCCGTCGCTCTGGCGCCGCATAGTCAGAGAAGACGGGAATGAGAGCGGAGTTGATCATACCACCGATGACGAGAGCGTAGATGATCTTGGGAAGCGCCATGGCCGTGTCCAGGGCGCTCACGTTACCGCCGGCCCCAAAAAGATCTGCCTTGACGATCTCACGCAACAAGCCCAACACTCGGCTGGCTACATTGCCCACCGCAATGATGCCCGCCGCCTGCGCGACCTCGATATTCTGGTGCGACGCCGATTTGTCCGTTTCGGCCAAGTCCTACCTCCTCCTCTCAATAGCGCATGCCATCAAGATGAGCATAAGCGATCCAATCGGCCACCGTGACGAGGGACCCATTTTACCGTGATTCAGCCAGCCCTACAAACCGCAACAGGGGCAGTGCCGAGCTTGCGTGGAGGGCCGAAACGTGGTAGAATCAGAACGTCGTTTGAATGGAGATAGCCAAGGAGGACATGGTGTCGCTGAACAAGAGCGAAAAACAGGCGATCATTGAGGAGTACCGTCGTACAGATAACGACACGGGCTCCCCTGAAGTACAGGTTGCGTTGCTGACCACCCGTATCAGCCAGTTGACGGAGCATCTGAAGGAACACAAGCACGATGAGCATTCCCGCCGGGGTCTGATTAAGATGGTAGGCCAGCGGCGGCGCCATTTGAACTACCTTAGTCACAAAGATCCCGATCGCTACAAGACCATCATCAAGCGATTGGGATTGCGTAGGTAAGGCTGCCTTCAAAGACGAGTCCCGTGTTCGGAGCATCGAATTGCTCTCAAGCGAGCGTAGAAAGTGAAGTCGTTCTTGAACGCTAGCGAATCTGGTATAGGATAAGTGTATGAGTCAGACGAGCAGATCTGAACGTGGTTCAGTCATCTGCTCGTTTGGTACGTATGACAATTGAAATCGGACGCAAGGCCAGGAATTGGGGGGTGAAACGTAGCCTTAGGGTTGGGCTACGAGGCACCCCCCAGTCCCTGAACCTCTGTGTCCGATCGTAGACATGGAGGTACAAAGTGAATAACTATTCGTTCACCGCAACGTTGGGAGAGCAAAGCCTCACGTTTGAAACAGGAAAGCTCGCTCCACAAGCAGGCGGTGCCGTAACCATACAGAGTGGCGACACCAAGTTGCTGGTCACAGCGACGATGTCGCGCAACGTCCGCGAGGGAATCAGCTTCTTCCCCCTCACGGTCGACTTCGAGGAACGGCTATACGCGGCAGGCCGTATCCCCGGTTCTTTCTTCCGCCGCGAGGGGCGGCCACCGGAGTCGGCCACCCTGATCGCACGGCTGACCGACCGACCACTTCGCCCGCTCTTCCCGAAGAAGATGCGGAACGACGTGCAAGTCATCATCACCCCACTCTCACAGGATGAGGAACATCAGGCGGACATCCTGTCCATCATCGGCGCGTCGGCGGCTCTGACGATCTCGGACGTCCCCTTCGACGGTCCGATTGGAGCCACTCGGGTTGGCTATGTCGATGGGGAGCTCGTGATCAATCCCACGCTTTCACAGATGGAGAAGAGCGCACTCGATCTGAAGCTGGCCGGCAGTAGCGACGCTCTCCTGATGGTTGAAGCAAGCGCCGAGGAGGTCAGAGAGAGCGTCATGGTGGAAGCCCTTGGCTCTGGCTACGACGCCATCCAAGACGCGATCAACACCCAGCGCGAGATGCGAAAAGCCGTCGGGAAGCCTAAGCGAAGCTATACGCTCCACGGCGTGGTCCCGGACGAGCTGGTGGAGACTATGCGGCAGGAGGCGAGCGAGCGGATCGCAAACGCGTTCTATGAGGCGAAAGACAAGGAAGACCGCGACAATCAGGTCCGCGCGCTCCAGGATGAGATGGTAGCACGTTTCGGTGAGGGATGGGATGATAGCGTGATCAAAGAGGCGATGGATGACATCGCGCGTGAGATCATCCGAGGGCGGACGATCTACGACAATTGGCGCCCTGATGGTCGAGAATCAGATGAGATTCGCTCCCTCTCGGCCGAGGTGGGGCTGCTGCCCCGAGCCCACGGGTCCGGGCTCTTCACCCGCGGCGAAACCCAGGTTCTCTCTGTCGCCACCTTGGGCACGCCCCGTGAAGAGCAGATCATCGATGATCTCTCACCTCGCGAGAAGAAGCGGTACATGCACCACTATAACTTCCCGCCCTTCTCCACCGGTGAGACGTGGCCGCTGCGCGGCCCCAAGCGACGGGAGATTGGACACGGCGTCCTGGGTGAGCATGCGCTGCGCCCCGTCCTGCCCGACGAGGATGAGTTTGCCTACACGATCCGCGTGGTGAGTGACGTGCTCAGCTCCAACGGATCCACGTCGCAGGCCAGCATTTGTGGCAGCACGCTATCCCTGATGGACGCGGGGGTGCCAATCAAGGCCCCGGTCGCTGGCATCGCCATGGGTATGATGAAGGACGGCGACCGCTACCAGATCCTCACCGACATTCAGGGTCTGGAGGATCACATTGGAGACATGGACTTCAAGGTCGCCGGAACCCGCGAAGGGGTCACGGCCCTCCAGATGGATATCAAGCTGGGAGGGATCTCCTACGAGCTCATGGAAGAGGCACTGGGGCAGGCTCGTGACGCGCGACTTCAGATTCTAGACGTGATGACAGAGACCATCCCGGAGCCACGCGAGGACTTCTCGCCCTATGCGCCGCGGATGACCATTATGCACGTCTCTCCAGACAAGCTCGGCGCCGTGATCGGCTCCGGCGGCGAGACGGTGCGGTCGATTGAGGAGCAGTGCGACGTGAGCGTCGACATCGAGGACGATGGCACCATCTACGTCGCTGCGACCAGCGGGCCCTGCGCCGAGAAAGCACAGGCGATGATTGAAGCGTTGACCGAGGAGCCGGAGGTAGGCCAGATCTACACCGGGCGGGTGGCGAGAACCACCAACTTCGGCGCCTTTGTCGAGATCTTGCCCAATACCGATGGCATGGTCCACATCTCCCAGCTCTCCAACGAATACGTCGACAGCGTGGAAGACGTGGTGCACGTAGGAGATGAGATCATGGTCATGGTGACCAACATCGACCGCGAAGGTAAGATCCGCCTCTCCCGTCAGGCGGTGCTCGAAGGATGGACGCCCCAGGAGGCTCGCGCTGCGGATCGACCCGGAGGCGGACGGCGGTAGAGAGAGGCGAAAGGTCAAGAGAAAGCTATGCAGGAGATCAACGAAGAGAGGACGGGCCCAGGTGGTCCGTCCAGCGATGAGCCGACGACGAGCAGTCCCGAGCCCAACGCTCTAGGCTGGCTGCTAGGGGCCTTGCGCGAAATTGGCGAGACCGTCATCCCGGCGGTCGTCATCGCGCTGTTCATCAATCTCTTCTTGGCTCAGGCCACCCAGGTGCTGGGTCAGAGCATGGAGCCGACCCTGCACAGCTCGCAGCGGGTGGTGATAGAGAAGATCACCTATCGCTTCCACGGACCTCGACGAGGAGACATCGTCGTCATCGACTCGCCCAATCAGAGCGAGATGCTGATCAAGCGCGTGGTCGGCCTGCCTGGTGAGACGGTCGAGGTGAGAAACGGGCGGGTCTACGTCAACGGCGCCCTGCTTGAGGAGGAGTGGACTGTGAAGCAATCTGGAGGAAACTACGGTCCTCAGACCGTCCCCCCGCTTCACGTCTTCGTGCTCGGTGACAATCGAAGCGCTTCCAATGACTCGCGCAGCTTTGGACCCGTGGCGATTGAGGATATCGTAGGCCACGCCTGGATCTCCTATTGGCCACCAGAGGATATTGGCTTCGTCGAGTAGCGCAAGACGACTCTGAACAACCAGGGGCCAGGCAGACGCCTGGCCCCTTTCGTTCACTTAGCCACTCTACGGCGGTTCTACAGAAACTCCTTGAGGTCGTGCTTGACCGCATACGCTGCAGCCTCGGTGCGGTTGGAAAGGTTGAGCTTGTTGAGGATGCTACTCACGTAGTTCCGCACCGTTCCCTCACCCAAGTAAAGCTCGTCGGCAATCTCGCGATTCGTCTTCCCTTCGGCCACCAAAGCCAGCACACGCATCTCCTGACCCGTCAGGTCGGCGAAAGCCTCGCCATGCTCCCTCCGAGCTGCCTCACGCACGCGGTCAAACACGCGCTGAGTCAGCGCCGGGTCGAGGAGCGCCTCGCCCCTCGCCACCGTCTCTAGAGCACGTATCAGGTCCTCATTGCCAATCTGTTTGAGAACGTAGCCACACGCCCCGGCGGAGATGGCATCGAACAACATCTCGTCCTCCGCATAGGAGGTGAGCATGATGACTTTAGTATCAGGCAGGTGCTCGGTGATCTGATCACAGGCGTCGATGCCGCTACCTCCCAGCAGCCGGATGTCCATCACGACAACATCAGGATGAAGAAGCAGCGTCTTGCGCACCGCATCCTTGACCGTGGCGGCCTCAGCTACGACCGAGAACTCAGGATGATTATCAACCAACGTGCGTAGACCGAGACGCACAACCTCATGGTCATCGGCGATAAGTATCTCAAGTGACATAGTAGAACTTCATCCAAGGCAGAATTCAGCCAGCCCCTTCATCCGCATAGGCCTGGAGATTCGAGGTCACCCGCTGCTGATACGGCACAGTAAGGGCCAACGTCAGCCCTTCGCCCGGAGCGGTATCGATATCGAGCGTGGCGTTGAGCAATCGGGTTCGCTCTCGGATGTTGCGCAGGCCACTGCCATTGCCGCTCGGAATTGACGAAAGCCCGATGCCGTCGTCAGCGAGGATCACATGGAGGGCATGGGGCCTATACTCCAACCGAATTGCCACCTCACGAGCATAAGCATGTCGGGCCACGTTCGTCAACGCCTCACGAGCGATCTGCAGTACGTGCTGTCGCCGCTCTGCATCCAGGCGTCTCGGTTCCCCTTCGTCGACGACGAGCTTGGTCTCAAGCAAAGTGTTGACGCGGAAGTCCTTGATCATCTTGCGCAGACCTGTTTCAAGATCCTCCTGTGGCATCTCACCTCGCAGGTCGAAGATGTAGCGCCGGATATCCTGTATCGTCTCGTTCAGGTTCTCGATAGCCACCGTCAGCTGCTGGCGCGCCTGCTCAGGGTTCTCGACAACGCTCTGACGAGCGTCCTCCAGGATGAGGCCAGAGGCATAGATGGACTGAATGATACCATCGTGCAGTTCGCGTCCGATGCGCTCTCGTTCATCGACCAGGGCCTGCATCTGCTCCACGCTCTCCAACCACATCTCAATCTCATTCAAGACGACGCCCATTGCCCGGACAACGCCAAAGGTGATGCCAACGCCGGCCCCCCCCCGCAGGAGCGAGATCGGAACGCCCAACTGAGTAAGAAGGGCTCTCTCGTTGAACAGACTTGCGGGTAAGAAGGAAGCAGCGGGGCCAATGGCCCCTCCAAACAGGGCGAAGGCTCCGAGAGCCAGCTCGGTGACACGCATGGGCGGCTTGACCAACGGCAGACGGTTAGGCTCGATCGTGCGGTATGTCTCGTGACGGAGCCCCCAAGCGCCCAGAAGCCCTCCCGGCAAAGCCAACCCATAGCGCGCTGCGATCTCTCCGATCAGCCTCACACGCGTCCCAGAGACGCCAAGCAGCCGCACGAGCAGCAGGCCGACGCTCCACAACAGGAAGATCCCGCCCGCGATGAACCAACGCTCGTGACTCTGCTTCTTGGGCGGCACAGTGACTTGCAGGGCGAAAGCAAGCAGCGAAGCGTAACCCAGAGCGAGAGCGACCAGACGAACCCAGTCCAACCAGATACCCGATGCCCCGGAGCCGCCCAGCCAGGCGCCAGTCCACGCTGCAACAGCTTCGCAGAAACCAAATGCGGCTAGAGACGCCAGCTCTTGAGCTAACTCAAGACGAACACCGCCCCGTGTCAAGAAGAGAATCGAGATACCAAGGACAAAAAAGACCTGTCCGTGCAGGAGCGCCCACACCACTTGATGGGACGCGAAGATATCTCGCAGCCAAACCACGTAATCCCAACCTTTCCTTAACCTTCTTCTACTTTATTATACCAGCATGGCCACGTTGCGGCAAATATATCCATGCAGAGAAGACGTCAAGGACACCCGTCCCGTGATCAAGGGTAATCGCATGTGACGCTCGTAGCCCTCGTCCATTTGGCTGAGGGCTACGACCGAGCTCAGCCAAGGGCCTCACGCCGAAGCCTCCAGGGCGAAGGTGGCAACATACACCAGAATCTTGGCTCAAGACCGACCCCGAGACGGGATCTGCGAGCATCGACACTCACGTGGAATTATCCTGTCCCGTGATCCCACAGATCCCGGGCGGAGAGAGCGATCCCTAAGAGCAGCTATTGGCCGTTCAGTACGGAGGCCTACGAATCGAGGCGCACCACGAAGCTGTGCCTCATCCAGGAAGCAGCCCAGCCAGGTCCTCCGGCGTGACACCGGGGCTCTCGATCCCGTGCTCATCATAGAAGCGCGTCACCACCCGCAAAGCGTTCTCAGCAGATACCCCCTTCAGGACTTCCTCAAGTTCGGTCAGTTTCTCCTCCGGGTAGAAGAAGAAGTCGCCGGATAGCGATACCGTCACCAGCTTGCCCTCGTGAACCTCAAAGGTGGCGCGAATGAGGCCTCCAGGTGCCTTGTACACACGCTGATGGACGTTGACTCCGGCGCGGATCTTGACGTCCCGCTCGTGGTTCAAGGGGCTACGCTTGCGATGGAGCCAAGCATCGGACAGCAAGGTCTCGGACAGCTCGTCGACCTTCGACCGCCAGGCATCGTCAACCTCTGTCTCCATCTCCAGAGGTCCCAGCATCTTCTCAAACTCGGTCACCATGAGGGACCAGAGTTCCTCGCGGGGTGGGAGATAGCCCAGCTCGCGTCGGATGGTCGAGAGGTTATCACGGATCGACTTGTAAACTTTATCACGGAACTTCTCATCAGGGACCTTCAGCACCCGGGCCATGGTCTCGTAGTCGAAGTCGGCGATCAGATTGCCGACCAGGATGTAGTAGTCCTCTATCTCCGCCGCCCCGCAGCCGGAGATCTTACGACCGTTGGCCACGATGTCGTTGACCTCACGGTACTGTGCTGGGATACCCAGCGCGCGATAGGCCTCGATGGGCGCCTGCAGGAACCTGCGATAGAAGGCCAACTTTCCCCCCGGGGGGATGAGAGGATTGTCGCGATGGAGGACCAACTGGAAGAAGAGCTGGTCACCATCCAAATAGACAGCACCTCCACCCACCTCCCGCCGAAAGACGGGGATATCATCCTCGCGACAGTACGCCAGGTCCACCTCCTGCTCCACGTCTTGGAAGTAGCCGATGCAGACATAGGGCGTCGCTGGGGCCAGCAGATTCAGGCCTTCACGCCCAAGACGTGGCTGCGCGTGATAGAGCAATTGAGAGTCCTGCCACGATACGGTCTTGAGACAATTGAGTTTCATAATACAGTTTGAAGCAAGCTCTCGATCTGAGCCAGAATCTGCTCGCTGGTGAAGTGGTGGGCTGTCAACGCTCCTGCCGGACAAGATGCGACACAGGTGCCGCAGCCCTTGCAGAGCGCTTCGTTCACCCGGGCCACCCCCTCCTCTTCAATGAAGTCAATGGCCGTGTAGGGGCAGAGCGAGAGACACGTCTTGCAGGCCGAACACAACTTCTCATCCACGACAGCAACGACAGGCGAGATTGTAACCTCGCCCCGATTGAGAAGCTTCGCGGCCTCGTGGGCGGCTGCATCAGCGTGCGCTACGGTGTCTGGTATGTCCCGAGGCCCTTGACAACATCCAGCAAGGAAGAGTCCTGCAACATCGGTCTCTACGGGGCGCAGCTTGGGATGAGCCTCGGCAAACCAGCCATCAGACGTGCGACCAAGGCCGAAGAGCTCAGCCATGTGATCGGCATCCCCTTGCGGCTCAATGGCCGATGCCAGGATGACCATGTCGACGTCAACTTCGAACAGCCATCCCAGGTCGGCATCCTCCCCTCGCACCCGCAGCTTTCGGTCCGGCAGGACTTCCACCTCAGCACCGTGACCGCGAACAAACGTCACATCTTCTTCCTGCAGCCGTTCGTAGAACTCCTCGTACGTCTTGCTAGCCGTGCGCATGTCCATGTAGAACTGATACACTTCCGCACCGGTGTTCTCCCGCACCAGGTGGGCCTGCTTCAAAGAGTACATGCAGCAGAAACGGGAGCAGTACTCGTGAGCATTGTGGTCGCGGCTGCCAACGCAGTGTATGATGGCGACCTTGTCGGGCTTCTCGCCCTCGGCGGTCAGTATCTCCCCCCCGGTGATGCCGCCGGAGTTGGAGAGCCGCTCGAACTCCATACCGGTAATGATGTTGGGGGACTTCCCGTAAGAATACTGGGACAGCTCATGAGGATCCCACATCTGGAAGCCGGTAGCCATAACGATCGCACCCACGTCCAGCTCGATGATCTCGTCTTGTTGGTTGAAGTCGATCGCATCAGCCTCGCACAACATCTCACAGGCCTGGCAAGCGTCAGCGATCTCTCCGTCGCTCCGATCCAGCTGTCGGAAGTGGATACAGGCGTCCTTGTCGATCACCGGCACAAGAGGCACGGCCTGCATAGAGGGCACCCACACAGCGCTGGTCGGTCCCAGCGGCTTGGCTTCGTAGACCGCGACATCTTGGAGAGCGATCTCGATAGCACCAGTCGGGCAGACGATGGTACAGGCCCCGCAGCCAATGCACTGACTTGATTCCTCCAAGAACGGCGGACCAATCTGACGGTCTATGCCACGCTGCGAGAAATTCAACACATTCGCCTTCACGAGCTCGTGACACGTTCGCACACACAGTCCACAGAGGATGCACTTCTGTTCCGGGTCCTCCGGCGGGAACGGGGGTTCGGTGACGCCATATTGTCGCGCCAGATCCTGGATCACGGGCGCCTCGGGACAGCGCGACAGCAACAGTCCCAGGATCACCTTACGCGCCTCCTGCACCGGGGGCGAATCGGTCTTAACCTCGATCCCGTCCCAGGCCGGATAGGTGCAAGCCGTCTCCAATCGAGACCGCCCGTGACGCACAATCTCCACCGTGCATAGACGGCAAGCCCCATAGGGCTCCAGGAGGGGGTGATAACACAACGTTGGTATCTCTATCCCGTTCTCCCTGGCGACTTCCAGGACGGTCTGCCCCTCTTCGGCATGCAGCTTATGTCCATCAACAATCAGTGTTGCCATGTCGCACTTCTCCCTACCTCACGCCCACTGCGTCGAACTTACATACGTCGCGGCAGATGCCACACTTGATACACAGTTCCTGATCAATGGCGTGCGGCTCCTTCCTCTCTCCACTAATCGCATCCTGAGGACAGTCGCGGCTGCAAAGCCCACACCCGGTGCATGCCTCGGGATCGATGTAGTACTCAATCAACGCCCGACATACCCCCGCGGGACATGTCTTGTCCCTGATGTGAGCCTCGTACTCATCACGGAAATAGCGCAACGTGCTCAACACCGGATTAGGCGCTGACTTTCCTAGACCACACAATGAGGCATTCTGCACCGTTTGTGCCAACTCCTCCAGCAAGTCCAAGTCGGCCATATCCGCATCGCCTTCGGTAATGCGAGTCAGGATCTTCAACATACGTCTGATCCCCTCGCGGCAGGGCGAGCACTTACCGCACGACTCGTCCTTGAGGAAATCGACGAAATAGCGAGCGACATCGACCATGCAGGTATGATTGTCCATGACGATCATACCGCCGGAGCCCATCATCGACCCAGCTTCCAGCAGGCTATCGTAATCCACCTCCAGATCAAGTTTGTCGGCTGGGATGCAACCTCCCGATGGTCCGCCGGTCTGGATAGCCTTGAACTCTCCGTTGCCAGGCACACCGCCGCCGATGTCGTAGACGATTTCGCGCAGTGTGATGCCCATCGGCACTTCAACATATCCGGTGTTGGTGATCTGGCCGGCTAAGCAGAAGGTCTTGGTACCCTTGCTGTCTTCCGTCCCGCTCGAGGCGAACCAATCGGCACCGTTGTTGATGATCAGGGGCACGTTAGCCCACGTTTCCACATTGTTGAGCGCCGTGGGCTGATCCCATAACCCGCGTTCGGTGGCGTGAAAGTGTTTGGGCCTCGGCTCACCAACCTTGCCCTCAATCGACTGCATCAGGGCACTCGACTCGCCGCACACAAAGGCACCGGCGCCTCGCACAATTCGGACGTCAAAATCGAACCCAACACCTAAGATGTTCTGGCCCAACAGGCCGTACTCTCTTGCCTGTTCCAGGGCAAGGCTCAGGTTCTTGACCGCCAACGGGTACTCATCTCGCACGTAGATGAAGCCCTCGTACACGCCAATGGCGTATGCACCGATGATCATCCCTTCGATGATGGCGTGGGGGTCACCCTCCATCAAGCTTCGATTCATGAACGCGCCGGGGTCGCCTTCGTCACCGTTGGCGACGACATAGCGCTCCTCACCCTCAGCTTCGCGGGTTGATTCCCACTTACGGCCCGTGGGGAAGCCAGCGCCTCCACGCCCCCGCAGTCCCGACGCCTTGACCTCGGAGATGATCTCCCGGGGCGTCATCCTGGTCAGTGCTTTGGCCAGCGCCTGATACCCGCCGCAGGCAATGTACTCCTCGATCGACTCGGGGTCGATCACACCGCACTTGCGCATCACCTGCCGCTGCTGCTTGTCGTAGAAAGGAATATCCTCACATCTCGTCGTTACGCGACCGACGACCCAATCATCCACCACCTGGCCGTTCACCAGGTGCTCTTCAATGATGCGCGACACCATTCTTGGCTTTACGTTGCCGTACGCGACACGGGGTCCATCCCCCTGTTGGATATCAACCAGGGGCTCATTCGAGCACATCCCGATGCAACCGACGGTAGAAACGCGGGCCTTAATATCACGCTCTTTCAACTCATCCAGAATCACGCGCATGACCTCGCGAGCCCCGGCCGAGATGCCACACGTGCCCATGCCGACTGTGACTGTGGTGCTCGACTTCGCGCTGACGCTCACCTCACTCTGAAGGTGATCCCGCAACGCTTCCAGTTCTTCCACACTCTTTAGTTTTGGCATATCTCATTCGCCTCACTCTATACCGAGGGCGATACGCTCGACGAATCAGCCGCTGACTGGGCGCAAAGGGTCTCGTCCGATGGGCTCGCCGCTTCGTCCTCGCTCGCGGCCAATCTCCTGATCAGTTTGACCGCCCCGTCGGGCGTTGTGTGGGCATAGGGTTCCTCGTTGACGACGATGACCGGTCCCAGGGCGCAGGCACCAAGGCAGCGCACTGCCTCCAGTGAGAACTTCCCATCGGGCGTCGTCTCACCAGCCCTGATGCCCAGCTCCCGCTCCAGGGATTCCAGAATGCGCGGGCCTCCCAGCACGTGGCAGGCTGTCCCCAAGCATACCTTGCACACGTATTTGCCCTTGGGATGGAGACTGAAGGACTTGAAGAACGTTGCCAGACGGTAGATCTCTCCCTGTGGAACGCCCAGCCGTTGCGCCGTCTGTTCCAGCGCCTTACGGGGCAAGAAGCTGTACTCACGTTGGATGTCCTGGAGAATGGCCAGCGCGTGCATTTGCTCCGCGCTGTAACAGTCTATGATCTCGTTGATCCGCTTCAGTTCCACCGTCACGGCTCCCCAGCCTCCCTCTTCCCGATGCTCATGTCGCCCAGCGTAATGCGCTTTCCCTCAGGGATACGGCGGGTGAAGCACTCGGTCCAGCAGATGCCGCAACCTGTGCATGCACCCTGATCCACGTAACGGGCCTTCTTGCGCACCTTGACCTTGAAATTGCCCACGTACCCAGAGACATCCTCGACCTCACTGTAGGTCAGGAGAGTTATATTCGGATGCCGACCGGCATCCATCATCTTGGGTCCGAGTATTCAGGTGCTACAGTCAAGAGTTGGGAAGGTTTTGTTGAGCTGGGCCATCCTTCCACCGATGGAAGGCTCACGCTCGACCAAGTAGACCTGGTACCCCATCTCGGCGATAGCAAGGGCCGATTGGATCCCGGCGATTCCCCCGCCCACCACGAGAGCTGCTTCCGTGACGGGTTCTTGGCGCGCTTCCAGCGGAGCGTGGAGAGCCACACGAGCGACAGCGGCCCGAATCAGCCGATAGGCTTTCTCTGTTGCCTTCTTGCTATCGCTGATCACCCAAGAGACGTGCTCACGGATATTGGTCATCTCAAACAGATAGCGGTTGAGCCCGGCCTTTTCCACGGTACGCTGGAAGGTAGATTCATGCATGCGAGGCGTACACGAAGCGACGACAACACGGTTCAAGTTGTGACGCTCGATATCCGCTTGAATCATCTCCTGCCCCGAGCCCGAGCACATGTATCCGTGGTCACGAGCCACGACCACGCGGGGCAAGTCAGCGACGCGCTCCACTAAATCGTCGATCCTCACGACGGCCGATATGTTGCTGCCGCACTGGCAGACATACACACCGATGCGGACGTCCTCCATACCTAAACTCCTCTCACCTCTCCGCTGCCTGGACCGATCGCCACAGCAGCTCCACGACATCGACAGCGCGCACCCGAATGCGATTCTGGCGTGCGCCTTCCTGCAGTGTGCGCTCACACTGTTGACAGGCGGAAGCAACGTACTTGGCGCCGGTCGCTTCAACCTGAGCCAGACGCTTCATCGCGACGCTAACGGGGACATCGGGATCCACCGTCTCCACATCCCCACCGCCCCCGCAACAGAGTGCATCTCGCCGATTCATCGCCATCTCACGGAGCTCCAAACCCGGAATGGCGGTCAGCACCTCCCGGGGCGCATCGTACACGCCCCCCTTGCGCCCAAGATCACAGGGATCGTGATAGGTCACGACCTCCGCGACAGGCCCGAGCGGCAACCGATCGTCCCTCACCAGCTCGGCCATGAGCTCCGTGGCGTGGAGCAGGCGAAGCCCAGACGTATCACTGAACTCGGGGTAGAGATGCGACCAAGCGTAGTAACATGAGGGGCACGTGAAGACGACCCGCTCTGCACCGACCGCTCGCACTCTGGCCAGGTTGTGCTGCGCCAGATCTGCCATACGATCGCGCATGCCCGCCACGTAGAGAGGGTAGCCGCAACACCACTCGCCCCCCCCTAACGTCGTAAACTCGGTCCCGGCCCGATCCATCACCTGGACCAAGGCTCGTGGGATGCTATAGGCACGGGGGTAGAAGGAGCTGACGCAACCGACGAAGTAGACCGTCTCCGCTTCCTCAAGAGGAGGATTCACGCCGAGGGGAGGATCAAGCAGATTGTCACTCCAGACCAGGCGATCGGCGTTGTCGTCGCCAGAGATGTTGTGGTGATTCATAAGCGTGTCTCTCAACATCCCGAGCCTCTCCGGAATCTGAACGCCCTCCCGAACCGCCCACTCTTTGAGAGCGACCATAGCGTCTTTGATGTCAATACCTCGTCGGCAGCGAACCTGACAGGCCGTGCAGACGGTGCAAAGCCAGAAGGTCTGGCTTTCCAACACCTCTTCCACAAATCCGAGCTGCAGCAGACGCCACACCTGACGCGGCGTGTAGTCCATGGCGTACGCTGTGGGACATGAAGCTGAGCAGGTACCACACTGGATGCAACGCTTGATCAGCCGACTTGCTGGAGCGAGACGATCCACAAAAGCGGTATCTCGCTCTACCATACCTAGGTTTGTCACTTCAGGGGTTGTCAAGGTACCTCCCAACATAGAAAGAACGCTTGCCAGAATAGGCTGCCACGAAGCCACGCCACCGTGAATCACGGTATGACAACGGCTTCGCGCGCCGACTCAGGCCAAGCGCCCAGTTCAAATACCTAGTCTAGGATTTCTTCATACTCCTCAGCCTGATCCTCGATGAAGGCCTTGAACTCCGGCGAGTCAACCTTCATAAGGTTCTTCAGCTCCGAGGGGTCTTCCATCTCGATCTTGACCAGCCACCCCTCATCATAGGGAGACTCATTCACCAACATGGGCTCCCACTCGAGCTCCTCGTTAGCTTCCATGATCTTGCCGCTCACCATGGCGGGGATACGGCCGACCCACTTACCCGATTCCATCGACATGAAGGTCTCATCCTGCTCTACCTCGCGACCCATGCGCGGCATCTCTACGAAGACGATCTCCTGGGCGATTCGCTGGCCAAAATCGGTCATACCCTGCAGCACCATGTCGCCCTCGACCTGGGCCCAATTGTGCTGACGATCATAATACAGATTCTCAGGAAACTCGATACCACCGATTTCCATGACTTCCTCCTATGCGCTATGTGATTGGACGTAGCGCCATTATATCATGCAACCTGACAAGCATCAAGAACGTCTACTCCACTGTCACGCTCTTAGCCAGATTCCGAGGCTGATCGACATCGCAGCCCCGACGCACGGCCAGATGATAGGCCATAAGCTGGAGGGGGATCACATTCACCACCGGGGAGATCAACGGCGGGGCCTCGGGTGCGTAGAGCACATGATTCGCCTTGGACGCAATCGCCTGGTCGCCCTCCGTGGCCAGGACAATCACGATGCCATCCCGTGCTCTGACCTGCTCAACCTGGCTGATCATCTTATCGTAGACGCGATCGCGCGTGGCGATGGCGACGACAGGCATCGCTTCGTCGATGAGTGCGATCGGACCGTGCTTCATCTCCCCAGCCGGATAGCCCTCGGCATGGATGTACGAGATCTCCTTCAGCTTGAGCGCACCCTCCAAGGCGACCGGGTAGTTGATCCACCGTCCCAGGTAGAGGAAATGATCGCGGTCGTAGAAGACGTTGGCCAGCTCCTCATACTGGTCACCGTGATCCAACACGCGACCTACCAGGTCCGGCAGCATCCCGAGAGCATCCACGGCCTCTCGGAGCCGCGTCCCCTCGAGAGAGCCTCGTCTCTCACCCAGATAGAGGCCCAGCAAGTAGAGGTCGACCAGACTGGCGGTAAATGCCTTGGTTGAGGCCACACCGATCTCCGGTCCGGCATGCATCAAAATGTGTCCATCGGAGATGCGATGGGCCTGACTACCGATGACGTTGACAATGGCCCAAAGCCGAGCGCCCTTCTGGCGCCCCTCCTCCATCGCCGCCAGCGTGTCGACGGTCTCACCGCTCTGGGTGATAGCCAGGATGGCGGTATGCTCATCGACAATCGGGTCCCGATAGCGGTACTCGGAGCCATAGTCGACCTCGACCGGAAGGCGAGCCAGCGTCTCAATGATGAACTTCCCCACCAAACCGGCGTAGGCCGAGGTGCCACAAGCGACAATCACCACCTTCTCCAGAGATTGAGCCTCCTCGGGCGTGAGGGACATGTTCTCCAAACGTATACGCCCCAGCTCAAAGTCGGCCCGTCCCCGAATGGTATCGGTGATGGAACGTGCCTGCTCGTAGATCTCCTTCTGCATAAAGTGGCGATAGGTACCCTTGGCTGCGGACACCGGATCCCAGGGGATCGAATGCACCTCCGCCTCAAGCGACTCACCGGCCAACGTCGTTACCTGCAGGCCATCCTGCCTGATCACCGCCATTTGACGGTCTTCGAGGAAGACCATCTCGCGCGTGTGCTCGAGTATGGCCGGAATATCGGAAGCGAGAAACATCTCCTCGTCGCCCACGCCGACAGTCAGGCCGCCGGCATTGCCAAGCCGGGCCGCCACCAATCGATCAGGCTCGTGCTTGCTGAGGAAGACGAAGGCACTGGCGCCCTTGATGTGGGCCAGCGCCTCCCGGACCGCAGACTGAAGGTCCTGCCCCGCTGCCATGTACATCTCAACCAGGTGTACCACTACCTCACTGTCGGTATCGGACGCCAGAACCCGCCCCTTGTCCATTAGATCCTGACGCAGGGCACGGAAGTTCTCGATGATACCGTTATGAACGACAGCTACATCCCCCGTGGTCCCGAGATGGGGATGAGCGTTGCGCTGGCACGGATCGCCATGCGTAGCCCACCGCGTGTGACCGATGCCGATCCGCCCGCTGACCGGCTTGGCCTTCACCATCTCCAGAAGCGCCTCTATCTTGCCTGCCTCCCGCCGGACGGCGATGTCACCGTTCGCCTCCACCACAGCCAGACCAGCCGAGTCATAGCCACGGTATTCAAGCCGTTTCAGGCCGTCGAGAATGAGCGGGGTCGCATCCCGCGGCCCTATGTAACCAACAATGCCACACATTTTCCCTCCCATTTGATGTCACACAGCTACCTGCATGTGGGGGAACCGCCTCAGCCGTCCTGCTTCAGCGAAACCATCCACATCCAGTCAAAGCGGTCACCCCAGGCCCTTTTGACCCGGAAATTGCTCCCCGGCTTTGTATGGGCCTGTTTCTATCTCAGGAAGGGAAGATGGGGTGTGAACAACCCCAGACGGCATCCGCCGACTACTCGATTTTCCCTGTGCCACGACAGGAACCGTCTCCTCGTCACCCGGACGTCAGGCATCTTGAGCCTTCAGCTCACGTCTGGCTCGCGACCGGGTCAGGCGCTGCTTCCCCCTGATCTCTCAGACGTTGGACATCACCTCCCCCAAAGGCTTGCACGCTCTACCGCGCGCCGCTACCTCCCCATCAGCTAACAGCGGGCAACGTCTACGCGTGCCCACCCCCCGTCGCGCTCAGCGCCTGGCTGAGCACGTCGACCTGCAGCCCCTCGGCACGCAGAGCCTCAACGTACGGCTCTATGCCGAAGGCATCGCCGACGACGTGGCCGGTGACGATGAGCTGCCCATCCCCATTCTCGCGCAGCCGTTTCAGATCCTCCGGGGAGACGTGGATGTAGATCACGGTGTCCACACCGTGCTCGTAGTAGGCACGGGCAACACGATAACCTCCATTAGTGAGTGCACCGTGCGCCACCACCGTCTTCCCGGCTCGAGCCGCACGTTCGCCCAAGGGGACCGTGACCTCGGTCTCGGCGCGCTTGGCTGCGGGCAGCCCGGCCAGCGCCGCGACGAGATCACCCAACGTCGCCTCAGGCTCCACAGTCAGCGTCTCATCGACGGTCGTCTGCATGACGCGGCGGCCCAGTTCGTCCAATGGGCAGTGTATGTTGAGAAACGGCATACCCAGCCGGCGCGCTGCCATCGGAACCCGCTCGTAGTTACGGGCCTGACCGCGCACACGCAAGGCTTCCATCTTCGGCTCCACGGCCTCACGCGCCACCTCCTCGGGCACGCCAGCCCCCACCAGGAACTCGACGTGGCGTTCGAAGACGCGCCAGGTCTGATGTGGCACACCGATGGGGTGATGTGCGATGACACAATCGTAGCCCAGTTGATGGGCCATCATCAGCTCGCCGACGCCGATATCGAGCCCGAAAAGCACGTGCTCTATCCCATCACCCGCCACGTAGATGGCGCTGTCATCAGGGACGGCGTCGAAGCCAACCAAGTCGAGGGCGATTTGCATCAACTCATCGGTGTTCACTCAACCTCCTGTTCAATTCGTCGGACCAGAGGGCACGGCCGGACAGCCGTTGCCTGCTCGCGGTCGACACGCACAGCAATCACGCCACCCTGGCGATCACCCGTCGATCCAACGCCTGTTCCACGTCCGTCGGCCACATCCCGTCCAGCGACTGCCCCTCAGGTCCGCCAAACACAACTGGCGGGAGCACCACAACCTGGCCCAGATCTTGGCCCTCCAGCTGCGCTATCACGTCTTTCGCGGTCAACAAGCCCGTCACGGTGACCGATTCACCAAAAAACCGATTGACCACCGACACCACATCGGCCCTCGAACCGGCAACAGCAGCCTGCAGCACGGGTGCGAAGAGCGTCCCTGTCACCAAGGTGGGAGAGTCGAGATGGGAGATCAGGGCCATCAGTTTCTCCCCTTGGAGGTCCAGGAAGCGACGCACCAGGCCGACACCGTTCTCCGTCAGATCGAGGTCGTCATAATGCGCCATCGGGGGGACCTCCTCGCCCAGACGGAGGTACCATTCGTCGGACAAGTACACGAACGCAACGCCAAGACGGTCGCGAAGCCACGCCTGCCAGTCGGTAACCTGGTCCAGGACCTCCCTCACCTCAGCATCGGTGTGGAGACGGCAGTCGAACCGATGGTATTTGGTCAAGCCCAACGGCACGACGCTGACGGAGCGAACCGCCGGATAGAGCGCGGAGAGGTCTTCAATCGAGTGATCGAGATGGCTCCGATCGTTGACACCAGGACGCAACACAATCTGCGTATGAACCACGATATCCATCTGAGCTAGACGCCGGAGCTGAGCCAGCACGTTGGGCGCATCAGGATTGTCCAGAAAGCGACGCCGCAGATCCGTCTCCGTGGCATGCACCGAGACGTAGAGTGGGCTGAGATGCTGCTCCTCGATGCGCTTCCAGTCGGCCTGAGTGAGATTGGTCAAGGTGACGTAGCTGCCGAAGAGAAACGAGGTGCGATAATCGTCATCCTTGACGTAGAGCGACGGACGCAGCCCTTGCGGCATCTGGGCGATGAAGCAGAACTCGCAGTGGTTGTTGCAGCGCCTCACACGGTCGAAGATCGGCTCTACGAACGTCAACCCCAGGGGCTCATCATATCGCCTCTCTGCCTCAAACAGATGGGTCTCCCCTGAACGGCGGACCCTCAGCCGAAGGGTCGGATCCGAGCCGTAGAATCGGACATCGATCACGTCTCGCACCGGGTGCCCGTTGATGGACAGCAGCTCATCACCCGCTTCAAGACCCAGGCGGTCGACGAGACCATCGGGAACAACGGTGGATATCACCCCAGGGTGACGGCGCTCAGCCACGACCGTCACGGACACCCCTGCTCCCGGACCAGACGTTCCGCCCTGCTCACGACCTCCTCAACGTCCAGACCTGTCGTATCGATCCTGATCGCGTCCTCGGCAGCACGCAGGGGCGAGACATCCCGATTGCTATCGATCCTATCTCGCCTCCGCATTGAGTCCAGCACAGCCTGGTAGTCAGCACCTTGCTCGCGGTCCTCCATCTCCAGCCAGCGCCGCCGCGCCCGTTCTCCAACAGTGGCATCCAGGTAGATCTTGAGATCGGCTTCAGGCAGAACCACAGTGCCGATGTCGCGTCCGACCATCACAACCGGTCTGCCAGCAGCCACGCGCCGCTGCTTGGCCACCAGAGCTCGGCGCACGCCGGGGTAGGCCGAGACGGCTGAGACGTTGGCGTCCACCGCCGGCGTCCGGATAGCCCAGGTGACGTCGACGCCGTCGGCCAGGACGGTATACTGACGACCATCGTCCTCCACCGCGTCGGTGACGTCGATCTCGAGCCGCTCCGCCAGGGCCATGACAGCCTCCTCATCGTCGACAGCCACACCCTGATCCAGCGCCGCCCAGGTCACCGCTCTGTACATGGCGCCCGTATCGAAGAAGAGGTAGTCAAGATGCTCGGCCAGAGACTCACCGACGGTGCTCTTGCCCGACGCAGCCGGGCCATCAATCGCAATGGTCATTGGTCGCACGTACTCATCTCCCACCTCTACCAGACCTTGACGGAAAGCTCAGGCAATCAACTCGCGATACAGTATGCCGGTCAGGCAGCCGATCCCGCCGGCGGCCTTCGTCAGCTCGTCCACCTCAACGGTGACGCAGTCGATGCCCGCCTGCTCGTAGAACGAGCGGGTGACGTCATTCCCGGCCGGCATCAGAATCCGACGCGGCCCCAACGTGACGAAGTTGAGCGCCATGCCGCGCCTGGCCTCGTCCTCATCAGGCAGGAAGAGAACCTTGAGCCCCCGCGACTGCAACGCCTCGACCGCCGCATGCGGCACGCGCCCAGGCCAGGCCACAGCCAGATCTCGATCCGCAAAACGCAGCTGCCCCATCAGATGCATCACACCGTAGGGCAAGCCAACGTGGACAACCCCCACGCCCATCTCGCGCAACAGACTGGCCACCTGGGCTGCTCCCTCGGCGTTTGTGCGCAATCCTCTGGCCAGGACGACCGTCTGCGGGCCAAGCCAGGCCGCGTCTGCCCCTTCGAACGCCCCGCCGCCGCGAACGCTACGCAGGATGGGAATCCCCAGCTCGACCAACCGACGGGAAATCAGACGCTCCTCACCGGCGCGCACGGTCGACGCCGGTCGCCCGATGATTGCCCCCTCCGGCGTCATCAGCATCAGATCAGCGACGAACATCAGATTTGGCAACGCGGCCCGGCGGGGCTCGACGTACCGGACCGCCACACCAGCCTCTCGAAACGCGTCCGCAAGGCCATCATGTTGCCGCCGAGCACGGTCGACGTCGAGTGAGTCAATCATCTGGACCTCGTCCGGGGCCACCACACGTTCCAGCTCCTCGCCCGGACGATGCAGCAGTACCGTCCTCAGGGGTGCCCATTCGTTGTCAACGCCGCACGAGCCCCAAATCGAGCCGACCTCCTCGCGCAGCGTTGTGCGGCGAGGCGACCAGCCGTCGCCGCCGTATGCAGCTGCCGCAAACAGATTCGCCACCGGTTCGACCAAGCCTAACGTGTTGGGCCGCTCACCACGGACGTCGTCACCAGCTTTCGTAGCGCAGCAGCTTGTCGAGCGGCCTGCGCTTCTTCGAGCCTGGCTCGTCAGCAGGATAGCCTAGCGGCGTGAAGGCGATCGGCTCCACGTCATCCGGCAGGCCCAACACCTCTCGTGCGGCATCGGGGTCAAAGGCCCCGACCCAGCACGTCCCCAGCCCTTCGTTGGCGGCGGCTAGGATCAGATGATCCATCACAATGGCTACATCGACATCGACGTAGCTCTTGCCGTCCCGCCGCGTCCATCCCCGATCGGGAAGACCACACGCGCAGATGAGGAGTGGGGGCTCGACAAACCACGTCTTGCCATAGATCTTGGACAGCTCATTCTCGCGACCCTCAGTGTGAATCACAATAAGCTGAAAAGGCTGACGATTGGCCGCTGTGGGTGCTAGGCGAGCTGCCTCCAGCACCGCCTCCAGTTTCTCATCCTCCACCGAATCGGGCTTGTAGGCCCGCACGCTGTACCGCTCTCTAATCAGCTCGGAGAACTCCATAGGTTACCTCCTCAAACTCAAGCACGAAGAACACGAAAGAACATGAAATACGGGGGGGGCACGAAGTCACCGGGCATCTCCATCATCGAGTCCAACCTCCCGCTCAGGCCAGGGATAAAACGCATCCAGCCACTGCAGAGGATTGACGTTGACGCCGCCAACCCACATCTCCCAGTGGAGATGCGAGCCGGTCGACAAACCCGTGTTGCCGATCCGCCCAATCAGATCGCCCTGTTCGACGCGCTGGCCCCGCTCAACCCCTACTCTGGAAAGATGCCAATATCCGGTCAAAACCCCCCAGCCGTGGTCGAGCACCAGCGCGTTGCCCCGCACCGTCAGCTGATCGGCTAGCACGACAGTTCCTCCAGCCGGCGCATGGAGCGGCGTGCCAGTCACCCCACGAAGATCGACGCCGCCATGGTAGCTGGTGTAGGGCCCTTCGTTGTAGGCACGGCGCGTGCCGAAGTAGGACGAAATCGTCCCACTGCACGGGGGTTCAAACGGTTCTAACCACGCTCTCTCAACCGTGAACCTGGGGCGCAGCGTATTGAGCCGCTCGCGCTCCTCAGCGACAATGGCTGGGTCAAGCAAGCTGGAGGAAGCCTGAATACGCTCATAGCCGAACCGATCAGCCTCCACGACGACATCGACCGTGATCTCTACAACCCTCCCATCGCTATCAGTGGCCTGCAGAGCCATCTCATACAGCCCCGGCTCTGTGAACACGTGCACGCCAGCGAGACCGTAGTAGACACCGTTCTCCTTAGCAAAGTGAATCGTCCGCTCAAACAGCCTTCCCGTGAGTTCCACAGGCTCCTTAGTACGGACGGTAGCCACCAAGGACCTGCCCTGTCTCACGGGCATCGGCTGCACATCAACCGACATGAACGGCACAGGAAGACCGCTCATCCCATCATGGGAAACCAGCAGCGGCTGACCCCAGTAGATGAGGGCCGGATTCCTCACATCGTTCGCGCCTCTCAGGCTCCAGGGCGGAACATCGTAGCGCAAAGCCACGTGGAACAGCGTCTCGCCCTGATCCACGATATGGAGGCCACCGCCGCGTCCTTCAACACCATCCGACGCGGGCACCTGGATCACCTGTCCAGGGTACAGCACGTCCGGTGAGACCAAGACGTTCAGGCGGGCCAATCCCTGCCAGGACGCAGCGTGACGCCTGGCAATGCTCACCAAGGAATCGCCAGGCTGCACGACATAGGAGGTGGTGGCCTGAGGATCGATCTCCACACCAGCGCCGGGGATCGTGAGCCGCTGGCCCACGTAAAGGCTGGTCGGGTCGTGCAGGCCGTTGACATGAGCCAGGGCATCCACCGTAGAGCCATATCGCTGAGCGATGGAGAACAACGTCTCGCCCCGCTGCACGATGTGAAAGGTCTCCTGCGGCGGCCCCGCATCCTGCCTCCTCTGATCGATCTCAGAAGCAGCCCAGACCGCCCCTGGTATCAGCAGGATGACGAGCAATAAGGCCAGGAGAGAAGCGGACTTCTTACCCATTCACTGCCTCGTCGATGCGCAGTTGATGCCCCACACGAACTCGTTCCAGAAGGGCCGGTGGCCCCTCAAGCACATCCTTCGCCGGCTCGCGAGGCACATAGGCCGGTCGGAAGGGACGTGCCAGGCGAGCATCCACCACACACCCCGCAGCATCCAGCCAGATCACCGCGATAGGAAAAAAGACGAAGAACATGTGGATAGCAGCATCAGCACGGCTCTCTCGGTGACCAACGAGCAGCAGCCCTTCATCGTCGCCCAGCGACCGTCTGAACATGAGGCCACGAAGATGACAAAGGGGGCTAGCGCAGTGGCGAACACGGCCCAACACCAGCCGGTCGCTCGTCTCATTTCGGACCTCAACCCACTTCACAGCACCTCCTTGGCCCGCCGTCGGGTCTCAAAGAGCGCGTCGAACAGCGATTGCGAGGCCTGGCACTCAAACGGAGCCAAGGAAGCCTCCTGCCAGAACTCCTTCAGCCAGCGATTGCCCGTCGTCTGTTCGTAGACGTACGCTTGAAGGAACATATCCAGTCGGTCGGCATCGCGCACCAGCTTCCCCTCTATACTCGTGCGCTCCTCGAACTCGCGCCACCAGGCCTGCCACTGCTGGCGCTGGGGGAGCTCATCGAGCAGATCGCCCAACACGTCGCCCTCTGCCGCTGTCTTAGCGCTGGAGGGAAGGTAGTGGGATGCTGGCGAGGGGATGTCACTGAGGACAGCTTCCGGGAGATCGTGAAGCAACGCTATGATGAGAAGCTTGGCCGTGTCCACAGGCTGCTCCACGATCTGAGCCAATACCAAGGCGATGAAAGCCACGCCAAAGGAGTGATCGGAGACGCTTTCGGCGTCGACGACACCACGCATCACCCAGCCCGTACGCGGCACGAGCTTCAGCTGGATGACCCGCAGCAGCAACGCCAACACAGGATCAGCGTTCACGGGCTACCCCCCCCCGCGAGACGCATGCAGTGAGGACAGCAGGTGGTCCATGCCCCAGCGTGCCTCAGGCGCTAGAGCTTGTAACCGATGGCGCGCAGCAGGCTCTTGCGCTCCTGTACATCCTCCTCCGTCTCAACACCCTTGGTCTTGACGCCGTCGATGACGCCAAGGATGCCACGTCCCTGCTCCGTCTCGGCCAGAATGACCTCGACGGGGTTTGCGGTAGCACAGTAGATGCGGCATACTTCAGGCACGCCCTTGATAGCATTCAGCACGTTGATGGGATAGAAGCCCTCACCGAGGAAAATGGTGAAGGAATGCCCCGCGCTGAGCGCGAGCGCGTTCTGCTTGGCCAGCTCAACCAGCTCTTCGCTTGTGCCCGTGGCGCGCACCAGGGCTGGGCCCGACGACTCGCAGAACGCCAGGCCAAACTGGATACTCGGCACAGCGGTCACCAACGCCTCATGAATATCTTCCACAGTCTTGATGAAATGGGACTGACCAAGAATCAGATTCAAGGTCTCTGGCTTCTCGATCTTCACAACATTGAACTCCACAACCACGCTCCTCTAGCTTGCAGAATCTATGACGTAACCTCTTCCTCCTGACCAGAAAGCCCCTTGACACCCAGAATCAGCGGCTCTCAATGCCCAAGATGCTATTGACGCTCTCGAGAAGTTCGTGAGGACCGAACGGCTTGGTTATGTAATCATCGACCTTGGCGATATGGAGACCGAGCACGCGATCGATACTCTGTGCCTTGGCGGTTATGACGATGACGGGGATCTCACTCAATTCATCATCGGCCTTCATCTGGCGATAGACCTCCCATCCATCAACGTCAGGCATCATCAAGTCCAGCAGCACCAAATCTGGTTTCAGCCTGCGCACCGCATCAAGGCCCTCTCGCCCCCCCACCGCCCCCACAAACTCGAAATCCGCGCGCCGGAGAATGAGCTTGACAAGATCGATCATCTCAGGTTCGTCTTCGATACAGACGACCAACTTACTTTCCTCTGTCATCACAAACCTCCTTGGCGTAACGTCGCTCCCACCCCGGCGTGGGTAGATAGAGATGACACCTGACGAACCAAGTGTACCACCATCGCGCCTGCAAGTCAAACCAAGTCAACGTCGTCGGGTGCGGACAGTCATTGACATTGGTCCTTTTGATCGAGCGCGCAGGGTTCGCGTGAATCTTATAGCAAGAAACCGCGTTTCATGTATAATAGAGGGGATCGAGACTATGGTCGAGCACGGAACCGAGCTCGGCGTCTTCGAGCAATCTGAGCGGGACATGATTGAGAGCGTGCTCCGACTGGATGAGTGGCGCGTCGATGCCTTCATGACCCCCCGCACACAAGTCACTTGGATCGATATGGAGGACCCGGAAGAGGAGACCCGATCGATGCCACTCGATGCCAAGCATTCACGGTTCCCCGTGATGGAGGGCAATCCAGACAACGCTATCGGGGTGCTCTATACCAAGGATCTGGTCGTCCGCCAGCTGAAGGGCGAGCCGTTCGACATACGGGCCTGTCTGCGGGCAGTCCTCTTCGTACCCGAGAGTATGTCGACGCTTCGGGTTCTCGAGATCTTCAAGCAAGAGGGCAAGCACATCGCCCTGGTGACCGACGAGTACGGCAGCGTTGAGGGCATGGTCACGGACATGGATATCCTGGAGGCTATTGTGGGGGAGATCCCCGCGGAAGGGGAACCAGCCGAGCCCCAGGCGAAGCTGCGGGAAGACGGAACGTGGCTGGTCGACGGCCTGCTGCACGTCAACCAGCTTTGGGAGGTCCTCGGTCTCGAAGCCGAGATGGAAGCCGTCTATCGCGGCTATCAGACAGTGAGCGGCTTTGTCATGACGAAGCTAGATGGGATTCCCAGCGAAGGCGAGCGCTTTGAGTTCCACGGTCAGCGGTTTGAGATCATAGACATGGACGGCCACCGAGTGGACAAAGTGCTGGTCACACCTCGGCGTCAGGCGCCCCCTGCAGAGGACCCCGAAGGGGAGGATCTTGAACCGGACTAACCGCCAGGGGTTGACGCCAGGGTTTGACGCCACTGTTCGAACGCACAGAGGCGAAGCCGTGGGAGGCTTCTGGGCCGGTCGCGCCCCTGGGACGAAGGCGGAAACGCCAGGTTGCGTTAAGGATGAACTTCGCTATAATTGTGCCTAGCGTGCATGTGAATGGTGAGCGCGATAGAACAGCATACGGTGCAGGAACCGAATTCCACACATATCGTGGCACGATGGCCCCTGACGAATCGGCGTGGGGAACCGGGGCCAGAAGCCATCTTGGAGACCCTCTCATTCCGCTTCGTCCTCCGACCGACGACCCGGTGTGCAGCGCGGAGCGGTCCATCCAGATCATTCACCAGAACGGCATCGGGCACGTCCGATGAAGCCCAACGCTGTCCCTGTAAGTCGCGTGGTCGAAGCAGGGATCAGCAACGGATGCCCCCTATTCGATTCTTGCATAGAAGCTCATACTATACAGAGGAGTAATCAGTAATCATGGGAAACTTACGGCGCCTCGTCATCGACGTACTGAAGCCCTTGGAACCGAGCATCGTCGAGCTGGTGCAGATGCTGGCTGACTTCGAGGGCGTAGACGGCGTCAACATCTCGATCTATGAGATCGACCGTCGAGTGGAGAACGCGAAGCTCACAGTTGAGGGGCAAAACGTGCCCTACCAGGAGATCATCAACTTGATTGAGGAGAACGGCGCTGCCATTCACTCCATCGACGAGGTAGCAGCAGGCAAGGTGCTCATCGAGGACGTCATCACGCCGCAGGATTAGGGTCAGAAATCTATGGACAGTCTGGATTCCACACGCGAACGACTGGCGCAAAGCATCGACACGGTGCGCGAGTATGAGCGTATCACCGACTTCTGGCAGATCGCCCGCCGGGCACTGGCGAACAACTCCTTCGATGGCGTATTGACCATGCTGGGCATCGTGGTGGGCAATTACATCAGCAAGGTCTACGACCCGGGCATCGTCATCCGCGTCGGCATCGCTACCTCCATCTCCATCGGCATCTCAGGACTGTGGGGGGCGTATCTGGCCGAGTCCGCCGAACGCGGGCGCGAATTGGGAGAGCTAGAGAGAGTATCTCTGACCAACCTGAGCAAGACGAAGATCGGTCGAGCTGCAAGGGTAGCCGTGGTAGTGGTGTCGTTGGTAGACGGCCTTTCGCCGCTGGTCTCCTCCATGATCGTCCTGACGCCCTTCTTCGCTGCACCCCTGATCGGCAATATCCTGGTGAGCTACGCACTTTCCCTGATCGTGGGCCTGATCAGCCTGTTTGTGCTGGGCATGTTCCTGGGCCACATATCCGAACGGAGCCTGGTGGGCTACGGCCTGCGCACCGTCGTAGCGGGCATCGTCGCTGTGATCATCAACTTCCTGCTGCCGAACGGGCCGGCCGGACCCTAGCATTAGGTTTGCCCAGCACTTTAACAATCGCATAGTTAGAATCTAGCTG
>CAZNRX010000021.1:3715-57779 GCA_964575455.1 uncultured Anaerolineales bacterium | reverse complement strand
GATAGCAAGTCCGACCTACATGTACTACTACAAATCACGTTTTACGCCTTACGCCTCACTCCTTTATGTACGGCTCTCCAAGTGCCTCTGGTTTCGCAGCCCCCCACCTGAGCCTGAACCACTTCGTGGAGATCATCACCAGGACCGCCAGCGTGATCGCAAAGGGGATCATTCTCCAGATGTACCTGGAGAGGACGCCAGGCAAAACGAGCTGCGGGTTGAGTGACAGTTGCCACAGGGTCCCGAAGAGCAACGAGCCAATGAGCAGGATCAGGGGATTCCACATTGAGAAGAAGACGAGAGCCAGCGCGATGAACCCCCAGCCCATGAGGAAATTGTAGTTCCAGACCGGGTTGTAGAACAACGAGTAGACCGCGCCGGAGAGACCTCCAAGCATCCCTCCGACGGTCACACAGAGATAGCGCGTCTTGGTGACGGCTATCCCGGAAACCTCCGCGACCGATGGATCCTCTCCCACCGATCTTATTCCCAGCCCCAGGCCGGTCTTAGAGAGCACAAACCACGAGACGACCACCAGCACGATGCCCAGGTAGAAGAACGGGGAGAGGCCAAAGGCGGTGGGTATTCGCTCCATCCCGAGGGGGCCTGTGTAGGGATTTCCTATATAGGTGGTGAGGCCAAAGCCGACGATCCATATGCCCATCCCGCTCACAACCTGGTCGACCCCCAGCGTTGCGGAGAAGAACCCGTGGAGCAGGCCGAGAAGCCCGCCGATGGTGATCCCCACCAGGAATCCGAGCAGGTAGCTCTCTGCGGATTGGGCGACGATGAACCCCAGCGTGGCGCCGAAGAGCATCACACCCTCAACGCCAACGTTCAGAATCCCCGAGCGCTGGTCAATAAGCTCGCCGAGGGCAGCGAGGGTGAAGATGGTTGAGGCTTCCAGGCTTCTGGCGATGAATTCCCACATCTGCTTAGGGCCTCCCGCCCTCCCCGCCATCCTCCCCCCTTTTTGGGGGGACGAGAGGGGGGGCACTTGTCAACACGATCCTGTGACGATAGAAGAACTGAAAGGCGACCAGTGTGATCATCAGGACGCCGAGCAGCGCATAGTCCACGCCAAAGCCGATGTGGAGCTTCCCCTGGACGAGCCTTCCACCTATTGACAGCCCGCCGAAGAGCAGCGCCACCGGTATGGCTGCCAAGGGGTTTCCGAGCGAGATCAGTCCACATATGATGCCATAGAACGCCAGATCGCCGAAGTAGCCGTAGTTCCTCGAGATCTTGAACACGCCGGGCACCGCCGCGAAATAGTGATAGCCGGCCAGACCGGCTATGGCCCCTCCCAAGGCGAAGACCAGGAGGGGGATCTTGATGGTGCTTATCCCAGCGTATCGGGCCGCGACCGGATTCTCACCATGGGCCTTGATCTGGTAGCCCAGCCTGCTTCGAGCGAGCAAGAAGTAGAGCAGTACGGAGATCCCCAGCGCGATGAGGATGGTGAACGGGACGTCCATCACCGAGGGAGCATGCACGGACGTGGGGAGTTCGAAACTCTCGCCTCTCCCACCGGGGTTCATGAAGGGGCCACCCTCCTTGATCATGTGTGCAACCAGCCAGTAGGCGATGAAGTTCAACAGCATCGTCACCACGATCTCGTTGCTGTTCAACTGGCCCTTGAGGAACCCGGCAATCGCTCCAACCGCCGCCCCTCCTAGGGCGGCGGCAGCCATCATAAGAGGGATGACGATCCCAGAGGGTAAATCCAGGGACTGAGACTGCTTCGCGCCGAAAGCGAGCAGAACGCCGAAAGCCCCTAGCGCTCCGACGAAGAGCTGCCCTGTCATCCCGATGTTCCAGAGCCCCGCCCGAAAAGGGATGATGAACGCGGAGGTGCACAACAGGAGGAATATGAACCGGTTGATCGTAAGGGGCAGTCCATATTGGCTGGCAAACGCGTACGTGAAGATCTCGCGATAGGCCAACAGCGGGTTGATGCCGGCCAGGAAGAAGATGAGGCTGAAGAGCACGAGGGCAAACACGATGGCGAGGATCGAGATAACGGTCGCCTCCAGTCCAGTCAGCGTCAATCTCTGCTCGAGCTTCAGCTTCAACCTGTGGACACGAAATGCACGAACACGAAGATCATGGAGCCGCATATTGCCTACCTTCCGGACGCAAGCCGGCCATCATAGCGCCCACCAATTCTCTGTCGGCCTCCTCCCCCGGGATGATGCCCATGAGTTCTCCCTCGTAGATCGGTGCTACCCGATCGCTGAGCGACAGAACCTCATCGAGGTCCTCAGAGATCAGCAGAATACCGGCCTTCTGCTTCTTTGCCTCCATGAGCTTGTTGCGCACGAACTCCGTGGCCCCGACATCCAATCCCTGAGTCGGCAGGTTGGCGATCAGGAGCCGCGGCTTGCGCGACAGCACGCGAGCCAGGATGAGCTTCTGGAGGTTGCCCCCGGAAAGAGTCTTGGCCTTTGCATCTGGACCCGGAACCGCGACGTCGAACTCGGTGATGATGTCCTCTGTGAGCTTTCGCATTTTGCGGTAGTCGAGGATGCCGTGCTCGCAGAACGCCTCGTCGAAGTAGAAGTTCATCGCGACGTTGTCGACCAGGGAGAACTCACCGATGATGCCTACTTCCAGCCGTTCGCAGGGAATGCATCCCATGCCCCTCTTCCATCTCTCCAGGACGGAGGCGTACGTGATGTCCTCCTCCCCGAGGATCACCCTGCCTCCTTGGGGCTTTCGAAGGCCGGCGATGACCTCCGCCAACTCGCGTTGTGCGTTGCCCGAGATGCCGGCGATGCCGAAGATCTCACCCTCCCGTATGGAGAACGAGACGCCCTTCAGAGCCATAAACCCCTTGTCGCTGAGCGCGGACAGGTCCTCTACCTGGAGTATGGGGGGGCCCTTCTCCACCTCCGCCCGCTCCATCCTGAAGATGACGTCCCTGCCCACCATCTGCCTGGCCAGGCTCTTCTCTGTCACGTTCTTCGTGTATAGGCGGGCTGTCACCTTCCCACGCCTGAGGACCGTCACCCGGTCGCTGATCGCCAGCACGATGGGGAGCTTGTGGGTGATGAATGGGACTATCGCGAGCTCGTCTCTAGCCATCGCCTGGATGGACGCCAGAAGCTTCTTGGCCTCGAGGGGCGTCAGTGCAGAAGAGGGCTCATCCAGAATGAGTAGCCTGGCTCCGCGGTAGAGGGCCTTCAGGATCTCTACCACCTGCTTCTCCCCCTCCGAAAGCTGCCAGACCTTGGCCCGGAGGTCTATGTTGAATCCGTACCTCTCACAGACCTCCTCCAGATCCTCCTCTGCCTTCTTCATGTTCAGGATACCCTGGGCTCTCGGGTGCCCCAGGATGACATTCTCGACCACCGTGTGAGCGGAGATCAGTTTGCGGTGCTGATGAACCATCCCTATACCAATATCGATGGCATCCAGAGGTGAACTGAACTCGACTCTCTTCCCACCGATGTGGATCTCGCCCTCGTCGGGCTGCAGCAGGCCGAACAGGATCTTCATCAGCGTGGTCTTCCCGGCCCCGTTCTCCCCCAGGATCGCGTGGATCTCCCCCGCTCTGATGTCGAAGTCTATGCCGTCATTGGCGACGACTCCCGGGAATCTCTTCGTGATGCCTCTTGCCTCCAGGACCGTGTCTCCACGTTCTATCCCTTCCAGGAGCTCTCTCTGCATATGTTCCTCTTCCATTGGGTAGGACCTGCTGGGAGATGAGAAGGACTGAGGTCCTCACCACGGTCCGGTGAAGCTTCCTCCCAGCAGGTTCGTTCCGCTCCAGCGATCTCAGGATGCTCAAGCCGGGTCTGCGACCCGGCGGGCCGTGATTTGTCCTACTCGAGGAGTACCGTGCCCTCCAGGTCGAAGTTGAACTCCGACAGCAGCCACTCGTCCGACATCATCTCGTTGGCCTCTTTAACCACGGTTCCCTTCTCCGGGATGGGCAGGCCCTCCAGCTCCAAACCCGTCCCGTTGCTCACGAACGCGCGCGCGAAGAACGGATCCCACACGCCCTTGATCATCTGATCTCGCCTCGTCTCCACGAGCTCTACGATCTCATCCGGAAGCAGCGGCAGGGCCTTTGGACTGATGGCATCAACCCCCACCTTGTTGTCGTTCATAATGTCAACGGTCGGCAACTCTGTGCCATCGTTCAGGATCATCTTGTCGTCCATGCCCATGTAGAGGACCGTCTCCGGTTTCTCATCACCTGCCAGCCAGTCCTTGACGATGCTTTCGTACATCACCTCCCAACGGGTGTCGAATGACACGGCAACCGTATCCGTGCTCGACCAGCCGTAGAACCCGACGATGTCCATGTCCTTCCCCACGAACCAGATGCCCTCCTCCTGGGCCACGTCCAATGGGGACCCGGAGTCGGTCTGATGGGTCAAGACGTCGACATCGTATTGGCTCACCAGCGTCTTGGCGATGTCTCGCTCCTCCGTGGGCAGATACCAGTCGCCGGCGTACTTCACGTATACCGTGATGTCCTTGCCCAGCAGCTCTGCCGCATCCTGAACGCCAAGGAAGAAGCCAGCTTGCCGTCTGATGCACTGAACGGACGGGAATGCCGAGACGATGCCGATGTTGCCGGACTCTGTCAGCGCGCCGGCAATGAGCCCTTCCAGGTACAGCGCCTGGTACTGTCGGGGGAACAGCCTGATGAAGTTTCTCTTCGTGGTCAGGTCGCTGGCGATGATGGACACGAAGTAGACCTCTGGGTAGTCGTCGGCGATGTTCTGCAGGGGCAGTCCCATAAACTCCGCGTTCCCCACGACGATGTCGGCGCCGTCGGCGATCAGCTCCTCAGCGTAGGGGACTGTGGCATCCGGTCCCACCTCCTCTCGGTAGACGTACTCTACGTCCGGGTATTTCTCCGCGATCCGCTCTCCGGCGCGATCGTGGGCCCCTGACCAGGTCGTCCCCTCGATGATGCTGAAGTGCTCGATTGCCAGAGTAGCGCCCTCTGTTACCTCTTCCTTCACCTCGACGGTGACTGGAACCTCCTTCTCGATCACCTCTGGGGCAGGCGTGCCGCAAGCTGTCAGCATCACCAGTACCACCATCAGGGAGGTGATCGCCACCACTCCTCTCTTCCAGGGCATTTTTCCCTCCTCTAACTCTGCATGAGACGTTATAGCGCTACCGCCACCGCTCTGGGTGCCAGGGCGATATCGCCCGTCGACCCGATCTCGGGTAAGGTCTGTCTAACCCATATCTCCTCCCTCTCCCTCCTCTGCTCGTCCTTGGGAGCTCTTGCTCAAGGGGGATCGCCAGATCCCCCTGCGCCGAGAAGTTGCGCCTACTCGCCCTCCTTGAAGGCCACAAATCGTCCCCACATGGAAGCGCATTCCATGCCCTTCTGCGGGTAACAGCCGATGTAGTATCGCCCGCTTTCGGCGTCGGCGATGTCCTTCCCCAGGTTCTCGGCGTGGACGATCTTCTCCGGGAAGAGGTTGAGGTGCATGTCCTGGTAGTACTGGTCCAGGGGGTACATGTCGTCCCAGTCTTTGCCGAAGGCCTCGATCAGCTTCTTGTTCGCCTCCTCAAACGTCTTGGGGTGCCAGATTCTCTGGATGGTGTTCATGGGGTGGTCGGCGCTCACGGCGTCCACGCCGATCCACTTGATCTGCTTGTCCACGCACCACTGCGCGAAGTCTGGCGACGGCCCTGGGTGCCTGATCATATAGCGGAACTCATCGGAGTCTGGGCTGTTCCACCCATACTTGTGCCAACCGGTCTTGATGATTAGGATATCGCCCTGACGGACCTCCACGACGTCCTCGATCATCTCGGGCGTGTACACGCTGGCGTCGCTGACCTTGTCCGAGATGTCGGCGATGACGCCGGGGCCAACCCACTCCTCCAGAGGCACCTCGCCGATGGTGCGTCCCGCCGGCCAGAAGTGCTTCTCGCCGTCCATGTGGGTCGCCAGGTGGAAGCTGGCCTTGCAGAGGGCACCGTTCCGGCCCATGCCAAAGTACTGCCCCCCGACGCGCTTCGTGTACTTGACGCTCAGGGGTTCGTAGTTCGCCCACTGGGGCGTCTGGACGCTGAAGGGAAGCGTCATGTCCACCATCTCGGCCGCATCCATCAGCTGGAAGAACTCATCCTGGTCCATCTCGTCGGGCGGCTGAAGGGCACAGACCCGCGACCAGGCGGTCCCGACTTCCATGAAGGGGATGGGATGGATCATGACCCAGGCCCGCTGGTTGCTCAACGCCTCGATGTCGCCCACGATGGACTCGGCCAGGAGGAGTTGCGCCTTGGGCATGGTGCTGTGGGTCAGCCGGTAGTACTCATCTGGCGGGAACATTTCGTCCCACGTCTTGCCGTAGTCCGCCTGCAGCTTCGCCTCCGCCTTCTTGAAATCGTTTTCGTGCATGTAACGGAGGTTGGTGTTCATCGGGTGCTCCGCGCAGCCGCAGTCCACGCCGATGACCTTGAGCTTCTTCTCCAGGGCCCAGGGGAAGAAGTCGGGCGAGGGTCCGGGGTGCCGAACCAGGAAGCCGAACTCCTTGGATTCTACGCCACCCTGGGACTCTGGGTTGTGGACGTCGGGCCAATCCCAGGAGTAGCGGTGATATCCGGTGTTGATGATCAGGATGTCTCCCTCTTTGACGGTGGCCCGGCTCTCGATCATCTCGGGCGTATAGAGGCAGTAGTCCGACGTCAGATCGGAGATGTCCACTATCACGCCTGGCCCGCAGAGATCCTCAAGCGGAACGTCGGAGATGGCTCGGGCGCCGGAGTGGAAGGCTCGCTCGCCGACCAGGTGCGTGCCGACGGTGTTACTCCACTGAATCAACTGGCCGTTGGCCCCCAGCCCCCCACCGTAGGCCCCGGTGACGCGCTTGAAGAAGTGGATCTCCAGGGCCTTCTCCCCAGGCCAGGGTGGCGTGAAGATGCTGCAACCCTGGGTCAGGTCGTACAGCTTAGCGGTGTCCATAACGTTGATGAGTTGTTTGCGATCCATTTGTTTCTTACCTCCAACCTCTAACCTCTAACCTCTGACCTCCGATCTCCGGTCCCTAGATCTCATACCGCTCTGCGAATGCGACTAGCGCCTCCTCGAACATCTCCATCGGCGGGCGCACCAGTCCAGCGCCTACCTGGCCCACGCCAGGATCCTTGTGGGCGATGCCGGTGTTGATGCGCGGCGTGAGGTTCTTCTCCACCACCTTGCGCACATCGATGCCGGTTGGCGTGCCCCGGAAGTCCAGCACGGGGATGGTGAAGTGCGTGTGCTCGGCGTAGGTGATCTCGTACATCTCCAGCGTGGCCTTCATCGCGTCCTCGGGCGTGCCGCTGACAAAGGTGACGATGGCCGGCGCAGTGGCCATGGCGAAGCCACCGATACCCGCTGTCTCCATGATCGTGCTGTCGCCAATGTCCCCACTGGCATCCTCGGCCTCGAAGCCGGGGAAGTAAAGGCCCTGAGGCGTCGCCACCGGGGCGACGAACCATTGGTCGCCGAGCCCGCTGACCCGGATGCCGAAATCGGTGCCGTTCCGGGCCATCACAGTGACAATGGTACTCCCTTCCACGCCGTGAGCGGCGTCCACCATGCCCTTGCAGGCGGCCATCACCGGGTTCAGGACGCTCAGCGCGTTCTCGCCCAGGAAGCGCAGGACCTCCGACGCGACATCGGCGTCGGTGACCTTGGGGATGAAGGGCGCTAGCTTCGTCGTGTAGAGTATGGAGCCAGCCTTGTTGCGGTTGTGGCCCTCGTCGCCCATGTGCAGGGATTCGGACAGCAGGGCGCGGATATCGATCCCCTCGCTGGCCTCAATGGCGTCGGCCAGGACGGGCGCCATCACGTCCTCCATCCAGCGCAGCTTGTCGATCACCTCTTCGGCGTACGCGCCGTAGCGCAGCACCTTGCCGTAGCCCTCGTTCAAGTTGGAGAAAGACGTGTTGCCGTGGGTCTTGTTCTCGAGGATGTAGACTGACATAGACGGGCAGATGACGCCAGCCATGGGGCCGACGGTCTGATGATCGTGGCAAGGCTCGAGCTCTATGGCGCCTGACTCGACCAGCGTCTGTGCGTCTGCCTCAGCCCCTGGCCCGTTTTGCACCTTCCCCTCGAAGATCAATGCGCCGGTGATGGCACCTCGCATCGGTCCGGAGGCTCGTTCCCAGGTGATGGGCGGGCCGGCGTGCAAGAGCAGGTTCTCGCGCATGCCCGGGATCACGTCCAGGGCCTTGCCCAGCCCCACCAAGACCGGCTGGGCCTCCATCATTCGCTGCGTAGCTTCGGCGTTTGCCTTTTCGATGTCCATCTTTGTTACTCCTCCTAGTATTCAGGTATTAGGTATGGCGCTTCCCGATCTCGAACCGGGAACGTGCCTCTTGAAGGATATCCTCGTAAAGCTTCAAATTTCGATCCTCCAGATGATCGAAATACTGTGGGCTCTTGCTGCCCCAGCCCACGTGACGCAGTGGATCGGGATCGAGCTTGGCGGCGATGATCTCCTCCGTGCCACGAGCCTGAGCCAATCGCCAGGCGATAGGGTTCACGATCATGCTGTGGCCGAAGCAGTAGTTCCCAGCGACATCTGGTCCGACCCCGTTGGCAGCGACCACGTACACGTGATTATCGTACGCCCGCGCGCAGTTCGTGATGTACCAGATGTCGAAGCTGCGCTGCAGGGCCGATGGACGCACGACGACTTCGGCCCCTTTGACGGCCAGCAGGCGCGAGAGCTCGGGGAAGTCACCGTCGTAGCAGATGATCATGCCGATGTCACCCAGGGGGGTCTTGAACACGTCGGCCCGGTCGCCGGCCGTCACCCAGCCACCCAGCTCGCGTTGCTCCATTGGGGCGGGATGCGTCTTGTCGTAGACGCCCACGATCTTCCCGTCCGGCCCGATCAGGATCGCCGAGTTGTAGACCACGCCGCGCTCCGGACCGCGCCGATACGATGGCCAGACCGTGTGGACGCCGAGTACTCTTGCGGCCTCCTGGATGTCACAAGTGATGCGGCCTGGGACCTCGTCCACTAGGTCCCAAAGCTCCTCCGGCTTCATGTCGGTCTCATAGCCGGTGGTGACCGTCTCAGGGAAGACGACCAGTTCGGCCTCGTAGTCGCTGACGGCTCTCTCCAGCCAGGCGACCCCCTTGTCCACGTTGGCTTGCACGTCGTTGGGTGTGACGGCGATCTGCACGCAAGCAGCGACGAATTCCCTCACCTATTCCTCCTGTTCGTAGGCCGAACGGCCTACGGAGTTGGTGCCAGACTCCCTGGTCCCTATCCCTTCATTCGTTCCAGGATCCCCATCAAACGCTCGTTGCCGCTGGCGGGGGGCTTCCAGTCCACCTGAATCACGGGCGCGTCCTGTGCTCTCGAGCTCTTAGCGAACGACTCCAGACCAACGTTGATGGCGGACAAAGGCTGATGCAGCATCGATAGACTTGCGGACGTCGTGTATTGCAGATCCAGTGTGGTTTCGTGCCCTTCGTGATTCAGGGACCGCAGCAGACGGCCGACGTAGTGGACGGTCGCGTCGTTGCTGGTTTCCACGTGCGCGCCGGCTGCTTCAAGTTGCTCCACTTGAGCCTCGAGCCCCTGGGGGTCCTCGTCGGTGCCGACAACGACCGCCGCGACCTCCAGGTATCGGCCGGACGCTTCGGCTCTCGCACGCGCCTCCGCGATGGCCGGCCCCAGCTCCCCGGCAGGGTCGGGATGGGCGCCGTGGCCCAGCACCACGTCGAGCAGGATGACGGCCACCTCTGGATCGTCAGCCTCCTGCTGCAGCCGTCGGATACGCAGGTCGTTGTCCATCATCGGGTGCAGCCGCCCCACCGTGAACTCATCCTCGCCCAGGTCAACGATGGTGTGGCCCTGGCTCACTGTTGCGTTGGCCAGCCGATACGCCTCGTCTAGCGGCACGTTCGAGTGGACTGCATTGGCCGCAGGCACATAGTCTTGTAGGATAAGCAGCGTCTCGTAGGCCAACGTGCCGCCGGAGAAGAGGCCGCGCAGATAACGCTGCCCTGGCGCAAACCGCTCTAGAGCCGGCTCTGGAGAGACTCCTGCGCCCGCCTTCGCGGCGGCCAACTGCACGGCCACCTCGGCAGCCTCGTCAAAGGTGGTGACAAAGCGGAGATCGCCCACCCGGCGGGCCGAGGGAACGTAGCCAATGAAGTCCACCACCACGGGTTTGTCCTGCCTCGTTGAGAGGACCTGCGCCGCCTTCAGCACCTCATCGGCCACCTGGGGGGCTGGCGGCTTGGAGATGAGCACCACCACGTCCGTCTCCGGATCACGGCTGAGCAGGTCGAGTCCCTGGTGAGCGGTCACCGCGCCCACCGCCTCGGACAGATCACGTCCGCCGGTGCCGAGAGCGTGGCTGATGCCCCCTCCCAGCTGGTGGATGCGGGAGCTCACCTGCTGCAGGCCCGTTCCCGATGCTGCGACTATGCCTATCGACCCTCGCTGCACCTGGTTAGCGAAGCCCAGCCCGACCCCATTGACGATGGCCGTGCCGCAGTCCGGCCCCATGACGAGCAGGCCCTTCTCGGCCGCCGTCTGCTTCAGCGCGATCTCGTCCTGAAGAGAGACGTTGTCGCTGTACAGAAACACGTTCTTGCCCAGGCGAAGCGCTTCCTGTGCAACGCCGGTGGCAAAACGGCCCGGAAGCGAGACGAGCACCCATAGCGCGTCGGGCATCATCTGGGCTGCGGTCTCAAGGCTCTTGGGGCGATACGCCTCGGTCACACCCTTCCCGCGTCGTTTGGCGAAGAGATCGTCCACCTGGCCCAGCGCGGCCTCAGCTGCCGTGTCATCCTCGGCCTGCACGACGATGACGAGATCGTCTGCCCCGGCGGCCTGCGCTTCCGGGGTCAGCAGGTTGCTCTGCGCCAGGACGGCCTTGTTGGCCTCGGTGCCCATCACCACGCCGGCGTCGAGAACGCCGGGCAGGCTGGCCAGGGATCGCTGTAACTGCATCAAGACGACGGAGTCGTGATAGGCTCCAGAGCGGATGGCTGCTTCAGTCACTGTCATGGATCACTCCCAGCTTCTTAAGCTCACTCACCTCCGAGGCGGTGTAGCCTAGTAGGTCCGTCAGCACGTCGTCGGTGTGCTCACCCAGCAGCGGAGGAGGCTGTACCACCTCCGCCGGCGTCTTCGATAGCTGGTAGGGGAAGCCAGTCGTCTCTACCGGACCGGCTGTGGGATGCTCGGCCGTCAGCGCCAGGCCACGCGCCTCGGCCTGAGGATGCTCGAAGATGCCTGCCACGGTGTTGATCGGCCCGCAGGGCAGCCCGGACTCGCGCAGGTCGATCAGCCAATCGTCCGCATCGCGCTTGACGAAGACCTCACCCAGCGCCTCCAGAAGCGCCGGTCGGTTGGAGACCCGGGCTTCGTTGGTGGCGAAGCGGGGATCGTCCTCCAGGTCTGGCCGGCCGATGACACGGCACAGCGTGGCCCACTGACGCTGATTGGCCGCCGCCAGCGCGAACCAGCGGTCGCGGGCTTGGAAGGCCTCATACGGCGCGATGTTGGGGTGACCGTTGCCCAGGCGACGAGGAGGCTCTCCCCCCACCAGGTAGTTGGAGGCCACGTTCGTCAGGAGTGCCACGCTCGCGTCCAGCAGCGAGACGTCCACCAGCTGCCCCTCCCCCGTCCGATCTCGGGCGCGGAGAGCGGCCAGAATCGCCGATGAGGCGAACATGCCGGCCGTTATGTCTACGATGGGCACGCCCACTCGATACGGCGGTCCCTGTTTCGGCCCCGTGATGCCCATCAGCCCCCCCTCAGCCTGGATGATGAAGTCATAGCCAGGGCGCTCGGCGTAGGGACCGGTCCGCCCGTAGCCGCTGATGGAGCAGTAGATCAGACGGGGGTTCACGGCGCGCAGATGGTCATACCCTAATCCCATCCGCCCCAGGGCACCGGTGCGGAAGTTCTCCACCAGCGCGTCCGACATCGCAGCCAGCCGACGTACGATCTCTTGTCCTTCATGGCTCTTGAGATTGACGGTGACGCTCTGCTTGTTGCGGTTGACGGCGATGAAGTAGGCCGACTCACCCGGATAGGGCCCATAGGGCTCCCCCACGAAGGGCGGCCCCCAGCCGCGGCTTTCGTCTCCGCGACCAGGCCTCTCGACCTTGATCACGTCTGCTCCGAGATCCCCCAGCATCATGGTGCAGTAGGGGCCGGCCAGGGCACGGGAGAGATCTAGGATACGAACATCTTCGAGGGGCCGCATGGGGCTGCCGGGCCCTTCACCCGGTCGCGTAGAAGGTGAGCCCGTAGACTTGCTTGCCCTGGAACACGCGGACGGGTTCCCAGTCAGCCTGAAGCTTCATGCCAATGTTGGGCTTGTCCACTTTGATCTGGCCCATAGCCTTGACGCCGCCCCCGAGCTCGACGATGCCTATGGTGCGCGATCGCTCGTCGATGCCCCACGGCAGGCTAAAGACCTCCGTATAGGTGATGAGCGTGCCCTTATCCCCTGATTCTACCTCCTCAAACTCCCGACCTCGGCAGTTCAGGCACCGGAAGTGACTGGGGTACATGACGTACCCGCAGTTCTTGCACTTGTAGGCTGTTACCCCAGAGACGTCGTGTATCCGTCCGTGCTCTTGGTGTCTCACGTCTCCCTCCTTACGACGAACGCCACCACGTTGTTTCCGAAGCCGCCGAAGTTGATGGAGAACCCGGTGGTGGCATCCTCGACCTGCCGCTCCCCGGCCTCGCCTCGCAGCTGCCACACCAGCTCCACCATCTGCGCCACCCCCGTCGCGCCGACCGGATGGCCGCGGGCCTTGAGGCCTCCCGAGGGGTTGATGGGTAGATCGCCGCCGATGCGTGTCCTTCCCTCCTCAAGCGCCTTGGCTCCTTCGCCCTTCTCGAAGAACCCGACGTGTTCGCTCTCGGCGATCTCCAGGATGGTGAAGGCGTCGTGCAGTTCCGCCACGTCGACGTCCTCCGGGGTCAGCTCGGCCATCTCGAACGCGCGCTGCGCCGCGATCCTGACCGCCTTCAGATCGGTGGGATCCTCGCGCTCCTGAAGGGTGTGTGTGTCGGTTGCCTGTCCAAAGCCGGCCATTAGCACCTTTGGCTTGTTGAACTCGGTCACGATGTCGGCAGGACAAAGGAGACAGGCGGCTGCGCCGTCGCTCACGGGGCAGCAGTCATAGAGGTGGATCGGATCGGCGACCAAGGGGTTGTTCACCACCGAGTGCGGGCTGATGTAGATACCCTCAAGCGTTATCTTGGAGTTGATGTGTGCGTGGGGGTTGAGCAGGCCGTTCTCCTGGTTCTTGATCGCCACCTTGGATAGGTGCTCCTCGGTGACCCCATACTGCTTCATGTAGAGTCGAGTGAACATCGCCGCCATGGCGGGCAAGGTGGCGCCGTAGATGTACTCCGCTGATGGATGGGTCATCGTGGCCACGATGTCGGTGGCGCGCGGTCCAATCACGTCGCGCATCTTCTCCCCTGCAGCTACTAGCACCAAGTCATAGTATCCGGATGCGACCGCCAGGAGCCCGTTCTTCAGCGCTGAACCTCCTGAAGCCGGGCCGTTCTCCACACTGTCGGCAGGCGCCGGCAGCAAGTTGATGCGGTCAACCAAGGCGCTGGCGATCGCCGTCTGGTGGTTGAACAATCCGGCTGCCATGTTGCCAACGTAGACGGCGTCGATAGGGCGGTCGCCGATGCCAGCGTCATCCATAGCGTTCAGGCTGGCAAGCGAGAGCATATCCAACAAGCTGTCTTCGTCGCGCCTTCCAAAAGGTATCATGCCCACGCCCAGAATGGCTACCTTTCTCATATCGCTTGCCTCCTTCTTATTGCGATCGCGCCGAGAATCTGCTCCTGAATCGCCTTCTCGGTCGGGACCTTGATCTCTTTCTTCGCGATCGCCATAAGCTCCTCAGGCACCGGCCGATCGCCGACGCACAAGCGGGGTTTGCTTTCCTCCCAGATATCTCTCGTCAGAACGTAGAAGGATGCCCCTCCCAGCTCGTGTTGGACCCCTTCTCGCGGCGCCAGACCATACTCGAGCATCCATCGTCGATAGCCGATGGGGCTTTCCGCCGTGATCCAGACCTCCTCTTGCCCGAGGTGCTCAAGATGGTGCTCCATCTTGGCGGCGAAGAGATGAGCCCCTATCCGTAGTCCTCTCTCAATGGCCAGGGTGTGGTAGCTCATTCCAATGTCCTGATCGACCATACGGCCGTTGACGATGCCCACCAGAATGCCATCCACTTGGCCAATCAGGCAGTAGTGATCGCGCACCCGGTAGCGGTACCATCCCAGCAGCTCTGCATAGACGCGGGCTCCCACGATGTCGTAGTAATCCCTAGGTATGTCAAGCGTGGGTTCCACCGCTTCAAGGAGCACAGGTACATCCTCCCTCTTGGCCTGCCGGACCACCATGCGTTTCCCTGTGGCTAGAACGATGACCTTGGCGGGATACGGTGGCATATCCCTTGCGGGTGGCCGCAACAAGGCCTCAAGTTCCATATCCATGCTGTATCCTCCTCGCTTGCTGCTCTTGATAACGTAACCCATAGAGGGGACGCACCGGGATGGAACGTCGCCTCACACTACCGGCTGATCCTCGGTTAGGCAGTTGCTCCAACGCCTCGGCAAGGCACCTTCAGCGTGCCGATGTCGAGCCGTATGTTAGCGATGCTTGTGTTCAGGTGGGGTAGAATACCGGTCTCAGCTACCTTGCGTACGTCAGTTCCCGACAGTGTGCCCCGGAAGTTGAGTGGTAGGATGGGGCTGAGCAGTCTGTTGAAGTTGCTAGGGGCTGGAGCGGGTAGGTCTCGAGCATACTTGCTCCTACGTTACCGAATTGTGAGATACTTGACAGATTATCGGGTAGATGGTATACTGTATGTAGTATACCATGCAATACGGGTTTTGTCAAGTCTGGCGCGCCAGGTGGCCGCACGGTATCATCCTCAACCACACACAAAGGCTGCCGGCACTTTGGACGATGAAGGGGAAGCCACGCTTCCCTTCTTATCTCTTTTACGCTCATTTCAACGACGCCTATAGCTGACGGTTTCGTAGGCACAGCTCCCAAGTCCTCCGATTGAGGCGCAGGTAGGCGCACCAGGATCGCGTACTCGCGCAACGCTATGTCCGAGAACTCCCTTGAACCGATCAAGAGGTCGCTTTCCACTGCCCAGAGGGTAGCCGAGCAAATCACGCAGGCCATCGTCAGGGGAGAGCTCGAACCAGGCCAAAGGCTGGTGGAAGCCACGATTGGCAAGCAGATGGGGGTAAGCCGCAGCCCTGTTCGCGAGGCTTTTCACCAGCTTGAGCAGGTTGGGTTGGTGGAAAAGGTGCCCTACCGCGGCGTCTTTGTGTCCGCCCTAACGAGGGATGACGTCAGGGAGCTATACACTGTCCGAGAACCCCTTGAGGGTCTGGCTGCACGGATGCTCGCCAAGCGCAACAACGAACAGGCGGCCGCTGAGCTACAGGACATCCTGGATAGAATGGAGGAAGCCATCGCGGCAGATGACCAACGCGCGGTGACCGAGCTCAATGCTGACTTCCACGACACCCTCATCCATCTGACCGAACACGGACTTCTCCAGGAAATCTGGGCCATTGTGGGGCATCGGATGCGTCGGTTCCTGTTTCTGAGTGAGCCGCGCTCGGATATGGCACTGCGCGAAGCTGTGCCTCTCCACAAGCCCATTGTCCAGGCGATTGCATCTGGCGATCCAGAGCGCGCCGAACTGGAAGCGCAGAAACACGTCGTTGCCTATGGCGTGGAGCACGAGCTTCTGCTGGATCGGTAGTTGCATCGAGCCTCATCTTTTCGATTCAACAGGCCCGTCGATCAAGCCTTGATGTCGGCCACGACTTCGCCCCCGGGCGTGACGTAGGCGTGAGCGAGGCAGGGAGTGCAGTGGGCGATGCCGATGCCCCCGTGCCTATCCAGTACGATGAGCCCTCCCCGCCCGCCAGTGCGCTCGGATAGAAGGTCGATAGCTGCCTCTGCCGCTTCCTGTGCCGTCATCCCTCGCCCGAGGTAGTCACACGCGGTCTTACTGATGACGATCCTCATCAGGTCTTCGCCCTCCCCGGTGGCCGAGACGGCGCCTGTGCGGTCGTCAGCGTAGGCGCCCGAGCCTACGAGGGGAGAGTCGCCCACGCGACCCGGGTACTTGTTGGAGGTGCCACCTGTGGAGGTGGCGGCTGCCAGGTGCCCTTCGACATCCAGCGCCACTGCCCCAACAGTTCCCGCTGGTTGCTGTGGGAGGGGGGCCTCACTGGGTTCTTCCTCCGCCTCTCTGGAGCACCAGCGTTCCCGTTCGCGCTCTACCAACAGGTGCCAGCTTGGGACGGGGGAGAGGCCGTGCTCCTGCGCAAAGGTCTCCGCACCATCAGAGACGAGTATGTTGTGTTTGGACTCGGTCATGATGAGACGCGCCAGCGTGACCGGATGACAGACGTGCTTCACAGCCATGACGGCGCCCATGTCGAGATCCCTGCCGTCCATGATGATGGCGTCGAGCTCGATCTCCCCCGCCGCGTTCAGGACCGATCCACGGCCTGCATCGAAGGTGGGGTTATCCTCCAGCGCGCGCACCGAGGCTTCTACGGCTTGGAGGGCCGATCCGCCGCTGGTGAGTACGTCCCAGCCGACCGCTGCAGCCTTGGAGCAGCCCTCTATACCATCTTGGCGTAGCTCTCCCGGGATCTCCCACGCGCCCCCGTGGACCAAGATGGTGGGCCTGCCCTGAGCGGCCCCACGGATTGGGCTTGGAATGGCTTGATGTGCTGTTCGATTTTTGGCTCTCATAGGTGAACGTTGATACTCCTGATGGGCTTGGAATGAGCAGCGGCTACGGTTCTGAATCATTGACTGGCTTCGTAAGACGATGATGCAGAGGTGTCCTGTCCCCCTGGGCGACTAGCGCGACGATGATGTCACCGGCCTCCAGCCGCGTGTCGCCCCTGGGGATGAGCACGCGCTCGCCTCGACGTACAGACGCGATCAACGATCGAGACGGTAGATCTAGCTCCTCAAGGGTCTTGCCTACAGCTTCATGGTGATCCTGCAGCCTGATCTCGACGATGGAACTGCCACGCCTTCCTTCTTGTGGAGTCGGCGTGCCGGCGCCAAGCGCACTCGTGCTTAGGCCCGTCCGGCGCTCGAGCCTCGCTCGATCCAGGTCGTTCAACCGCGCTTGCTGGTCGAGAGCGGCGTGCGAGTAGGCCCGCACAATGTCGCCGCGGCGAAGCAGGCCTACCACGTGCCTTGGATTCGCGCGATCCACGACCGGTATGCGCCCCACGTCCAGGGCGCCGAAATGCCTGAGGGCAGCCTTCAAGGTCTGATCCGGGAAGACCGTACGCACATTCGTGACCTGGATGTCGGCGACCTCTCCCGTCATCAGCTGTTGGGTCTGGGCCCTTTCGAGGTCGCTCAGGCTGACGATCCCCTTCAGGCGACGGTGCCCGTCGACGACGATCGTGCCGTGATAGTGCGTCTCGTCGAACATGCGCGCCAGCTCTGTTAGAGGGGTCGATGGCGTCACTGTGGCCATCTCCTCAATCTGTGTCATGGCCTCGCTGACCAGGATGGTGCTCATCAGATCGAGGTCTCTGCCCGCGTAGACGTCGATGCCCTGACGGCTGAGCTTGACGGTGTAGATGCTGTCGTCGAGAAGATGGCGGGCGACGATGGCGCTTACGACGGAGGCGAGCATGAGCGGAAGGATGACGGTGTAGTCACGCGTCATCTCGAACAGCGTGAGGATCGCTGCGATCGGGGCGCGGCTGGCGGCGGCAAAGACAGCCGACATGCCGACGAGGGCGTAAGTCGACGGTACCGCGGCGCTTGGCGTCGCGAGATGCACCAGTTGCCCGAACAGGCCACCCAGCATCGCACCGATGAACAAACAGGGGCCGAAGATGCCACCTGAACCGCCCGAGCCGATGGTTATCGCGGTGACGACGATCTTGAGGAGGCCCAGGACGGCGATGGCGATCAGCGTGAGCCGATTGAAGAGCACCGCCTCTATGGAGCTGTAGCCGATGCCGAGGACCTGTGGGAACCACAGTCCCACGACACCCACGATCAGACCCCCGAGGACGGGTTTGAGGAACGGTGGACACGACTGTCGCTCGAAGAGATCGTCCACGAGGTAGAGAGCGCGGGTAAACCCGACGCCGACGAAGGCGGCCGCAACACCCAGCAGGGCATAGATGGGCAGTTCCCAGGCCTTGGGCGAGGCTGACGCCGGGAACGGGAAGGCTGGCACGTCGCCGAAGTAGGTGTGGCCGATGACACTGGCAACGACGGCGGCCACCACCACGCTGGTGAACTGAACCAGGCCGAACTCGGCTAAGAGCACCTCCAGCGCGAACATGACCCCGGCCAGCGGAGCATTGAACGTCGCCGCCACCCCGCCCGCTGCTCCACAGGCGACCAGGTTCCTGGTCCGTTCGTCAGAGAGATGAGCAAGCTGGCTCAGCGCAGACCCAATGGCCGAGCCAAGCTGAACGACCGGACCCTCCCTCCCGCCGGAGCCGCCACTGCCGAGGCTCACAGACGTCGCAATGGGCCTGGCTGCGATGACGCGGGGGCGGATACGCCCCCTTTGTAGAGCGAGGGCCTCCATCACGCTGGATACACCGGGTCCTCGGGCCTCTGGGGCCACGAAGTAGGTTATGAGGCCGACGATGAGAGCTCCTACTGCCGGCGTGATGACTGTGACAAGGGTCTGTAGATGAAAAGGGGTGAGGGCGGGAGAGGGCAAGAAAGTGGGGAACGTGACAAAGAAGAAGGTGTGCGCGGTCTCGATGAGCCAGCGGAAAGCTACAGCTCCAAATCCGCTGCCCAGGCCAACGAGGAGGGCCATCGCGAGCATCACAGCCGTTTCGGAGCTCCAGAAGCGGCTGTAGGTTCTGGTTACACGGTCACGGAGTGGGTGAAGCATAACCTCTCGGGGATTCAGGGTGCGGTGATGACTGGACAGATGGGAGGACTGGTAGTCGGGCGACTGCTGCTCGCCCCAGCGACTGTTGCTCGCCCCAGCGACTGTTGCTCACCCCCTCTTGCCATAGGACCGACGTCAGATTACCAGTCCATCCCGGGCTTGGGCATCGGGTCTACTGCCCGACGTGCCTTGCATGTGCGGCACCCGACACACCACTTGTGCTACCTGTGGCGTGCAAGGCTATCCTTTCGGCCAGGAGCAGCTGGCTAAGATGCACCCTTCACGGGTCGGAAGTACTTGATGTCCATGATGCTTCCCTGGCGTTGTTCTTCCTCCTTCAGAACGGGCTCAACCGGCATGCCCAGATAGACGTCCTCTGGCTCCACCTCACCGAGGTAGTGCACCAGGCCGCCATCGGTATCATCAAGGGCGACGAAGGCCATAATGCGCGGCTCTGCGAGCGGCTGCTCGTCGAGGTCCAGGTGAATGATGGTGAAGGTGTGCACGTGACCTCCAGGGCTGACCTCGACCCACTCGTCCAGGTGAGCGAAACACTGCTCACAGTAGAGTCTTGGTGGCATGTAGGTCACGTCACAGTCCAAGCAGACGGTGGCCAGGAACTGGCCATCGTCCTTGATGGCGCGGAAAAACCTCTCACCAGCGACGCCAGCCGTGTACCGGCCTTCTGTTGGCATGTCGCCTCTCCAGGCTAGCGCGTCGCCCGCGTGCTGTATGCGGTGTAACAAGCTCATCTGTGCCTCCCCTATTCCTCTGACAGTTCCAAAGGCCTGAAGTAAGCAATGTCGGTTATGGAGCCGCTTCGCTCCTCCGGCGGCTTCCAGACCGCCTGCACCCGCATGCCGATCTCGAGCGCGTCCGGATCAACCTCGCCGAGCAGGTGCATGATGCCCATGCCGGGCGAAGCCCCATCGATCTCAATCACGGCCGGCATTATCGGCTCCTCCAGCTGAATCACGTCCCAGGTCACGTAGCACCGTGAGAACGTGAGCACTGTGCCCCTATCCTCCAGTGGAATCCATCGATCGGTGGCGCAGAAGCAGGATTCACAGAACATGCGCGGCGGGATCAGGACGCGCCCACAATCGGGGCAGCTCCGTCCGATCAACCGGCCGGCCTTGAGCTCCTGCAAGTAGCGACCGATAGCCACGCCGGCGTCCCAAGCATACTGCGCGTTCGGATCCCACGTTTCGAAGAGCACGGGTTCCCGGGCGGCTTCACCCGCGGCCGCGGCGGCTTCCTCGAAATCCTCGCGTCGAAGATACACGCTGTCGTACACGAACTCTTCCATGGTTCATCCTCCTCTAGGCGCCCATAACGATCACGGTGCCGACCTGCATCAGGTCGCCCCAGGCTTGTGCTAGGCCGCGCTTTGGGTTGCCGGGCACCTGTCGGGCGCCCGCCTCGCCTCGTAGCTGCCAGAAGATCTCCGCGACCTTCATCAGGCCGGCGGCGGCGATGGGGTTTCCAACCCCCAGCAGGCCGCCCGAGGGGCAGACCGGCAGGTCGCCGTCGCGCTGTGTCACGCCATCCGCGGCGGCTTTCGGTGCCTCACCTTTGTCGAAGAGCATCAGCCCCTCCAGATGGTGGAGCTCCTTGTAGTCGAACGGGTCGTAAGGCTCGGCGATGTGGATCTGCTTGCGCGGTTCGGTGATGCCGGCCATATCGTAGGCCATGCGCGCCGCCTCCTCAACGTAGACCGGGTAGGAGAGGTCGCGGTTGGTCCAGTAGGCGGTGTCCAGGTTCCAGCCCACGCCCTCGATCCAGATCGGCCTGTCTGTCACGCGGCGGGCTACGTGATTGGCGCTGATGACCAGCGCGACAGCCCCGTCAGTGATCGGGCTGACGTCCAGCCGCTGCACAGGCCAGGCCAGGACCGGGGAGTCGAGCACGTCATCGACGGTGATATCAGGGTCACCGAGCAGCGCGGCGGGGTGGTCGGCGGCGTTGTGCTTGTTCTTCACCGAGACGGTGGCGATGTCCCGCTTGCTCAACCCGTAGCGGTTCATGTAGGCGTTCATCTCGAGAGCAAAGATCCAGAGCAGGTTGGGCTTCAGGGGACGCTCCGTAGTGTGGTCGAAGATGGTGAGGAAGGCCGCCTGCGGATGCGGCTGGCAGGAGGACATCTTCTCCTCGCACACGACCAGGACGGTGTCGAACAAACCGCTGGCGACGTGATACCAGCCCTGGATCGCGGCGAAGACCCCCGTGCCGCCGCCGACGTAGCCGCGGATGACGGGTTTCCCCCAGCCCCCGCATCCATCGGATAAGTACTCGCTCTTCATGTGGACGCCGTCGAAAGCGTCCGGCGCCGTGCCAATCACCACGGCGTCGATGTCGTCCAGCGTCAGTTCGCAGGACTTCAGCGCCAGGTGGGCCGCCTCCCACGATAGCTCCTTGGCCGTCTCTTGTGCCCGGCGTACGAACTTGGTCATTCCGGCGCCAACCACGGCGACTCTTCCCGCGTGACTGCGTCGACCCGTGCTCCGCTTCATACGATTTCCATACATTGGTCGCCTCCTAGGTGGCCCGGGCGAGATCGCCCGTCGACCCGTTGCTCAAGACGACGGCCGCACCTCCGGTGGTGGGCACGCCGCGCCAGCCAAAGGCCAGTCCGACCTCGGCGTCGTCAATCTGTCTCTGCCCGGCCTCGCCGCGGAGCTGAAGGACGACCTCCAGCGCGCGCGCCAGCCCGGTTGCGTCCAGCAGGTGCCCCTCGCCAAGAGCCCCTCCAGAGGGGTTAACGGGGAACTCACCGCTGAGCTCTGTGCCGCCTGCCAGGGTCCATTCGCCGGCCATGCCCAGTGGACAGAGGTCTAGCGCCTCCAGGTGCTGCAGCTCCTTGTAGGCGAAGGTGTCGTCGACTTCGGCGAAGTCGATCTCCTGCCTGGGGCTCTTGATTCCCGCGGTGCGGTAGGCCATCTCGCCGGCGGCCCGAGCATAGCGGGCGTCCCCCCACGGACGGCTCTCCAGCCTGAAGGTGTCGTTCGCCCAGCCCACCCCACGCACCCAGATCGGATGGTCGGTGAGGGCCAGCGCGGTCTCCCCGGAAGCGAGCACAAAGACGATCGCGCCGTCGCTGTGATTGGCGCACTCCAGCCGGGTAAGCGGCTCGGCGACCGGCTCTGAGGTGAGGACGTCGTCGACAGAGATGGCGGATCCAAACCCGGCCAGCGGGTTCAGCAGAGCGTTGTTGCGGTTCTTGGCGACCACGGCTGCGCATTCCTCGTGAGTCGTGGCCGTCTCCGCCAGATATCGCAACATCTCCATGCCAGCCACGTAGCTGGGATGGGCGTTCAGCGGCCGGTTGAAGACGGGGTCGAAGGCGAAAGCGAGGATGTACGGCAGGGTGAGGATGTTGGAGGCCTTGCTGTGCCCCTCGACCACGATGAGATCGAATTGCCCGGTGAGGATCTGCATCACCGCCGCTGCTAGGCCGTGAATGCCCTCGCCCGCGATGGTATGGACCGGTCGGTGGAGAGCGCCAAGCTGATCGGGCACGTACTCGTCAAAGATACTGGTACCTTCGTTGTAGTCCTCCCCCACGGTGACAAAGCTGTCCACGTCGCGTCGGGGATCGATGCCGGCGTCTTCGTAGGCCTGAACGGCGGCATCATACATCAATTCCTTGTACGAGAGATCGGGCGAGATGGAGCGAAAGCCACTCCAGCCTGCGCCCACGATGGCAACACGCCTGTTTAGGATCATGCCATTTGCCTCCTAAGGGTAGTGGATCAAGCCAGATTGAATCACCAAAGCGCCTTATCGTGTGGCTCCGCAGAGCCGTTTTCTTCCGACGGGATCACCTCCTTGAGCACGAAGAAACACCGAAGACATGGAAGCCATGAAAGACATGAACACCATTGTATACCAGGTGGGCCAAAACCACAAAAACGGGCCAATGACGACACACGAAAGGACAAGAATGCAACGAGCTGCGAACGACGGATCACCACTCCGGCTCCTTGGGCTTGATGCTGCGTGCATGACCAGGTCTACCAGACGCGGCATATCAGGCCTTTCAAGTACGCACCCTCTGGGAACGTCAGAGCCACCGGGTGATCGGGCCCCTGGGAGAGGCGCCTGATGATCTGGGCACTGCGCCCGGATGACTGTGTCGACCCGGTGTCTGCCACGGCGCCAAAGACGATCTTCTGAAACAGGTCGGCTGAGACGCGGCCAGAGCAGGAGAATGTGAAGAGCAGCCCGCCGGGGCGCAGAAGCTGCAGCGCCAACAGATTGATGTCCTTGTAGGCGCGCGAGGCCGCCTCCACCTCGCGCCGCGTACTGGCGAACTTTGGTGGGTCGAGGATGATCACGTCGAAGCGGCGATTATCGGCACGGAAGCGGCGCAGGACCTCGAACACGTCGCCCTCCACATAGTCGTAGCGGCGCTCGCGTCCCAGCAGGGCTGGGTCGCGCACCCTGCCTGCCATGCATCGATGTACGATGCCGCCATCGCTGTTGAGCGCCAGGTTCCGTCGGGCCAGCTTGAGCGAGGGGGCCGAGCTGTCGACCAGCGTCACTCGCGACGCTCCCCCGGCTGCGGCGTGGACGGCGAAGCCGCCGGTGAAGGCGAAGGCGTCAAGGACCTCCGCGCCCTGGCAATGGTCGAGCAGATGCGCTCGATTCTCCCGTTGGTCGAGGTAGAAGCCGGTCTTATGACCCGCACGCAGGTTCACCAGGAAGCTGTGTCCGTTCTCCCGGATCTGGATCACCTCTGGAGGTTCGTCCCCCCACAGCGATCCGGTCCGCTGCGTCAGGCCCTCCTTCTCTCGCACGTCGACGTCGGAGCGCTCGTAGATACCACGGACGCCATCCGACGCGAGATGACCAACGAGAGTCTTCACAATCACATCGCGTCGTCGGTCCATCCCCAGCGTCAGGAACTGGACCACCAGCCAGTCGGCGTAACGGTCGACGATCAGCCCCGGGAGATAGTCAGACTCGGCGTGTATCAGGCGATAGGCCGTGGTCGCCGGACGCGGCTGATCTGACGTGCCCAGTCCGAGGGATCGACGGGCGGTAATGGCTTGCTCCAGTCGACGCGCCCAGAAAGCCTGGTCGACGGCCTGCTCCTTCTCCCAAGTCAGGAGACGCACGCGTATCTGGGATCGGCGGTTGATGTATCCTCGGGCCAGCCAGTTGTGACCGGCATCGTGGACGTCGACGATATCGCCGTCGACTGGATCTCCCTCTACCCGCTCGATCGCGCCGGAGAAGATCCAGGGATGGCGGCGCAGCACCGGTTTGGCGCGTCCCTTCTTCAAGTAGCACGCAGGGCGCGAAATCGTCGAGGACTGAGTCATCAGTTGCTGCTCCCCAGGTCGCTTGACCTATCGGTCGGCCCGCCGCTCGCCCCGCTCCCAGGCGTCCTGCTCCCGAGCGTCGTGCTGCCGGGTGTTCTGTTACCGAGTGTCGTGCTCCGAGGGGGTCTGCGATATCCGTCGCCCTCGGTGCCAACTTCACCATCCCCTTCGATGAGCTCGTTCAGCTCCACCTCGTCAATCCTGGGGGTATCCAGCGCTTGGGCCTTGCTGACCTTGGAGCGTCCAGGAGACTCGCCGACGACCAGGAAATCCGTGTTGCCGCTCACGCTGCCTGTCACCTTACCGCCGTGCTCCTCGATCAGCGCGGCGACATCGCGACGGGGCTGGGAGAGGGTCCCAGTGATGACGAACGTGAGACCGTTGAGAGGGCCGGTGGTGGGCTCGATCGAGGCTTCCCGTGCCAGACTGACGCCGGTCGCTCTGAGCTTCTCGACAAAGGCGCGGTTGTGCTCGTGATCGAACCAGGTGACGACGGCTTCGGCCGTGTGCGGGCCGATGCCCTCGATCGCCTCCAGTTCCTCAGGATCGGCGTCAGCTAGCTCGTCGATCGAGCCGTAATGGCGTGCCAGAGTCCGGGCCACGACGCCGCCGACGCCCTGAATGCCGAGCGCGGCGATAACCTGCGCCAGCGGGCGCTCCTTGGTGGCCTCGATGGCCGTCAACAGGTTCTGAGTGCTTGTCTCGGCGAACCCCTCCAGCGACAGGAGCGAGTCGCGGTCGAGGGTGTAGAGATCGGCGGCGTTGCGTATTAGGCCTTGCTCGATCAGCAGCGAGGCTGTGCGCTCCCCCATACCTTCGACGTCCATCACTGCAATGAAGTGGCTAACCCTCTGCACCTGCTGCTCGGGGCAGTCGACGTTGACGCAGGTGACCGCCACTTCGTCCTCCCGCGAGACCACCGGTTCCCCGCAGGATGGGCAGACCTGGGGCACCTCGAAGACCCTCTCGTCCCCCGTCCGGGCCTCGGTCACCGGGCCCACCACGTAGGGAATCACATCACCCGCCCGACGCACCACGACGCGGTCGCCGATGCGGATGTCCTTGCGCTGTAGATCCTTGAAGTTGTGCAGGGTGGCCTTCTGGATGGTCACGCCGCCGACCTTGACGGGCTCCAACACGGCGTAGGGCACCAGCGCGCCAGTGCGGCCCACGTTGACGCCGATGTCGAGCAGGCGGGTCGTCCCCTCCCGCCCGGGGAACTTGAAGGCGACGGCACCACGTGGCGCGCGCCCGACGACGCCCATGCTATCCTGCACGGCAAGGTCATTGACCTTGATCACCAGACCGTCGACCTCATAGGGCACCGTCTCCCGCCTCTCGATCCAGCTCTCGCAGTAGGCGATCAGCGGCTCCAGTGCCTCAAAGCGCTGGACGTAGTCCGAGACGCGGAAGCCGAGCTCCTTCAGGTAGGCCAGGGCCTCCCACTGGCTCCCCGCCGGGGCTTTCTGGAGCTTCCCTCCCCCCTCGGGGGAGGGCCAGGGTGGGGGCTCAGCCTTCCCTCCCCCCTTGGGGGAGGGCCAGGGTGGGGGCTCAGACCCCCGTCCATCCTCGGCCTCCACGATGGCGTAAGCCAGCAGGGTGAGGGGGCGCTTGGCGGTGATCCGTGGATCCAATTGGCGCAGACTGCCCGCCGCGGCATTGCGTGGGTTGGCGAACGGCTCTCCTCCTGCCCGCAGTTCGCGCTCGTTGAGCGCCTCGAAATCCTCTATCAGCATGATGGCCTCGCCACGCACCACCAGCCGCCGAGGAACACCCACTTCTGATCTCCTGCCCTCTCGTTCGTAGTCAGGCACGTAGCCGGGCCGGAGCGGCCTTGGCGGAGTGCCGTCGGCGTGGGGGACGGGGATGCGCAGTGGCAGCGTTGGTATGGTGCGCAGGTTCGCCGTGATATCCTCTCCTACGTACCCGTCCCCCCGTGTGGCGCCCTGGACGAAGAGACCATCTTCGTAGTGTAGCACGACCGTGAGGCCGTCGAGCTTTGGCTCCACCACCCAGGACAGGTCCATGGTATTTGGCGGCAGGTGTTTGCTGACGCGCTCCCACCAGCCTCGGATCTCCTCGGCGTCGGACGCCTTGTCCAGGCTGAGGATAGGGGCAGGGTGATCGACCTTGGTGAATGCCTCCGCAGGCTCGGCTCCGATTCGCTGGGTGGGGGAATCCGAGGTGATGATCTCAGGGTGTTCCTCCTCCAGGGCTCGCAGCTCGCCCATCAGCGCGTCGTACTCCGCGTCGCTGATGACCGGCCTGTTCAGCACGTAATACCGGTGGTTGTGGTAGCGGATCTGCTCTCGCAAATCGTTGGCGCGTTGGCGCATGGTCTCAAGTGCCATTTACCTCTCCAGAATATGAAGGGCATGAAAACACGGACATGAAGGACACGGGAAGCACGAAAACGTAAGGGTGTCTCACCTCCTTCGCAGCAGGGCACGCCAGGCTAGGCGGCGTAGCCAGTTGCCGATCAGGCCAGCGACCACAATGCATCCGATCAGGCCGATGAAGAAAGCGACGGTCGCCGCCGATCCGACGGCCTCTGGCAGATACTCAGTCAGTCCCGCCCGGTTCAGCGCCAGCGCGCCCAGTCCGTACACTGCGACGCAGGCCAGGATGAAGATCAGTGTTAGCAAGCTGACGATCCTGCCGATGCAGCTCCGCCGCAGCGCCCGGTCGACCTGCCTGCCGGCTGCGTAGCCTCCCAGCTTTCGCACCTTCCGTCTGATGTCGTCGTCCATGTCTCAACTCTCCTCAACACGAAGATCACGAAGTCTATTGGTTCGTACCAATCTCGCTAGGGATGCTCGATTGGCTGCAGGTAGTTGCCGATGGCCCACCACGTGCGCTCCTCGTTATCTGGGTCGCGGATCCTCCACCAGGGAGATCCCGCGGCTGTCCGCGGGCCCTCCACCACGATGAAGACCTCGCCCTCGGCGGCGACGTCCATGCGAGCATAGTTAGCGCCGGGGCCCTCCCGCAGGCTCAGGCCGTAGCCATCGGTGGCTGCCACCTTGACGTAGCCCCCGATGACAATGTCCGCGGACACGGTCGGCGTGGCTGCATCCGGTCCGTCAGCAGTGGCGGTCTCGATGGGCGTCGGCGTCGGGCTGGCGGCCGGGGTGGGCGAGGGGGTGGGCGTCCAGATGATGGCCGTGGGCGTGGGCCCCCCCTGGGCGCCGAAGCGGCCACGAAACAAGTAGAGCCCCCAGAGTCCGAACAGAGCGAAGAGCAGAATTGCCGCGACGACGGCGAAGACCCAGACGCGTGCGGGGATCTGGGAGACGCCTGATCCTCCTCCGCCTCCCCTGTCGTCTGAGCGGTCATATCGACGGCTCGGTACCGTCTCATCCATCCAGTTGTCGCTGGGCATCGCTGCCTCCTTTCGTTCCACAGGAATCGGCACCTCGCCAAGGCCGCTCCGGCCCGGCTGCGTGCCTGACTACGAACGAGGAATTGACATCCCCGCTCTTCGAGCTTGACGCTCCATGCCTGACCGCGAAAGATGTCGTGAGACGAATTCAGGCTGTTCTCACGGGCAGAACTCCAACTCAACGTCGTCGACGAAGATCGATGCCGTGTTGCCATCCTGATCGTTCATGGCACCGACGAAAACGGTCACTTTCTGCCCCATATAAGGGGTCAGGTCGTACTCGCCCTGCTTCCATTCCCTCGCGTCACTGGTGGTGAGTTCCAAGGGATGGCTGTCCCACTCCTCATCCCGCAACCAGACGTAATGCAGATCATCAGGATCGTTGCCCTCGCTGATGGGATAGAGCCAGAGCCGCAGCGTGGCACTCGATCCTTCGGGCAGTGTGATCTCTTGCCTGACCGATGAGTAGGGCGCGTCGTCGTGCCCAACCATGGCGCTTCTTTGACCGCTGTGAGATCGAGTTGTGACGTACGTGGGATACCCCGTGGGCGGATTGAACTTCCAGCGCGCATCTGTCTCAAAGCCACCGTTCACGACGAGATTGTGGCAGGGCGATACCCTGTCACCAGATCGCTTGAACATCAGGGGGAGCCAAGCGTGTCTCTGTTCAACCGTGAAGGTGTCGGTGACCCAGTCAGACGCATTCCCTGCCACATCGACGACCTGCACACCCCAGGTGTGGGGCGCCTCAATGATGCCGGTGGTGGTGGTGTAGAAGGAGCGAGCGGTTGGGATCTTCACGCCGTCCAGCTTGACGATGTAGGACAAGCTTGATCCTCCGTCAGGGTCCACGGCTTGCCAGACCAGCTCAAGCTCTGGCAGGGCGGAGATGACAGCCCCTCCGGTCGGCGTGATCAAAGACGTGCTGGCTGGTGGAGTGGCATCATAGGTAAAGACGACCTCCGCCGGGGACTCGTCGTAGTCCCCGTTGGTTGTCCAACCACGGGCGAGCAGGCGGTAGTCGCCGTCCGCGAGTGAGGCGGGTAGCACGTACGACCAGGTCTCCAGACCTGCTGCGTCAAGCCATGTTGGCGCAGTAACCCAGTGCGATCCGTCCCAATACTCGCTGGTGGCGCTGTCCTGAATCCGCACCTCAACCTTGGACAGCGAGGCGTCCCCGGCGTGAGCTGTCCCCTCGAAGGCCGGGAGCGACGCGTGGGCAGCACCGTAGGTCGGACTATCTATGGAGGTGTCGACCGTCGGGTTCAGGCACGCGCTGAGAAAGCCCAGAACGCGAGACATGACGACAGAGCGGTGCTCTGGTACCACCGTCTCAAACGGAAAGCCGAAGTAGACCACCCGTTTGCAGTCATTCTGGCCGCTTACGTATTGCACAGCGGCGGTGCCCCCGGTCCCCCCCTGGTAGACGAGGGCCGTGCTGGAGCCGTTGATCGGCGTCATGACGTCTGGAGAATCTGCGTCGTAACACGAAGGGCACAGATGCGCGTCAAAGTGGAAGGTGTCAAGGCCATCGAAGATTGAACCGGGCTCCGGGCTGACTCGATACGTATCGGCATCGTCGCCGACGAAGTCGGCCCGCAGCATGTTGTTGTAGAACCATGGATCAGCATCCTGGCCGTCCAGGTGCCAGCCGATCTCGGTGCCGCTGATGAACAGGGCCCCGCCGCTCTCCAGGAAGCCCCGCAGCCGTGCGCGCTCAGCGGCGCTTAACGTCTCATCCGGTGCCGACTCCTCGCCCAGAATCCAGTCGACCACGGCATAGTCGCTGAGATCGACGCCGTCGGTCTGCACGGCTTCGTTGCTCGCGCTGTCGAAGGCATAGCCATCGATGGCCTCCCCATGCTGAATCACGTAGTTGTAGCTGTTCATACGGTCCAGAAGCACGCGCACGTTCAGCCCTTCCACCGGGTCGTCTTCGACTGGTGCCATCGTCCCATTCAGCCGGTCGAAGCCGTTGACCAGGAGCACCTCGGCCTCGTCGCCGACCCGCGCTGCCAGCGTCTCCGTCGGCAATGACTCACCTCCCGCGTTGGTGGCCGTCACGCGAACGAAGAGGATCTCACCCGCTGAGAACCCGTCGATGACAGCCTCGGTGCCGCTCGACACCGGGACGCCATTCGACCAGCCAATGCCGTTGGTGCTGGTGTAGACGCGGTAGCCGGTGGCTGCGTCTCCCCCCAGGTCCTGCACATTCCCCTCGCCCCCCGAGGGAGGGCCAGCGAGGGGGCCGCCCGTCGCCGGCGGCTGCCAGGAGACCCGCACGCTGCCCGCGCCGCTATTCTCCACCGCCAGGTGGGTGGGGGGCTCGGGCAGGAGGGTGGCGTCCGAGTTGAAGTACTTCGCAATGCCCTGGTAGATGGCGCGAGCCACGAGCATGTTGAAGGCTGGCTCCTTGAGCGCGTCGGTATCGTCCGGGTGGTCGTGGAAGCCGATCTCTATCAGGGCCCCTGGCATGCGCCTGGAAGGCTCGTTATCCCAGAGCAGACGCAGCTCCCCCAGGTTCCTCTGCTTCTCTCCCCGGTCGACCCACGAGGCATCCCAGCCCGCGCGTATGTCGTGCACCACCTCCGTGTGGATGGCGTGCCGGAGCTCAAGGCTGTTCTCAGTGCGAGGTAGTCCCTCGCCGTTGTGCGCGTAGGTCTCGGTTCCGCTGTACGACCACTGATAGCCCGTGGCGCCGTTCGTGTGCCACGAGATGTAGACCGCGTCGTCGCCCGTGCCTGCGTGCTCCCAGCGGGCGTAGATGGGGCGTGCGGTGACGTCGCCGTAGGCCGCGTCCATGCCCATCTTCTGCGTGTAGTAGAACGATGCGACCTCCCACCAGGGTTTGTCGGGCGGGACGTCCGCCCCGGTTCCGATGTCGGTCAGATCGTCAAACGTGCCACCGCCAAAGCGGACAGCGTCGGCGACCACCTTCTTCCCCCCAACGCTGGAGAGATTGGTCAGTGTGACACGCGCTTCCTCGCTTGCCAGGAAACCGTAGGTGCCGATGTAGTCCCAGGTGTAGCCATGTGAGCGCTGGTCGACGACCACGGCCGTCTCGCCACCAGCGTGATGGACGGTGTAACGGGCGTCAGAAAGTTTGTCAGGGCCGGATTGGTACCAAACGTAGACCGCGTAGCGTCCATCGGTGGGCACCGATTTGCTCCACTGTGCAGTGGCGGTTGGCGAGCCGACGGCTGTCTCTGTTTCGTGGTGGTGGTCATCCCCATAACCACCCGACATCCTCGTCCACCCGGTTTCGACGAAACACAAAGGGCAGGAACTGGCGTCGTCGTCCACGATGACCTCGTGAGGGTTCATATCACGCTCGCGCGCGGTCCAGACCGCCGCCCCGGCGTTCCACAGATAGTGCAGAAGGTACTGATTGACCGCTTCAGCGTTGTTGTGGTCCTCGATGATGGGCCCCTGATAGGAAGGCGAGTTTGGATAGGGCGGCCGCTGCGTCTTCCATTGCTCCGCTCCGGCGCGGTAGCTGTAGACCCATTGCCAGCCGTGCCCGGCGCTGACGTACACTGTCTTCCCACTCAGGGCTCCGGATGGCTGCGCTTGACTGCGGACGGGTGGTGGGCTGACCTGACGATCCTCCAAGGAGGCCGACGGCTTGAGCGGAACTGTGACCGGCGGCAGAAACTCGGCCAGTGCGACAAAGGCATCGCCCTCCGGCTCCTTCACCTGAATGTGCAGGTCACGCCAATCGAGGTCGATCAGCGTGTCGCCGATCTGAGTGACCATGATCTCGAACGACTCGTGGTCGAGGCGCTGGAGCGCCTGCGTAGGCATGTCAAGGCGGACGATAAGCGTCTCTTCCAGTTGTTCGGAGACACCCAACAGAGCCGTCCCATGCGGGATCGTCGTCTGGAGGCCTTGTTGCGCCTCCTGGGCGGTGGGACCTTCCAGGAGCTCCTGTAGCAGGCGCTCCGCAAAACACGAGGGGCACGGGGTGGCGGGGACAGCGGCCGAAGCGGCTATTGCCCGTTCTACTGCCACCGGTCCCTCCGGAGACCAGAGGATGATCCGATCAGGGGTACTCCTGTCCTGGGCGGCTGTCCCGCCGCCCGTAAGGACCAGCAGTATCGACACAACGAAGAGGAGCTTCCATTGTCTTCTCATCTTGCCATACCCCCTGGTTGCGCGAAGAGTCTGGGCCGGGTCCAGCGGCTGCCCCGTGCTACTCCCATAGGCCGTTGGCCCGACCTTTCGGCCCGCGCACTACGGACGTCGAACGTTGGGCGTAGCGCCTACTGCCGTTGCAAATGACTGAGCAGGGCCGCTGGCGGGAGCGTGTTGAGCACGTCCGCGGCGGTGGCCCAGCCCCGGCGGGCGGTCGCTATCCCGAAATGGAGGTTGCTGAATCCATCCACCGAGTGCGCGTCGGAGCTTATGACCAGCTTGACGCCCAGGTCCACGGCGCGCCTCACGTGTACGTCGCTGAGATCGAGGCGAGCTGGGTGGGCGTTGATCTCCAAGGCTGTGCCGGTCTCGGCCGCAGCCTGGAAGATGGCTTCCATGTCCAGGTCGGCGCCCTCCCTCTCCTCGATCAGTCTTCCTGTGGGATGAGCGATGATGTTGACCTCCGGGTGGCGGATGGCCGCGAGCATGCGTGCGGTCACCCGCTCGCGATCCTGTGGCCCAGCCCCGGTGGGCCGTAGCCCGGTGTGTACCGCCGCCACAACGACGTCGAGCTCTGCCAGCGCTTCGTCGGGTAGGTCGAGGCTGCCGTCGCCCCGCACTTCAACCTCAACGCCGGCTAACACGTGGAACGAGCCGTCAAGCCGCTCGTTCACGGCCGCGATCTCGGCCCGTTGCTCCTGCAGGTGCTCAACCGTCAGCCCACCGGTCACACCCAGGCCGTGGGAGTGGTCGGTGACCAGCGCGTACGCAAGCCCGTTTGCGCGGGCTGCCTCGGCCATCTCCAGAAGGCTGTGGTGACCGTCCGAACGGGTCGTATGGAACTGGAGGTCGCCCCTCAGATCCCGGAGAGCGATCAGGTCGGGCAGGTGGCCCTGCTGGGCTGCCTCGATCTCACCTCGGTCCTCACGCAGTTCCGGTGGGATGAGCGGTAGCCCTAGAGCAGCATAGACCTCCTCCTCGGAGGCACACAGGATCTCCCCAGATCCCGTCTTGCTGTCCTCGTGCTTGAGGGCGTACTCACTCAGCGACAGCCCTCGGTCAAGCGCCAGGCCTCGCAGACGAATGTTGTGCGCTTGACTCCCGGTGAAGTACTGGAGCGCCGTTCCCCAGCGGGCTGGCTCCAACACGCGCAGATCCACCTGGAATCCATCGTGGGTGCGGATGGAGGTCTTGGTGGTCCCACTGAGCATCACCTCATCGACCTGTGGCATCTTCGTGAAGCGATCCATCACCGGCTGGGCGTCGGATGAGGCTACAAGGAGGTCGAGATCTCCAACGGTCTCTCGCATGCGGCGCAGGCTGCCGGCGGGGGCAGCTTGGACGACGCCCGGGACCTCCCGCAGCATGGCGAGCATCTCCTGCGCCAGCGACCACGCCTCCCCGAGGCGTGTGCGGCCCGTGCGGCGCTTGAGGAGTTCGATGCCATTGAGCACGTTCTGCTCGCTCTTGGCACCAAAACCGTGCAGGTCGCGCAGGCGGCCGGCCTCTGCTGCGTGCTCCAGGGCCTCGACGCTCGTGATCCCCAGCTCTTTCCAGAACCGTGCGGCGCTCTTGGGGCCCACGCCGCTGATCTCGAGCATGCCCACCACGCCCTCTGGAACCTGAGACTTCAGGTCCTGGTAGGCCTCCAGCTCACCAGTGCGTATCAGTTCGTCGATCTTTGAGGCGAGGGTGCTCCCGATGCCGGGGATCGACGTCAGCTCCCCCTTCTGCCAGATCTCCTCCAATGGACGCCCCATAGAGGCGACGTTCTCGGCGGCACGGCGGTAGGCCATCACACGGTGATAGTTGGCACCTTGGATGTCTAGGATGTCGGCCATAGCGGAGAAGATTTCAGCGATCTGGCGGTTGTTCACGTTTGACCTTCTTGGATTGGCTCTGGGCTCAATCGTCACCGTCGGCGATTGACGTCGAGGAAATGTCGTGTCGTGCAGGCATCAGATCAGCCTTGTCTGTGGCTCACGAGCTGATTATACCCCAATCGCAATGGCTTGACAATGCTCTGGGGGTGCGATAAGATAGCCTCCGGCGCGCTGAGCCAGGCCTCGACGGGGCCGTATCGTTGGCGCCCGGTGAGGGCGGGCGAGGGATTCGCTTCTTCGGTTGGTGACGCAGGATGAATGGGAGGCTATGCTGCAGGCTTTGACATTTGATTTCTGGGGCACGCTGTACGAAAATGCGTACGCGCGCGAAGATCGGCTGCGCTTGTTGGGCCATGTGTTGACGCGCCACGGGCAGTCCCGCTCATGGGAGGAGATGGATGCCGCCTACAGCCATGCGAGGTCCGTCTGGGATCGAATATGGCGCGAGGAACAGCGTTCTATGTCCATAGGACGCTGGCTGGGCGAGCTTCTAGGGTGTCTCGAGGCTGACCTCCCGGATGACGCCGCGGCCCAACTGGGGCGGGCGATCCAGGAGATCTACATGCGTGCCGATGAGCCTCGACCGGTGGTCGGTGTGAGGGAGGTGCTGCCCGTTCTGGCAAAGCGATATCCTCTGGGCCTCATCTCGGATACGGGGTTGACGCCGGGTCGTGTCCTGCGCCAGGTGATGCGTCGGGACGGCCTGCTTGCCTTCTTTGACGCCCTGACCTTCTCCGATGAACTGGGCAGCGCGAAGCCGAAGCCCGAGCCGTTTCTCCACACGCTCGATCAACTTAGGGCCGAGCCAGAGGAGGCGGCCCACATCGGCGATCTCCCCGAGACCGACCTGCGCGGTGCTCGCCAGGTGGGTATGAAGGCAGTTCTCTTCCTCGGGGTCAGTGAGCGCGAGGATGGGCGGAAGCTGGCCGACGCGATCTTCAGGGACTACGATGAGCTGGAGCAGCTGCTAGAGCGATTGGCATGAGTGTCTACGAGTACGTTGGCAATCCCCACGTGCACACGCCGTACTCCGATGGGACGGCGCTTCACGCCGAGGTGGCACAGGCGGCGTCTCAGGCCGGGCTCGACTTCGTGATCGTGACCGATCACAACGTCTGGGTGGACGGGGTCGAGGGCTACTACGACGATGTACTGCTCCTGGTGGGCGAGGAGCTTCACGACGTGCGCTGTCGTCCTCAGGCCAATCACCTGCTGGCCTTCAACACGGAGACTGAGCTCGCACCGTTTACATCGGACGTGCAGGCCTTGATCGATCAGGTCAAGGAGGAGGGAGGCTCCTGTTACCTGGCCCATCCCTTTGAGCTCAGCAGCTCCATCAAGCCTGGGCTCGAGGCCATCCCCTGGAACGCGTGGGAGGTCGATGGATACACCGGCATGGAGCTATGGAACACCATGTCCGAGTTCAAGGGCCTGCTGCGGAGCCGGATGTGGGCCCTCTTCTACGCCTTCTTTCCTGGTATCGGGATCCGCGGCCCCTATCGAGCCACGCTGGACAAGTGGGATGAGTTGCTCGCCGAAGGGAGAAGAGTGGCTGCAATCGGCGGGGCAGATGCGCACGGGAAGACGTACTCCCTCGGGCCTCTCAGCAGGGTGGTCTTCCCGTACGAGTACCTGTTTCGATGCGTCAATACCCACGTTTTGACGGACGTCCCGCTGAACGGAGAGCTTGCGCACGACAAGGCGCTGATCTACGAGGCGTTCCGTACGGGTCGAACCTGGGTGGGGTATGATCTGCCGGCCTCCACGTCTGGATTCCGGTTCCGGGCTCGCAGCGTGGCGAACGAAGCGCTGGTCGGTGAGGAGCTCGTTCGCACGGGGGCGACTGTGTTTGAGGTGGAGACACCGCAGCCGGCCGACACCCGCTTGATTTGCGACGGCAAGCCCATCGTTCGGAGCAGGCGTCGCACGCTGGAGCACACGACAGCGCGCCCTGGCGTCTACCGGGTTGAGGTGTACCGGCGGCACCGCCTGGAGCGCCGAGGTTGGATCTTCAGCAGCCCGATCTACGTGAAGTGACCTTCCCGAAAGCTTTTTGAAGGGTTTCCAGGCCGGCCCCTGGTTGACGAAATAGAACAAATGTGCTATACTCGGCCTATCTGTGCAGGGCCGAGGACGACTTGCAGGGGCGCGGTTGCGTTGTATCGGATGCGTTGGGAGAAGTGATCATCATGGGCAAACGAGCGTATACTGAGGAAGACATCAAGGTTCTCGACTACCCAGAGAACATCCAACGCAGGCCGGGGATGTACGTGGGTGGTCGTGGTATGACGGCCCTGCATCACCTGGCCATCGAGGTGATCGACAACGCTGTCGACGAAGCGCTGATGGGGTATTGCAGCCGGGTTGGCGTCATCATTCACCAGGACGGCGGCATCAAGATCACCGACAATGGGCGCGGCATCCCGGTCGGGATACACCCGGAGAAGGGAAAGCCCACCATGGAGCTGGCCTTCACGACGCTCCACTCCGGCGGCAAGTTCGATGAGAGCAGCTACTCGACCTCCGGTGGCCTCCACGGAGTGGGGATCAAGGCCACCAACGCGCTCTCATCCTGGTTGGAGGTGACGGTGCAGCGCGATGGCGTCCTCTACCGCCAACGGCACAAGCGAGGGCTGCCGGTGACCCCCGTGAATATCCTCAACCCGCACACCGAGGAGGTCGTTGGAGAGGTTGGCGTGCGGGGCCACGTGACGGCGGTGCGGCAGAACAAGGACCGCAGCATCGGCACGGGTACAACCGTCGCCTTCGAACCGAACCCGGAGTTTCTGGATGAAGTAGCGTTCGATTTCGCCAAGCTGGCGCGACGACTGCAGATGGTGGCCTTCCTGGTACCCGGTCTGGTGACGTCCATCACGGACGAGCGAGGCCAGGGGCGGAAGCGCGAATACTGCTATGAGGGCGGCCTGGTCGAATACGTCGAGCATCTCAACCGCGATCGGAAGGTCATCCATCCCCCGATAGAGCTTGAGGGGCTCACGCCGGATGGCACCCAGCTTGAGGCGGTGTTCCAATGGCACGACGGTGACTTCCCGGAGATCGTCTCCTTCGTGAACACAATCCCCACGCCCGATGGGGGGGGGCACGTTTCGGGGTTGATGGCCGGCCTGACGAAGGCCATCAACGTCTTCGCAGACGAGCGTCGGGGGCTTCTGAAGAAGGGAGACAAGATCATCGGGCGTGATACCCGCGCCGGTTTGACCGCAGTGCTCAGCGTCCGCATGCACGATCCCCAGTTCACGAGTCAGACGAAGACGCAGCTCGGCTCCGATCAGATTCAGGGTCAGGTTCACTCGGTCGTCTACGAGGGGCTCCTGGAGCACTTGCGCAAGCGGATATCGTTGGGCAAGAAGATCGTACAGCGATGCCTGGCAGCCTCTCGAGCGCGCCGGGCGGCCGCCAAGGCGCGCAAGCTGGTCATGCGCCGCTCTGCTCTGGAGGTAGACGAGCTGCCAGGCAAGCTGGCTGATGTGGCCAAGGGAACACCCACCGATCAGACGACGCTCTACGTCGTTGAGGGAGACAGCGCGGGTGGTTCGTGCAAGCAGGCCCGCGACCGCCGCTACCACGCGATCCTGCCGCTGCGAGGCAAGATCCTGAATGTCGAGCGCAAGCGTCTCGACCGAGCGCTCAACAATAACGAGGTCAAGGCCATTATCGCTGCCCTCGGTGCCGGTGTGGGAAGTGACTTCAACGTCGAGGAGATGCGTTACGGTCGCGTGGCTATTCTGGTGGATGCCGACGTGGACGGTGAGCACATCAAGACGCTGCTCTACACGCTCTTCTGGCGTCTGATGCGCCCTATCGTCGAGGATGGCCGCCTCTTTGTGGCGCAGGCACCCCTTTACCTGCTGCGCAAGGGGAGCGACAGCCGATACGCTTACACCGAGGCGGAGAGGAAGCGCATTCTCAAAGAGTGGGGCGGGATGCGCGGCGTGACGATTCAGCGTTACAAGGGCCTGGGCGAGATGAATCCGTCGCAGCTCCGTGAGACTGTGTTCAGTTTGCAACAGGACGGTGGAAATCCGGCGGTGAACAAGCATCTGGCCCAGGTCAAGGCTAACGACGTGCACGCCGCTAACGCCGCCTTCTCGCTCTGGATGGGCGCTGGCGCGAGCAAGCGGCGTGAGCGCCTGATGCGTTACTGGGGCGATGGCATGATGTTGGACGAGAACGGCGTGTAGGACGCCTTACCGGCGCGCCTTCTGGGTAATTGAGGGATACTAAGAATGAGTGACGTGGAGTCTGCAACCGCCAAGTTTCCTGTGGAGACCGTCGATCTGGCCAGCGATATGACGTCCGCCTACATGGGATATGCCAGGGCTACCATCACCGATCGTGCTCTGCCGGACGTTCGTGATGGCCTGAAGCCCGTACAGCGGCGTATCCTGTACGCGATGGATGAGCTTGGGCTGACTGCCGACAAACCACACAAGAAGTCGGCTCGTATCGTGGGCGAGGTGCTGGGCAAGTACCACCCCCACGGCGACACCTCCGTCTACCACACCTTGGTCCGAATGGCGCAGGATTTCACAATGGAGGTACCGCTGGTCGACGGGCAGGGCAACTTCGGTTCAGTGGACGGCGACAGCCCTGCTGCCATGCGATATACGGAGGCCCGGCTGACGGCCGTGGCCGAGATGATGCTCCGGGATCTGGACATGGAGACGGTCGACTGGCAGGAGAACTTCGATGGCTCGCTTCAGGAGCCGATAGTTCTGCCTACGGTCTTTCCCAATCTCCTGGTCAATGGCTCGGCCGGCATTGCCGTGGGTATGTCGACCAACATGCCCCCGCACAACCTGGCTGAGGTCTGCGATGCCTTGACCTACGTTGCACAGCATTGGCAGAACCGGGAGGATATCACGACCGATGATCTGCTCGCGTTCATCCCGGGCCCTGACTTCCCGACAGGGGGCATCCTCTACCGCTACCGTGACCGGGGCGAGGGGCTGATCGACACGGTCTATGAAGCTTACGAGAACGGCAGAGGCCGGATCGTGACCCAGGCCCGGGTCCTTGTTGAGGACATCGGCGGCGGTAAGTCGAATCTCGTTGTCACCGAGCTGCCCTATAACGTGCAGAAGAACACGGTGATGGAGAAGATCGCCAAGGAGATCCATCGTGGGCGTGTGACGGGGGTGACGGACCTGCGGGACGAGTCCGACTACACCGGCATGCGGTTGGTGATCGAGATCTCCCGCACGGCCAGCCCCGACGAGGTTCTGAAGCAGGTGTTGAAGTACTCCCAGCTGAGGGAAACGTTCGGCGTGATCAATCTGGCGCTGGTGCCGCAGGACGTGGACGGAGGTGCAGCGGAGGTGTCGGGCAATGGCAGCAGTCGCCCCACGTACCTCTCGCTTCACGACCTCCTGACGCATTTCCTCTCGCATCGTCTTGAGGTGATTGAGCGGCGCAGCCAATACGAGCTGAGGAAGCGCAAGGCGCGGCTCCATATCGTCGAGGGGCTGCTGACGGCACTCGATGTTCTCGATCAGGTGATCGATACGATTCGGCGCTCGCGGGAGCCGAGAACGGCTCGCAACAACTTGATGCGCCAGTTCAAGTTCAGTGAGGAACAGGCCAACGCTATCCTCCACACGCAGCTCCAGCAGCTGGCCGCACTCGGCCGCACCCACCTGAAGGACGAGGCGAAGGAACTGCGCGGGCGTATCGAGTACCTGGAGGATCTTTTGGCCTCCGAGAAACGGCGGCTGGACATCGTTGTTGAGGAGACGGGGGCGCTCAAGGAGGCCTTCGGCACGCCTCGCCGCACAGTGATCGTCGATAGCGAGGACAAGGCCGCCGGTACCACGGTGATGACCGGATCCGACCTGGTGACGCCCGAAGGGGATCAGGTGCTTGCGCTCACGCCCGACGGCATCGAACGTTCTGACAGCTCCGATTTCTCCTATCGTCCCAGCGATGGCCTGACCACGCGTTCGGCGCGGAGCGTCCACTTGGCCCACATACGAGCGAAGCCCGAGGACCAGGTGATCCTGCTCACCAACCGTGGCCGGGGCTGGCGGGGCAAGGTCGGCTTCATCCCCACGGACGCCACGCCGAAGGCGCTGGGGTTGGATGAGGGGGAGCGCGTCATCGGCATTGGCGTGGTGGAGCCAGATCAGTACCTGCTACTAGGGAGCCGAGAGGGTAGGGTGAAGCGCGCCGCGCTGGCCGACTTGTCTCTCCTTGACCGCGAGTGGGGGCCGGTGATTGGCCTGGCGGATGACGATGAACTGCTCTTTGGCGATGTGGTAGGCGAGAGTGCCGAGGTGATCTTCTACACCCGCGAGGGGCAGCTACTGCGGCTGGAGGGCCGCGAGATCAATCCCCAGAAGACGGACACGGCAAGCGGCGTCATCGGCATTGCGCTCAAGAAGGGGGATCGCATCCTAGGCGGTGCGGTTGTGCCCGGAAGCGCCGAGAGTGAGGACGAATGGCAGATTGTGGTTGTCTCCGAGACAGGCTACGCCAATCGCGTGCCGCTGGGCGATTTCTCCGCGCAGGGTCGGAACACGCAGGGCGTGCAGTGCCTGCGTGAGACCAAGTCCGGGGGCAAGTTGGGCGACGTCACGATTGGCCGGGTTGACGACGCGCTGGACGTCTATCTGGAGGATGGAAGACGCTTCCATGCTGGCGACCTATCGATTGTCAGCTCGATGACCCGCGGATCTCGGGGAAAGCGTTTGCTCGATGTCGGGAATTCCCAGGTCCTGCGCGCGGTGACCCTATCGTAGGGCGATTGAGGGTGGTTTTCAAGAGGCTCGACGAGAGACACGTTGAAGGGAGAGTGGCGTCATGGCAAGCAGCAGTAGAGAGGCGAGGCGAAGGCGGGGACTTCTTTATCTGATTCTGGTCGGCTCCGTCAGCCTCATCGTCGTTGGGATCCTGATCGCCCTGAAGCCGGTTGGGGGGCGCCTCAGTTGGGCCATTCGTGCCGCAGCGATGCTGGGCTACTTGGCCATCTTCCTGACCGTCATCTCGTCGGCCTATATGCGCCAGCTGTTCAAGCTCTTCGGCCGTCCGTTCATCAGGGTGCATCATATCTTGTCGGTGGTCGGGTTGATCCTGGTGACGCTGCATCCGCTGGGGGTAGCGGTGCAGAGCTCAGAAAATCTCGGTGTCTTCATTCCGAACGTCTCGTCCCTCAACGCGTTCCTGCTGCTGGGCGGTCGGCCAGCCTGGTATCTGATCGGGATCGCTGCTCTGGCTGCTGTGTTGCGTACTAGTACTACAACGTTAACTTGCCGCAACGGTACCTACAAGTCGTCAACTTAGCGCCAAAACTGCCGATGTCGGCCGGGTTGGATACCTAAAATGCACTGCAAGGAGCTTCTAGTGAGCGCCAAATGGCCTCATTAGGGCGAAATGACGTTGTAGTACTAGGATTAAGAAGAGCTGGCGCAACGTACACTATCTGAACTATGTAGCCTTTCTACTGGCGACGGCGCACGCTGTCATGATCGGCACTGACTTCATCTCGTCACCCGTGATGAAGGCGGTGGCGATCGCGATGGCCTCGGCCGTGGTCGCGGTCTTCGCTGCGAAGCGCATTCGCAGGCATCGGCTCAAGCGTCGGAAGTGAGTCCGGACGAGATGGCTGAGCGAGACCACGACGCTGGCGAGAGCGCGTGCGAGTGTGAGTCGCGTACGTGGACGTTCCGCGGGTATGAGCTGGATCCGTCCGATTTCACGACTGCGATGGTTCACCTCTATCGTGGTGAGATACAGCGGGCGAATACGTGGCGCAAGAGGCTGGACGCAACGACGAATTGGGCCGTGATCACGGTGGCCGCAGCGCTCACCTTTGTCTTTGGCGAGGCCCCTAACCCGCATTTTGTCTTCTTGCTGGTCCTTCTGTTGGTGCTCACGTTCCTGATGATTGAGGCGCGTCGCTATCGCTACTACGTCCTCTGGGCCTATCGCGTTCATCTGATGGAGACGGACTTCCTCGCCGCGATGTTCCTACCTCCGTTCCGGCCCTCGGCGGATTGGGGCAGTAACCTGGCGCAGACCCTGATCGAGCCCTCCTTTCCCATCGAGCTGTGGCAGGCCGTTGGGCGGCGTTTTCGTCGCAACTACTTCTGGCTGATGTCCCTGCTGATAATCAGCTGGGCCATCAAGCTGACCGTCCATCCCACCCAGACGGCTAGCTGGGCTACCATCCTCGATAGGGCGGCCGTCGGTCCGGTATCTGGTCCGTTCATCGTGGGCGCCGTAGGCGTCATGTACGGAACGCTTATTGCGATGGCCTTTGCGGCAAGTCTCTCGCACACCTGGGATTACGTTCCGGAGTTCCTCCACCGCGTGGTAGGGCCTTTGACGCCCGAACCCCGTACCAAGGAGCGCTTGGCCACGATCATCACCACAGAGGGACAGGCGGTGGCTGCTGGCATTCTGGAGGAGCTGGGACGCGGTGTGACCGCACTTGAGGGCAAAGGGATGTACACCGGTACATCTTGGGATGTGCTGCTGTCCGCTGTCACCGACGTCCAGGTCCCTCACCTGCGGGAGGTTGTGCACGACGTCGATGAGGATGCTTTCGTCGTGGTCAGCCTGGCAGCAGAGGTGCGAGGCGGCGGTTTTCAGCCGTTTGAGCCCCCCAGCTGACCTGTGTCCCGTTCGTAGTCAGGCACGGAGCCAGTCGGGGTGCCGTCGCAGCGCTACTTGGTGTCCCTCGGTAGCGCACGACGAACAGATGACCAGTTTGTAGTCAGGCACGAAGCGGAGCGAAGTGCCGCCCGCTATAGGTCCACGAAGTAGGTCTCGCACGCCTGGTCGATCAGCTCCTTGCTCAGCTCCGGGGTGACGTCCAGGTAGCTGGCGATATCCTTCAGCTGGGCGACCAGATCTCGGGGATGACAGCCGCGCTTGGGACGTTCTCGCTTGATGTAGTGTTCCTTGATCAGGTAGGCCAGCCCTTGTTCGTCGTAGGGGACCTCCTGCTCCCGACATACACGCCGGAAAATCTCCCGGAACTCATCCCACGTCGGATCGTCGATCCTAATCTTGTGACGGATGCGACGTAGGAAGGCCTCGTCCACCAGGTCTTTTGGGGCCAGGTTGGTGGCAAACACGATCAAGACGTCGAAGGGGACCTCGATTTTGCGCCCTGTGTGCAGCATCAGGAAGTCCAGGTTCTTCTCCAGCGGTACGATCCAGCGGTTGAGCAGATCGCGTGGACGCGCCTGCTGACGGCCGAAGTCGTCGACCAGCAGCATGCCGCCATTGGCCTTCATCTGTAGGGGAGCCTCGTAGTACTTGCTGGTCTGCTCGTAGATCAGGTCGAGTTCGCCCAAGGTCAGTTCGCCGCCGACCGTGATCACAGGCCGATGGATCGCTATCCACCGCCGGTCTCGGCCATTCCTGCTCTCCGTCGCCCCCTCAGCTCTCACGTGATTCACGGAGTCGAAGACCTTGATGACCTGATGTCCGGTCTCCACGGCGTAGGGGATGTAGAGCGTCCCTTGGAGCACCAGCTGGCCGATCCCTTCGCTGATGGCTGTCTTGCCGTTGCCCGGGGGGCCGAAGAGGAAGATCGAGCGACGCGAGTTGACCGCCGCGCCCAGGTGGGCCGTCGTCTGCTCATCGACCACGAGATGGGACAGCACACGCTTGAGGCCGCGGCGATGGACCTTTATGTCGCGAAAGGATTGTTCCTCCATCGCCTTGTTGTACTGCTGCAGCGGAATCGGAGCAGGCCCGGTATACTGGCAACGTGCCATTGCTTCGCGAGCCACGGATCGGCCCTTGTTCGTGATGCTGTAGCGGTAGACGGCCCGTCCAAGCCCCCGCGACCCTCCGATGCCGCCTGTTCCTTTCACCTCGCAGAGCTGCTCCCGCTTGAGCGATGACAGGAGCTCCTCGACCACCCCAGCGTGCGGGAGCCGCATCCGCTCAGCGAGCTCATAGCCCAAGATATCTCCCTCCACGTACATAATCTTGATGGCCAGATCGGTGAGGAATGCTAATCCTAGTCCGGTCTCCTCGATCGAGCCTGGGGCGCTTGGGCTGAATGACGCATCCTCTGCGAATCCTAATGCTTCCTTAGCCATAGACTTATTGTCCCTGATGCTGTCTCATCGGTGGGGCTTTGGCATTGTCACGTTTTCTCTAGTACGCTCCAATCTCACGGAGGCGATCATCGTCAACGCCGAAGTGATGCGCGATCTCGTGTCGAACCACGCGGCGCACGATTGCCCGCGCCTCCTCCGCCGTATGAGCCCGCATCTCGATGGGGCGACGGTAGATGGAGATCTTGTCCGGCATGACGAGGCCGTAGTTGTGGGTCCGTTTGGTGCGCGGGACGCCGTGATAGAACCCCAGCAGCTGGGTTGGATGGCGGAGGCCGGCGCGTCGCAGCGTCGCCGGGTCTGCCCAGTCCCCAATCACCACGTCCACGTTGTCCAGCGCCTGCTGGATCTCCTGCGGCAGCTCGTCTAGGGCCGCCGCCACCAGTCGCTCGAAAGCCTGCCGTTTCATGGCGCACTATTATACCATGGCTCAGCAGTTTGGCACCAGCGTGCCAGAATGCGAGAAAGCTCTGCCCAATGACTGCTGAAGTTTGCGTTACCGGGCAGGCTGGGGTATCATTGATACTATGAACGACCAAGCCTCGTTGAGTCAGATCCTCTTCTCCGAAGGCGGGAGAGCCATCCGCCAGGCAATGGATACGGTACGTCTCGCCGACGGTGACGTGCTTTTCCATCGTGGCGAGCCGGGTGACGCCCTCTACGTCGTCGAATCAGGTCGAGCGCGGGTCTTCACATTGGACGAGGCAGGGCGAGAGCTCACCTTGAACGTGATGGAGCCCGGGGAGGCGTTCGGCGAGATGGCCTTGCTCGACGGCCGACCGCGATCAGCCAGCGTGGCAGCCGTCGGCTCCACGACGCTCCGCTGTCTTCGTCGAGAGGATTTCCTGGCCAGCGTACACACGTCGCCGGAGCTCACGAATACGGTTATTCGCCTGGTCAGTGAGCGCGCCCGCCACATGACGGAGTACATCGAGCTCATGGGGCGCTGGGCGCGCCTGGTTGCCGAGGGCCGGTACGATGAGGCCATGGAGAACATTCACGAGAGGGCAGAGGCACCGGATCGCGCGGTCGCTGCCGTGGCCGATGCTGTGGAGGATATGGTGAAAGCGGTGCGCGAGCGCGAGCAGCAGTTGCAGGAGGAGGTGGCGCAGCTACGGATCCGGATCGATGAGGCGAAGCGGGAGGAGCAGGTAGCGGAGATCACAGAGACGGACTACTTCCAGAAACTGGCTCAGCAAGCCAAGGGCCTGCGGGGACAGTTAGACGAGTAGGTCGCTGGCGGAAGAGACGCCCGCTTGTTCTCTCTATCGCTCGTTGGCGAACCAACAGTCGCCCACGTTGTGGGTGTGAAGAGGTGCCTCACCCGAGGGGGCTCACAAAGGAGAGAAGACATGTCGACAATCGTATCCATTCATTCCTTTCGAGGCGGGACCGGAAAGTCGAATATAACCGCCAACGTGGCCGCGCAGGTTGCCCTCCGAGGAAGGCGCGTTGGTGTCATCGACACGGATATCCAATCACCAGGGATCCACGTCATCTTCGGGATGGACGAGGAGAGGATAGACAAGGCGCTCAACGACTACTTGTGGGGGCGCTGTGCCATAGAGGAGACCGCCTACGAGTTAGGCGCGCAGATTGGAGAGGGTCAGATCGCGTCGAGGGGTGGGCAGGTCTACCTTATCCCCTCGAGCCTCCGCGCCGGCGAAATCGCCCGCGTCCTGCGGGAGGGCTATGACGTGGGGCTCCTGAACGATGGGTTCCGGGCGTTGATCGAGAAGCTGGACTTAGATTATCTGTTCATCGACACACACCCAGGGTTGAACGAGGAGACGCTTCTCTCCATCGCCATCTCCGACTATTTGATTATCATCCTCCGGCCTGACCAGCAGGACTTCCAGGGAACCGCCGTGACGGTGGACGTCGCGCGCAAGCTGGAGGTCCCCGGGCTCTGTCTGGTGATCAACAAAGCCCTTTCGTCCTATGATTTCGCCAATCTACGAGAGCACGTGGAGCAGACGTACCGCAGTGCTGTGGCTGCGATCTTACCTCTCTCCGAGGACGTGGCCCGGATGCAGTCCGCCGACGTCTTCTCGCTCCGTTACCCGGATCACTCCGTCACCGCAGGGCTCCGGGACATCGCTGCCTTCGTCGAGGCGGCAGGTTAGGGGGCCACATATGATTTGCTACAAGTGCGGCGAGCCGGCCATTGGCATATGTCGATTCTGCGGACGCGCGGTCTGCGAGGAGCATTACACCACGAACCTTCCTACGATGCTATCCATGTACCTGGGTGGCAAGCGGACACCCAGGGCGGTCGTGGTGTCCAACGTCCTCTGGTGTGGGGAGTGCCGGCCGCAGCCGGAACCAATCGAGATGCCGGAGTTCTACTAGGAGTGTCCTATGGGTATCTTCGATAGCATACAGCACGAGATTGAGGCCCGGGAGAAGCGGGAGGGTATCTCGCCGGCCGACTTACTTGACCTCTCGCCGCCGGTCCGTCGGCTCATGAACCGGGTTACCCGCCAGGGCGAGCAGACAGCTGCCGAGGCAGCTGAGTTTCTGGAGCGGCCGGTCGACGAGATCAAACAGATGCTCAGCGGCCTGGCGGAGAAGGGGTATCTCCAAAGGGAGAAGGTAGACGATGTTTGGGTCTATCGCACCCGCTTCGCCCGCAGGCGGGGCCGGAAGATCCCCGGCGGCATCTGGTCCGCGCTGGGACAGGGAGCCCCGGAGGAGTGAGGCTCTGTAGGCCAGCGGCTCAGAGGATACGTTCAGTGGCTTGCTGCTCGCCCGAAACAACAGCCTAGCGACACACCCCCTCTGGGTGAGGCTATCGGTGAGGAGGTGCACAGATCTTTGTGCTGAACACGGCACTGGCGGCCTTCATCGCCGTCAGCATTCCCTTGACGTTTCTGTTGCTCATCTACGTCCTTGACCTATACGCCTCCAGCACATTTCGCCTGGTGATCGTTTGCTTCGCCTGGGGGGCGCTGGGAGGGGCGGGGCTATCCTATCTCGTGGAGAGTTACATCGCCGTGCCCCTGATCCAGCACCGGGCGCTGGACTACCTGTTGTTGTACATCGTCTTTGCCCCCGTGGTGGAGGAGGTTTTCAAGTCGCTGGTCCTTTTCGATGTCTCGCATCGGTCTGCGTTCACCTACTTCGTCGACGGGGCGGTCTATGGTTTCGCTGCTGGCGTTGGCTTCTCGATCACCGAGAACTTCCTGCATATGAGCTACTACCCTGAGAGACAGGTCGCACTGGCGCTGCTGAGAGCTTTCTCGGTCTGCTTGATGCATGGCACAGCGACAGGCCTGGTGGGTGTGGCTGTGGGACGCTTCCGCTTCCGAGGAAGGAATAGCCGCCGACTGGCTATGGTCGCGGGCTGGGTTGCCGCCACTTTGCTTCACGCCGGGTTCAACAGCGTCTCTCAGACTGAGCTGTTTCCCCGCGTGTGGATTGTCCCTATGCAGGTGGGGTTCGGGTTGACCGGGGTCGGGCTGATGATGTTGGTGATCTTGATTGGGCTGCGCGAGCAGCGGGAGTGGATCGGTGAGATGTTGCGCGAAAGGGTCGGGATGACGGAAGCGGAAGTGCGAGGAGCTCAGGCTGCAGGGGATCTCGAAGAAGTGCTTCGCCCCATCGTGCGCCAGTTCCCCAAAGAAGCGGAGCAGTTGGAGGCGCTTCTGCGCAGCCAGGCTAGATTGGGCATCAAACGCAAAGTCCAGGAGAGTATCCAAGACCTGGATGTCCAGAGGAAGGTGGGTCAGGAGGTGGCGGAGCTGGAGGGCGACACACGACGGCTGAGAAGTGAGATGGGGCCGTGCACCACGCTCTATATGCAGTGTGTCTTTCCGCAGGACGACTCAGACACATGGACGTGTTTGGAGGAGATGGAGGCTTGTACCTACGAGGCAGACGGGATGGTCTGAGCGGGCGCTGCGGTAGCCAGATGGGAAGGGGTTAACATGAATCCACTGCAAATCGTCCTGGCCGTATTGATCGCCTTCGGTATCCCGTTAGTGTTTCTGCTGATCATCTATACCCTAGATCTTTATGCCTCGCGCACGTTCCGCCTGGTGATGCTCTGCTTCGGATGGGGCGCCGTGGGCGGGCTGGGGCTCTCCTATCTGTTCAACACCCACATAGCCGTCCCGCTCATCCAGCGTCTGAGCCTGGACTACGTCTTTCTGTATGTGGCCTTTGCGCCTGTGGCGGAGGAAATCCTCAAGTCGCTTTCTCTGTTCTATGTCTCCCGTCGCCCGGAGTTCACCTACTTCGTCGACGGCGCGATCTATGGCTTTGCTGCTGGCATCGGCTTCTCCATCACGGAGAACGTCCTCTACATCAGCTACCATCCCGAGCGCGGGATTCCCCTGACTCTGGTGCGGGCCTTCTCCGTCTGCTTGATGCACGGCACGGCGGCCGGGCTGGTTGGCGCCGCCATTGGACGGTTCCGCTTTCAGAAAAGAAGCGGCCGCGGCCTGGCATTGGTCGGCGGCTGGCTGACGGCCATTCTGCTGCACGCGCTGTTCAACAGCGTGGCCAAGATGGACTTCGTCAGCGCCGGGCTGCGCGTTCCGCTGCAGGTGGGCATCGGCCTTGCTGGGGTCGGGTTGATCGCCCTGTTCATCAGCATAGGCCTGCGCGAGGAGCAGTCGTGGTTTGCGGAGACGCTCGACCGGAAGATGGGTGTCACCGGGGCTGAGGTGCGCGCCGCCAAGGCGTACGCCACGATCGATGAGGTGCTGCAGCCCATCGCAGAGCAGTTCCCGCAGCAGGCGGAGCAGGTGGAGGCGCTGGTGCTCCGCCAGGCGCAACTGGGGATCAAGCGCAAGGTCCAGCAGCAAGTGACCGATCCAAGGCTTCAGGAGAAGCTTGGTCAAGAGGTTGGGCGGCTCAAGGCGGAGATGGAGCAGCTGCGGGACGAGATCGGGCCGTATATCATGGTCTACGTGCGGAGCGTCTTCCCTGAAGGCCTTCTTGACCTCTGGTCTCGTCTCGAACTGCTGGCGGTTCCCTCCAGCCCGGAGGACGAGCAGCGCTGGTCGGATATGCTACGGTCGGAGGCCAGTGGTCCGCCTCAGCGCAGTATCTTTGGTAAGATGCAGGAGAGTGAGCACGAGGGCGAATAGCTGAGCATGGGGACAGAGGACATAGAGCAAATCAAGAACGCCATCGCCGCCCTGGAGGCCCAGCGGGCTGTCCTGGGCGATGTGACCGTGGACACGGCTCTCGCCCCGCTGCGTGAGAAGCTGGCGGCGCTGACGCGTGCCGCGCCGGCCGCCGATGAGCGTAAGCGGGTGACCGTGCTGTTTTCCGATCTCTCCGGCTTCACTGCGCGCTCCGAGACGATGGATCCTGAGGACGTGCACACCATCATGGACACCTACTTCGAGCGCATGTCGGCTGTCATCACCCGCTACGACGGTACGGTCGAGAAGTACATCGGCGATGCGGTGATGGCTCTCTACGGTGCGCCGAAGGCCTTGGAGAACCACGAGGAGATGGCCGTGCGAGCTGCCCTGGCGATGCAGAGGGAGCTGGATGACCTCAATCGGAAGATCGAGCGGGAACAAGGTTTTCGGCTGGCGCAGCGGATCGGCGTGAACACGGGTCTGGTCCTCTTTGGCTCCATGGGGGGGCGCGTCGACGATGACTTCGCCGCTGTAGGGACGACGGTCAACCTGGCCTCTCGCCTGGAGTCGGCATGTCCCGTGGGACGGGTTATGGTCAGCGCAGACACCGCCGCGCGGCTGCACGCCATCTTCGACTTCGAGCCTCCGCAGCAGATCACAGTCAAGGGCAAGACCGAGCCCATGACGGTCTACGTGGCCATTGGGGAGCGGGCGAAGCGCGGTCGCGTGCGAGGCGTGCGCGGGCTGAGTGCTCCCATGATGGGGCGCGACGATGAGCTGGCCAGGCTCCATGGCAGCTTCGAAGAGGCAGTGGCCGACGGACACTGGAGGGTGCGGGTCGTGATCGGTGAGGCCGGGATCGGCAAGAGCCGCCTGCGTCGGGAGTTCGTGGCCCGGGCGACGCAGATGCATCCGAAGTCTCGGCTGCTCATCGGTCGGTGCTATGCTCACACTCAGAACACGCCCTACTACGTGATCGCCGATCTGATGCGGGAGCTGTTCGGTGTCGGGAGCGACGTGAGTTCGGACAGGGCGCTCGATCTGTTGTCCGAGGGCCTCCGCGCTCTCGGAGCGGATCTGGTCGAGGACGAGTTGCGTTATCAGCTCGCCTCGCTGGCCGGGGTGCTGGGGGTTTCGCTTGCCGACGACCCTCTGACGTCGCTGAAGCCGGAGCGACGCCGTGATCGGATTTTTCTCTCTCTGGAGCGTCTGCTCCTGCGGGTGTCGGCTGCCACGCCGCTGCTGATCATCGTTGAGGACCTTCACTGGGCCGACGGTCTCTCGCTCTCCTTCGTCCAGCGCTTCATTCAGTCCTTTAACCAGGTGCGCAGCGGTGATGGCGCGGGTCTCTTGCTCTCTATCACGCGCCCGGCTGAGGATAGGGAATCCCTCCTGGCGGAGGTGCTGGACCAGATGGCCGCGCCCCCGCACGACGCGTTGGTGCTGGAGCCTTTAGATAGGGACCAGGCGGACATGCTGGTGCATCGGCTTCTGGGGAGGGCCGATCTCCCGCCGGGGCTCCTCTCCTTGGTGCTGGAGCGTGCTCAAGGGAATCCCTTCTTCGTGGAGGAGATCCTTCGGTCCTTCATTGAGGACGGCACGCTGACCCGCGACTCGGGAACCGACGGGTGGCAGATCACGCGGCGCACGGCCGAGGTGGACGTCCCGGATGCTGTGCAGGGCGTGATGGCGGCCCGCATGGATCGGCTTCCCGCCGAGGACAAGCACGTGGCCCAGCATGCCGCGATCATCGGCCGGACCTTCTGGCAGCGACTGCTGGCGGAGGTCGCGATCAGGGATGAGACGGCCGACAAAGCGGCGATTGAGCTTCCCCTGTCCCGCCTGGAATCCCGCCAGCTCGTGGTGCGGCTGGGTGAGTCTCAGGTTCTTGAGGATTGGGAGTGGCTGTTCCGCTACGTTCTGGCCCAGGAGGTGGCCTATGAGAGCGTGACCAAGGCCGTGCGCCGGCGCGTGCACGGGCAGGTCGCTCGCCAACTGGAGTGGACGATGGCCGACGAGGCCGATGCCTCCGTCTCGCTGATTGCGTATCATTATGAGCAAGCGCAGGTGGCGGACAAGGCTGTGGAGTATCTCCGTCGAGCGGGGGAGCAGGCGGCAGGCCATTTTGCGAACGAGGATGCGGTCGACACCTTCACGCGGGCGCTGCGGCTGCTCAAGCGGGTGGATCGGGAACACGACTGGATAGAGGAACAGCGGTACGCGCTGCTCCTCGGGCGTGAGGGGGTCTACGCACTCCTTGGCCGGCGGGAGGAGCAGGCTGAGGATCTGGCGGAGCTAACCCTTCTGGCAGGGGACATAGGCGACTACGGGTGGAGGGCCGAGGTCGCCCTCCGTCATGCAGCCTACTATGAGGCGGTCAGTGAATTCTCCAGCGCCCGTATGGCGGCCGAGACGGCGGTCGACTGGGCGCGGCGAGCCTCTCAACCCCGCCAGCAGGTCAAGGCCCTGATCGCGCAGGCACGGGCCCTCTGGCGCACCGACAAGCTGGAGGAGGCGCGCCAACATCTGACCGCGGCCATGGAGTTGGCGCAGCAGCACGACAATCGGTCAGGAGAGGCCCTTTGCTTGCATCATCTGGGTACCGTGCTCTACTTGTTGGGTGAGCACCAAGCCGCGCGGGATCAACTGGAGAAAGCTCTGGAGATCCGGCGCGAGCTGGGCGACCGGGCTGGCGCCGCCGTCAGCCTGACGAACCTGGTTGGCATCTACTACGGACTGGGGAACCTGATGCGGGCTAAGGCGGCCAGCGAACAGGCCCTGGAGATCGATCGTGCCATCGGTGATCGCCGAGGGGAAGCCCACGCCCTGACGAACCTGGCCAGCATCGAGCTCAACCTGGGGAACCTCCAGGCGGCGCGCGAGGGGTCGGAGCGGGCGCATGCCCTCTACAAAGCAGTCGGTGACCGCGGCGGGCAATCCCTGACGGCGGGCAATTTGAGTCTGGTTCTCACGGCCCTGGGAGAGAGCGAGATGGCGCGACGCTACTGCGAGGATGCCCTGGAGATTGGGCGGGAGGTCGGTGACCGGCGCGGGGAAGGGTACACACTGACCTATCTTGGCCTGGCCCTGGAGAGCGCCGAAGAGTTTGAGGAGGCTGCCGCTGCCTACCGCGAAGCGCTGGAGCTTCGTCGAGAGATGGAACACGAAGCTGTGGCGATCGATGACGTGGCTGGACTGGCTCGGGTGGCGCTGGCGCAGGGACGGCTGGCCGACGCCCTGAGCCACGTCGACGAGGCGCTGGCGTGGATCGCCTCCCATGGGGTGGAGGGGATTGAGTACCCCTTGCGGGTCTACCTGACGGTTGACGACGTTCTCACGGCAGCGGGCCGGGAGGAGGGAGCTGCTGAGGCCGTGCGCAACGGTCATGCGCTGCTGCAGGAGAAGGCGTCTCACATCCACGACGAGCCGACGCGGCATGCATACCTGGAGAGGGTGCCGCCCAACCGCGAGATTCGCCGTCGTTTCTCTAAGCTCGACTAGAGCTATCTCCGCTTGCCCTATCCTCCCAGCGCGAACTGACTGAGGTGGCAGATCTCCACCTGCAGGACGTTGTTGTTGATATCCCGAGTGTAGGTCGACGTGGGTGAGCAGGTGGTCGCCGCATCCGCCCACGCGCTGCCAGTCCAGTAGTAGAGGATCAGGTTGCTCTCGTCGATACCCTGTACGTCGCTGTCGCTGTAGTAAATGATGACGGTGACGGGTTGGTCGAAGACGGTGGAGCTCAGAGCTAATTGGTCGCCGGCCGGCACGAGGCCCCGCAGGTTCGGTGCCGCAAGGACCTTGATGCCACCGCTGGCTCCGCTCAGGTCGAGACCCCCGACGGTTCTGCCGCCGCCGTGGTCGTCCCGCAGGATGATGGGCAGGTAGGGGACGAGGGGCGCGGCGGAATCGCCTTCTCGGTAGGGGGCGAGAAGGGGCGGGAACGTCACGCCGCCCACCGGAACGAGGGGCGGCTGCTGGGCGCAGGCCCCAAGCTGGAAGGCGTGATTCGCATACGTGACCGGCAGGGGATACGTGGGTGAGATGAGCGGTGAGAAGCAGATGCTGATCGGTTTCGTCACGGCCGCCGGCGGGAACTGAATGATGGTAGGCTCGCCCTGCGGGTCGGTGTAGGTGAGGGTGCCGCCGCTCTGGGGATCGACCAGGGTCTGGATGTACTGCACCACGAAGCCGGGATGGTTGGGGTCGTGCACAGCGTCTGTGGCGGCGTCGAAGATGCCGTTCTGGTTGGCGTCGAAGACCACGTCGTACTCGCCGGCGACGAGGGGCGGTGACCAGATGGCGACGGGGCCGAGGCTTCCGCTGGATCCGGTCGAGATGGCGTTCATGCCGTCGCCGGAGAGGTCAGGAGGGATGGCCATGCCGTCGAACCAGGTCGCGTCTGAGACAACGTGGACGTGGACGATCGTGCTCGGCACGAACCCGCTGCCGACCACGTAGACCGTGTCCTCCGGGTGGTAGGTCCCCTGGCTCAACCCGTCGGAGTTGGTGGCGTCGCCTGAGGGCGGGGCCGAGACGACGTTGTTGAACGTGCACGTGATATGCTCACCGGAATCGAGGTGGATGGTCACACTGCTGCTGACCGCGGTAGCATCACCGCCGATGCACGTAATGCCGTTGAGATCCCAGCCGCTGGCGACGGTCTCGGTGACCGCGTAGACACCGGGCTCTTGATCGGCGAACAGCTGGCTCTGCTGATCGTCCAGGGAGAAGACGCCCAAGTCGCCCGTGAAGTCGAAGCCGGTGCCGCCCGCGGGACCGGTCTCCTTCCGGATGACGATGGTGCCCCGCTGGGTGTTGGTGAAAATGCAGGTGACGGTCTCATTGGGGTCGAGGCCGATAGTGGCTTGCCGTGCTCCCAGACTGACGCTGGAGTTGGTGGCAACGTCCTCGACACAGGTCAGGCCGGTGAGGTCGAAGTTGGGACCCGGGTCATCCTCGGTGACGGTGTAGGTTCCGGCCGCGACGTTGGTGAAGGTGTAGCGCTCCCCATGGGAGAGGGTAAAAGCGTTGGGTGCGGTGATGGTGTCGGTGAAGCCAAAGCCGGTGCCCCCCGGGGGATCGGTCGTCTTCTCGATGACGATGTTGCCCACTGGATACTCGTCGGCGCCCAAGTCGGGGCCGTTGCCCATAGGCCGGATCTGACCGTCGATGTCTTGGTCGACGGTGGTGGAAACACCTCGATCGATGGCCGCCGAA
>CAZNRX010000021.1:0-3615 GCA_964575455.1 uncultured Anaerolineales bacterium | reverse complement strand
ATTGTCGACCACGGTGTTGTTGATCAGCGTTGCCGCGGTCCCCAACAGGGCGATCCCGGATCCTTCTCCAGCGGAGTTACTGTAGATCCGGTTGGCCCTCAGCGTGGACTCCGGAAAAGCGATAGGCTGCTGTCCATCCCAGTCGTAAACGCAAATCACGCAGACACCGCCGCCGATGCTGTCGGTGCCAGCGGCGTTCGAGTAAATCCAGTTGTCGTTGAGTTCGGCCTCAGCGTTGCCGACGAGGACGCCCCCGCCGCCGAGCGGATCGTCGCTGGCGTCTCCGCCGGTGATATGGAACCCCTCCACGACCGGGGCAATCGCCTGGGCGGTGGCCTCGACGCGCCGGGGGAGGTAGAAGGGCCCTTCGGGCGACTGAGCGGCTGGCGTGGGGGTGGCCTCATCAACCGGGGGTGCGATAACCACCACGCGTCCCTCTCCCTGGGCATCGAGGACGGTGGGATTAGCCACGGGATCGGGTGGTTCGGTGAAGGCGGTGGTGTAGCCGCCACGGATGGTCACGGTCTTGCTGATGTAGACCACCTGGGTTATAGCGCCGCGCTCGTGAAGATCGTCGTAGGTGCCAGCAGCTACCTTGATGATGTCGTCAGGGTTGGCGACATCGACAGCGTGCTGGACGGTGCGGCAAGGCGTGCTCTGGGTGGTGCAGTCGTTGCCAGCGTCGCTACCGCCCGTGGTTACGTACCGCGTATCGGCAGACGGCGCGGCCTCCACACGGTTGAACCGATAGGCCAATACCCACGTCAGTGCGAGCGCCAGGGCCAAGCCTACGACGAGCGAGATTGCCACATGTCTCTTTCTCATCTTCCTCTTCTTCTCCTTGTCAGCCAGACGGTCCCTAACCTCCCAGCGCGAACCGGCTCAGGTGGCAGACCGGGACCTGCAGGACGTTGGCGTCCACATCCCGGGTGTAGGTCAGCGGCTCCGGACAGGCGTCGATCACGTCCCGCCACCGCGTCCCAGTCCAGTAGTAGAGGCGCAGGTTGTTCTCGTCGATCCCCTCAACGTCGGCGCAGCTGTACTGGATCGTGACCGTGAGCGGCTTCCGGAGCTTGGGTACGCAGGGATAGGGATTACCGGCGCCCATCGAGCATCCGGCGACTCCCTGTTCGAGGGCCTGGCTCGGGACGGCCCACGACCAGCCGGGCGCGTTCGCGGCGCTGAGCGCGACGCTCCCCCCTGCGCCGTCCCGCACCACCAGCGGCAGGTAGACCCGGTACCCCGTCAGGCGCACCACGGCGCTGGTGCTGCCCTCGACGGGCTGACCATCGTCGTCGACGCCGTGGACCGTGACGGTGTCCGTCACCAGTTCGCCAGCCTGGCCCGTTACCAGGGCCGCGAACGCGCACTGGTAGACGTCGTCGGGGGCCAGGGTGGCCGTGTGGCAGGTCGTGTTGAGCAGGGCTGGGTTCTGCGGATCCGTCAGGTCGCCGTGGAGATCGCCCTCGAGGGCGGTGAGGATGACTGTGTCGACGGCGCTGGCGTTCGCCACCTGGAGCGTGAAGGTGACCGGCCCGCCCGGCGCCATCAGCTCGGTCACGGTCGCGGTGCTGGTCACCTGGATGGAGGAAGCGAGGTCGACCACAGTGACTGTGACAGCGTTCTGGGCGCTGACGGACGTGCCGTCGCCCCCCAGGCCCTCCACCGTGATGGTGTCGCTGACCAGGTCGCCGGGGGAGCCGGAGACCGTGGCGGTGAACGTGCAGCGGTAGCAGTGGGCGGGTGGGATGGTGACGGTCTGGCAGTCGGTGCCCGAGAGCTCAGGGTTCTCCGGATCGGTCACGTCGCCGTAGGGCGTGTCCACCAGCTGCGTGATCGTGGCGTCGGTGGTCATGCTCGTGTTGGTGATCACCACGCTGAAGGCGACCTCGCCCCCCGGCTCCGGCACCTGCATGGGGGCGGCGCTCTTCGTGACGGAGATCGCGGCGGGCATCTCAGCGAAGGCGACGTCCAGCTCGAAGGCGTGATTGGCGAACTGGATGCCGTCCGTGAACGGGTGCGTGAGCGTCAGGATCGGCTTGAGGGTGAAGGTGGCTGTGTGGGCTACCGCCCCGGGAGGTATCTCGACGGTGGTGGTGAGGCCCTGCGTATCGGTGTACGTCAAAGTATCGCCTGTCTCGGGGTCGACGGGCGTGCCGGACGCGGTCTCGTCGGCGCCCAGATCCGGCTTCGAGCCCATCGGGCGAGGGTCGCCGTCGATGTCATCGCCCGCGCTACTGCTCACACCCCGGTCGATGGCGGCGGAGCCCGACCCGATGTGATAGCCGTCGCTGGCGAAGTTGGGCGATCCGCTGACCTCGTGCGACTTCATGATCGAGCCCGAGCCGGCGGTGTCCATGCCGTTCCCGGACCACAACACACCGTTCAGGTTGGCGAAGCTGTTGCTGTCGACCTCGATGCCCACCCCGTGGTCGGCCAGGATGGTGTTGACAAGCTCCGCCGACGTGTTGGAGGCCAGATAGACGCCGCTGCCGTTGGTCGTGGCGGGCGCCAGCGGGGCGCCATCGGGGCGCGCCGCTGCTTGGACGACTGAGCTGTTGCGCGCGATGGTGGTGTGGACGAGAGACGCCGAGGACGCTCTGAAGTACGCCCCCGCCCCCGCACCGCCGGCCTGGTTGTCGACGATGACGTTGTTGACCAGCCAGAGCTCGCTGGAGTAGGCGTAGATACCGCCGCCATCGTACTCCTCCGCCACGTTGTCGCGGATGATATTGCGGATCAGGTGGGTCGTGCTGCCGCTCTCGACGCAGACGCCCGCGCCCATCATCGTGTTGTTGCCGTAGATATGGTTGTCGATCAGGGTGGCGTCTGCGCCCCAGACCCACACCCCGCCGCAGCTCGATCCAGCGCCGCCGGTCACGTGGAGGCCGGAGATCGTCGCGTTGATCACGCTGGCCGCGGCAGCCTGACCCCGGCTCGTGAAGGTGCCGATGATGACGGCGTGCCCGTCGCCCAGGGCATCCACGACGGTTGGGTGGGCGTCGGGGTCGGGCGTCGACCAGTTGCCCGCGGCGTACCCGCCCTGGATGGTGAGGCTCTTGTCGACGTGGACCACCTGAGCGTAGCTGCCCTGGTAGCCCAGCTGGCTGTAGGTGCCCTCGGCGACCTTGATCAACGCCCCGGGGGAGGCGTCGTCGATGGCCTCCTGGATGGAGGCATAGTCGCAGCCGCTGGGACAGACGTGGAGCTCATATTGGGGCAGGGCGGGGGCCTGCTCGGCAGAGAGAGCGGCCTCCGCGGCGCGGGGCATCGCCTCTGCCGGCGCGACCCAACTGCTGAGGCCCCAGAACAGGGCCAGGGTCAGCCCGAGCGCCAGGGCGAGGGGCATGAGCGTGCGTCGGATTCTCATGGCTGGCTCCTCCTATGCATATGCCGCATGGACGGACGTAAGCGCGGCGCGGACTGGATTGAGGGGCGGCCCCGCGCACATGGGGCCATTGTAGCATAGGATGTACCTCGGTGTCAAACAAGGTGAACGGCACTCAGGGTGTTATCGTTTTCGCCAACCTTGCGAGCGCGGCTGGCCCTGGCGGGGGGGATGGGTGCGGCTCCGGACAGCCACGGCGGGCGACGACGACGCGGGCGGCGGCGGCG
>CAZNRX010000020.1:0-59904 GCA_964575455.1 uncultured Anaerolineales bacterium | reverse complement strand
GTAGCATCGTGATTGGATTGTAAAAGTACGAGGTTGTTTTTGAACAAGCCCTAAGCCAGCTGCATTGCACCTCGGGCGCATCACGCCTCACGCTTCACGTTTCACGCCTCACATTTCAAGGCACCCTGCCGGTGGGTCAGTCCATCTCCTGGCCCCCGGTCACGTTAACCGCTTGGCCCGTCATGTAGCTAGCCTGATCCGAGGCGAGAAAGACGACCACGTTGGTCACGTCGTCGTAGGTACAGCCACGCTCCATGGGCACCTGATCGACATATTTCTGCCGCACCTCCTCCTCGGTGATGCCCCACTTCTCGGCGTACTGCTCGTAGAGCGAGTCGACCCACAGCGGGGAGTCGAGCAGGTTGCCGGGGCAGACGGCATTCACCCGTACGCCGTGCTCGGCCAGCTCCAGGGCCAGGCTCTGCGTCAGCCCGATGCCACCGAACTTGGAGGCAGCGTACGCGGAGTTCTTATAGCTCCCCTTCTTGCCCGACTTGGAGTTGATCTGAATGATGACGCCCTCCCGCTGCTGCTTCATCACGCGGGCGGCGTGCTTAGCACAGAGGAAATACCCAATCAGGTTGACCTCGACCACAGCCCGCCACTCTTCGGCCGGGAAATGGTCTATCGGCTGGGCGATGAGAATGCCAGCGTTGGAAATCAGAATACCCAGCCGTCCAAAGGTCTCCACGGTGCGGTCGACCATCGCCGCCACCTGCGCCTCATCGGTCACGTCCACCTCGATAGCGATGGTGCCGCTTCGCTCACCGCCAATCTCCCTCGCCACGGACCTCGCCCCCTCCAGGTTCAGGTCGGCGACAGCGACCTGCGCCCCTTCACGGGCCAATCGGTGGCAGATAGCCCGGCCCAAGCCCTGAGCCCCACCGGTGACAACGGCGATCTGATCCTCTAGTACCCCGCGGGGGATCCCCGGATCCACTTGCACCTCCCCACTCACATCAGCATCAACCGCAGGAACTCCTCCTCGGCCTCCCTCGTCCACTCGCGCCCATTTCGCAACCTGGCGTGGACGCTCGGCAGCCTCTCCTTCAGGTCCGACAGCGGCGTGAGAGGCAGCTCCTTGATGTGCGGAAAGATGACCGCCTTGCCGGAGAAATCGCCATCCTTCACCGATCGGAGCCCATCGGGAAAAGCCTCCAACGAACCGACCGCGGCCACCAGCCGGTTGGGAGAGAACTCCCCCGACTCCACCTGCTCCAGTGCCACGCGCATGTTCTCGGTGGTAAGACCGGAATGGCCGATGAAGCGCTTGCCCTCCAAGTAGACGTCGCTCAGATCGAGACGAGCCTTGGTACCCCGTTTCACACCGGCAAAGATGTTCATCACACCGCCAGGCGCCAGATACTCCGCTGCCTCCTCAATGGCGCTGACCGCTGGCGCCAGCACGACGACATCGTCAAACATCGCCTCACCCAGCTCCTCCATGGTCTGATCGTAGTCCTCGTCCTCAAGGCTGGTGCAGACGAAACTGATGCCCTTCGCCTCGGCGTCATCCCGGCAGATGGCCTCCACGGTGGGCAGGCGCTGGTTCGTGCGGGCGGTGCAGAGAATGGTCGTTGGGCTGTCGGGGATCTCAACGGCGCGCTGAACGTGCAGCCGACCCATCGGCCCACCGGCGCCGACGAACCAGGTCCTGCCGCCCGGCTTGAGCGAGGAGCGCGCCGGCGCATCCGCGTAGGCGCGGGCGATGTCGGGCTCCTGTCCGCCGACGTAAAGCCAGCGGTTGTAGTGTATGCGGCCCACGTCAACCGCGACCTTGCGCGGCAGCGGCTCGTCGGCGATGATGGCAAAGGTGCCAAACTTGGCCAGACTGGGGCTGGCTGCCTCGATAAGATCGGGATCGGCGCCCAGCAGCACAATGTCATCCACCTCGTCGACCGGCAACGGCGGCAGCGGGGAGTCAGGCGTAGAGGGTAAGGTGACGATCTCCACATCGAGCGCCTCCGCTCGCGCGCGCAGCTGGTGCACGAACTCATCGGGCACGTTCGTCAGCAGCAGACGGTCCGGATGGGAACCCTCGTCGAAGCCCTCGCTGATGGCGTAGGGCCGTTCCTCCTCGGCATCGGCCCCGATGATCCACGTGGTGCCCCCCGGCTTCAGCTGCGCGCGATACGCCAAGCGGTAAGCCGTTAGCACGCAGGTCCAGGGCTCGATCAAGGCGGTCTCGGCATAGCCGGTCCCTGGCCGAACTGGGAGCAGGTAGTTCCCATCGTCGCCATCCAAAACGCGTTGATCGATCACGCTGTACTGCGACTGGCCGCCCTGTATCTCATAGCCGTAGGCGTACCCCACGCCGTCGACGTAGATGTCGGCCTGGACGATGAAGCGGTCGCCAACGTCGTACTGGTCACGTAGATGCTCTCCCACATCGACAACCGTGAGGGTCACCTCGTGTCCCAGCACCACCGGATCAGTTCTCATATCCCGGTAAATGCGCGGGTGCTCCTGACCCGCCCGGACGACCTTGTAGTCGGAAAAACAGACGCCACAGGCGTCGTGCCGGACCAGCAGTTCATCGGGACCAAACTCGGGCATTGGAACCTCAATGGGCTCTCCGTCGCGTCCCAGGTTCTCGAAACCGGCACCATACAGGGGCCACAGGCGATACCGTTCAGGCAGTGGCCCGTCAGCGCGCCGGAACTCCCTCAGCTCGTCGGACATTCGTTATCTCTCCCTCCATCTCTTAGCATCGCGGCTGGAGGACCAGCCGTGAACAGCCTGTGATAGGTTCACATAAAACGCCGGTGCCAGGTCGGCGTGAACAACCGGCGCTAGCAGGGCTCATACACGAGCTCCTCGTATGGAATGACCCCGTGCTTGACCTCCACAAAGGGCTGTCCATGGCTGGAGGACCAGCCGCGCACGCCCACCGTCCCGTACCCGGTGGCGGTACAGAGGAAAGCACGGAAGTCGCCCTGGATGCTGGGCTTGATGGTCAACTTCTTCTCCACCGCATCGTATCTGGCGCCCGTCAATCCTTGCAGAAGCGCGTATGAGGCCAGCGCGCGGGCGTACCAGTGGCCGCATTCGTACTCGTTGAAGGGATTGCGCACCCGTCCATCGTACCGATCGCGGGCCGTACGCACGATCTCCAATCCCTCGTCCACGTGGCCCAGCATCATAAGGTGCGAGGCGACCTGATACTCGATGCCCGTCCACACCTCATCTGAGTACACGAAGGGCAGCGACAGCTCCCCACCCCTGGGCCAGGTGCACAGTAGCAGCCCGCCCTCGTCGCCCAGAGCGAAGGTGGGACGCTGAGGGTTAGCGTGGTCAGACAGATCCTTCCTGTGATTGTACTTGTGCACAGCAAGCAGGTGGCTCGCCACCATCTCACGGTCAAGAAGCTCGCCCACACCACAGCAGGCCGCGAGCCACGCCCCCACCACCCCGTCCGAGAGACAGCCCCTGCCGTACTGGTACTTCGGCCCCTCCTCCTTCAGCAGCGCCTGGGCCTCGGGCGAGTAGTCGGTATGCATCGCCAGCGCCTGGGTGGGATCCCCGGCGTGCAGGCCCTGCCACTGTATCCTCTGGATGAAGTACTCCCCGTTCCACAGCTCGGCCTCCATGGTGGCCCGGCCCTTCTCGAGCAACTGGGCGTACAGCTCACGCTGAGGCAGCGCATCCTCGCCGACGGCGTCCGCCATGACGACGGCCGCCCTAAGCGCTCCCAGATAGAACGACGTGCACATGCCATCCGGACCCCAGAACTCGATGTCGTAGGTGTTGTGATGAGGCTCGACCAGCACACCACGGTGGTCTGGATCCCACGTCTCGATGCAGTAGGCCAGGCTCCGCTTCACCTTGGGCCACAAGCGACGGAGCCAATCGGTGTCACCGCTGATGCGCCACTCGCGGTAGACCTGCATGATCCCGCCGAGCTGCCCGTCGGCGGCGGCGTGGAAATCGTGCACAGTGGGGCGGATGGGGAGATTGGTGCGAAAGACCTGATGCCCGCGCTCATCCTGGCTATCGTTGAACTCGGTCTGGCGCAGGGATCGCTCCAGGCTGGGGAACAGATGCGGCAGCGCCTGAGCATAGTTCCAGACGTGCGTGCACGATCCGTGACAGCAGCCCACGTCGTCGCAGCACCCCTCCCAGCACCAGAGGCGACCGTCGGCCTGGCGGAGCAGTGTGGGCGACTTCAGGATCGTCAGGTTGGCGGCGACCGCTTCGACCACCTCGGGCGGCAACGTGGTGTCGTAGAAGCAGTCCGAGAACGCAGCGGACGCCTCTCGCAGCGCATCGTAGCGCTCGCGCCAGTAGCCTGTCACGGCCTCAATGTCGTCAAAGATGTCGGCGTACCACGGCCTGTGGGTTGGCAATCCAGGCCCTGCCCCACTGCCGCAGGAGCTGCCAGAACAAGATGCGTCCTGTGGCGCCTCCGCTTCGGATGAATCCGCCCGTCCGGGATCCTTGCCAATCCGTAAGTCGGTCTCTGGCACATGCCACGCCAGCCTCAGCTGTATCACCTTCTCCTGACCAGGCTCCAGACGGAACGGAACGTACAGGCTGCCGCCGAGGCTCGGCCCACCTTCGGTGACCGGCTCAGCCTCGGGCGCAGCGCCATCCCGCACGGACTTCCACACCATCGTGAGCGGGTCGAACCAGCCGCCGCGGAACCAGGCGCAGTTCACCCTAACATCAACGTCGTCAACTGCAGCGCTGAAAGCGCCCTGCTCCCAGGGCGCCTCATCGGAACCGGGCTGCCAAAGCACGAACCCGCCAGGCGCGGAGCGCACCATCTCGCCGGGCGCGTCAGTGGACATGAAGTTCCTGGCATGGAAGGAGTAGACGGCCTCGACGAGCTCACGCGACGTGTTGACGAAGCGGTACTCCAGCGCTGCGACCGGTAGGCTGGAGCTATCGGCGTCGCCGGGTACGAAGGGGCTCCAGCCGACGATCTCCATGTCAAGCGGGACGTCGGGATCCTCCAGCGTAACCTTTCCAAACGGGAATTGCGCCTCGAACGCCGCCTGAGAGCAGCGAGGGAGTCCGAAGTCCTTCCCGCTGGCCCCGTTCCCGGCCCCCCTACCCCAGGGGAAGAAGACCTTCCAGGAGGGGACCGGCCCCTCCAGGACACGCGCTACGTTCCCCCCCTCTCCCTCTGGGGGAGGGCCAGGGTGGGGGCTCCTCTCTGGGGGAGGGCCAGGGTGGGAGCTCCCCCCTTGGGGAAGGGCTGAAGTGGGGGCTCCTCCCTTTCTGGAAGGCCGGGATGGGGGCTCCCCCTTCGCACACAGCGCAGAGAACATGAGAGGCTCGTTGAAGATGTCGGGCTGGTTGCGAATCGAGACGTGCGAGAGCGCACCGGCGCCCTCCAGGCAGATCATGCCCGCCCCGATCCCCCCCAGGGGAAACGCGACACGGCTCAGATGCTCGCCCTCGTAGACGTCATTGTAGGACCGCTTCTTCTCCACAGGATCCCCCTAGCGTGACCACCGCTTGTGAACGGATGGCAGCGCGGGAAACGGCGTGTGCGGCTCCACCTGGTACCAGTATGCGACCGAGGAGATGTCGTCGGTGAGGGGCTCGAACGTCTTGTTGGGCCACCACCCGAGGGCCTGAACGCTGACCCTCAGGTCCTGCTTGAACCGAATGGGATCCAGCACGTGCCAGCGGTACAGGCCGTGTCTGGGCACCTCACCAGGTGCCTTGCGATAGAGAGGATAACCCAGGAAGGACGTGGAGTAGGTCTCGCCGCCAAAGCACCACGCGCCGCCGAAGTAATCCTCCGTCCCGGTGCCACATATGGTAGGATGGTCCGCGTCCCCATCTACGTAGAACTTGACCTCTCCCTCTCCCCACCAGCCGTTAGAGAACTGCGTCCAGGCCAGAAAGGTGCCCACGTAGTGACCACGCCCCTGCACCCGTTCCAGGATGACGTGTTCCGGGCAGTCTCGCGTCGTCATCGAGCGACGCCACTGAGCGTGGAAGGTGCCAGCCTCCTCCGGCACGTCCGTCAAAGCGTAGGTAATCTGATAGAAGAAACCGTCAATTGGCTCCCGATGCTGATTCTCGATGGTGATACGTGCCCGCTCTCGGAACGGCATGGGCCAGTAGCAGTTGAAGCCCCCTGTGGGATTCACCGCGACGGGCAAGGAGTTGACGTCGTAGCGCAACCCGTGTCCATTGCAAAAGAAATCCCCTAGCGGGACCTCGATGGACGGTTTTCCATGGGGACCTCCGGCGCGGGTCTCGGCGTCCCAGTAGAAGCGCAACACCGTGTCCCGGTACGCCTCAGGCTTGACCGTGATCCAGATATGCTGGATGATGCCCGGTCCCTCGATATCGGCGAGCATCGTGGTCGTGCCAGGCTCCAGGTTGATGCAGGGCCGCACCTTCCAGCCGACGCCCAGCATGGAGGCCGCGCTCTCCTCGCCAGGCACAGCCTTGGCCCCACCGCCCCTCTCCCCCGTTGGATTCTCGGCGGAGATGGAGCGGGTCTCCGCGTCGGACATCAGCGGCAAGCTTCCCAGCCCCAGGTTCAGTTGGTTAATCATGCCCATGTGCAGTTGATTCTCCTTTACCAACGTCTTGTCTCCACATCCTATCGACGCATGCCCGACAGGATCTCAGCGAGTGACATAGATGCGCCCAGCTGGTCCACCAGCCGCTGGTCGAGGCGAGCCAGACTGGCACTCCCCGGCGGCACCAAGCGCCCTATCCGCGTGTAGAACGCGTTGCGCTCCCGGCGAGAGGGCAGGTAACTCTGGGCCCACTCGCTTTGATAGCCCAGTCCGGCCGCGCGCTGCATAACGGTATGTCCATACACGAAATAGGCCCCATCCAGGAACGGTTCGCGCACCGGCGCCAGCTCGGGGGCATCGAAGTCGTCGATGATTTTCTTCCCCGGGCTGTTCATCTCGGTGCCCACGTTCAGCGGCAGCGCCAGCTCCTGGGCCAACCCCACGACCTGATACAGGTTCTGCAGTTTGACCCGCTTGACCTGCGGGTCCGCGATGTTCCAGTTGCGATCGGGCACGATATTGAGCGCCACCACGCCCTTCTCGATCAGCAGCTCCAGCAGTTCCTGGATAGCCTGCTCGCCCTCAGAGGTACCGTCCAGCCAGGCGGCACAAGGCATAGCCCCACACGCCACGATCAACTGATGAAACGCATCAATGCTGGGAAAGGTATCCGGACCCGGCTGCACATAGCCCACGCCGCCGCGCTTCATCAGTCTGGCGCGGATCGTCTTACGGAACCGCGGTTCGTCCTCCATCAGGGCTGCCGCCTCACCCCGCTCCAGGCCCAGCTTCTCGGCCCAAAACCCGACGGGATCAGAGGCAGCTCGCTCGGCCTCCTGAACGTAGGCGATGACAATGTGCCGCTCGGTGGCGATCGCCCCAGGCGTCAACGGCAACACGTGCCGCTCATAGTCGATGGCAACCGGGTCCAGGTAGGCGTTGACGCGCTCTATCATCCCGCGATTTCGCTGGGTGGCCCGCTCGCGCATGTCCGGGTGGGGTCCACCGTCTAGGATGCCGGCTACCTCCTGAGGGACGACACCCGGCGGGTGGGGTCCACCCGTGAACCCGATGCCCATGTGATACAGCACGCCCGGCTCCCCCGGCGAGTTGATCTCCCGAGCCCCGAACTCAGGCAGAAAGACGCGCGTCTCAATCCCGGCGGTGCCGCGCACACCGACGAGCTCACAGGCATCCAGGAACTCAGCCACGCCGTCCAGCACGTCGAAGTCAACGATGCCCATCAACTTGAAGCCACGCCGCTTGGCCAGCCAGGCCAACGAGGTCGGTGAGTGGCCGTAGGCGTTGTAGGAGTAGAAGGAGTGGCAGTGCATGTTGGCCACTTCGGCCTCCGGCTCCATCGACACGAGCCCCCGCTCGGCCAAGGAGACCAGCTCCTTCAAGGCGCGGGCCCGGACATCGGGATCGAAGTCTTTCAGCTCCGCCTCTAGCGCCTCAACGCGCCGCTCGATCTCGCTCATCTCAGGCGTCTGGCCCATCAGCGACCTGGATGATCGCCCGTATCACCCCATCATCGTAGGCAGCGACCGTGTCGAAGGCCTCGGTGATGCGCTCCAGGGGGACCTGGTGGCTAGCCAGGGTTTCGACATCGACCAGGCCATTCTGCACCAGCCGGATGGCCCGGGGGTAGGTGTGCTTCATGCGTCGCACCATCTTGATGGTCAGCCCGTGACGACGGGTCGTGGATGCAGTGAATGTCATCCTGTCGTCCGAGGGAATGCCGGCCACAATCACTTTGCCCCCCAGCCGCGCCACAGCCGCGCATTGAGCGAGCGTCTCGTCCGCGCCTGCCGCCTCGAAGGCCACGTCGACGCCGCGCCCGTCGGTGAGACGGAGCATCTCGGCCACCACGTCCAAGTCCGGATCTGGACTTACCAGATCTGGACCATAGTCATCGTCCTCGCCGGGGTAGGGATCCAGCGCAGCATCGGCCACGTAGTCCAGCGCAAACTGCCGGCGATAGGCGAGCGGCTCGGTCATGATGACCTCGCTGGCGCCGGCCGCTCTTGCCACCGCCGCTATCAGCAGGCCGATCGGGCCGGCCCCCAGCACGGCGACAGTGTAGCCGGGCCGCAGATGGGCCAGATCGACGGCGTGAATGGCAATGCCCAGAGGCTCCAGCATAGCCCCCTCCACAGGGCTGAACCCCGGCGGTAAAGGGAAGCAGTTCTCAGCCGGCATCACGGTGTACTCGGAGAAGACACCATCGATCGGCGGGGTTCCACAGAAGCGCACGTTCGGACATAGATTGGGGTGCCCGCGGAGGCAAGGCTCGCACTCCCCGCAGGGGATAGCCGGCTCGACAGCGACCAGCTGCCCCAGCCTTGGACCATCCACGACGCCCGGGCCCAACTCGGCAACCCAGGCCGAGAACTCATGGCCCAGTATGATGGGATCCGTCACCACCTGGTCGCCAATGCGCCCCTCTAGGTAGTAGTGCACATCGGAGCCGCACACGCCCACCGACGCTACTTTCAACAATACCTCACCGGGGCCGGGCTCGGGGCGGGGCAGGTCCTCCACTCTCATGTCTCGAACGCCGTGCAGCCGCGCGGCACGCATGCTGCTGGCCTGGCCTGAGGTTGACAAATCGGTTTTCTCTTTGCTGTGCATGCATCTCCCCCTGATAACTCTGGATCATTGATGATCGATCAGCTACTTGTCTCCTAGCTGTCTGCGCCGATACAGCTCGTCTGGGCGTGTGTGGATGCGCGCCACGTTCTCCCGCGTCAGGAAGCGCGGTCCGCCCAGGGCGTAGGCACCGAGCAGCACACGCGCTGTCTTGACGGCCATCGCGGTGATGTTCTGCACCTGCTGCGCGGTACGACCCAGCGCGACGAGGCCATGGTTCTGCATCACGATGGCCCTGGGAATTTCACGATGCTCGTCGAGGTACTGGTCGATCAGCTCACGCACTCTGCGGGCCAAGGGGATGCCAGGATCAACGTAGGGCACGACCACCGGTGCCGGGCCACAGACGACGATCTCGTCGGGAAAGAGGCGACCGCTGAACGCCTCCTTAAACGCCGTGGAACAGGTGATCGCATTGATGGCGGTCGGATGCGTGTGGCCCACGAAATTGACGCCCTCCAGCTGCAGGGCCAGGGCGTGCAGCACGGTCTCCACCGACGGAGTCGCTGCACCTACCTCAGCCGCCGGGTCCACCCGCGCCGCCTGCAGACCCGACCTCACGCCATCATCGTCGAGGTGATCGGCCTCGAGAAGCGCCAACACCCGGTCGAAGGACACCCGCACGAAGCCGTCAGCCCTGATGGTGCGCAGCTGCTGGCCACTGGCCTTGACCCAGAAGGTATCAGCTTCGGCGCGGGCGGAGGTATTCCCCTCGCCCAGGATGACGTAGTCCAACGCCGGGTTCCCCAGCGTGTTCGACATCGCAACCAGCTGCTTCAACGTTTCGTCGGTCATAATAGCCCTCATCCGCCAGCTTTCCTGGCCCTATCCTCGCTTCGAGAGCTCCCGTCTCTCATACGCTCGAACCTCGTCCATGAAGCTGACGCCGATTGGAACGCCCTGGCGGAGGCAGAAGTAGTCCCAGACGGCGCTGAAGGGCATGCCCTTGAGCGCTTCAAGCAGCGCCAGGCGCGCGGTGTAATCCCCCGATACCTCCAGCTCGCGCATCGTGTCGATGGGCTCCAGCAAGGCCATCAGCAGAGTTCGCATCGCGTTCTGGGTGCCGATGACCCATGCAGCGATGCGATTGATGCTGGCGTCGAAGTAATCCAGCCCTATGTGAACCCGGTCAAGGAGATCGCCCCGCACGATCTCCTGCATGATCGCCTGCAGTTCATTGGTCAGCGTCACGACGTGGTCGCTGTCCCAGCGCAAGCCTCGGCTGACGTGGAGCAGCACCTCGTCCACGAACATGAGCACCGAGGAGAGCTTATCAGAGACCACCTCTGTGGGATGGAAGTGCCCGCTGTCGAGACAGAGCAGCACGTCATTGGCGACAGCGTAGCCCAGGTAGAACTCGTGCGATCCAACGACGTAACTCTCCGATCCAATACCAAACAACTTGCTCTCCACAGCATCCAGATTGTACTGGGTATCGACCTCCACCGCAAGGATCTCATCCAGCGACTCCTTCAGCAGCAGGCGCGGCGTCCTCCGATCCACAGGCGTGTCCTTGAAGCCATCGGGGATCCAGATGTTGGTCACACACGGCGTGTCGAGCTCACGCCCGAAGTGCTCGCCGATCTTCCGGCAGGCGATGCAGTGCTCGATCCAGAAGCGGCGGACGCCCTCGTCGTAGCTGGCCAGCGTGAACCCGTCCTCCGCCAGCGGATGCGAGAAGCAGGTGGGATTGAAGTCCAGCCCGTGCCCTTCCTCCTTGGCCCAGTCAACCCAGGCGGAGAAATGCTTGGGCAGTATCCTGTTTCGCTCGACCCGTTGCCCCCCGGTCTCAGCGTAGATGGCGTGCAGGCTCAGCCGATGCGTGCCGGGAATCAGGCTGTAGGCCTTGTCCAGATCCTGTTGCAGCTCATCGGCATCGCGGGCCTTGCCGGGATAGTTCCCCGTGGCCGCGATGCCTCCCCCCAGCTCCGCGTCTGGATCCTCGAAGCCGCTCACGTCATCGCCCTGCCAACAGTGCATGCTGATAGGGATCCCCGCCAGCGTCTCCATGGCGTCGTCGGTGTCCACACCGAGGGCTGCGTACCGCTCTTTGGCCAGGGCGTAGGCGTCTCGAACGTGCTTGTCCGTGGGTTGTTTGCTCATACCACTACCTATCCGACAACTCGCTTTCGAACAGTCTCAACGTCACCCCATCGAAGCCAAACGGAACCAGAACATAGTCATCCGTCCAGCGGCTCTTGTCACGGAAGTCCCGCGGGCCTGTCCACTCCCGGTCGCCGCCGGCGCGATGGTGAGGCCCCAGAAGGTTGCGGAGCGTCCCTACCAGCTCGATCTCGATCTCGTTGGGACGCCGCCCATCCCCCTCACCACCCCTCAGCGCAGAGGTGACCTCGATGCAGTGCGGCGGCCAGGCGACGGTGCCCACGCTCTGCCCATTCACGCGAACGTTGCAGACAGCGGCACGCAGGTTATGTACCTCCAGCACGGCGCGTCTGGGGACCGCGGGGACCGAGACGGTCTGGCGAAGGGTGGCCCGGCCGGCGAAGAACGGCAGACCGCGCGCCGTCAGATCGATGGAGAGCCCATCCGGGTCCTCATCTGCCCAGACGCGATCCGGCAGATCCGTCACCCGGACGTCAGGCCCGTAGCGGTCAAAGACCTGACCCGTGAACCGATTCTCCCGGCCGAGCCGACGCCCGACCACGCCGAAGTCGCCAAGCAGGTAGACGCTCTCCAGCTCCGTGTCTCGGGCAAAGGTCCCCTTGAGCACGATCTCGTTCCGGCCAGCCCGCACGCCGGGCCTGCGCAGCAGGCCGGGGCTGACGTCCACCTTCTGGAAGGAGATATCGGTCCACCAGCCGGTATCGTCGCTGGCGACAGGCCGACCGTTGACAGTGATAGCGAAACGGTTGGGTGACTCCACGACCAGGTAAACAGGAGGAGGAGGGCAGACATCGGCAGTGAAGACGAAGCGCAGGGCAAACGGCGCGCCCACGCCGGCCTCGGCGACGGCCTCGTGAGCATCCAGGACATGCATCGGATCGCTCCATCCTTCCTCGGGCCCCCGCCCTGGTCCTCCCCCGAGGGGGGAGAAAAGCCCGGGATGTCGTCCATCCCCCTCACCGATCCGCAGCTGGGGCGTGTCCAGCGTCAACACATTCGGACCGCCCAGAATCAGCTGCCAGGTGTCGTCCAACAGGATCTCTGCCACGGGATGTCTTCTGTCCCCGACGTGGCCAATTGTCGGCTCCATCGCAACCGGCGCCTGATCCCGGTGCAGAACAAGCAGCTGAGACCCAACTGGCGGGAAGTCGAGCACGACCTCGGTGTGACCGTCGCTCTGGCGACTGGGCAGCGGCCGCACGTCGCCGGTGGCTGGATCCCAGGCCTCGAGGCGCCCCTCGCCCCGCAGCTCCACCGTGGCAACGCCACCACTCTCGCGATCGATGTTGGCCAGGAAGTAACAGTCAGCCTGGCCGACACGCCGATGGTGCGCCCAGATAGAGGGGCGCCCAGGCACGCGCACATCGAAGGGCAACAACTCATCGAGCAAGCCCGGGAGAGTATCGGCCGTGGCCATGCGGGTCGTCTGAGGCAGGACGCGCCCATCGGTAGGCTGGCCGTTGATCAGGATAGGAACCGGTTCCATCGCCACCACCGGGCCCCCAGCTTCGGCAAACGCCTGGAGCAGCCGCACAGTGTTCTCCGCCAGCGTCACGCCCGGGGGCACAATCACCAGCCGGTACGTCATCTGCCCCACGTCCAGCCGCGGCCCCACCTCGTCCGTCGTCACGCTAGCCTCGGGCGATGCCCCCAGCTCAGTGCCCTCCCTCTCGTCACCTCCAGAGGGCGGGAAGCCTCCCATCAGCATCTCGTCACCCAGGTGGACATCGCGCTGGTTCTCCATCAGCGTCATCAGCAGCTCGTTGAGGGCGCGGTCGAGCTGCTCCACCTCATAGGATGCGCCGGGTCGATAGAGCGTCCAGGCGCTGCCGATGGGATGGATCACCAGGATATCCACCACGCGCTGGCCTTGGCTGAGGGCGTAGCTCAGGCGCGCGAAGTAGTCCGCGATCAAGCGGTTCTCGGGCCACCAGGGCTGCTGATAGAAGATGTTCTGGGGGTAGTCGCGCTTCCGCTCGCCGCGCATGCTGTAGAGGGAGAGGTGCGGATTGTTCAGGTTGATGCCCAGCACGTAAGCCCAGTCACCGATCCACTTCCGCCCGGTGTGGGCGAAATCCTGCCCACCGCAGCCGTAGTTCTCGCACAGCGTCCGCGGCTTACCAAGTTGGCAGGCGACGCTGTCCAACTGCTTGATCGTCAGTACAGCACCCTGCCCGCCGTTGATAGTCCGTCCCAGCTTATCCACGCCCGGTATGTGCATGGCGGCGTAGTGAGGCATAGCGGCGCCGATCCACTCGATCTGTCCCAGCAGCGTGTCCTCGTCCATGTAGTGGCCAGTATAGGCCAGTCGGTGTTCGTCGCACCAGGCGTACACCTGCCGCGAGTAGCTCTCGACGAAGCGCTCGGTGATGGTGCGCCAGTAGTCATACCGCACGCGGCGGAGGTCAACCAGGCCTCCCTCCCTCTGGGGGGGATGAGAGGGGGGGGCAATCAGGCCTCCCTCCCTCTGGGGGGGATGAGAGGGGGAGGCAATCAGGCCTCCCTCCCTCTGGGGGGGATGAGAGGGGGGGCAATCAAAGAAAAGCGAAGGCAGATGGGGCAGGAGGTCATAGCCGTTGCGCGCCTGGAAGTAGGCCAGGAAGCCAGCGGTCCAGGGGATGGATGGCTGCTCCATCACGTCACGGCTGCGATACAAGAGGCACGGCTCGTCGGTGAAGATGCCCGGCACCACGTCGCCGAAGTCGTCACCGACAGCCCCCGCGTACGCTTCGTGGGTGGTGTCCAAGAAGTCACGCACAGCTTCGGGGTTCAACAGGTCGAGATAGGCGTAGTCGTTGAACCAGGCCATGCCCAGCGGCATCGTCTGCGGGTAGAACTGGATCACGCGATCAGCGTCGTCGGCAAAGGCGGGCGCGTCGTCGGGCCGAACGTCCGTCAGTTGTCCGTCGATCTCGCGAGCTGCAAACGTGGCAATCCGTTCGTTCAGCAGCGCCGGACGGTCGTCGACCTTGCACACCAGGCGCCGGTCACGGTAGGCCGGATTGGCGGCGACGCTCAAGCCCCCAGCAAAGCCACTGGGCCACTTGTCCTCGTCGTAGAGCCAAGCTCCCATACCCCGTTCCCGCGTTGCGTTCACGCAGGCGCGGACGCAGGCCATCCATTCTTTGCCCATATAGGGCGTGACCAGGCCCACGCGCGCGTGCATGAAGAAGCCGCCCCAGCCCGCCTGATCCATCAAGGCGATCTGGCGCACCAGCTCCTCCGGATCAAGCTCGTCGTTCCACGACCAGAACGGGACCTCGCGGTATTCCCCTGGCGGATCGCGGAATGAGCGAACGTCCATCTGCTCCATTGCGGGTTCCCTATCCCCTCCCCTACGCTACGACCGACAAAAACCGACCGTAGGCGTCCTCCCACTGGGCCCTCTCCGCCGGCTCGTACGTAGCCAGGGTGAAGGAACGACGCACCAGTTCGCGGCCCTCGGCGAGTGAGCCAACGTGCCCCAACGCCATCATCTGCACGATGAGATTGCCGAGGGTCGTGGCCTCGACAGGGCCGGTCATCACGCGACGACCCGTGGCGTCGGCAGAGAACTGGTTGAGCAGCCGATTCTGCGTGCCGCCCCCGACGATGTGGATCGGTCCCAGACGACGGGCCAGGGCATCCTCAAGACGCTCCAGCACCCAGCGATACTTGAGGGCCAGACTCTCCAGCGCGCAGCGCACGACGGCTCCCTTGCTCCTGGGCACCGGCTGGTCGGTCGCCTCACAGAAAGCGCGAATGCGAGCCGGCATGTCGCCAGGCTTGAGGAACTCGCCGGCATCGGGGTCGACGAAGCACTGACATGGGTCGGCTTGCGCTGCCATCTCTGTCAAGTCCTCGTACGAGAGCTTCTCATCCTGACTCCACACACGCCGGCACTCCTGCACCAGCCAAAGCCCAGTGATGTTCGTCAAGAAGCGGAACGTACCGCTCACGCCCCCCTCGTTGGTGAAGCCGTGGGCCAGGCTCTTACCGTCGATGGACGGCTCGTCCAACTCAACGCCCATCAGCGACCACGTGCCGGAGCTGATGTAGACGAAGTCCGAGCCCTCGGCGGGGACGGCGGCCACCGCGCACCCGGTGTCGTGGCACGCCGGGGCGACGACGGGCAGGCCAGGCCCCAGGCCAACTTCCTCGGCCACCGACGGCAGCAACTCGCCCAGGACGGTCCCCGAAGGGACGATCTCGGGGAAGATGTGAGGTGGAATGTCCATTCGTTCAAGAAGCGGCCTAGCCCAGTCCCCCTGTCGCGGATCGTAGCACTGGGTGGTGGTGGCGATGCTGAACTCGCATACCCTGCGTCCGGTGAGCCAGTAGTTGAACAGGTCGGGCATCGTCAAGAAGGTCTCGGCGATGTCGAGGGCAGGCGAGCGGTTGACGACCATGGAGAGCAACTGATAGAGGCTGTTCAGTTGCATGAACTGGATCCCGGTCTGCTCGAAGATCTCCTCTCGGGGCACGCGGCGGAAGGCCTCGTCGAGCATGCCGTCGGTCCGGCTGTCACGGTAGTGATAGGGGTTTGAGATCAACGCGCCTTCCCGATCGAGCAGGCCGAAGTCCACGCCCCACGTATCAAGCCCAACGCCAGCCAGATCGGCCCCGGGTGACGTCGCTGTGCTTACAGTCGACCCGTGCTGCTGGACGGCCAGCGTCAAACCACGCTTGATCTCGGTCCAGAGACGTAACGCGTCCCAGTGCAAAGCTGGCTCCAGCTGGCGTCCCGTGCTGCTGCCATTGGGCAAGCGCACCGGGCCGTTGGGAAAGCGATGCACCTCCGAAAGCCGGAGTCGCTCTCCGTCGAACTGACCGACCATGGCGCGACCGCTGGACGCGCCCAGGTCGAAAGCCAGGAACTTAAGCTGATCAGACATTCGGATCTCCCGCACTCCCCAGGGGCCTGCAAGCCCTAGCCCACCCTGCTCCCAAGCAGCCTGCTAGACCCATCCCACCTTGCTCCCAGGGGGTCTGCAACCCCCGGCTTGCCGCGCTCTATCCCCCGCTCACCTCGCTCGAAGGGGGTCTGTGACCCCCGCAGGGTCGCTACCCCTTCAAGAAAAGCTCAATCACCGGTACCGCCACAGGAGGCCTCTGAACCGGCAGCTCAAGCGTCAGCGTGCCCGGCGTGCCGCTCATAAAGATGAGGTTGGCATCCTGCTCGGGGTCAATGACGCGCATCCTGATCTCGGAGCCATCGTGGAGCAGTTGCGCATACTCGACCTCGTCCGCCAGGCCATCCAGGTGAACGTGGCGGAACGGCCACGAGAACAGATGCAGATAGAGGCGATCGCCGTCTCTGCGACTGCGCTCGGGTCCGGTCCGAGTATAGCGGCAATCAGGCGGCGGGGCGAGGTCGCTGGCGGTGCAGCCATAGATCGAGCGGCCATGCAGCCGCATCCACTCCCCGACGCCGCGCAGCCGCTCAAGCGCCCTCGGCTCGAACTCGCCGCGCGCATTCGGGCCGACGTTGAGCAGCAGATTGCCCCCCTTCGAGACCGTGTCCACCAGCATGCGCACCAGCATCCCCACCGACTTCCAGTCCAGGTTGTCGCGATCGTACCCCCAGCTGCCGTTGAGCGTCTGGCACGCCTCCCACACCACCGGCTCGCCGTCCGGGGACGGGCCGTCCACCTCCATCCAGCCACGCGGCTGGTACTGCTCGGGCGTCTTGAAGTCCCCGCCAACCTCCAGGCGGTCGTTCACGATGATGCCCGGCTGGAGCTCACGCACCATCGCCATCAGCTCCTCTGACCGCCAGTCGTCCTTACCCTTGCCCTGCGACCAGCCCCAGTCCCGCTCCGAGTACGAGAAGTCGAACCACATGACGTCTATCTTGCCGAACTGCGTCAGCAGCTCGCGGACCTGCCCGTGCAGATACTCGACGTACCTGCCGATGTCGCGGTCCTCATGCGCCTCGCGGAACGCCACGTCGTCGCGCAGGGGGTGGAGGCCGTCGACCGGGAACTCGGGATGGTGCCAATCAATCAAGGAGTGATAGAACCCCACCCGCAGGCCCTCCGCACGAAACGCCTCCACCAGTGGCCTGAGCAAATCCTTCCCCCACGGCGTGTTCGTGACCTTGTAGTCAGTCAGCGCCGAGTCCCAGAGGCAGAAGCCGTCGTGGTGCTTGGTGGTGACCACGACGTACGTCATCCCCGCCTTCTTCGCCTCGCGCGCCCATGCAGTGGCGTCGTAGAGGTCGGGATAGAAATGATCGAAGTACGTCTGATACGCCTCATCGCGCATACGCTCGCGCTGCTTCACCCACTCGTGTCGCGCCGGCAGGGCGTAGATGCCCCAGTGGATGAACAGGCCGAAGCGATCACGGACGAACCAGCCGGTATGGCCGCTGGTAGGGCTTGGAGGTCGGGACATGATCAGACTCCTGGCGGGCGCTAGGCCGCGCCGTACCGCGGGCCGAAGGTGGCGCAGGCGCGGAAGTCGGCCCCCATCGGATCCTGCGCCCCAAAGGCAGCCCAGGCGCTCGGCCGGTAGATCTCTTCCTCCGGGACGTTGTGCATGAAGACCGGGATGCGCAGCATCGATGCCAGGGTGATCAGATGAGCCCCGACGTGGCCGTAAGAGATCGCCCCGTGATTGGCGCCCCAGTTGTTCATCACGGAGTAGACGTCGCGGAACGGCCCGCTCTCTGTCACGTTGGGCACGAACCAGTGCGTCGGCCAGGTGGGATCGGTGCGCTCGTTCAGCGCCGCGTGCACCTCCTCCGGCAGCTCCACCGTCCATCCCTCGGCGATCTGCAGCACCGGCCCCAGGCCCTTCACCAGGTTGACGCGCGACATCGTCACCGGCATCCCCCCCTCGGTCAAGAACTGCGAGGAGAACCCACCGCCGCGGAAGTATCCCACCGAGGCCGGATACCACGTGGTCGCCGCCAGAGATGCCTCCACCTCCTGCGGCGTGACCTCCCAGAAGGGCTTCATCGCCGGCTGACCGTCTATGGTCATCTTGCCGGTGGCATCCAGCGTCGCCGAGCCCGAGTTGATCAGATGGATGATCCCGCCCGCCGCCCGCCCGCTCAGCTCATGTCCGGTCACCCGCTTGACCGCCGCCGGGCTCCAGTAGGTGCGCACGTCGGCGAAGATCTGGGCCGTGTTGGTCAGCAGATGCCCGAACAGCATCGCCACGCCGTTGAGACAGTCATTCTCCGTGGCCACAATGAAGGGTTGGCGGATGCCGTTCCAATCGAAGGAGGAGTTGAGTATCGCCTCCAGGAAGTCCCCGTTGGGGAAGTGGTCGGTCCACTGACGCTGCCCCTGGAACCCAGAGGCGATGGCGTTATGCCCCAGGGCCTCCTCCCCGTAGCCGAGCTCCGCCAGCCGGGGATTGCCCACCACCAGGTCGCGGGCGATCAGGGCCATCTTCACCACGACCTGCCAATCTCGATCCTTCTGCTCCCGACTGCGCTGGATCTCCGGAGGATTGTGATCCCGCCCCTCCCGGCAGTTCTCCCTGACCCACGCCAGAGCGCGCTCGAACTCCTGCGGATCGTAGATCTCCTCATCGATCCTGCGGACAAACTCGGTCATGTCCACCGACTCCACGCGCATGCCCAGGTAGGACTCGAAGAGACTCTGATCCACGATGGAGCCGGCGATGCCCATCGAGACGCCCCCCATAGCCAGATACGACGTGCCGCGCATTGTATCCACGGCCAACCCCGCCTTGGCGAAGCGGAGCAGCTTCTCCTGCACGTCATCCGGGATCGACGTGTCGCCAGCGTCCTGGACGTCGCGCCCGTAGATCTTGAAGACCGGCAGCCCTTTCTGGTCGTGGGCGGCCGCCACCGCCGCCAGGTAGACCGCGCCGGGGCGCTCCGTCCCGTTGAAACCCCAGACCGCCTTGGGGATGAGGGGGTCCATGTCCATGGTCTCGGAGCCGTAGCACCAGCACGGGGTGACGGTGATGGACACACCCACCCCCTCGCGAGCGAACGTCTCCGCAGTTTGGGCCGCCTCGGCCACCCCGCCGATGCACGTATCCGCGATCACGCACCTAACCGGCAGGCCGTTGGCGTGGCGCATGTTCTGCTCCAGAAACGCAGCCACCGACTCTGCCAAAGCCATCGTCTGGCCCTCCAGCGACTCCCTCACGCCTTTGCGCCGGCCGTCTATGGTAGGGCGGATGCCGATCTTGGGCATGCTGCCGATCAGACGGTTGTGAGGCGGATTGATCTTGATCTCTTCTACATATGTCATCGATTGGTCTCCTTGGAATCTTGCAGACTTGCTCACTTGCAGACTTGCCACTTGCTCACTTGCAGACCTGCTACTCACCCGCCATCTGCTCAAAGATCGGTTCCAGGGCAGCGTAGGTCTGCTGGAAGCGATCGTAGAGCATAGTGTAGCGCCGGCCCCGCGCGGGATCGGGCTGCTCCGCCTCCTCCACCCGCACGTAGTCTTGGGCTACACTGAAATCGGGGAGGAGCCCCACGCCAACGCCAGCGGCGATGGCCGCGCCCAGCGAGGTCGCCTCCGCCAGCAAAGCCGGTCGCAAGATGGGCAACTCGTAGACGTCGGCCAGGATCTGGCGCCAGACCGCGCTGCGAGCGCCACCGCCGATGAGCCGCATCGCCTCAATCTCTGCCCCTTGCTCCGCGAAGGCGTCCAGGATCAGGCGTAGGTTGAAGGCGACACCCTCCAGCACGGCGCGAGCCATCTCGGCCCGGTCGTGCGACATAGTGAGGCCGACGAAGGCCCCGCGCGCCTGCGGGTTCCAGTGCGGGCTCCGCTCGCCGATGAGGTAAGGCAAGAACAGAAGCCCACCAGCCCCCGGCTCCACGTCTGCCGCTGCAGCGCCGAGCTGATCGTGCAGCGTCCCCTCACCCTCTCCGCGCAGCAGTCTTTCCAGCCAGTCGTAGGAGCCGCCCGCACACTGCATGGTGCCCGTGGGGAAATATAGCTCAGGATCGAGGTGCGCGAAGGTGAATGTGCGCATCTGCGGATCGTAGAGCGGCCGCTCGGCGGTCACGGCGATCCAGGACGAGGAACCAATGTAGGTGTAGGCCTCTCCCAGATGCACAGAGCCGGCCCCCACGGTGGCGCAGGCGCCGTCGCCTCCGCCGATGACGACCGGCGTGCCGGCCAAAAGTCCCGTCTCGGCCGCGGCTTCGCGAGTCACCTCACCGATGATGGTGCTGGAGGGATGAGCTGGCGGGAGGTTCTCCAGATCCAGCCCTATCGCCTCAACAATGTCCTCCGCCCAATCTCGCCGATCTAGGTCAAAGAGATTCGTGCCAGAGGCATCGGAGTAGTCAGTGGCGAAGACACCGCTCATCTTGTACGCAACGTAGTCCTTGGCCTGCAGCACCCGATGGGTGCGCTCGTAGATCTCCGGTTGGTGGCGCTTCACCCAGAGCACCTTGGCAGCCGTATACGACGCGCTGGGCCGGTGTCCTGTGCGGCGATAGACCTCCTCAAAGCCGCAGCGATCCGCTAAGAGCTCTCCCTCGGCGGTGGCCCGCTGATCGGCCCAGATGATGGACGAGCGCAGTGGCACGCCTTGGATGTCCACCACCAGCGCGCCATTCATCATCCCGCTGAAGCCAACCACGGTGACGTCACCCGGTGCGACGCCGCCGGTGGTCAGCAGCTCCCGCGTCGCGTCCCGCGCCGCCCGCCACCAATCGGCCGGATCTTGTTCGGCCCAGTTGGGACGCGGATAGTCCGTCTCGTAGGAGCTGAACGCCGTGGCGACCACTTCGCCGTCAGCGGCGTCGAAGAGCGTGGCTTTGTCACCCGTCGTTCCCAGATCGTGAGCCAGGATGTAGTGATTCGAGGACATCGTGGGCCTCCGCGCTTGGGCTATCCCTTGATGGCGCCGACCAGCAGCCCGCGAGCTATCTAACGTCATCGGCAGGCTGCGCGACGCCCTTCCTCCGTTCTGTCGACCAGGCTAAACCAACAGCTCCTTAGCTTTGCGCGCGGCACTACTGGCGTCGGGGGCAAAGCCATCCGCACCGATCTTGTCCGCGAACTGCTGCGTAACTGGCGCGCCACCGACTAGCACCTTGACCCGATCGCGCATGCCGGCCTCCGTCAGAGTCTCGATCGTGGCCGTCATCGACGGCATCGTCGTGGTCAACAGGGCCGACATGCCGATGAGATCTGGCTCGTGTTCGCGCACGGCTTCGATGAACACCTCAGGCTCGACATCGGTGCCTAGGTCGACGACCTCGAATCCAGCGCCTTCCATCATGATACCGACAAGGTTCTTGCCAATATCGTGCAGGTCGCCCGACACTGTGCCGAGGACGATCTTGCCGGAAGAGACAATCTCACTTCCGGAAAGATGGGGTCGAAGGATATCCATGCTGGTTTGCATAGCCCGTGCAGCAATGAGCATTTCGGGCACAAAGGCCTCACCCTTCTCGAACAGGCGGCCCACCTGACCCATCGCGGCGATGCAACCTTTGCTGAGGATTTCGCTCGGCGCGATGCCGGCATCGAGGGCAGCCAACACGTGGGTCGCTGCCTCTTGGGCATCACCTGTCACTACTGCTTCATAGACGGCCTCAATCATTTTGGTTCGTCCTCCGTAGTCTTGCTGGGTAAGTCGCCAGTCTGCCACACTCTAGCCTTTGGTGGCGCCTGAGGTTAGACCTTCCATCAACTGTCCCTGAACCAGGGCGACGTATATTACTGCGGGAATCAGCATCAGCACCGACATGGCGGTCATACCCCGCCAATCGGAAACGAACTGACCGCAAAACTCGAACAGAGCCGGCGGAAAGGTGCGGCTGGTCGGTGTGCGAGTAATGACGTTTGCCAAGGCAAACTCGTTCCACGAAGTGAGAAAAGCAAAGATCCCCGAGGCCGCCGCGCCGGGCAGAGCCAGCGGCAGGTCGATCCGGAGAAACGCAGTCCAGGCCGAGCAGCCGTCGATGCGGGCTGCCTCATCGAGCTCTTTAGGGATGGCGCGGAAAAAGCCGTCCATGAGCCAAGCCGTGAACGGGATATTGAGGGCCACGTAGGTGATGATCATGCCCAGCAACGTGTCGGACAGCCCGATCCTAGCGTACATGATGAACAGCGGCAGGCTCAAGGCGATCCCCGGAATGGCCCGGGCCAGCATCATGCCAAGAAAGATGCCATTCTTGCCCTTGAAGCGGAAGCGCGAGAAGACGTAGCCAGCCAGCGTCCCAAAGATGAGAGCAAATACGGTGCTGACCAGGGCGATGACAAGCGAGTTGCGGGCGTAGTCGACAACGGGAATCGAACCGCCCAGACCAAAGGCTCCCTCGGGCGTCGGCCTGCCGAACAGAATCTTGTAGGAATCGAGGGAAAACCCGCTGGGGATCCACACTGGCGGATAGGCGTTGATCTCGGAGCGAATGCGGACCGAGGTCAGGATGATCCACAGAGCCGGGACGAAAAAAACGAACAGGATCACCCACAGCAACACATCATTGATGATGTTCTTCCATCGGTCACGGTGGAACCGTCTCCCATAAATACTGGTCCTGGTCATACGTCCATTGCTCCCTCCCAACGGCTCTTCAACACGTTGCGGAAGAACATATAGGTAAAGACAAGGCTGAGAATGACGGTGATATAGGACATGGCCGAGCCCAGGGCAAACCGCTTGCCAGTAAACGCCAGTCGGTTCACGTAGGTCCAGATTAGCTCAGTACGGTTGCCAGGGCCTCCGCCAGTCATGATGCTGACGATGTCATAGGCGCGAGCCACGTCCAGCGAGCGGATGGCCATCGCAGTGTAGATGAAGGGCGTCAGCATCGGCAGGGTTAGGTGGCGGAACTTCTGCCAGCCGGAAGCACCATCTACTTCCGCTGCTTCGAATGGCTCCTGCGGCAGTGACAGGATACCTGCTTCCAGAATGATGGCCATGAAGGGTGTACTCATCCAGATCTCGGCGACCAGTATGGTGATGAAGCCCAGGGGTTTGTTGATCAGCCAGGGGATGAAGTGCGATTCGCCGGTGAGGGTGTACAGAATGTTATTGACCAGGCCCACCTGGGCATTGAAGAACCACTTGAACTGAAAGCCGACCAGGATGGGGGCGAACATCATGGGCATCATCATCAACGTACGGGCCAGGCTTTGGCCACGGATGGCGCGGGCCATCAAATGAGCGATGCCTAGCCCAACGAGAAACTCGATGTTGACGGCCAGACTGATGAATAGCACTGTGCGCCCAAACGCCTTCCAAAAAAGCGGATCCTGAGTCAGCAGAGTGATGTAGTTCCGCAAGCCGACAAACTCAGTGTTGCCCGACGACACCAAGTTGAAGTCGGTGAAACTAAGGTAGAGCGAGTAGAGCATCGGAAAACCGATGACCAGCAGGATGATAAGGATGCCGGGCAATAGCAAAGCCACCGGTAGGTGCCGCTCAGTGAGTTGAATGCGCCACGGTTTGCGCGGTGCATCTCGGTTAGCAGCTCGTACGGTCATAGTTTGCCTTTCTTAGCTAGGGAGAGCCCGGGCTGGACAGAGTCGTGGTGCCCAGCCCGAGGCATCCTGGTCTCAAGACCGGACGGTCGCTCTAGCTGTAGTAGCCAGACTCCTCCATCATATCGTACACTTTCTCAGCAGCATGGTCCAAGCCATCTTGTGGATTGGTGTCGCCCAAGATGATCTGCTGCAGGATGGGATACAGGATGTTGGACATGGGCAGCCATTCGGCGATCAGCGGAGGTGTCTTGAAATCCTCCTGGGCCTGGAGGAGCGCCAGCTCCAGCCGCTCCTTGTCCAGCGGGTTCTCAGCATCTCCGGCCTCAGCAATGATCTTATCCCAGACGCTCTGGCGTGAGATCAAGATGCCCAGCTCGGCCTCCAGCTCGTTCCCCTCGACGCTGGTCAGGTGCTTGATCAGATCGGCGGCGGCTTCCTTCTCCTTAGCGGCTTTGGTGATGGAGAAGCCATGGTGGCCGGCCCAACCGCTGTGGATACCGCCATCGCCCTTGGGTTGGCGGGCCAGGTCGAACTTGCCCGCCACTTGACTGGCTTCGGGATCCTGGAAGTAACCATACCAGCCATACCACTCAGTGTACATGCCGATGAGGCCGTTGACGAACTGCTGGGCTACATCCTCCCAAAGGAAGTTGGTCATGTCGGGCGGCATGGCCCCAGCCGCGTATAGCTCGGCGAACATGGTAGCCGCCTTGACGCCGGCTGGGCCGTTGAAGGTCGGCTCCCAATTGTCATTGAACAACTGGCCACCCTCCGCGGTCTGAACCTCGTAGAAGCGCCCAGTGAGGGCCTCTTCTTTGCCGGCGAACTGCGTGCCAAAGATGTCGAGGTTGTTCTCGGTGATGTCGAGAGACATCTGCTTGAACTCATCCCACGTCTCCGGGGGCCCTTCTAGACCCAGGTCGGTGCGGTAGTGCAGGCAGGAGATGTCAAAGTGGCGCGGGATCACCCAAAGCTTGCCATCCCGCCGAGCCGCGTCCACCAGCCGCGGGATAAAATCGGCCAGCTCCTCGTCGCTGAAATAGCCGTCGAGGGGTTCCAGTCCGTCGGCCTTGACGTACTGGGAGAAGAAGCTGCTGTGGTCCCAACAGACGTCATAGTCCACCGTGCCGGCGGCGAAGTCCTGCACTAGTCGCTTGTCGGTCTCAAAGCCGTTGCCCTTGAAAACAATCTCGACTGTGGCTCCCGTCTTCTCCTCCCACGAAGGGATGAGCTTATACAACTCGTCGTAGTTGGCGCCACTAATGGCGTGCATGCGCACCGTCTTGCCCTCGAAAGGTTTCCCGATGACGGTAGGCGCTTCAGTCGGCTCCGTCTCCGGGGCTTCGGTGGGCTCAGGCGTCTGACCGCAGGCCGCCAGCACGGCCGACGCTCCACCGGCCATGCCCGCTACCTTCAGGAACTCCCGACGCGACATCCTCTTCTCTTCAGACATTCGCTTTTCCTCCTATATCTTCTTGCTTAGTGAGGTCCGTTTAACGGCTTGGACCACTGGCGAGTCCATCTCGGAGAGTCGCTATTCATTTCGATACTATCCGCCTCCTTTCACAGGCCCTGACTAGCTCTAGAGGATTCCCGTCACGGTCATCTCGTCCGGTGTAGAGCGCGCAGACCGCGTCAGCGCCACGATCTTCTTCTCCCAGGCATCGACCATCACCTGCCACATGTGCTCGCCTGCTTCGACGCTGGCTTGGCTCGCTCTGCTGTCCGATTCTGTGCAGTACCACGGAGCGTCCATACCCAGGCGCTCCATCTCGACGAGCTCCGGGCGGGCCGCCAGCAGAAGCGAGGTCTCGTAGTAGCCAGCGTGGTCGGCCATGACCACGCCCTGTTCGGCGGCAGCGGGCAGCACCGAGGGCCAGACCTGAATCCGTTCAAAGATACGATCGCTGCAAGGCAACGGTGCTTTTCCCCACCAAGCATCGCCGCGCTCATCGTGCGCCTTCTCGAAGGTGACCTCGGCTGCCGCCAGGCGGATGGCCAGAGATTCTGGACCGTCCATCTGCTGGTGGTGCACGCCGACGACGATCCACTGGAAGCCCATGTCCCAGAAACCGCTCAACACGTCCTTAACGTGGCGGCCGAAGCGCTCGGTCGAGACATCCAGGGTACCTTGTTCAGGGCCGGTGACGGCATAGCCAGTCGGTCCATACCAGAGAGGCGGCGCAACAACGCACGTGACCCGCTCCGCCACTCTCGTCAACAGCTCCTTGACGAGGAGGGTATCCAAGCCGAGGGCTGCGTGCGGCCCGTGATACTCGATACAGCCGGTAGGCACCAAAAGGGGCCAGCCTTCGTCACGAGCCTTCTCCAGTTGGTAGGGCAGCAGATGGTGTAGCCTCACGTTCTATCCCTATTCCTCGTCCCTCGTCACTTCAGATCCGGGATGTCGTACTCGCCCAGGTCGAGCGGGTACTGGCCGTACTCGCGCACGAGCTTGACCACGTAGTCGTAGTCCTGACCGGAGACATTGCTGGGCACCGAGTGATCCGACTGGAAGATCAGCCCACCGCCCTTGGCCGCGTTCAGCTTGCGCAGGACGATGGCTCTAAGCTCCTCTTGACTACACTCAGCCCACTCGATCACATTCATGTTGCCGCAGAAAGCCATCCTGTGGCCATACTCGCGCCGCAGGTCAACCACGTCCAGTCCGGCTTTAGCTTCCAACGGATTGTAGGCGTCCACACCGATCTCAATGAAATCCTCAAAGATGCGGTTGACGTTTCCGCATCCGTGGTAGATGACCGGTAAGCCGTGTTCGTGACATACATCAACTATGGCCGCAACGCCAGGCTTATAATACTTCCGCCAGTAGTCAGGGGGGAAGAACATGTCTTTTGTGTAAGCTACGTCTCCCCAGATAACCATGCCGTCTAGCAAGCCATCGGCAGCCTCGATTTGAGCTTTGGCGATTTCAAGAGCGAACTCATTGGTGCGTTCCACAAACCGTCCGAATTCCTCAGGATAGAGGCCGATCCAAAGAAGAGCGTTTTTCTGACCGACTATCCGCCACATGTTTTCGCTCGCTTCACACACGCTGCCGTAGACCGGGAACTCAGGACGTAGTGCTTTCACCGTGTCGATCCAGGGAGGCGAATTACGGACAAATCCATCCCCTACACCAGCGATCTGATTGTCCCCTCCACTGAAGTAGCGTCTGTCATCCCATGGATCGTCGAACTCAAATGCCTTCACTTTCTCAATGTCGTCAGTCTCAAACCCCAAGAAAGCAGGCATGGGGTCGGCGAACTTCTTGCGCAACACCGCCTCGAACCCGGTACGGACCACCACCTCCTCGTTGGTCTCGCGGATGACCTCGAATTCCTTGATGTGAGGATCCATGTTGGGAATAGTGACGATCCAGTCAAGGTCGTAATGCGTATAGATGTCGGTGTTAGCTGGTAAGTCCAAGTCTTCGCACCAGCGCTCCAGGAAACTGCCCCAGAAAAAGTCGCTGACAGGCACGCGATCTGGCTCCTCATGACGTATGGCTTTGTTCATCCGGTCCAGTTTGGCGAGACAATTGGCCGTTCGTTTCGTCATTGTCGGCTCCTCCCAGCCCCGACGGGTCTTCGAAAACCCGTCGGGATCTAGTCAGTGTGGAACACCTCTTCCATGTTGGCCCACCACTCGCCTTCGGCGCGGGTCTCGAGCGGGATCTGCATGGGCATCATGATGTCCCACCATCGCTGTGTTTCGGGATCGGCAGCCATCTTCGCCATGTCGGCCTCAAAATCGTCGCCGACGTACTCGAAATAGGCAAAAAGCAGCCCATCCTTGTGAAAGATGGAATAGTTGCGGATGTTGCACTCGTGGATCATCTTGAGCACGCCAGGCCAGACGTCAGCGTGATGCTTGACATATTCGTCGAATGCCTCCGGCTTTACGCCAATGACTTGACCAAATCGTTTCATCTCAGTTGCCTCCTTCTCCAATTTAGTATCCCCCATACTCGCGAACAGTCTCGTACAGGGCCAAGACGTTCTTGACCGGCGTTTCAGGCAAAAGGTAGTCGTGGCTGGGCGAGCAGATGTAGCCTCCGCCGGGCTTCATGATGTCGAGGACGCGGCGCGTTTCGACCCGAGTCTGTTCAGGTGTGCCTTCAATAAGCATTTGGGTGTCGACAGCACCCATCAACACCATCTTATCCCCAAAGTCGGCCTTGAGGTCGGCAGGCTTCATGCCCCGGCAGGTGGGCTGGAGCGCTTGCAAGCCGTCGATTCCAGCCTCGATCATGGCTGGGATAAGAGGCGCGAACCCGCCGCAACAATGCATCAGTACTTTCAAACCGTAGTCGTGCCCTAGATCCGCTAGACGCTTCAGGTGGGGTACGTAGAAACGGCGGAACAAGTCCTCGCCGATCAACGGCCCGGTCTGGCCGCCGAAATCGTTGCCGATGAAGAAGATGTCGATCGCGTCCGCCGCGGCATCAAAGATGCGACGACTCACCTCGAAATAGTAGTCGACAATGTGTTCCAGGAGCGCGTCGACCAGTTCGGGGGTGTCGTACATCTTATAGCTTAGGCCCTCAAAAGTCAACATGTCGAGGGCGTCGTGCCAGAACGGCGACCAGTCACCGCCGAGGATGGCATACTGCCCGCCGTATGCCAGCGCCTCGTCACGGATGTGCGTCACGTCCATCCACGCTGGGTCGGGCCAGGCATGGTCATGGATCTCTTGGATGGACTGAGCGTCCTTGAGTGGCCGGTTCAGCGGCATACCATAGCCGTATCCGTGGCGCTCGACGCCAAAGGGCGTCCGATAGGTAGCGTCGGGATAGGTCAGGTTGGCGGTGGGCGCCAACTCGGGCGGGCCGGCGTAGCGGGCAAACACGCGGCGAAAATCGTCGCCGATCTGTCGGGAGAGGGCCTCATCATCGACCAGCCCAAGATGATCGCGCATCAGGTCTCGGAACTCGGGGGAAGCCCCCAGCCAGGCCGGCACGTGGTCTGGTTCCTCGAAGCTGAAGGCCGTCATCACTCGTTCTCTGGATGTCATGGTCATTCGGGCAATTCTCCAGTCTCGTCCCGTCTCTTCCTCGTGGTCTTGCTGGGTCAGGATCAAGGTCGTCCCCCCTCCGCAGAGCCATGTCCCCTGCGTCAGCTCTCAGGGGGGATACGCTAGGCTTCGCGACCCAGTGCGCCGTAGCAACCGTACTTATGCACCGCCTTGACCATGGTCACGTAGTTCTCGGGCGGTATGCCATCCATGATGCTCGTGGAGGAGCCCAGCGCATAGCCACCGCCCGGGGCCACCTTGACGCAGTACTCTCGTACCTGCTCCTCGATCTCTTCCTGTCGCCCATAGGCCAGCAGCACAGTAGGGATGTTGCCGATAAGGGCCATCCTGCCGGCCCATCGCTCCTTGACCTCGGCAAGGTCGTTGGACTCCGGCTCGACAGGATGGTTGATATCGATGCCTACGTCATATAAGATATCCAGGAAGGCATCGGTTCTTCCGTCGGTGTGCATCAACACCAGCTTGTCGTGTTCCTTGGCCGGGGCGATCAGGTGCTTCATACGATGGGGGAAGATATCCATGAACATCTCGGGCTTGATCATCAACCCAGCGTTGTAGGCGATGTCGTCGTTGACCATCACCAGCGCGAGGTCGTCGGCGAAGCGGTCGCAGACGGCCCGCATCACCTTTTCCTGATTCTCCAGCAGGATGTCCATGAGCTTCTCGACCAGAGGCCGGTTGTCGTAGAACAGATAGAAGGCATCGGTCATACCGATGGCCAGGAGAGCGCTGTCGAAGAAGGACGTAAGATTGGCGATCACGCCGACACCGGTCCCCTGAGCCGCCGTCAGATACCGCTCCAGGTACCGCAGCTGAGCATCCAGTGAAGGCGGTGGCTCGAGATCATCAAGGTCGGCCCAGGTCTTGATGGAGCCGTCTACGTAGTGCTCGGTGCCATCGGCGGCGGTGCAGAAAACGTTGTTAGGCCGCCAGTTAAAATTGCACAGCACCGCATCCTGGCCCTGCCGCATGGCAAACTCAACATCGTCCTCAGGCGTGATCGACTGACCACCCTCGGCCGCGTCGCCGATGCCGTAGTCAAGCTCGCGCTCCAGGACGTATTCATACACCGCCTTGCTGGTCACCCAGAGCTCCATATGAGGCACTCGATCAGGTTCCTGGTGATTAAGCGCCTTCAGCAGACGGTTGACGTTTGACTTGTCATAGTCGGTGGTCGGTGGTTCCATAAGGTTCTCCTCCTCCTGCACGCATGCCCTCAACCCGTGTGGACTTAGATCTCTTCCCCGAGCGATCCATAACGACCGTACCGGTGCACTGAACGCGTCATCGTGACGAAGTTGTCCGGCGGGACTTCTTCCGAGATCTGACCCGAAGAGCAGAGCGCGTAGCCACCGCCCGGGGCCAGCCTGGTGCAATACTCACGCACCTTCTCCTCGATCTGCTCCTGACTGCCGTAGGCGAGGAGAGCCGCTGGGATATTCCCGATCAGAGCCATTCTACCATCCCATTCCGTCTTGATCTGAAAGATGTCGTTGTACTCAGGCACGACAGGATGGACGATGTCGAATTCCGCTTCATGCAAGATGGGCAGAATCTGATTGATTCTCCCATCGGTGTGCAGCGCTACCAGCTTTCCGTGCTCCTTGGCAGGCGCGATCAACCGCTTGATGCGCGGAAAGAAGAGCTCCACAAAAGCGTTCGTCGGTATCGTAGGCCCCACGTCGTGGGCTACATCATCACTGACCATCAGGAAAGCTAGGTCATCCCCGAAGCGGTCGCACACGGCGCGCACCACCGTCTCTTGGTGCTCCAGGAACACGTCCATAAGCTTTTCGAGAAGGGACCTGTCCTCATAGAGCACGTGCAGCGCCTCGTTGAGGCCTACGGCGGACATAGCGTTATCGAAAAAGGATGTAACGTTCACAAACACGCCCACTCCCGTACCCTGAGCAGCCCGCAGATATCTCTCCAGGTGGCTCAGCTGGTCGGCCAGAGCCGGCGGAGGTTTCAGGTCGTCCAAGTCGGCCTGGGTTTCGACCGCACTCTCGCACGGCCTCCAGGAGAAATGACAGGGGATTGCATCCATGCCCAACCGCACGGCGAGCGCTACGTGATCCTGCGGCGTGATGGCCCAACCATCCACCCGCTGGCTGGAGGCATAGGATCCAAGCTCACGCCCCAACACGTATTCGCAGATCGACTTGCTGGTCACCTGCAGCTCAAGGTGAGGCACCCGGTCCGCCTCGCGGTATTGCAGTGCCTCCAGCAGCCGGTTCACGTCGGGTTTGTCATACTTGTGAGCCGGCATCCTCTCTCCAGCAGCCTTGCCGATGTTCCCATCGGCCAACGTGGAGGAATCCATTCTACCCCCTAGGTCCAGCGGTCTTATCAGCTTGCTTTCCGGCTCCGTATCCGAGAAGAACGGCAAACAGGGAAGGCGACCTTCATCCTCCTCTGCTTTCCCTAACCTACTGCCGCAGGAGTGGCGCACCACGAGGCGTGTGGGCAGCACGACGTGGCGTGGCCTCAGAGGCTTCTCGCTGTGCAGCCGGCTGAGGAGCAACTGGGCTGCGTTCAAGCCCATGTCGTAAGCCGGTTGGACGACGACGGTAAGGAACGGAAACACCCGCGAGACGTTGGGCAGCTCGTCAAAGCAGACCAAAGCGATATCGTGAGGTATGCACAGGTCCCGTTCCCCCATGGCCTCAATCGTCCCCATCGCGATAACGTTGTTGGCCGCACAGATGGCTGTAGGTTCGAGCCCCTCATCCAGTACCTGATGGGCCAGCTCCTTCCCAGACGTGGCCCGATACTCGCCCTCTCTGATCAGGCGGGGGTCAATGGAGATGCCCGCTTCGGTCAGCGCTGCTTGATAGCCAGCGATACGATCCTGCGACGTGGAGGTGTTCGCCGGACCGGACAGCATCGCGATGCGCTCGTGACCCAAGCTGATCAGGTGTTGAATCAGTGCCTTTGCCCCCGCAACGGAATCGCAGTACACCGAGTCCATCTCACCTCCCTCAATGCGCCGGTCGATGATGACCGTTGGGATGCTTCTCTGCCGCAACCTTGCCAGGTTGCGAGCATCGGAGTCGTAAGGCGCGATGATGACGCCATCCACGCGCTGGGCCACCAGCACGTCCAGGTAGCGCTCCTGCTTGGCCGGGTCCTCATCCGTGTTGTAGAGGAAGACTGAATAGTCGTGGCTCTGGGCGGCATCCTCCACCCCCCGTACCACGGTGGTCCAAAATGGGTTTGTGATATCGGAGACCATCAGGGCCAGAGTATGCGTCCGCTTCGAGCGTAGGCTTCTCGCCGCCACACTGGGCACGTAGCCCAACGCCTCAATGGCCCGTTCCACCTTCCGTCGCGTGGCCTTGCTAACGTTTCCAGAGTTGTTGATGACCCGGGAGACAGTCACCGGGGAGACCCCGGCTTGCTCGGCAACGTCGTTTATGGTTGGCAATGCTCACCTCGGATAGGGCCCTTGCGGGGGTGCGGTAACGCTGAAGAGGATATCAGGACCCGTGTGTAAACGATACCATCCATCTATGATATCGGTTTCATTGGCGCTATTATACGATATTTGCATCGCGTTGTCAAGGGGCAAATCCGATTGTCCCAGTCCGGATCTACCGCTGAGTTGACGGGAACGGCTCGACAGGGGATAATGGTGGACAGAGGAATTAGAAACCCAAGCATGTGCCGCGGTGCTTCGGAACAACGCCGGAAATATGCTATACGAAGCCAGCATGCACGCTGCAATCCAACGTTTGGCCGAATACAGATCCATTGAGGAGCGACTTAGCTACCATGAAGACCTCTGATCTCTTCGACCGGATTCGATTCCGCGGCCTCCCCCAGGCGCATCCGAACAGCGTGGTGAGCCAGGGCCAGGCCCGCTTCACCGTCCTCACCCCACGCCTGCTGCGTCTGGAGTGGTCGGAGACCGGCAGATTTGAGGATCGCGGCACGTACGCCTTTCCCATGCGCTTCGTCGAGACGCCGCCGGACTACGCGGCAGACAGGCAGGACGGTACACTGACCATCGACACCGGCGCGCTGAGGCTGCACTACGTGGAGGACGGCGAGGCCTTTCACACCGAGAACCTCGTCATCTCGTTCGATTTGGCCGGCGAACGGGTGAGCTGGCGGCCCGGCATGCCGAACCCTGGCAACCTGCGCGGCACGCGCCGCACGCTGGATCGCTGCTCCGGCGACGCCGGGCTGGAGCCGGGACTCCTCTCCCGCGACGGCTGGGCGCTCTTCGACGACAGCGAGAACGTCGTCTTCAACCGCGACGACGGCTGGGTCGCGCCCCGCCCCAATCACGCGTTGCAGGACTGGTACTTCTTCGGCTACGGCCACGACTACCAGGCCACGCTCGCGGACTACGCCCGCTTCGGGGGACAGACGCCGTTGATCCCGCGCTTCGTGCTGGGTGCGTGGTGGTCCCGTTACTGGGAATACAGCGCGGAGGATCTCAAGAACCTGGTGCGCGCCTTCGATGAGCACGACCTCCCGCTGGACGTGCTGGTCATCGACATGGATTGGCACACGCCCCACAGCTGGACCGGCTACACGTGGAATCGCGAGCTGTTTCCCGATCCGCCCGCCTTCCTGGATTGGGCCCACGCCAGGGGGCTCCGCGTGACGCTTAACCTCCATCCTGCCGAGGGGGTACAGGCCTTTGAGGAGGTCTATCCGGCCTTCGCCGAGGCCATGGGGATCGACCCGGAGACCAAGGAGCCGGTGCACTTTCGCATCACCAACAAGCAGTTCGTGCAGCACTACTTCGAGATGCTGCACCACCCTATGGAGCATGAGGGCATCGATTTCTGGTGGATCGACTGGCAGCAGGGGGAGACCTCGGAGATGAAGGGGCTCGACCCCCTGCCCTGGCTCAACCACCTCCACTTCAACGACATCCGGCGCAAGGGCAAGCGCCCCATGCTCTACAGTCGCTGGGGCGGATTGGGAAACCATCGGTACTACGTGGGCTTCTCCGGCGACACCTACGAGACCTGGGGAGCGCTGGCCTTCCAGCCCATCTTCACAGCATCGGCGGCCAACGTGCTCTACGGCTGGTGGAGCCACGACATCGGCGGCCACATGGGCGGCACCATCACGGGGGAGATGTACACACGGTGGGTGCAGTTTGGAGCGCTCAGCCCGGTGCTGCGGCTGCACGCCACCAAGGACCCGCGCAGCGAGCGGCGCCCCTGGGCCTTCAACGAGGAGACGTATCGCGCCGCCAAGGCCGCCTTCCACCTGCGCTACCGGTTGATCCCCTACCTCTACTCCATGGCGCGCGTCGCCACCGACTCCAGCGTCTCCCTCTGCCGGCCCATGTACTACGAGTACCCGGAGCTGGACGACGCCTACGTGGCTCGCTTCCAGTACTTCCTGGGGGATCAGCTCATCGCCGCGCCGCTCGTCCACCCGGCCGATCCGGAGACGGGCATGGCTGCCCAGGACGCCTGGATCCCGCCGGGCACGTGGATCGATTACCAGACCAAGGAGAGCTTTCACGGGCCGCGCTGGGTGCGACTGGTGGGCGACCGGGAGCGGGTGCCCATGCTGATGCGGGCCGGTGCCATTCTGCCGCTGACACCCGAGTTTGCAGAGGACCAGGGAGCCGGCACAGTGGCTTCCCTGGTGCCCCAGGATGAGCTCGCCATAGCCGTCTTCCCCGGCGACGACGGCGTGATGTGGCTCTACGAGGACGACGGCGTCACGGAGGCTTACCGGAGTGGAGAGGCGGAGTGGACCGAGGTCCACACCCACCAAGCGGACGCCCAGACGCTGACATTGCACGTGGCGCCGGTGGAGGGCCGCTGTCCCGCACTGCCCGCGACACGCGGCTACGAGATCCATCTCGAGGGCAGCCGCCGACCATCCGACGTCCTGATCGATGGGGAGGCCACCGACGCGTGGAGCTACGACGAGGCGTCGCTGACCACCACCCTGCCCGTTCCAGAGCGTGACAAGCACGAGCCGTTGACCATCACCTTCCAGGCCGACGAGACGATCTCGGCGCTGGGCGAGCGCCACAACAGCCGCGTTATCGCCGCCGACGTGAAGCGGTTCCTGGGCGACGCCTGCCCCGACGATGCGTTGAACGTCGATGCCGTGTTGGCCCTGCCGGCCGAGACCCCCGGTTGGGCAGAGGCTGTGGCGCGGCTGGGTGGGCCCTTCGCTGCCATCCTGCCAGTCGTCACGCCGGAGGAAGCGGCGCGCCAGTTGGGCCGCGTCATCGTCGCGGCGCCCAAGGATCGTTCACCCTATACCCTGGAGGTCACCTTTGCGCGCCACGGTAGCGGCCAGAGAGAGACACAGACCGCCAAGTCGGCAAACGTCACAGAGCCAAGGATCATCGACGTGCCCTTTACCTTCAGAGGCAAGCCGGAGATGCAGCGGTGGGAGGCAGAGATCACGCTCACCTGGCGCGGCGTGCGGTGGACCCGGTCCCACAGGAGCGCGCCGCTCTTCCCCACCATCTACGCCTGGCGCGCCGTCGCCTACCCGAAGGGCGAGGCGCCGCCGGTCGACGAGGTGCTGACCGCTGACGGCGCCGTCGCCCCATCGCTGGACTGGCAGCCGCACCGCCAGGATCCCGACGAGCTGGCGAACTACAACGAGCCGCACGCGGTACGCTTCTGGCGCGACTATGACGAGCGGCTGAAGGCTGGAACGCCCATGGTCGGCTACATCACCACAACCGTCGTCAGCCCGGAGGAACGCGATGCCGTGTTGGCGTTCAAAACCACCGGATCGGCCGAGATCATCCTGAACGGGGAGCCGATCCCTATGGCGCCGCACGCGGACGAGACGCACCTGCGGCCTGACTTCCGCTCCCCCTACCGCACCGAACCGCTGACGCTGCGCGAGGGCGAGAACGTGCTCCTGATCCACTCCATCCCGTCAGAGGAGGCGAAGCCGCACCACTGGTACTTCGGTGGCCGCTTCGTCACGGCGGACGGGGAGCTGATGCTCGACTTGGACTTCCTCGCGGAGTGACTCGCTTCGTAACCATTCACCGCTTGCCCCCACGCTTCAGCTGGACCAGGCGGCCCTCCGCCCGTGGTCCGGCGGCTCCGCGCCAAACATCGCGGATGCGCTAGGGGCAGGAGGTGAATCGTTACCTTGGTTAAATTTCACCAGAGAGGAACGACACAGCATGAGTGACGAGAACGAAATTGGTGTCGGCATCATCGGGCTGGGCGTGCGCGGGTTCTACTGCATCGGGATGAACATGGCCCAGACCTGCCGCGAGACGGGCTTCCGGATCGCGGCGCTCTGCGACCGGAATCCGGCCCGCATGGAGGAAGTGCGGGACATGCTCGTGGGAGCATACGCCGGACAGGGCATTACCATCTCCCCGAAGCTGTACGAAAGCGGCGTCGATCTGATCGAGGCACCGGAGGTGGACCTGGTGGTGATCACGTCCATCACCGACACGCACCGACAGTTCGCCGTGCCAGCCCTGCGCTCCGGCAAGAAGGTCTATTGCGACAAACCTCTGGCTCAAAACGCCGAGGACGCCGTCGCCATCGTCGAGGCGGAGGCGGAGACGGACAACCCGCTGATCATGGGGTTCACCCGCCGGTACGAGTCGGCCTGGAAGCGCGCCTACGCCTTGCTGAAGGACGGCGTGATCGGGGATCTCATCATGATCCAGATTCGAGACATCATTCCCTATCACCGCTATCTGACGGCCTGGTGGCGCCGTCGCGAGTGGTCCGGCGGGGCGCTGAACGACAAGGGCTGCCACCTCTTCGACGCCTTCAACTGGTACGCGGAGAGCCGCGCCACCCGCGTGCACGGTTTCGGCGGACGCTCGGTCGTCGAGCCGGACCCTGACGCGCCGCCTCGTTGCTCCGAGTGCAACCGAGAGTGTGCCTACCGCCGACGCTCGGCCGACAGCTCCGCCTATGACATCATCCCCCACTTCGGCCCGTCCTGGCTGGAGGAGACGGACGAGAAGCACATGGACGACGTCTGCGTCTACGCGCCAGGCTCGGACCTGTATCACAACGGGAGCATCCATTTTGCCTACGAGAGCGTGGCCCAACGGGCCATCATCGCCTCGTATATCTACACCATCTTCGGCCCCCGGGCGGAGGATCAAGAGACGTTGGAGCTGGTGGGGACCACAGGCCGCATCAGGCTCACCCGCCATACGGGGAGCCTCGACGTGGTGAGCGACTACGGCCATGGGGGCCGTGATGAGCACCGGGTGGTGGACTGCCAGGACGAGGGCTTCGGAGGCTCTCACTTTGGCGCGGACCTGGCGTTGATCCGGGAGCTGCGCCGCTTCTGCGACGGGGCCCCGCCCACCGTCTCCGCCCGTGAGGGCCTGGAGGCCACGCGCATGGTGATGGCGGCCCTCAAGTCGATGGATGACGGCGGCGTGACCGTTGAGATGAGCGAGATCCCCGATGCAAGCGTATGAGGGCCTGACGGCCTACTACGGCGATCTGCACAATCACTGTGACATCTCCTACGGCCACGGTAGCCTGGAGGACGCTCTCCTCAACGCCCGGGAGCAGCTCGACTTCTGCTCCGTCACAGGACACGCGCTCTGGCCCGACATGCCGGAGCCGGACGACTCGATCCGCTACATCACCGACTTCCACGAGGAGGGCTTCGCGCGGCTGAGGGAGAGCTGGCCGGAGGTGCAGCGCACCATCGAGGCGCACCACCAGGACGGCGAGTTCGTCACCTTCCTCAGCTTCGAGATGCACTCCTGCGCCGACGGTGACTACACGGTCCTCTACCCGGGGTCGCGGGGCGACATCCTGGAGGTCGACGGGCTGGCGGACCTGCACCATAAACTGCGCGCCCTGAGGAGCCAGGGCATCGCGGCCCAACCGACCCCCATCGCCTTCCCGCACCACATCGCCTATCGGCAGGGCCAGCGCGGCATCAACTGGGCCACCTTTGACGAGACGCTCTCGCCGGTGGTGGAGATCATCTCGATGCACGGCTGCAGCGAGGCCGACGAGGGCCCCCGGCCGTTTCTGCACGTCATGGGGCCGTCGGACCACGAGGGCACGATGCAGTTTGGGTTGAGCCAGGGGCACTTCTTCGGGGTGATCGGCTCGACCGATCACCACAGCGCCTATCCAGGGAGCTACGGTCATGCCCGCACGGGGCTGTGGGCCAGGGCGAAGACGCGGGCAGCGATCTGGGAGGCGCTGCTGGCGCGCCGCACCTTCGCGCTCACCGGCGACCACATCGAGCTCCGGTTCGTCGTCAACAGCCATCCGATGGGAACGAGGGTTGGCTATACAAAGGATCGACGCCTCGCGTTCCGCGTTGTCGGCGGCGCCCCCATTGACCACGTCGACCTCGTCAAGAACGGGAGCCTGATCCATCGCCTCTCTCAGTGCGACGTTCCCCGACCCATCGACCGCGACGTCATCCGCACCAAGCTCTACCTGGAGGTCGGCTGGGGGGAGCGAGGGGTGAGGACGGACTGGGAGGTGCTGTTCGGCATTTCTGAAGGGCGCATCTTGGCCGTCGAGCCGCGCTTTCGCGGGCCGGACGTCCTCGCCCCGACGGATGTGGAACGAGGCCTGCAGTCGCATGGCCCCCTCTCTCATCCCCCCCGAAGGGAGGGAGGCCCCCTTTCCCATTGGAAGTCAGTTGGCCCCCTGGGCGTGTGGTTCAAGACCACCACCTTCGGCAATCCGAACAACGTGACCCAGGCCACACAGGGGCTCTGCCTGGACGTCGAGATGCCGGCCGAGGCGCGGGTTCGGTCGACGATCAACGGCCGCCGGATGGATATCCCCCTGGCCCGCCTACTGAAGGGAGCACGGGCTGGTCGTCTGGGAAAGATCGCCTCGCCGGCGTTCCGCTTCCACCGCGCACCCCGCCAGTGGGAGTTCGACTGGCGGGGTCAGATCTGGGATAGCGTGCCAGAGACCGGCGAAGCTGACGTCTACTACCTCCGCGTGCGCCAGACGAACGATCAATGGGCCTGGAGTTCCCCCATCCAAGTGGGAACACCAAGTTCGTAGTGCGGCTCCAAGCCCCCAGTTTGTAGTGCCAAGCTCGAAGAGCCAGCCGCTTCCGCCATCCGCGGCCGTTCCTGGGTCGACCGTAAGCGCAGCGACGTCACCCGTGCAACCCCAGGGGCAGGGGTGCTGGCCGCATGCAATGGCTGGCTATCTCGACGTACTCGCCCGTCGCCGAGGACTCACCGAGAGCCTGCATGACGTCCAGGACGTGGTAGGCCACCTCGCCGCTGGCCCGATGCGGCCGATCGCCTCTCAGCGCGTAAGCCATGTCCGCCACGCCGATCCCCCGGCCCACCGGCTCTTCGAGCTTGGCGCTGTGGGTGAGCGGCATCTGGCTCCACGATTCCGCCTCCGCCCGCTGGACGAGGACCGGGCCTCCGAAGGTGTTGGGATCCGGCGCGCTCAGCGTGCCCTCCGAGCCATACACCTCGAGGCGGGGAAGCTCGGAGGCCCAGACGTCGAAACTGGTGATCAGCGTGACGATCGGCCCGCTGACGAAGTCCAGCACCCCTGCCACGTGGGTGGGAACCTCCACAGGGATCCTCCGCCCGCGACACGCTTCGCTCGTGGCGATCCGCTCGGGGAAGGAGATACGGGCCATGCCAGCCACCCGCTTCACCGGACCCAGCAGGTTAATCAGCGCTGTCAGGTAGTAGGGCCCCATGTCAAACAGCGGGCCAGCCCCCGTCTGGTAGAAGAAATCAGGGTTCGGGTGCCACGATTCCGGCCCGTGCTGAACCATGAAGGCCACCGCCGCCACCGCCTCGCCGATCCAGCCGTCGTCAACCAGCTTTCGGCAGGTCTGAAGGCCGCCGCCCAGGAACGTGTCCGGCGCACAGCCAACCCGCACCCCCCGCTCTCGCGCCGCGGCCAGGATCTGCTGGCCGTTCTGACGGGTCAAGGCCAGCGGCTTCTCCGAGTAGACGTGCTTCCCCGCCTCGATGGCCGCCAGGCTGACCTCCGCGTGTGCTTTGGGCACCGTGAGGTTGACGACTACCTCGATCTCCGGGTCGTTCAGCAGCTCCTCGACAGAGCAGGCCTTGGGGACGTCGAACGCCTCGGCCTTCTCCTGAGCCTTACGCTGGTCGATGTCCGCGCAGGCGACAACGTCGAGAATCTCGAAAACGCGGCTTCTCTCGACGTATCGCCCAAAGATGTTGCCGGTGCCAATGATGCCGACCTTGACCCTATCCACGGGCCAGTCCTCCTTTCACAAGATAGTCATAGCTCCTCTCGACGGCCTCCATCATGTCGGTGGCGCATTCGTCCAGCTCGACGATCAGCCACTCAACCCGGCCTTCGGCCGCCCGGACGATAGCTGCCACGTCGATCACACCGTCGCCCACGGCGACCATCGGCGCTCCCTCCACCGCCGGGCCGTCCTTGATGTGGAGCAAGGGAGCGCGCTGGCCCAGCTCGCTCACCACCTCGGCCGGGTCAAGGCCGGCCGTCCTCACCCAGTACGTGTCTACCTCGAAGAAGATCTCCGGATGGAGCTCTTCCAGCAGGATGCGGTAGGGATAGCGGCCCTCCACCGCCTCGAACTCCCACCAGTGATTGTGTATGCCGAAGCTCATGCCGTTCTCCTTGGCCACGGCGTAGGCTTCATTGAACAGGTCGCAGGTTCGCCGGACCCCGTCAAGGGTCTGAAAGCTCTCGGGCCCCTTCCCGGAGACGATCCGTCGGCAGTCCAGCGCCGCCATCGCCTCCAGGACCGGTCCCTTCTCCGCGTCGAGCGGCAAGTGCGTGTGGGCGCTGGGCACCTTCAGCCCCAACGCCTTGAAGAGCATGCCGGCCTCCGCAGGCGTGGTCCCCAGCGTGCCCAGAGCGGGCTCCACGCCGGCGTAGCCGATGTCGGCGATCTGCCGCATCACCCCCGTGAAATCCTCGGCCAGGGCCTCACGGACGCTGTACAGTTGCAGAGCGGTGTCTGCCGCTACGGGAGCTATCATAAATATCCTCCTGTGTCATTGGATGGGCCTGGCACCGGCTCCTCAGGCCAGTGCGCAGACAATCGGATCATCGCGCGCCCCAGCGTCGCGGCGCGAACAGCATCAAGGAAGCTTGTAGTGCGGCTCGGAGCCAAGCTCGAAGAGCCAGTGCCGCCCCCATCAAGCTCCTCTCGAAGCTCAGCCATTATGCGCTCGAAGCGCTGCCCGTACTCGACGTAGTTGTTGAACCGCTGCTCCTCAGGAGAGACGGCGGGCGGAACCGCCTGGGCAGCGTCGTCCGAGCGATCGTGATGGACGACGGAAAGATGCGGCTCGATGGAGAACCCACCGTCGTAGCCGCTTTCCAGCAGATCTTTCACAATCCTTCGCACGTCCCCATCCCCCTCTCCGGGGAAGGTGTAGTTGACCTCAGGGAAGAGCCCATCCGACTCCGCGACGTACTCACCATCCTTGATGTGCACGTAGGCGATGTGCTCCTTGACGCGCGTATAGAACGCCCAGCTCGACTGCTTCGCGCGGCCGGCGTGGGGCCTGGCGCGATCGTCGGTGAAGACCGGATTGCCGGTGTCGAAGACCAGCTTCAGCCCCGGCACGTTCTCGACCAGACGCAGCGTATGCTGCCAGCTCATCCCCCCGTAGTTCATGCAGTTCTCGTGGACCGGGGTGATGCCGGCCTCGGCGAACATCTCCTGGATCACGCGCAGCCGGCGGAAACGCTCCTCCTCATGAAGCGTAGCGGCCTGAAGCGTAGCGACATCGTCCAGATCGCGGCCGGGCGGCACCGCATAGCTCATGATGCGGATCAGCCTGGTGTCCAGCCGCTGCATGCGAGGGATGGCGCGTTTCACCTCATCCAGCGTGATGTCGAAGGGGTCCTCGACGCTCTTGGCCCAGTTGGCGATGGCCGAGCCGAAGCAGTTCACCCATATGCCAGCGTCCTCGAGCTTGCTGGCCACCGCATCGAATGCCTCGTCCGACAGGTCGTGGATATTGACCCCGTTGACGTTGCGCGCCTCTATGTGGCTCCAGCCCAACGCCTTCGTCGCCCGTATCTGCCCCTCGATATCTCGGGCAGCCTCGTCGGCGAAACCCGTCAAATACATGGTCTGTCCCCCTACGGCTTCGAGAAAGAGTCCTCCAGGTCGACCTCCGCCTCTCGAACCTCCCCCTTCTCAAAGGTCGACGAGGCGATCAGCTCAAGAAGCTGCTGTTCAAACGCTGCGCCATCCAGAGGAAGCTCAACCGGCTGCCCCTGCAGCGACGAGCTGAGTATCGCGTTGGCCAGCTCCACCGAGTGGATGCCTTCCTCCGCAGGAGCGATCAGCTCCGCACCCTCCAGGATGGCGTCGGCGAAGTTCTCCAGGATCTCGAGATGCTGACCACCCTCGCCCTCAATGGCGAACGTCTCGACCTCCGTCTCGGGCTTGGCAAACGACGCCCCCGAGGTCTCCAGGAACTCGCTGGCCGGGACGCCGTTCCGCGTGAGCGTGATGATCCCATCCTCCAGGACCAGCTTCGCCCTGTCGCCCGCGATCTCGAAGCGATTGGTGCCCGGCGCCTCACCGGTCGACGTGATGAAGACCCCGGTGCAGCCGTCCGGATACTCCAGGTACGCCGTCACCTCGTCCTCCACCTCGATGTCGTGGCGCCTGCCGATGCCGCAGAAGCCGCGCACCCGGGTGGGCATGCCGCAGATCCACTGGAGAAGGTCCAGGTTATGGGGGCACTGATTCAGCAGCACACCCCCGCCCTCCCCTTTCCAGGTCGCCCGCCACCCGCCAGAGGCGTAGTATATGGCGGTGCGGAACCAGTCCGTGATGATCCAGCTGATCCGCTGGAGCCGCCCCAGCTCGCCGCCATCCACCAGCTCCTTGATCTTCTGATAGTGGGGATCGGGCCGCTGGTTGAACACAGCCGCGAAGACCAGATCATCATCCGTGTGAGCAGCGATCAGTCGCTCGCAGTCAGCCTTGTGCACGGAGATGGGCTTCTCGACCAGCACGTGATGGCCAGAACGCAGCGCCTCGATGCCGATTGTCGTGTGCACGAAGTGCGGTGTGGCGATGAGCACGGCGTCGCAGACACCATCCTCCAGCAGCTCCCTGAAGTCGACGTACGACGGACAGCCGTGTTCCTCGCCGGCCGCCCTGGCCTTCTCCGGCACGGTGTCGCACACCGCGGCCAGCTCAACGTTCTGCAGGGCCTCAGCGCTTCTCAGGTGCAGCACGCCGATAGTGCCCAGACCAATCACGCCCAGCTTCACCGTTTCAGCCATCGTCCTATCCCCTAACTCAGTCCCATCTTCCGCAGGTTGCGGTAGCTTATGGCCAGCGACTCGAAGGGGTCCCGGCCATAGCAGTCATCCTGCTCGACCAGGTACCACTCCACGCCCCCCTCCTCGGCTGCCTCGAGGATCGCCGGCCAGTTCAGGTTCCCCTCGCCCACCTCGGCCATGCGCTGCTCGCGCTCCGGCGTCACCGCCATATCCTTGAGATGGAGCAGCGGCTCTCGCCCGGCGCACTTGCGGACCCAGGCGGCCGGATCGCCGCCGCCAGCCTGAATCCAATAGGTGTCGAGCTCCGCCTTGAGCATCTCTGGCGGCGCCTGCTCGTACAGCATCTCCAGCCACGTCTTGTCGCCATAGCGCACCAGCTCGTGGTTATGGTTGTGATACGAGAAGTCGATGCCCTCCTCCGCCAGCGCCTCGGCCACCGGGGCCAGCTCATCCAGGAAGCACTTGAGGCCGTCAACGCCCTGGTACTCCGGCGTGAACAGCCCCCCGATGGCCGCGTGCTCGCAGCCCCACATCTTGTGCTCGGCGATGACCTCGTCCAGCTCGCCCCTGAAGCGCTCCCAGGAAACGTGCGTGCCCGCCACTGTCAGACCGTTCTCCTCCACCAGCCCGGCCACCTCCGCGGGATCGACCGGGCCGAAGGCGGAGATCTGAATCGCCGTATAGCCGATGTCGGCGACCTTCTCCAGCGTCTCGGCGACATCCTCAATCGTCTGGGTGAACGCCCGGACGGTGTATAGCTGCGCTCCCACGACGTGTTGCTTCATGAAGCCCTCCGCCTGGAAACCTCCCCCTTCAGGGTGAGGCCGAAAAATGGCCCGCGAGAGCGGGCAGGTCGTCTCTCCGCCTGGGATGATCAGCGGTGCCCAGCCCACAAGTGGGCCGCCCAGATGGGCCGCCCCGGCGGGCCGTGTTATAATGGTGCAAACGTGGAAGCAGTCTACCATCAAGTGAGCGCAGAGTCAACCCGGGCGTCGAGCCTTGCCGACGAGTCCACAAGCGCATCAGGGCGCGATCAGCGACGCTCAACCTATAGGAGGCCCAGAGATTACCATGACCACGGACGTCGATTTCGAGCGAGAGGTGGAACAGGACTACAAGCATAACGCCCTCGTCAACCTGCTGGACGGCACCTTCTTCTGGTTCGGGGCCAGTTTCTTCAACCCGTACACCATCCTGCCACTCTACGTCAACCATCTGACCGACAGCAAACTGGCCATTGGGCTCCTTTCCACCATCACCTCCACAGGCTGGCTCCTGCCGCAGCTCTTCACCGCCCCCTGGGTACAGCGGCTGCCGCGCAAGAAGGTCGTGCCGGTGAAGCTGGGCCTGTTCACGGAACGGCTGCCTGTGTTGCTGCTGGTGCCAGCGGCCTGGCTCGCCGGCCGCGCCCCTGGCGCGGCCCTGGTCCTCTTCTTCGTGCTGTTCGCCTGGCACGTGATAGGGGCGGGTGTGGTGGCCGTCGGATGGCAGGACATGCTGGCCAGGATCATCCCGCTCGACCGACGGGGGAGGTTCTTCGGCATCACCAACTTCGGTGGCACGGCAACCGGCGTTCTTGGGGCGGCCGCTGCCTCCTGGCTGCTCGATCGCTACCATTTCCCGCGCGGCTACACGCTCTGCTTCGCGGCCGCCGCGCTCCTCATCTTCATCTCCTGGCTCTTCCTCTCCCGTACCCGTGAGCCGGCCCAGGCCAACCACGAGGCCGATGACGCTCGTCAGGGGTATTGGCGGCGCCTGCCCAGGATGCTGCTTGACGTGTTGCGCGCCGATCCCAACTTCCGGCGCTATCTGTTGAGCCAGATGGTGATCACCATCGGGAGAATGGCGGTGGGCTTCCTGACCATCTACGCCGTGCAGCGCTGGCAGCTGACCGACAGCAGGGCGGGGGGATTCACCGCCCCGATGCTCATCGGCCAGGCGTTGAGCAACCTCCTCTTTGGCGTGATGGCTGACCGACAGGGACACAAGTTGGTGCTGGAGTTGAGCACCCTGAGCACGGTGCTGGGGGTGGGGCTGGCCATCTTCGCCCCGGCGCCCGCCTGGTTCTACATGATCTTCGCGCTCGTCGGCGCCAGCGCAGCCGGCTTCATGCTCTCCGGCATCATGATCATCCCCGAGTTCAGCACGTCCGATCTGCGCCCCACCTACATCGGTGTGAACAACACGGTGACCGGTGCCGTGGCCGCCCTGGCCCCCACGATCGGCGCCTGGCTGGCCAACGTGGTGGGCTACCGCGGCCTCTTCGCAGTGACCTCTCTGATCGGACTGGGAGGCTTCGTCCTTCTCCGCTGGTCAGTGCGCGAGCCTCGTCAGGCGAACTCGGCTGCCGCTGATGGATAAGCTTGAGGCTGATGAGACGCGGTCGAGCATGTCGGGCGGGTTTCCATACCCGCCGAGCGTGTAGAGCAGGTTTCCATACCCGCCGAAACCGGGCAGACATCGCTCAAACCGAGTCCGAGAAGGAGGTACGACGACGGGCTCAAGCGACGCTCAACGCGGCGCGGCGGACGACATCCTACAATACGCGCGATGCACTGGACGTTCGACCCAGCAACCACCCCCAGCGATCTCTACACGCTGCGCGTCACGGACAGCACCGGCCCCACCTGGCGATGCTCGACATGTGGGAAGTGGCGCTCGACGGCTACACCGTGCGGTGAGGGTACTACACTATAGAGGGATCGAGATGTCAATAAGGCAAGTTTCAGATATTTTTTGGGGAAAGTGACTGAGCTGGCCAGGGGGTAGTTACACCCCATCTCGGTGATTAAAGCGGCGTGTGACCTCGTACAATATAGTAGAAGGCGAAATGTTCGCCTGCAGCCAGGTCGTGAAATGGGCGCAGGGGAGCGCGAGTCATATAGCCAGGCTTCAAATGGACCAATCGCAATGAGAAGACTTATCAGCTGTCACAGGACAAGGTGGGGCCTTATCGCCCTCCTGGCGATCCTGTCGGCGTCGACGCTGTGGGCCACAACTGCCGGTAGGCTCCACTGTCCGATCGCCTCCGGGGAACCCCTTGCCGGGCAAGTATTTGCCCCCGAGGTGCTGCTGCGCACAGAGCTCCTCGTCCCGCAGGCGAGCGATGCAACGGGCATCGACATCCGCACCGAGGCGCTGACCAGGATCGGGGCTAGCGACTACCACGACCATGGCTACACCGGCCAGGACGTCAAGGTTGCTGTGATCGATGCGTACTTTGATGGATACACCGATCGCATTCGGGACGGCGAGCTGCCCGCCACGCTGGTCACCCGACCTTGGGAGGTTAATTGAGTGCAAGTCAACGCCTGGATCGAGCGGTGGAAGAGAGGGGACAAGCGCGCGGCGGAAGCGCTGTACGACCACTTCCGCGATGCCACCTTTCGCCTGGCGTACGGGTTGCTGGGACAGGCAGGCGACGCGGAGGAGGCAGCCCAGGACGCGCTCACCTATGCCCTCGTCAACATCGAACGCTACGACCCGGACCGCGCCAAGTTCTCCACCTGGCTCCACACCATCACCGTCAGCCGCTGCCGGGATCGCCTGCGACGCAAGCAACTGCCGCGCATCCCGCTATCGCGATGGCTGGGCCGGGGGGCTGATGCCAGCCCACGCGATATCCCCAGCGAGAGGGCCGGACCGGAGCAGCAGTTCCTGGCGGACGAGACCCAGAGCGAGGTATGGGAGGCGGTGCAGTCCCTCAGCCAGCCCCAGCGCGAAGCGATCGTGCTCCGCTACTGGGCCGGCCATACCTACCAGGAGATCGCGGACATCATGGGATCCCCATTGTCCACTGCACAGTCACGGGTCCGTCTGGCCTATGAAAACCTCAGGATGCGCCTCAGTGCGAGAGAAGTGACGGCTTTGGAGAGAGAAGGTGACATAAGATGAGAAACCACGTGAGTGAAGAACAGTTGATAGGATACGTACAGCACACCCTGACCGACGCCCAGCGCAAGGTGATCGACCAGCACCTGACGTCCTGCGCGGAGTGCCGGGCACGATTAGATGATCACCGGGCTCTTCAGCGACGCATCCGCCAAGATCTGTCGGCCGACCTCCACCGGCTCACACCATCCTCACAGATGACCTTCGACGCGATTGCGCCGCTTCTGGCGTCGAATCGGTTCCCGCGACGCCAGATGATCGCCGCGGGGTCCCAGGTACTGCCGGCCGCGGCGGCAATGGGGGGACTGGTGCTGTCGGTGATGACCCTGGTCGTTGGCGTCCGCTGGGTCGACATCACCTGGCCGAACGTGCAGATGGATGTGTCCACGTACACGCCCCTGCCGCTCATCGCCTGCTTCTTCTTCTCTATCCCCGTGCTGGCTAACTACCGCGAGCAGCGACCGCTGCTCCAATCGAGGCTGCTGATCTATGGCGTGACCGTGCTGCTCTGGCTGGGCACAGCCCTGGTCGGGCTCTACGAGATCTTCGTCATGCGAGAGCTCCTGTATCACGTCTACGTGCTGTTGGGCGGGCGGAATCCCGGGGCAGCCATCGCGCTGGGCGCTTGGGGTGTGATGCTGCTGGCCTTGGTCTGGATCGGCGCGTTCATTGGAGGAGCGGAGTATCACTACCAGCACGTGGGAGAGCGCAGCTCGTGGCGGCTGTTTGGCTGGACCATCGCAGTCGAGTGCGTGATCCTGCTTCTGGCTTATCTAATCTGATCGCGGGCATTGGAGGTTATACAAGATGCGCAAGGAAACATCTGAGACCCCAGGAGAGGGGGCCAGGCTGATCACCAAGCTCCTGGTGCTGTGTCTCTGGCTGGGGACGATTGGGATCGGTCTCTATCAGATCGTGATCCTCCGAGGCATGGTGCTCCGACTCTACGCCGTGTTCTGGAGCAACCGTTGGTTCGCCGTCACGCTGGGCAACTGGTCCATCGTCGCGTTCGCCATGGCCTGGATCGCCTTCGCGTTCGGCACCGGCGAGTACCACTTCCGGCACGTGGGCGAGCGCAGCTCGTGGCGCTTGCTCGGCATCTCCATCGCCGTCGAGGCTGCTATCATGATCCTGGCTTTCTTCATCTGAGAGCGCTTCTGAACGCCGCTTCACTTATCCAGGTGCCTCGCACGCGGGCTTAGGCCGCTGCGCTTCCGAGCTTCGCACGCGGCTTATCCCTGGCCTACGCCAGCTGACCGCGCGCTGGGAACGTGCAAGGCACCAGGGCTTCGCACAGAGCTTTCCAAGGACGAACCCCTGGTATACAATGTGCCTCACGCCCCAGTGCAGGGGCGTGATCGACTCGAATGGACGCTGCCCAGCGATGCCGATCACGTTCGACGGTGACATGGGACTTCAGAGGGAGGCGTGCTTGAGTACGGACAACTGGTATATCACAGAGACCGCGTTCGACCATGAGGCCCTGCACCACAAAGAGACGGTCTTCACCATCGGGAACGGCTACCTCGGCACCCGCGGCACCTTCGAGGAGGGCTACCCCGGCGATCGGGCTTTGACCCTGGTTCACGGCGTGTTCGACGACGTGCCCATCGTCAACACGGAGCTGGCGAACGCGCCCAACTGGATCCACCTACACGTGCTCGTCGACGGAGAGCGCTTCCGCATGGACCGCGGCGAGCTCCTCGACTACCGCCGCGACCTCGATCTGGCGACAGGGATGCTTTCACGAACCGTACGCTGGCGCAGCCCAGGGGGTCACACGCTTGACCTGGCCTTTGAGCGCTTCGCCAGCCTGGCCGCCCAGCACGTCCTGGGCCTGCGCCTCCGCGTCACCTCGGTCGACTTCGCCGGCTCGCTTGAGCTGCGCGCCGCGCTCCCCGGTTTCGCCGACAACCAGGGCTATCTACACTGGGAGTGGGCCAATCAAGGGGGAGGCCTCGACGAAGGAGAGGTCTACCTCGCCCTGCGAACCAAGGGGACAGGGATCACACTCTGCGAGGCCTGCCAGCTCCAGCTCGACGCGCCAGACGCCGAGATCGACGTACGGGACTGTGAGTGGGCGCCGACCGTAGTGGCGCGCAGGGCCGTCGCGCCGGGGGAGACGCTCACCACCGACAAGCTGGTCACGATCTTCACCTCCCGCGACACTCCTGATCCTCGCGAGGCGGCGATGGAGGCCCTGGTCGAGGCTGCATCACAGGGCTACGATGCGCTCCGCGCTTCCAGCGACGCCGCCTGGGCCAGGATCTGGGACGCATGCAACGTCACCATCGAGGGCGATAACGAGGCGGATCGCGCCGTCCGCTACAGCCTGTTCCAGCTTCTGATCGCCGCCCCTCGCCACGACGAGCGCGTCAGCATAGGCGCGAAGTCCCTGAGTGGTCACGGGTACTACGGGCACGTCTTCTGGGACACGGAGATCTTCATGCTGCCCTTCTTCACCTACACCCAGCCCCGGCTGGCGCGCAACATGCTGCTCTATCGCTACCACACCCTCCCCGGCGCGCGACGTGTCGCCCGCCAGGCAGGCGGCCCTGGCGGCTGCGAAGGCGCGCTCTACGCCTGGGAGAGCGCTGCCACCGGCGATGAGACCACGCCGCGCTGGATCCCCGATCCAAAGAGCGAGGAGCTGGTGCGCATCTGGTCCGGCGACATCGAGTATCACGTCGCGGCGGACGTGGCCTACGCCGTGCACCAGTACTGGCAGATCACCGGCGACGATCCCTTCATGTGCGACTATGGCGCGGAGATCGTGCTCGACACCGCCCGCTTCTGGGCCTCCCTCGCGACCTGGAACGAGGCCCGCGGCGCCTACGAGATCCGCGACGTCATCGGCCCCGACGAATACCACGACCACGTCGACAACAACGCCTTCACCAACCGCATGGCGGTCTGGAACCTGGAGGCCGCGCTGGAGGTGCTCGATTGGCTGAAGGATGAGGACCCAGAGAAAGCCGCAGCGCTGATCGAGAGCCTGGACCTATCGGGACCACGGCTGAAGCGCTGGCGAGACATCATCCACCGCATGCGCATCCCCCAGGATGTGGAGGGCAGCCCGGGAAGCGGACCCGGCCTGATCGAGCAATTCGACGGCTTCTTCGATCTGAAGTCGGTGGATCTGGAGGCCTATGAGCCGCGGACCACGTCCATGCAGAGCCTGCTGGGCATTGAGGAGATCCAGGGCTATCAGATCATCAAGCAGCCCGACGTGCTGATGCTCCTCTACCTGCTCGAATCGGCCTACGGGCCGGAGGTGGTCAGGACCAACTGGGACTACTACACCCCGCGCACCGACCACACCTACGGCTCCTCACTGGGGCCGGCCATTCAAGCTGCGCTGGCGGCCCGTTATGGCGACGCAGACGGGGCGTACGAGCACTTCATGCGCGCGGCGCGCACCGACCTGGAGGACGCGCGTGGGAATGCAGCGGACGGCATCCACGCCGCGGCCGCCGGAGGCATCTGGCAGGCCGTGGTCTTCGGCTTCGCGGGCATACGCCTCACGGAGCAGGGGCCGGTGGCGCACCCGCACCTGCCTGCCCATTGGAAACGGGTCGCGTTTCGCCTCCGCTACCGAGGGGAGTGGTACCTCTTCGATATCACCTGATCCCCTCCACTCATCCGACCTTGCAAAGCGCAACTCGCAAGGTTCGTCTACGCAGCTCCTACATTAACAAACCTCAGGGCAATCGCATATGGCCAGGAGAGAACGCTTAGAATTCCGAAGTTTGCAGGATAGCCTGCTTCTAAAGGCATCCCGCCCAGAATGCGCGCAACGCTCGGGACGAATACTCGGCCGAAACTTCGGAATTCTGGTCAAATGCGATTGCCCTGTAACAAACCTTAAAGATCCTTGACATGCCAGGGCTTATCGTGTATACTAGCTAACAGTCTGGTATAACGATATACCAAACTCCGTTGAGCCGAAACTTCGACGTCGCACAGCAGGACTGCACTGCAGGCTCATAGCGGGCCGAGGAGTAGTGCTCCGCACGGAGCCGCACCTGAAGGATGGGCGGATGGTCGACCGGGACTCACCGATTCCTATCTACCGTCAGTTGAAGCTCCAGTTCAAGCAGCAAATCGACTTCGGCGTGCTGCGCCCCGGCGACCGCCTGCCCACGGAGAGGGAGCTGTGCGAGCGATACGGCATCAGCCGCGCCCCCGCCCGTCAGGCCCTCACGGAGCTCGCCCAGGAGGGCTACGTCTACCGCCGCGCCGGGCAGGGAACCTTCGTGGCGGACGAGGTGGCCGCCCTGCCCTCCGAGAAGCTCAGCGTCCGCGTCCTGCTCCACTACGACGACCCGTGGATCTCCTCCCTGGAGCAGGCCGTCAAGCAGTGGAATCGCCTCCACCCCGAGCGCGAGATGACCCTGGACTTCACCGCCTGCCCACGCGATAAGTTTCACGACCACCTGCAGTGGCTGGTCGCCCAGGGTGAGGCCCCCGACATGGCCTCTATGGACTGCGTCTGGATCCTGCACTACGCCCGCTCCGGTTACCTGAGACCCTTCGACACGGAAGGATCCAGCTGGCTGAGGGCAGCCTTCCAGGATCTCGAGGAGCCCGTCACAGCGTACAACGTCGTCGACGGTCAGCTCTACGGCCTTCCCTACCAGACCGACGTGACAGGGCTCTGGTACCGGCGAGACTGGTTCGAGGCCGAGGGTCTGAGCCCACCGGAGACGTGGCAGGACTGGCTTGGGCTCATCGACCACTTCGCCTGCCCAAAGACACAATCCCGGCTGGGATGTGATTACGCCGTGGCCTTTCCGGTCAGCCCAACTGTCGGGGAAGCCACGGTTAATCTTTTGATGTCGTTCCTGTGGGGCGCAGGGGCGACGCTGAACGGCAAGCACGGCATGAACCTGACCAGCTCGGAGGTTCGGCGCGCGCTGAGCTATCTCCAGGAGATCACGCTGGGACGACGGGGCTGCCTGCCACCCGACATGGACGACGCCGGCTGGTGGGCCTTTCCCCGCATGCTGGCCGAGGAGAAGGTGCCCATGCTGCTCGGCGCCACCTACGAGATGCCGTTCATTCGAGAGAACAGCGCTTGGGAGACGGAGGAGGAGCTCACGGCCCATCTCGGCTTCGTCAGCGCTCCGCGCCCTAGCGCCAGCGTGCCCCCCGTCGGCTCACTAGGGGGCATGAGCTGGACCGTGCTCCGGCAGTCGTCGCAGCCCGACATCAGCCTGGAGCTCCTGAAGCTCGCGACCGCACCGGAGACGTTGAGCGCTTTCGCCAAGGAAAACCTTCAACTGACCCCCTATCGCTCCCTCAACCGACGCCTGGCAGGGGACGCTCATCATCCCTGGTATGCGGTGACCGTCCCGCTGCTGTCGACGGCGCGTCCGCGTCCGCTGCTGGGGGATTACCCCCAGGTTTCCCGTTTTCTGCAGAACCTGTTTCTCCAGGTGTTGTGGGAGGGCGCGCCGCTGAGGGAGACGCTGGAGCGGACATCAGAGCTGTTAGCGTTGCTGTAGGTTCGTCGTGCGCTACGCAGAGCGGGCCGAACGGCCCCAGGAGTAGCGTCGTGACCGAGCGCTCGCCCGGCATCGCCAGATCCCCGGCAAGCGTGGGACCTGAAAGGAGGTGATGACCAACGGAGAACCAGTTCTACGGAATCACGGCTAGTCGAGCGGGCGGAGGACCCGCCCTGCCCGACCTACGTGCGCTTCGCAAGAAGCCAACGATGGATCCTAGATCAAAGAGGAGATAAGAGACAGATGAAGAAGACACTAATCATCCTGTTGAGCATGCTGACCGTCCTCTCCCTGCTGATGGCGGCCTGTGGCCCCGCGGCAACCGAGGCACCGACGGAGGCCCCGGTAGAAGAGGAGGAAGAGGTCGTCGAGGAGCCGACCGAACCGCCAGTAGAGGAGGAAGAGGAGGAAGAGCCGGTAGAGGAAGAAGAGGAAGAGGCCGAGCCGGCCTCCGCGTACAACCAGGCCCCCATGCTGGACGGGATGGACCTGCCTCCCGTTGACGAACGCCTGCCGGAGGACGTGCAGGTGATCGAGCCGACGGAGAGCGTCGGCGAGTACGGCGGCGTCTGGCACACCGTCACCTGGTGGGGTGGCGCGGGCAACATCAAGATGATCATGTACGACCCGCCCGTCCGCTGGAACCCGGACTACACTGGCTACGAGCCGGGCCTGTTGGTCGAGATGCCCGAGTGGTCCGATGGCGGCAAGACCATCACCATGAAGTTCCGCAAGGGCATCAAGTGGTCCGATGGCGAACCCTTCACCATGGAGGACATGGAGTTCTGGTGGGAGGACCTGGCCAAGAACCCCGACTACAAGGTGGTGCAGGTGCCGTGGTGGGGCTTCACCGAGGAGGGGGATCCCATCGAGATGGAGTTCCCGGACGACTACACCTGGGTGCTCCACTTCGACAAGCCGCAGTACATCATGCCCTACGTCCTGGCCCAGGGCTTCTGGGAGTGGGAACCGCTGATGAAGCCCAAGCACTTCCTCACCCAGTTCCATCCCGACTATAACGAGGACGCCAGCTATGAGGACCTGGACCTGAACGACCGCTGGTACGAGACGCCCGGCTACCCCTGCCTGATGGCCTGGTGCCTCTCGGACTACACAGCCGGCGAGTCCTGGAAGTTCGATCGCAACCCCTACTACTGGAAGGTGGACACCGAGGGGAACCAGCTGCCCTACATCGACCACGTCGAGATCGAGCTGGTGGAGGACACCGAGGTCCGCAAGCTGCAGGTCTCGCAGGGCAGGTACGAGGCCACCTTCCGCGGCACCGACGACCCCCGCGACATCCCCTTCCTGCTGGAGCAGGCCGAGGCTAACAACTTCCACATCCAGCAGGGCTGGATGAACGGCGCCGGCGCCTGGCCCGGCCTCCTCGTCAACATGGACTACCACGAGAACCAGGAGTACGACCCCGAGGCAGAGACGGAGCAGTCGAAGGAGATCCGCGCGCTCATCCGCGAGCCCAAGTTCCGCAAGGGCCTCTCCATGGCGCTGGATCGCGAGCGTCTAGTCAACGTCGTCTGGGAGGGCATTGGCAACCCCAAGAACTTCACCGTCAGCCCGCAGTCCTGGCACTTCCAGAGCGAGAGGGGCGAGGAGGTCTTCGAGGAGTGGGCCAACGAGTCCGCCGAGTACGATCCTGAGCTGGCGAAGAGCTACTTCGACGAACTGGGCTTCGTCGACGCCGACGGCGACGGTTGGCGCGACCTGCCCAGCGGCAAGCCCTTCGACTTCGTCATCGACCTGAACGACTGGGGCGGCGACCAGATCACCACCGAGTCCGTCGAGATCTACAAGCAGAACCTGACGGACGTAGGCGTCAACGTCATCGTCAACAACGTCATCGGCACCGCCGAGGGCGACACGCGCGGCAACTACGGCGTGGGCTGGATCCTGCGCACCACGCACATCTCCGAGGTCGACCTGTGGACTTACCCGGACTGGGTCTTCCCGCTGCGCGGCGGCGGCGAGGGCTCGCGCTCCTTCCCCATGCAGGGCTTGTGGTACAGCACCGGCGGCGAGGAGGGCTGGGAGCCCGAGGAAGGGAGCCCGGCGGCGAGGCTGCAGGCGCTCTACCGACAGGGCCTCCAGGAGCCCGACCCTCAGAAGCGGCACGAGATCATCTGGGAGGCCATCGGCGTCCACATCGAGGACGGCCCCTTCGCGATCGGGGCGGCTGGTGATCAGCCGATGCCCGTGGTGGTGGCCAACAACTTCCACAACGTGTCGAACTACGGCGTCCTGGGGCCGTGGGCCCCGGGCAGCCCCGGCAACCAGCATCCTGAGCAGTACTGGATGGATCAGTAGCCGGGCGATAAGTGGGTCCTAGAGACCCATCCACGGGCTTGAACCCGTGTGTGGCGAGCGGGAAGATCCCGCTCGCCACATCTCTAGAGGGGTCAGCTGGCTTGACTTCCCCGTCCGTTCGTGGGGATAGACGTCATCCCCGTGCGGCTCGCAGCGGCAAGCTCTAAGAGCCGGAGTGCCGCTTGGGAAGTCTGTGACCTTACCGACCCCTCGTCATATCAAACGCAGGGCGGGTTTCCGTGAGCTAAGCGACACCCGCCAGTGACAAGAAGGAGGTAGCATGCTTACCTATATCGCGCGACGCTTGGTCTACGCCCTTATCATGCTCATCCTGGTCTCGTTCGTCAGCTTCCTCATCATCGAGCTGCCCCCAGGTGACTTCCTGACCCAGAAGCTGGAGGAGCTAAGGGCGCGAGGTGACCGGAGCGCGGAGAGACGCATCGAGGAGTATCGGGCTCGCTACGGCCTCGACAAGCCGCTTCTGGAGCGTTACTGGATCTGGATCTCAAACTTCGTCCAGGGTGACTTCGGCGATTCGTTTGAGTTCGAGCGCCCGGTGGCGGAGTTGATCGGCCAGCGCTTCGCCATGACGGTTATCCTGGCGTTGAGTACCCTCCTGGTGACGTGGATCATCGCCATCCCGGTCGGCGTCTACTCCGCCACCCACCAGTACTCCATCGGCGACAATATCTTCACCACCCTAAGCTTCATCGGCTTGGGCATGCCGCCCTTCCTCCTGGCCCTGCTCATCCTGTTCGTGGCCGTTGTGGGCCTGGAGGCGGACATCGGCGGGCTCTTCTCCCGCGAGTTCAGAGACGCGCCCTGGACGCTCGCCAAGGTCTGGGACCTGTTGAAGCACCTTTGGATCCCCACGCTGATCGGCGCCGTCACCGGCACGGCCAGCATCGTGCGCATTATGCGCGGCAACCTGCTGGAGACGCTGGGACAGCCCTTCGTGGAGGCCGCACGGGCACGAGGGCTCAAGAATCGCACGGTCGTCTGGAAGCACGCCGTGCGTGTGGCCATCAATCCCCTGATCGTCATCCTGGGCACCGAGGCCCTGCCTACCATCATCGTCGGTAACATCCTGATGGCCGTGGTGCTGAACCTGCCCACCGTGGGGCCGCTGTACATCCGAGCGCTCACCAAGCAGGACATGTACATGGCCGGCACCGTGCTGGTCTTTATCACCGCCATGATCATGTTCGGCAGCATCCTGGCCGACATCGCGCTGGCCGCGCTCGACCCGCGCATCCGCCTGGAGTAGAGAGGAGAGGTAATATGTCACCTGAAAACCCAGAGGAAAGCAAGCAAGTGGAACAAGAGAGCGTCATTGATATCGGCTCGATGGAGGAGACGAAGGTCAGCGGTGCTTATTGGAGCCTGGTCTGGTGGAAGTTCAAGAAGAACAAAATGGCCATCGTGGGCGCCATCATCGTGGCCGCATTCTACCTGTTCTGCGTCGTCCTCGCCGAGTTCCTGGCGCCGTATACACTCCAGCAGCAGACCGACGTCCTGGAGGCAAGGCCGCAGCCCATCGTGTTCAAGAACCCACAGGGCAAGTTCAGCCTCTGGCCCTCCGTCCTCGGGCTCGAGGAGACGATCGACATGGAGACGCGAAAGCGCACCTACGAGGTGCAAGAGGACCAGATCTATCGCATCAAACCCTTCGTCAAGGCGGCGCCGTACAAGCTCCTTGGCCTCATCCCCATGGACGTGCACCTCTTCGGCGTGGATCCTGGTGTTGAGGGGGCTTCCATCTTCCTGTTCGGCACCGACCGATTGGGCCGCGATATCTTCTCGCGCATCCTCTATGGCGGGCGGCTCTCTCTGCTCATCGGCCTGATCGGTCAGGCGTTGACGGTGATGATCGGCGTCTCCCTGGGCGTGATCTCAGGGTACTACGGGGGCTGGGTGGACATCGTGGTGCAGCGTGGGACGGAGTTCGTGACGGCGTTCCCTCGCGAGCCGCTGTTCATGGCGCTAGCCGCCGCCATTCCGCCGAAGGCGTCGCCGATCACGGTCTACTTCATGCTGACCCTGATCCTCGCGTTCGTGCAGTGGGGCGGTCTGGCTCGCCAGGTGCGGGGCTTGATCCTCTCCCTGCGCGAGCGGGAGTACGTCTTGGCCGCCGACAGCTTTGGCGCCAGTGACCGGCGCATGATGTTCCGCCACCTGCTCCCGGGCACGATGAGCCACGTGATCGTGATCATCACGCTGATGATCCCCGGCATGATTCTGGCCGAGACAGCCCTGAGCTGGCTGGGGCTGGGCCTGCGACCGCCTCTCACCAGTTGGGGCGTCATGCTGCAGGAGGTGGGCAGCGTGCGGGCCATTCGCTTCGCACCCTGGCTCCTCACCCCGATCCCCTTCGTCCTGTTGGCCATCCTGGGCTTCAACCTGCTGGGCGATGGATTGCGGGACGCACTCGACCCCTACGGTGGGGTATAGGAGGAGACAATCATGTCAAAGGCAAAAGCTTTGGTCGAAGTTGACAACCTGCACGTCCAGTTCGAGGTCCGGGACGGCACCGTTCATGCCGTCGATGGAATCACCTTTAGCATCAACCGCGGTCAGACCCTGGGCGTCATCGGCGAGAGCGGCTGCGGCAAGTCCGTGACCGCCAAGTCGATCATGCAGATGGTCCCCAGGCCCGGCAAGATCACGCAGGGCACCGTTCTCTATCATTACCACGACAAGTATGATCGCATCGAAGGTGTTGAAACCATCAATATCACGGAGTTAGATCCCGATGGGCAACGCATCCGCCAGATCCGAGGCGGCGAGTTTGCTATGATCTTCCAGGAGCCGATGAGCTCCCTGACCCCAGTCTATACCTCGGGCGCCCACATCGGAGAGGCGCTGCACCTGCACCGCCTCGTCCCCAAGAAGGTGGGGGACCACATGGCGGACACCATCAAGGAGTACCGCCACGTGACCGACGAGGAGGCGCGGGAGATCGCTACTGAGATGCTGGACAAGGTCGGCATCCCCAAGCCACAGGAGCGGGTCGACAGCTACCCACATCAGCTGAGCGGCGGGCAGCGACAGCGCGTGATGATCGCCATCGCCCTCTCCTGCCAGCCGGCCATGCTGATCGCCGATGAGCCGACCACGGCCCTGGACGTCTCCATCGAGGCCCAGATCATGGACCTGATGCGCAAACTCCAGGAGGAGGTCGATATGGCGATCATGTACATCACGCACGACCTCGGCGTGATCGCCGAGATGGCCGAGGACATCGTGGTGATGTACATGGGCAAGCAGGTGGAGAAGGCCAGTGCCCTCGACATCTACTACAACCCCCAGCATCCCTATACCCGGGCTCTGCTCAGATCCATCCCCCAGATCGGCAAGCGCAAGGAGCGATTGTCCTCCATCAAGGGCATGGTGCCTGACCCGTTCAGCTTGCCGCCGGGCTGCGTCTTTCACCCCCGCTGTCCCGAGTACATGCCGGGGAAGTGCGACCGGATCGTGCCGAAGTACACACAGGTGGATGAGAATCACTGGGTCAGATGCCTGCTTTACGAGGAGGTGTGAGAAACATGGCCGAGCAAGCAACTAACGTGAGCGCAGCGACAACCGCGCCCACGGTAAGCAAGATCGCCCCCCCCACCCAGAAACAGCCTGAGGAGATTCTGCTGGACGTGCGCGGGCTGAAGAAGTACTTCCCCATCCGCTCCGGTTTCCTGAGAAGGGTGACCGGAAACGTGAAGGCCGTGGACGACGTCAGTTTCTACGTCCGTGAGGGCGAGACGCTCGGCCTGGTGGGGGAGAGCGGCTGCGGCAAGACCACAGCCGGTCGCACCGTGCTCCAGCTCTACGAACCAACGGGGGGCGAGGCCTACTTCAAGACGGACAGGTTCACGTCCAACGGCTCGGAGGAGATGGTGAGCCTGTTCGACCTGGACAGGGAGCAGCTGAACGTAATCCGTCGGGACATGGCCATGATCTTCCAGGATCCGGTCAACTCCCTCAACCCCCGTATGTCGGTCTTCGACATCGTGGCCGAGCCGATGATCATCCACGGCATGGACAAGGGAGCGGAGATGGAGGACCGCGTGGTCAATCTCCTGGAGCGCGTTGGGCTGCGAAAGGAGCACATCCGCCGCTATCCCCACGCGTTCTCCGGAGGCCAGCGGCAGCGAATCGGGTTGGCCCGCTCGCTTTCGCTCAATCCTCGCGTCATTATCTGCGACGAGCCGGTCTCGGCGCTGGATGTCTCCATTCAGGCACAGACGCTGAACCTGCTGGAGGATCTGCAGCAGGACTTCAACCTGGCCTACATCTTCATCGCCCACGACCTAAGCGTGGTACAGCACATCTCGCACCGCGTGGCGGTGATGTACGTGGGCAAGATCGCGGAGATGGCCCAATCGGAGGAGCTGTACAACAACCCGCTCCACCCCTACACCGAGGCGCTGATGTCGTCGGTACCGAAGCCGGATCCCAAGTACCAGTCGGAGCGCATCGTCATGAAGGGGAACGTGGCCGATCCATCGAATCCACCGAGCGGCTGTTACTTCCATCCCCGCTGTCGCTACGCCATCGACATCTGCTCGCAGGAGCCTCCAGAGTTCCGGGAGCTGGAGCCAGACCACTTTGTGCTCTGTCACCGCGCCGAGGAGCTCGATCTGAGAGGCATCTAGGTGCCCGGCCGGAACGGCAGACGATGGACGGCAGACGATGGACGATGGACGAAGGAGGAAGACATGGCAAAAGAAGAAAGGGTGCTCAAGGCGCTGAACAGAGCCCCACTGTTTCAATCGTTCAACAGGCGGCAGTTGGAGAGCCTGGCAAAGCGATTCGTAGAACGCGAGTATGAGGCCGGCGACGCCATCGTGACCCAGGGCAAAGGGGGTGAGGGATTCTTCATCCTCACCTCCGGAGAGGCCGAGGCCATCCGTGAGGGTCCAGACGGCACAAAGACCACCGTCAACACCTTTGGTCCCAACGACTTCTTCGGGGAGCTGGCCCTGTTGGATGACGGGCCACGCACCGCTTCTGTCGTTGCGTTTGAGCCAACGGAGTGTCTGGTACTCACGCGCTGGGATTTCCTAAGCTCGCTCAAGGAGGATGCGGACTCAGCAGTCAAGGTCTTGCAGGAGGTTGCCAAGCGCTTCCGGATTGCGTTGGACACGCTGTAGGGGGCCATCAGAGATCGCTCCAATCCTGGAGGGGGATCGCCGGATTGCGAAAAGTGACGTATGGCCCTTCATGTGGTATACTCAGATGGGCA